>JBDLRN010000112.1:0-7644 GCA_039800005.1 Actinomycetota bacterium | reverse complement strand
CCGAGTCCTTCCACCACGTTGGCGGCGAACGACGAGGCGAGCAGTTGCTGTCCGGCCACGTGATCGGCCACCAGCACTCCGTCGGGCAGGTCGTCGAGTGACGCCAACGCACCGGTGGCGCGGGCGTCGACCTCGAGCATCTTCACCTCGACCTGCGCGGTCAGGTCGGCCGTCGCCGTACCCGACTCGACATCGGCAACGAGCACGAGAGTGGGCTGACGCTGATCGGCGTTGGCCACGTCATCGTTCTTGGGAAGGATCATCAACGTCCCGAGGGCGACCAGCACGAACGCCAACATCGCCGGAGCGAACCTCTTCAGTGATTGCAGATTTCTCACGAACACACACCTTTTCCGTCGAAGGAACACACCGACCACGCGGTCACACCGAAGTCGGGGGCGTCGATTCCACCGACCGAGCCGTTCACCGCTCCCGGCTCGAACGTCACTTTCACGTTGCGATTGCTCGCCGAACCCGTGAGGTTCACCTCGACGATCCGAACGCGAACGAAGCCGGCGATGTCGTACGTCGCGTTCGACCCCACGAGTCGCGGGTTCTCGAAGACCGGCAACGTGACGATTTCACCCACCAAGTCGTCGAGGTTCAAGGCGGGAGACGGAATACCCGGATCACCGTCGAGGGCCTCGCCCACCGACACGGTTCCGCCGTATCCGTTCGCGATCCAGTCCTGAGCGTCGCTCATCGAGTTGGCACCACCGTCGAAGTCGAGGACGCCCCAGTTGCCCGAGACGTCACTCCCACATTCGCTACTGGTGGAGTCGATCCCGATCGTGTACGTCTCCGTCGAAGTCCGTCCCGAGGCGAGCCAATCGGCGAGAGCCGAATTTCCGATGCACATGGAGACCGGGCGCAGTCCCGAAACGCCCCCCGCCGGACCGATCCGAACCGATGCTGACGCGTCGATGCCGGCCGAGTTGCGGCCGAACAACTGGGCGAAAGTCAGGCCGACCGACTCGTTCGCCTCGACCGTGGCCACCGCTCCGTTGGCCGTCGCGCTCGTGGAACACGTGGGTGTTCCGTCGACGAGGGCGAGAGCCGTGGCCGAGCACGACGTGCCGCTGAGAGCCTGGGCCTGGGCGACGGCCAGTGCCGACGCCTCGACTTCGTTCTGCAACTTCTGCTTCTCCATCCACACGCGTCCACCGTCGGCGACGACCGCGAGGGCCATCGTCAAGGGAACGAAGGCCGCCGCCACGATCACCGCGACCGATCCGCGGTCGGCCGAATCACGGTGCGCAGACGAACGTCGACGACGCATCGAGATTCACCGTCCTGTCGCCGATCACGGGAAGGGACACGACCTGACTGGCCACCAACCGCACTTCGGCCGTTCCTTGCGTGCAGTCCTGCACCAGTTCGCACGACGTCGTCCCGACGTCGTTACCCGCCAACTCGGCGAGAGCGGTCGAACACGCCTGCTGGGGTTCGACCGATGCGATGCGAGCCGCATCACGAGCCGCCGATTGCAGGTGCAGCTGATCGAGGAACACCATGCCACCGTTCACGATCACGAACAACAGAACGACGAGGAGGGGCAGGACGAGCGCGAACTCGACTGCCGCCACCCCGTCGTCCGTCGTTCTGGATCGTCGCATCGACTAGGGAAGGATCGAGTCGAAGAGCCCGCCGATACGGCCACCGAGAGCGGCGGCGGCGATGGCGACGACACCGACGATGCCGGCCAGAAGCACGCCGTATTCGGCGGCCACGCCACCCTGATCACGATCCTGGTCAGGAGTCGGTACCGAGAGGCGGTTGAGAGCTCGAACGATCAAGCGATTCATGGATTGTCTCCTCTGTTCGGGGTCCGCCCACTGGCGAACCTGAACAGTGATCGTCGCGACGCCCGAAGTGTTACAGGGTTCGGAAAATCTCCCGAAATCTTGAAAGACGTCGCTGACCAGGGGTGACGTTTGTCAGCTCAGCCCGAGCAGACGTCGAGCGGCCGCCGTGGGCGTGATCGTTCCCTCGGCCAGCATCGATTCGAGCCGGGTCGCTTCGCCGCGAACGTCGGTGCGCTGACGGAAGTCCTCGACGAGACGTTCCTCGACCGTCGACCACATCCAGTCGATCTGCTGGCGCACGCGACGGCGGGCGAAGTCCCCGGACTTCTCCATGGCTGCTCGGTGCTGCTCGATCTGCGACCACAGCTCGGCGATGCCGTCACCGGTGAGCGCACTACAGGTGAGCACCGGCGGGATCCACGACGCTCCGGGTGGATGCAGCAACTCGAGGGCTGTGGCAAGTTCACGCGCCGCGGCCTTGGCCTCGGTGACGTGCGACCCGTCGGCCTTGTTCACCGACAGCACGTCGGCCAACTCGAGCACACCCTTCTTGATGCCCTGCAACGAATCGCCGGTGCGGGCGAGCATCAGCACGAGGAAGCAGTCGGTCATGTTGGCCACCGCGGTCTCCGACTGACCCACACCCACCGTCTCGACGAGCACCACGTCGTAGCCGGCCGCTTCGACGATCACCATCGCTTCGCGCGTCGCCGCGGCCACTCCCCCGAGTGTTCCTGCACTCGGCGACGGACGGATGAACGCTCGCTCGTCGACCGAGAGTCGGGCCATACGCGTCTTGTCGCCGAGGATGCTGCCACCCGTGCGGGTCGACGACGGATCGACGGCGAGCACGGCCACGCGATGATCAGTGGTGGTGAGATGCGTACCGAGTGCGTCGATGAAGGTCGATTTGCCCACTCCCGGCACACCGGTGATGCCGACTCGATGGCTGCGGCCCGTGTGCGGCAACAAGCGCACGAGGAGTTGCTGAGCCAATTCCTGATGGTCGGCGCGCTTCGATTCGACGAGAGTGATGGCTCGACCGAGGAAGGTGCGATCACCGGCGAGCACGCCCGCCTCGTAGGCGTCGAGGTCGATCGCGTGCGCCATGACGATCAGGCTCGCCGATCAGGCGAGACGTCGCTCGAGTTCCCCCATCAGGTCGATGACCGCATCGGCGATCACCGTGCCCGGTGGGAAGATGGCCGACGCACCAGCCGCCAACAACTCGTCGAAGTCCTGCGGCGGGATCACGCCACCCACCACGATCATGATGTCGCCGCGACCCAGCTTCTCGAGTTCGGCGCGAAGTTCGGGCACGAGCGTGAGATGGCCAGCGGCGAGCGACGATGCACCGACGATGTGCACGTCGGCTTCGACGGCCTGCAACGCGACCTCGCGCGGCGTCTGGAACAACGGACCCACGTCGACGTCGAAGCCGAGGTCGGCGAACGCGGTGGCGATCACCTTCTGGCCGCGGTCGTGCCCGTCCTGGCCCATTTTGGCCACCATGATGCGCGGGCGACGGCCCTGCTTGTCGGTGAACGACTGCACCATCTCACGGGCCAACTTCACGTTGGGGGCCTCGCCGATTTCGCTGCGGTACACACCCTGAATGGTACGGATCGCCGCGGTGTGGCGCCCGAACACCTTCTCGATCGCGTCGCTGATCTCGCCCACGGTGGCGTGCGCTCGCGCCGCGTCGACCGCCAACTTCAGGAAGTTCTCGCCGAGACCCGGATCGCGTCGGCCGTCGACCGACCGGGCGGCCGCCTCGGTGAGACGAGCCAACGCGGTGTCGACCGCACTCTGATCGCGCTCGGCGCGCAACTTCTGCAACTTGGCCAACTGTTGGGCGCGCACCGACGAGTTGTCGACCTTCAGCACCTCGATCGACTCGTGCTCGTCGGGGCGGAACATGTTCACGCCGATGACCGGCTGACGGCCCGAGTCGATCCGCGCCTGCGTACGGGCGGCCGCTTCTTCGATGCGCATCTTGGGGATGCCGGCCTCGATGGCGGCGGTCATGCCGCCCGCTTCCTCGATCTCCTGGATGTGGGCCCAGGCCGCTTTCGCCACGTCGTGGGTGAGCTTCTCGATGTAGTACGAGCCGCCCCACGGGTCGATCACCCGCGTGGTGCCCGACTCCTGTTGCAGGAAGAGCTGCGTGTTGCGAGCGATTCGCGCGCTGAAGTCGGTGGGCAGAGCAAGTGCTTCGTCGAGTGCGTTGGTGTGCAACGACTGCGTGTGACCCTGAGTGGCGGCCATGGCCTCGACGCACGTGCGGACCACGTTGTTGAACACGTCCTGGGCGGTGAGCGACCAACCCGACGTCTGGCTGTGCGTACGCAGTGACAGAGACTTGTCGCTCTTGGCACCCATCTGCTTGACCAACTTGGCCCACAGGAGTCGAGCGGCGCGCATCTTGGCCACTTCCATGGCGAAGTTCATGCCGATGGCCCAGAAGAACGAGAGGCGCGGAGCGAAGGCGTCGATGTCGAGACCGGCCCCGGTGCCGGCGCGCAGATACTCGACGCCGTCGGCGAGCGTGTATCCGAGTTCGAGATCGGCCGTCGCCCCGGCTTCTTGCATGTGGTAGCCGGAGATCGAGATCGAGTTGAACTTCGGCATCTCCTGCGACGTGAAGGCGAAGATGTCGGAGATGATCCGCATCGAAGGTTCGGGCGGATAGATGTAGGTGTTGCGGACCATGAACTCTTTCAGCACGTCGTTCTGAATCGTGCCGGTGAGCTGCTTGGGCGCCACACCTTGTTCCTCGGCGGCGAGGATGTAGAGCGCGAGAACGGGCAGCACCGCACCGTTCATGGTCATCGACACGCTCATCTGGTCGAGCGGGATGCCGTCGAACAACTGGCGCATGTCGAGGATCGAGTCGATGGCCACGCCGGCCATGCCCACGTCGCCGGTCACCCGCGGGTGATCGCTGTCGTACCCGCGATGCGTCGCCAAGTCGAAGGCGACCGAGAGACCCTTCTGACCGGCGGCGAGATTGCGTCGGTAGAACGCGTTCGACTCCTCGGCGGTGGAGAAGCCGGCGTATTGGCGGATCGTCCACGGCTGGTTCACGTACATCGTCGAGTACGGACCGCGTAGGAACGGCTTCAGACCCGGATACGTGTTCAGGAAGTCGAGACCGACCACGTCGTCGGCCGTGTAGAGCGGCGGCACGGCGATGCCTTCGGGTGTGTTCCACACCAACTCACTCGAGTCGTGACCCGTGGCCGACTTCACACGCGACGACCACGTCGCACGATCGCCGGTCGAACTCGGCTGTCCCAATTCGACCTTCGACAGATTCGGAACCGACATCACTCGACCCCCAGATGATCGAGGGCCCGCGTCAGTACGTCGAGGACGTCACTGCCCATGCCCGCTTCTTCGTCGACACCGGCGACGTCGAGTCGTCGCCCGGCGAGATACACCCGCGTCGCACCGGCCGCCTTCAACGCGGCCACCGCGTCGGCAGCGCGCTCTTTGTAGATCGGATCGGACGAGCACACGCAGACCACGGTCGTGGCCGACGCCGAGAACTCGCTCAGCTCTCCGGCCACCGTCTCGATGCCGGCCACTTCGAAGAGGTTCTTGGCGAAGGTGAGTCGCGCCGTGTGCTCGGCGGGCGTGCCGAGCGTGGCGAGGAACACGCTCGGACGACGTCCGGTGCGCGCGGTGTGAGCGTCGGCTCGGCCGCGCTGAGTCTCGAAGTCGTCGGCGAGCCGGTGCAGTCGGAGCGGCTCGAAGAGCGGACCGGCGACCACATCCGACGTCGACGGCGCCGATGGCGCGTCCTCGGCGATGTTGGGAAACTCGCTCAGACCCGTGAGCGGACGCCGCCGGGTGGCGATGGCCTGTCGACGCGCAGCGAGATTCGCGCCGAGCGCGTCGTGCACGTGGCCGGCGGTGACGGCCTCGACGATGCCGCCCTCGGCCTCCACCGCCTGCAGTTCGTTCCATGCTGCTGTGGCCAGTTCCTCGGTGAGGGACTCGACGTACCACGAACCACCCGCCGGATCGATGACCCGCCACATGTTCGACTCGGCTTGCAGGATCGACTGGGTGTTGCGGGCCAGACGTCGACCGTGACGCGAGCCTCCTGTGGCGAGCAGCGCGTCGTGCGGCCAGACGCTCACGGCATCGGCACCACCGACACCGGCCGAGAAGCACGCGACGGTCGAACGCAGAGTGTTCACGTAGGTGTCGTAGCGGGTGAGCATGACGCGCGACGCGTCGGCGTGCTGACACATGGCCGCACTGTCGACCGATGCGCCGGCCACCTCGGCCACCCGCGCCCAGAGTCGACGGGCCGCCCGCAGAGTTGCGATGGTCGTGAACTGATCGGCGGTGGCCGCGAAGCGGAATTCGAGACTGCGCATGGCCACGTCGAGCGACAAGCCGTCGCGCACGAGCGAACGCACGACGGCGGCTCCGGCGGCGATCGTCCACGCCAGTTCCTGTGTCGACGTCGCGCCCGCGTCGTGCCACACCGTGCCGTCGACCGTGATCACGCGCGCCGCCGGTGCCGATGCATGGGCGCGAGCCACCAAGGCGGCCGCGCGATCGAAGGTGTTCACCAGATCGACCGCGCCACCGGTGCGCAACCAGGCGCCCAGCGGATCGACACCGAGCGAACCGCGTCGATCGACGACGGGCGTGCCCCGACGTTCCCAGAGTTCGAGCAGAGCCTCAGCCGCCGAGAGTCCGGGGTCGGAGGTCGGCGACGCCAGCGACACCGGCGCGAGTTCGAGAAACACACCGGCGAGAACGCGATCGAGGGCATCGACGTCGACGTTCGCGTCGGTCTCGACGAGCAGACCGGTGGCCCCGGATTCCAGTTCGGCGACTGCGCTCGAATCGGCGACGTTCGACCACACGCGCTGGCGAATCTCCCAGGGTCGCGGTTCGGCGTGGGCCGAGCGCACGAAGGGTGCCTCACCGGGCAGACCGTTCGCACCTGCGACGTCGGCGGACGTGTACAACGGCTGGATCGCGATCCCGTCCTCGGTTCGCGTGACCAACTGCTTGTCGAAGGCCGTCTGGAATTCGTCGGGGGATGCGTCGGGAGATGACTTCAGGATCACTCCGTGGACCGCACGCAACCACTCTTCACGGGTCGGTGACTCGAATTCCCCGGCGAGGGTCAGCGCTTCGCTCATCGTCGGTCAGCCTAATGACCGCTTCCCCGTAATCTCATGGCCGTGACCAGGTCGATCGTTCGCTCCCGTCGTGGCGGAATCGCGCCTGCGATCACGACCTTGCTCGCCACCGCCATCACCGTCCAGAACGGCTGGCGCCCGTTGTCGCGACGGGGTGGTCGACGGTCGATGCCCCTCTTCCTGAACGGCCTGCTCGCGTCCGAGGCTCCGCTTCCTCTCGCCGCCGTGCACGTGCTGGTCGCCGGACGCCTCGTGCTCCGGACGCGCGGACTCGCCCGGCTCTCCGTTGCGGCGATCGGCGCGGCCGGTCTCGCCGCGTCGGTCGAGCAGTACCGTCGGGCTCGTCGGACCGGAGCCGAACTTCCGTCGACGGTGGGTAGTGAACTCGGCGAAACTATCAGTGCGTCGGTTGCCGGAGTGGCTCCCCGTGTCAACCGTGCGCCGTGGCCCCTGCTCCACCGCTCGTACACCTCGCGCGAGACGAGGGCCATCTCCTACGGCCCTCATGGTGTGCACAACACCCTCGACGTGTGGCGCCGACCCGACGTACCGGGTCGCACGCCGGTGCTCGTGCAGATCCACGGCGGCGGATGGTCGATCGGAGACAACCGCACCCAAGGCGTTCCGCTCATGTCGCACATGGCCGAGGCCGGCTGGACGTGTGTCGC
>JBDLRN010000111.1:0-48853 GCA_039800005.1 Actinomycetota bacterium | reverse complement strand
CCCTCGACAACGGTGTGAACGTGCTCATCGATCGTTATCTGCACGACCCGGTCAGCCACTCGGTCGATTCGGCGGAGTCGCCGGTTCCCAAGATGGACCATCACGTGTTCCGCGTGTCGCGAGACGACAAGCCGAGCATCGTGAAGGCGCTGGCGAGTGGTCCCGACCGGGTTCTTCTGTTCACCCGTACCAAGCACATGGCCAAGCGGCTCGCTCAGCAGTTGTCGACCGCGGGCATTCCGGCCGTCGATCTGCACGGCAATCTGTCGCAGAGCGTGCGCACCAAGAATCTCGAGTCGTTCAGTTCCGGTGAAGTCACCGTGATGGTGGCCACCGACATCGCCGCTCGTGGCATTCACGTCGACGGTGTCGAACTCGTCGTGCACGTCGATCCGCCGGCCGAGCACAAGGCGTTCCTGCATCGCTCCGGACGCACGGCGCGCGCCGGATCGGATGGAACGGTCGTCACCCTCGTGATGCCCGAACAGCGCAAGGACGTCGACGATCTGGTTCGCAAGGCAGGTATTCGACCCACTTTCACCAACGTGGAGCCCGGTCACGAACTGATCGAGGAGTTGGCGGGTGCCCCCGTTGCCAAGCGATTCGTGAAACGCCCGGCCGCCCCCACACCGACCCCAGCGGCTCGGCGACCCGGCGGACGTCCCTCGGGCCGATCGGGTCAGCCGTCGTCACGCAACAGTGAACGGTCGGGTCAACACTCGGGCCGTCGCTCGTCCGGCCGACCAGGTTCACGTTCGTCGGCCGGTCCGCGGAGCCGCTGACCGAAGTGCCCCCTCAGGGGCTCGAACCCTGGACCCACGGATTAAAAGTCCGCTGCTCTACCGACTGAGCTAAAGGGGCGTTGCCGTCAGGCTAGTTCGGCGTGATTGGAACCGAACCTGCTCGGCGCCTCGGCCGTACAATCGCCGCATGGCGCCGTCACCCAAGAAGAAGCCAACCTCTGGCGGGACGAAGAGACCCAGGCTCAGCCAGGCCGAGGCCACCGTGCGTATGTTGAATGCCGCCGTCCAATTGCTCGTCGAGAACGTCCCCCGTGAAGTGACGGTCGCGCAAATCTGCGAGAAAGCTGGCGTTCATCCCGATTATGTGGTGCGCTATTTCGGGTCCCGAGAAGAATTGCTGTGCCAAGCGATCGAAGCCGCATTTCTCGGCGTCTTCCTGAGCACCAATGACGGAGAGGTCACTCGACTCAAACTGGTCCTCGAAGGCACGAGCGACGTCCAGAAACTCGCACAGGCGCGAATGAGAACGATCGCGTACTTGTTGGGTTGCGGCGTTAGCCCTGAGCGGTTTCAACCGAGTCAGAAGATGCTTCTTGAATCAGTTGCCGGACAACAATCAGCCAACCCCGATGTGCACGATCGCACCAGGGTCAATCTGATTTTGATCGGAACCTTGATCTTCCAAGCAATGAACACGTTCGCCGAAGTGAACGACATGACCGAACAGCAGAAACAAGATGTTCTCGCGTACATCGGTTACATGAGTCAGACCGGCGAAACGGTTCAGACAGCTTTGGGATGGGGCACCCCGAAGGCGAAGAAACGCAAGTAACAGCCGGGTGCCAACCCCCGACACCACCGGGTCAGGCGACCAGACCCCGCCGACGAACAACGACGATCGCACCAACGCAGATCATCAACAACGCCACGACCAGAATTCCGCCCTGATCGCTGCCGGTCACGGGCAACGACAAGCGAGAAACCGTGATCGCCTGCTTGAAACCCACTCCTCTACCCGGTGCGAACACGGCGAGGGTGTGACTCCCCGGTGCGAGATCGGCCGGAATGGTCCCCGTCAACGTCGCGACACCTTGAGGATCGGCGTAACCCGAGCCAATCACTCGAGGTGTCGACGCCACGATCAGCTGCACGAACTCACCTGGCGCAAAACCGCCCACAGTGACCGTCACTTCCGAGCCTGCTGACAATGAATCATCGACGACCAGTGGGGTAGTGGCCACCGGCAACCCCACGACAACCGACTCAGTCAGTGGAGCCAACGTCGTTGTCGGAGCAACCGTCGTCGTCGGAGCAACCGTCCAAATCGGAGCAACCGTCGTCGTGGGAGCAACCGTGGTCGTCGGCGCAACCGGCGATGTTGCGGTTTGGGTGAACGCCTCGACACCACCGGCCGCATTCCAGAAGTACCCGGCGGCAGTGCAATTCCCCGCCGACCCACACGACACCGAATAAAAGCCCGCGTCGGGGGTGGCGTTCTGGACACCCGATCCGAACGACGCCGGCAACGCAGTCGCCCACACACCACCCGTCGACGTCTGCGTGAACGCCTCACGACCACCGGCCGCAATCTTGAACCGTCCGGCGGCTGTGCAGTTCCCCGCCGACCAACACGACACCGAAGTAAGAACCGCGTCGGGGGTGGCGTTCTGGACACCCGACGCGAACGACGCCGGCAACGCAGTCGCCCACACACCACCCGTCGACGTCTGCGTGAACGCCTCACGACCACCGGCCGCATTCCTGAAGTACCCGGCCGCGGTGCAATTCCCCGCCGACCCACACGACACCGAGTTGAAGGCCGCGTCGGGGGAGGCGTCCTGGACACCAGTTGCGAACGACGCCGGCAACGCAGTCGCCCACACGCCACCCGTCGACGTCTGCGTGAACGCCTCAGTACCACCGGCCGCATTCCTGAAGTACCCGGCCGCGGTGCAATTCCCTACCGACTCACACGACACCGAATAAAGGGCCGCGTTGGGTGTGGCGTTCTGGACACCAGTTGCGAACGACGCCGGCAACGCAGTCGCCCACACGCCAAACGTCGACGTCTGCGTGAACGCCTCGTAAACACCGGCCGCATTCCTGAAGTACCCGGCCGCAGTGCAATTCCCCGCCGACCCACACGACACCGAGTTGAAGACCGCGTAGCGAGCGGCGTTCTGGACACCAGATGCGAACGACGCCGGCAACGCAGTCGCCCACACACCACCCGTCGACGTCTGCGTGAAAGCCTCATAACCACCGGCCGCATTCCTGAATTGTCCGGCGGCTGTGCAGTTGCCCGCCGACTCACACGACACTGAATTGAAATACGCGTTTACTTGGGTGTACTGCTCACCCGATGCGAACGACGCCGGCAACGCAGTCCCCCACACACCACCCGTCGACGTCTGCGTGAACGCCTCATAACCACCGGCCGCATTCCTGAATTGTCCGGCGGCTGTGCAGTTGCCCGCCGACTCACACGACACCGAATAAAAGACCGCGTCGGGGGTGGCGTTCTGGACACCCGACGCGAACGACGCCGGCTCCGAAGTACCCCACGTCACTTCGGCACGCACGATGCCCGCAGTCGACACCAACAAGCCAACTGCCCCAACAAGAAGGAGCAACCCGGCAGATCGGCGCAACACGGCAGAGACAGGAAGAAGAGAGGTCATGTGTACAGGATACACATTTTCTGTGTATCCTGTACACATTGGGACTGTGGTCTCGTCGAACAGGTCTAGGGCTGGAAACATGTCCGCACATGGCGAGAGAATGCGGTAGCTCCAATGGCCCTGCTTCACGAGGACTGGAGACTTTCGCTCCGCCCCCTGAAGGGGCAGATCTCACCTCGGGCTGCAGAAGGTTCTCGGAGACACCATGGCCAGCACCCTCATGGAACACCTGCCGCCGAGCGGATGGGGCGACGTCGTCCGTGTCGATCAAATGGCCGAGGTCGAACGACGTCTCAACATCCGGATCGACATGCTCGAACACCGGATGGAGGCGTTCGACAGTCGATTGAAACTCGTCATCACCGGCGGTCTGGTCTTCGCGTTGGCGATGATCGCCATGCAGGTGCAGATCATGATCAGCATCGCCAATCTCTGAGAGATCAGCGGCTCTCGATCAGAGAGTCAGACGCATCACCAGCACTCTCGTCCCCACCCCTCGCGGGCACTGACGCGACCAATCGAACTGGATGATCACTCCTGTGGGGTCCGAGCAATCCAGTAGGTTGCGCGAGTGAAATCGTTTCTGGCCATCACTCGAGCACATGGCCGCTTCATGAGGCTTGCGACTCTTATCGCGGCTGTCGTTGGTCTCATCGGATGGAGCACGGGCTCCGCCCATGGCTCGGGCCGTGACATCGTCCCTCTCTCCGCTCCCGATGGTGCGTTGGGGTCGTTCTCGGCACTCGGCACGGGGGCCGACAACACCGGCGTGTGGACCACCGTCTGGTCGATCGCCAAGTGGGGCACCAACCGGATCGTCGTCGGCGGAGAGTTCCGAGGGATGGGTGGCGTCCCCAGCACGAGTGCCATCGCCGTCTGGAACGGAAGTACGTGGAGTGCACTCGGGTCCGGATTCGACCCGGGAGAGGTCTTCTCAGTGGCCGCTCTCGATGACGACACTCTCGTCGCCGCTGTGTATTCGAACGTCGGTGACGCCCCCGACCACGTTTATGAATGGAACGGTTCATCGTGGGTTCTACGTGCTTCCGTGGACAGTGGTGGCCTTGAGGAGGGAGACGTTGTCCCGTGGAACAACTCGATTGCCATCAGCGGCAGCTTCGCTTCCGTCACTGCGAGCGCAGCCGTCCCGGCCAACAGCATCGCTCTCTTGTCGGAAGTCACCGCGAGTGCACTTGGGACTGGTCTGAATGCGCGGGCGTATTCACTAGCGCGTTGGTCGAACGACAAGTTGGTGGTGGGAGGTAACTTCACGAGCGCCGGCGGAGTCGCCGGAACCAGCAAGGTCGCCGTCTGGAACGGAAATCAGTGGAGTGCACTCGGCGGAGGAACGAATGCTTCCGTTCGCGCCATCGCACCCAAAGACGACGACACCCTCGTCGTGGGCGGCTTGTTCGATTACGCCGCGAATGCGAACGGAGCGCCAGTGCCCGGTACCGCCCGAATCGCCGTATGGAACTCGTCCACCAGTGCTTGGAGTGCGCTCGGATCGGGTTTGGGTGAAAATTGGCCGGATCTCGTGCGATCGATCGCGGTCGACAGTGATCGTGACTTGATCTATGCCGGTGGCGACTTCCGAAAGTACGTCGATGGCGCCGACAACTCTCTGAACGGAATCGGTGTATGGGACGGAGGTGTGAACGAATGGATACCACTTCGGTACAGCTCTACTAGCAATGGGCTACAGAGTTACTTCGTCGATGTGATGGCAATCGTCGTCGACGGTACGCACGTGTACCTGGGTGGAGCTTTCGCCGACGCCGGAGGAATCGCCGAGGCCGACCGAGTCGCCATGTGGACCTGGGATCCTCCCCAAGGTTCGAACGTCGTCGGTTCACTGCCAGCCACGCTTTCCGGAGAAGGTTTCATCGGGGTGCCAGCCACCGGGGGCGTGAAGTTCGGTAACGCTCTTGCCACCTACACGCGCGTGAATTCCACCACCATCACCGTCACGTCCATCGCGGGATCCGACTGGAACGGCAGTCCCATCTCCGTCGACGGCGTCGGCGGCTGGGGCACCGTCGGAACATGCGGACCGCCGTTGTGTCCCGACCCTCCGATCTACGCACCAGTCGTCGTGCCCTCGACCACCACGCCGCCATCGTCGACACCACCTGCCCCCGAACCCGACGCAATCCGGGCCTTGCCGACGGTGCCCGAATCGACACCCTTGGCTGGCTCGACGGGCACAACCATGAGCCCAGGTGAGCCGATCACGGTCACCTACGGCGGATTCACACCGGGTGAGATCGTTCACCTGTGGGTGAATTCCACACCACAACTGATCGGATCCGGAACGGCCGATGCGACAGGCTCGGTCACCATCACCGGTTCGATGCCTTCCGGAATCACGGTCGGGTCGCACTCCCTGGTGCTGTACGCGCCGCTCAGTGGCACAGGGGTCCGCCAGGTGATTTCGGTGGCGCCATTGACACTTCCCGTGACGGGAACTGACGTGTCGCTGGTCCCGCTCGCCATGTCGCTACTCCTTGCCGGTGTCATCAGCCGACGTCTACGTCGAAACGTGTAACGGCTCTCGAAACGTTCCGTTCAGTTCCTCAGATCAGTTGGGGTACGGAAACCCAACAAGGTCCAACGAGTGATCGGTTTCATCTGCTCGACGGGTCGCGACGTTTCAGTACGGTGGCGGGCATGATCGTCGACGACGCAACGTACCTCGATGGGATTCGACTGGACACGTCGAGGCCGGCTGGAGGCGGCTCCTTTCGTTGGACCGGCTTGCTCGATCCATCACGCCGCGAGTTGCTCGACAAGGTGGAGCATTTCCGATTCAACGACTTCGCGCTCGAAGACGCCGTCACCACCCATCAACGACCCAAGATCGACCAATTCGCCGAGCACACGTTCATCGTCGTGAGAACCGTCGCCTACGTCGGACCGGGCCGACCGCTGAACATCGGCGACCTCTGTCTCTTCGTCACCGACTCGTCGATCGTGTCGGTACGCCATGGTGCAGCGATGCCTCTTGCAACCATTCGAGCCGACCTCCAGTCGCGACCAGAAAGATTGGCCAAAGGGCCGACGGCTGTCGTCCACGAAATCATCGACCGTCTCGTCGACCAGTACATCGACGTCGGCGATCGGATCGCACGCGATGTCCGGGCGATCGAGGATTCAGTGTTCGACGACGACGTCCCAGCAGTTCCGCAAGAGTTGTACGCGGTGAAGCGAGAGCTCATCGAGTTCCGACGGGCAGTGGCTCCGATGCTCGAGCCCCTCACGGAACTCGCGTCCGGATCCGTGGCTCACGTGGACAGTGGCTTTCGGTTCGACTTCTCCGACGTCCGTGATCACCTCCTGCGCGTTCTCGACCAGGTCGAAGCACTCGACCGCATCATGGACGCAGCCCTCCAGGCCAACTTGGCCCTGATCACCGTCAAGCAGAACGAGGACATGCGCAAGATCTCGGCCTGGGCCGGAATGGCGGCTGTTCCCACCATGATCGCCGGGGTCTACGGCATGAACTTCGAAAACATGCCCGAGCTGCGGAGCGAGTGGGGTTATTTCGTCGTGGTCGGCTTGATGGCGGGGATCACCCTGTCCCTGCACCGGCTGTTCCGACGGAACAAGTGGCTCTGAAATCGGCCTGAGAGCCGAGCGACCGGTCTCACTTGGGCCGAATGATCAGTCCGGGCTGGCCTTGCTTCGCGAGTAACCCATGATTACTCTGAGTAACCGACGGTTCTTCGCGTTGGCAACTCAGAAAGGTCGGTCATGCTTCGATCACTCACCCCTCTTCGTGGGCTTTCCTTGGCACTGGCCCTGGTGGCCTCGGCCCTCGTCCTGGGCCCGACCCCCCTGGCTCATGCCGTGGGCCCCGAGACCTGGTTCGTGGCCACCTCAGGTACTCCGACGGGAGCTGGTGGGGGAACATGCTCGAATCCCGGATTCGTCGGCTCCGACCACACGCCGATCCAGGCGGCGATCACCGCCGCGGTGTCGGGGGACACGATCCGTATCTGCCCTGGCACGTACTCGATCGGGAACACCGTCGATGTCACGAAGTCCCTGACCTTCACCGGCGACGGGGTTCACCTGTCGATTCTCGACGGCGGCGGCACGACTCGAGTCATGAACATCTCGGTTGCGGGCAGCACGGTTGCAATCTCCAATCTGCAGTTCCGCAACGGGCGAACCACCGGGGAGTTCGACAACGGAGCCGGGATCCAGGTCCACACCAATGCAATTCTCACTGTGACCGACTCGTTGTTCGTTGGCAATCGAGCACGCCACCACGGCGGTGCCATCGCGCTCTTCGGTGGGGGGAGCGGAACACTGAACGTCACCAGCAGTACGTTTTTCAAGAACAGTGCCATCGATGGTGGAGCCATCGCCATCGGAGGGAACACAGCAGATGTGTCAACGAGTACTTTCGTCGAAAACCATGCCTCACGCGAAGGCGGAGCGCTGAATGGTTCGTTCGCAACGCTGAACGCGCGGAACTCGACCTTCGTAGACAACATTGGAACCAACGGTGGAAATGCCACCTATAAGGTCGCCCTCACAAGCAATCTGATCGCCAACACCCCACTGTTCTCCACCACCGGCACTCTGTGTGCAGTAAACGAAGGTCAACCCGTTGCAAACGTGTCGACAAGCAGCGATTGCCTGGACAACCAACAAGCCGTGGTGACATCGGCTTCGTTGCAGCTCGGCATACTCGCCCCGTGGGGCGGACCTACGCCTACCTACTCGATCGGTGCCGGAAGCACGGCCATTGATGCCATTCCCTCGGCCCACTGTTCGGCCAACGACCAGCAAGGGGTGTCCCGAGCCGGATCCACATGCGATGCCGGAGCGGTCGAATACGTCGCATCTGGCTCGTCGCTCACTGCGAGTGGTGATCTGTCGCTCGTCGCGAACGTTCCGATCGCGTCCTCGCCCGTCATCACCCCGTCCGGTCTCACTACACCGATCGTCATGCGAGTTGCCACCGAATTAACCGGTCCACTGCCAGCAGGGGTCACCTTCTCGTCGTCGACCGGGGCCATCGGAGGTACACCTACATCAACCCTCGTCACTCCCTGGATCGTCGTCACGGCGACCGATGCCAACGCAACAGTGGTGAGTGCTCGCATCACCGTCGACAATTGCCTCCTGTCGTCAAGCAATGGGGCCTACCTCATCAGCGATGCCGATGATCTCGAAGTCTTCCGCCAAGGGCTCTGCAGTCTTGATTCCGACTATCGCCAGACGGCCGACATCTCCTGGAACGCTCTCTGGGAGGGGCCGGCGTCGTCGGGCACGCCGTTCACTGGAACATACGACGGAGACGGTCACTCGATCACCGGATTGCAGATCTCCGGAGGCCGAACCGCATTCCTCGCCTATACGAACAATGCCACGATCAAGGATCTCTCGTTTTCGGCAACGGTGACCGGTGACTACGCATCGTCAGGCCTCGTCCGATTGGCATCGAACACGATGATCGACAACGTGCACGGCTCGGGGACCATCTCGATCCCGGTCGATGACGGTGGCTGCCACGGTGGAATCGCCGGCGAGACCGACAACGGCACAGTTGTCTCCGATTCGTCCTTCACAGGAACGATCAACGCACCCACCAGTAGCTATCTCGGTGGAGTCGTCGCCTGTCCGTACGCGACGACCATCATCGAACGCTCGTACTTCGATGGCACTATCACCGGTGTCGACGACATCGGTGGAATCGGCGGCTGGATCGACGATACGGACATTCGAGACTCGTACGCCATCGGTTCCATCACCGCAACAGGTGTCGACACCGGTGGTCTGGTTGGTTGGCATGAAAGTGCTGATGCCGACGGCGATGGTCTCGTCGTCTCGAACTCTTACTCGAGTATGTCGATTTCGGGTGTCAACATCATCGGCGGTCTCGTGGGCCGGGGTGAATCGACCATGATCTCCACCTCTTTCTGGGAAGCCGGACTCGCAGGAATCGACGGACTGGATCCGATCGGTGGACTGAGTGATCAAGGCGGGACCCAGCCCAACATCACCGCCACTTCGGCGACCGACATGAAGTCGTTCGACTTCTTCGACAACTCCAGTTGGGCGATCGTCGACGGTTGGGAGGATCCGACCACCAGTCAGAACGTGTGGGGCATCTGCGACGGTGAGGGTCGGCCGTTCCTCCTGTCGCACCACGCGACCGATCCCTGCGTCGCTCCTCAACAGAACAACCCGCAGCCCAACCCGGCTCCGTTCACGCCCTCGACGCCCACACCGCCGACGACACCAACCACACCGGTCGTGAACCCGTCGACACCGCCGACGATTCCCACCGGTGGGTCGCTCGCCTACGTGGGAGGCCGCGTCGTCGAGCCGAGCATGTCGTGGAGCAACGACAACACCATTCGCGGGACGATCGGACCGGTCGACTTCGCACTAACCCTCGGATCGCCGCAACTCAACACCCCACGCACGCTGTCGGTGACCCCGGGATCGACCTTGGCCATCGACCTGACCGGATTGAAGCCGAACACATCGACGGTCGCCACGCTGTTCTCGACACCCACCAGCCTCGGCGAGGCCAAGGTCGATGCCGCCGGACTCTTGGATGCGACCTTCGACATCCCGCGTAGCGTTCCGGCCGGCCCACACCGTTTGCGTCTGGAGATGACCGCCGCCAACGGCGATCCGGTGACCCTCTGGCTCGGCATCGACGTCTCAACGCTTCCACTTCAGTTGCCGGTCACCGGATCGAACGAGTCGACCACCACCGTCATCGCCTTGTGGACGCTCTTCCTCGGAATCGGTCTGAGTGGCCTGGTGAGGTGCCGCTCTAGAGTGAGGCGACTTCGAAGCGAATGACCTGACCCGTGGCCCAACGACGATCTCTCCCCACCCCTCGCAACGAGGGCATGAGGAACGTTCTCGATGCCACTCTTCGACTTCTCGAAACGCACAGCCCCAAGGACGTGACCCTTCGCGACGTCGCTCGCGAATCGGGTCACGGCCCTCGGCTGATCATCGAGTGGTTCGGCGGCAAGGGTGGCCTCTATGGCGCGGTCTTCAAAAAGGTGTTCAGCGACATCATCGAATCAGGCGACCTCTTCTTCGCCGACTTCGGTATTCGTCGCGACGTGGGAATCGCCTTTCAAGTCTTGAACTACATGCAGTTGAACCATCGGGACGAAGTCTTGGCACTTCGGGACGAGTTGCTCATCAAGACGGCGAGTGAGCGCATGGAGCGAATTCTCGGGCTGCCGCCCGATGCTGCCTTGCTCGCTGCCCGGCGGGTGACGGTCGTCGCTCTCGGTGTCGGTCTCTTTCGGGAGTACGCCGGGCTCTCCGACGACGAGGCCGTCGCATTGACCCAGGACGTCTTCCGAGCTTCGACCGGCCGGGAGTTTCCCGACAACCCAAAACGAGTGCCCAAACCTTGAGAATTCCGCCGGCCTCGGTAACAACTCTCACCTCCCGGCGATCACCCGAGCATGAACCGCCCTTTCCGTCTGCTCGCCACCGCCTCGATCGCCGCCACCGCCCTGGTAGCCGGTTCGTTCGGTACCGCCGGAGCGTCGACCCGTCCGGCCGTCTCGGCCACGGCTGCCGGTCCTCACATCGTCCGCTTCGCCGACTCGGTCGACCCCCGCAGTGAGGTGGCGTTGCTCCGCCAGTCGGGTCTGAGCGTCGGTCGAGTGTTCGAGAACGTCTTTCCCGGTGCGGTCGTCCACGGAACGCCCCAACAGATCGAGGCCCTCCGTCGCAACCCTCGTGTCGCCGGCGTCGAACCCGATGCCGTCGTGCGACTCAGCACCACGCAAGACGGCGCAACCTGGGGTCTCGACCGCATCGACCAGCGTTCGCTTCCCCTGTCGTCGACCTACTCGTACACCGCCGGTCCGAACGCCGTGACCGCCTACGTCGTCGACACCGGAATCCTCGCCAGCCACGGCGAGTTCACGGGTCGAGTCGTCGCGGGCTACTCGTCGATCGCCGACGGTCAGGGAACGAACGACTGCAACGGTCACGGTACGCATGTGGCCGGCACCATCGGGGGAACCGTGTTCGGAGTCGCCAAGACCGTGAACCTGGTGCCGGTGCGTGTCCTCGACTGCAACGGTTCGGGAAGTTGGTCCGGCGTGATCGCCGGTCTCGACTGGATCGCCGCTCACCATGTGGCCGGAACGCCGGCCGTGGCCAACATGAGCCTCGGTGGTGGAGCAAGTTCGAGTGTCGATGCCGCCGTGCAAGCCGTCATCGCCGACGGCGTGACCGTGGTGGTCGCCGCTGGCAACAGCAACGTCGATGCATGCACCTCGTCGCCAGCTCGAGTGGGAGCCGCGATAACCGTTGCGGCCACCGACTCCACCGACACTCGCGCGTCGTTCTCCAACTTCGGATCATGCGTCGACGTGTTCGCACCCGGCGTCGCCATCACTGCCGCCTGGTCGAACGGTGGCACCAACACGATCTCGGGAACCTCGATGGCGTCGCCGCACGTGGCTGGTGCTGCGGCGCTGATCCTGTCGACGTCGTCCTCGTCCACGCCCACCGACGTGACCAGTCGACTCCTCGGAGCCGCCACGTCGAGCATCGTGAAGAACGCCGGAACCGGCACACCCAATCGTCTGCTCTTCACCGGTACGACCACCACTGTCCCGGTCGAAGTCACGGCCCCTGCCGCACCCACCAACGTGAGCGCCAAGGCCGGCAAGCGCTCGGCCAGCGTGTCGTGGACTCGCTCGAACGACGGTGGATCGGCTCTCACCTCCCACGTCGTCACCGCGTACTCGAACGGCACACGAGTCACCAGCGTGACGGTGAGCGGTTCGGCGACCGGTGCGACCGTGAAGGGCCTGAAGGGTGGCGTCGCCTACACCTTCACCGTGCGGGCAGTGAACGCCGTGGGTTCGAGCCCGGAGTCGGCCATGTCGAATCAGGTCATGGTCCTGCGCTGATCGGCACTCGATATCGACGACGGTCAGTCACCGGCGTCGACATCGGCCAATGAGACCGCAGTGCCTGCGGGGACGGGTGGTAGTCGACGGGCCGCCAACCAGGTGGCCACCACGAAGGCGACCGATCCCCAGAGGGCGAGTGGCAGACCACCCCACACATACAGCGCGCCGCTCAGCAGAGTTCCGACCAGCCGTCCCGCCGCATTTGCCGAGTAGTAGAACCCCACGTCGAGCGCGACGTTGTCATCGTCGGCGAAGGCGAGAACGAGAAACGAGTGGAGCGACGAGTTCACCGCGAACACGATGCCGAACACGATCAATCCACCCACGACCGCCGGCGTCACTCCCCATTCGATCGTCACCGGAACGGCGATCGCCGTGCACACGACGGCCAGGACGAGGGCCCACGATCGCGTCGCCCGACTCTCGTCGACGATACGACCACCCGTGGTGAGGAGTTTGGGCGCAGACGACTGGACGATGCCGTAGCCGATCACCCATGCGGCCAGGAAACCGCCCACACCCTCGTGCGACCAATCCAACTGCTCAGCGAGGAACACGGGGACGGCCACCACGAACCAGATGTCGCGAGAGCCGAACAAGAAAAAACGAGCGAACGACAGTTTGTTGATCGCGTCCGACTTCGACAGAAGCGATGTCAGCCTGGGCTTGCGCTTCGACTTGCCGATGTCCTCGTTCAGCAATACGACGAGGAGCACGACGGTGGCTCCGAGAGCCACCACCATGCTCCACAACGCTCCGTCGTAACCGAGCCACGACAACAAGGCCGAACCGAGGAAGAAGCCCACACCCTTCAACGCATTCTTCGATCCGGTGAGAAGGGCGACCATCCGAAAGAGCGATCCGTCACCAGCGACCGTCTTCACCGCGCTCTTCGAACTCATCTTGGTGAGATCCTTGGCCACCCCCGACAACGCCTGCATGGCCATGACGAAGACGACCGACAGCCATCGTTCCCACGAGGGGTTCTCCAAGGTGAGGGCGGCCAGGGCGACCATCTGCAACACGAGACCCCCGACGAGGGTTCGGTTCAGACCCTTGCGGGCACCTACCCAGCCGCCCAACAGATTCGTGAGAATACCCATGAACTCGTAGGCCAGGAACAAGAAGGCGATGGCCACCGCCGAATAGCCGAGATCGTTGAAGTGCAGAAGCACCAACATGCGAAGCGCGCCGTCGGTGAGAGTGAACACCCAATAGCCCGCCGTCACGAGGACGTAGTTGCGCAGTTTCACACCCGCATCGCTCCGGCAACCATGTCGACCAGTTCGACCATGCGATGGGCGTACCCGAACTCGTTGTCGTACCACACGAGCACCTTCACCAGACGTCCGTCGATCACCATGGTGGAAGGTCCGTCGACGATGCCCGACCGCGGGTCGTTCACGAAGTCGGCCGACACCAACGGTCGAGTCTCGAAACCGAGGATGCCGGCCAGTGGTCCGTCGGCGGCCGCTCGCAACAGTCCGTTGACCTCGTCGACGGTCACATCACGCTTCATCGTGAACACGCAGTCGGTGAGCGACGCGTTCAGAAGTGGAACGCGCACCGCCATGCCGTTCAACTTCCCCGTGAGTTCGGGATAGATCATGGTGATCGCAGTGGCCGATCCGGTCGTGGTGGGCACGAGTGAGTTCAGCGCCGATCGAGCTCGTCGAAGATCTTTGTGGGGTGCATCGACGATCACCTGAGTGTTGGTCACGTCATGGATGGTGGTGATGGCTCCCCGCTCGATCCCGATGCTCTCGTGCAAGACCTTGACCACGGGCGCCAACGAGTTCGTGGTGCAGGACGCGGCAGTGACGATCGGATGAATCGACGAGTCGTACAGATGGTCGTTGCAGCCCATGACCACGTTGAGCACGCTCGGGTCCTTCACCGGACACGCCACCACGACCGCACGAGCCCCGTTGTCGAGATGCGGCCGGAGATCAGGAACCGTCTTGAACTTCCCGGACGACTCGATCACGACCTCGACCCCGAGGTCGGACCACGGGATCTGGTCGGGACGCGCGTGTTCGGTGAAGCCGACTCGCCGACCGTCGATGATCATCGCTGAACCGTCGACGCTCACCTCGCCCGCGTAACGCCCGTGCACCGTGTCGAATTCGAGAAGGTGAGCGGCGGCTTCGACGCCTCCCTTGATCTCGTTGACGTGCACCAGTTCCAGGTTCGGATTTCCACGCATGGCTCGGACCGCCAGTCGTCCCATCCGACCGAAGCCGTTGACGCCGATTCGTGTGCTCATGTTCTCGTCTCCTGGGTTCGGTTCAACGATTCGATGCGGCGGGCCAATTCGCGGACCGTCGTGTCGAAACTGGCGGCACGGCCGGTCTTCACGGGATCAGGAATCGACCAGTGGATCCACTCGTCCGGGGCCTCGATCTCTTCGCGCGCCTCGTCGCAGACGGTGATCACGAGTTCGGCGTCGGTATCGACGTCGTCGAGGTGTTTCGGCACATTGGACGCGATGTCGAGTCCGATGCGACAGGCGGCGGCCACCGCACCCGGATGGACTCGATCGGCCGGGTGTGTGCCGGCCGACTCGGCCGGTCCGGCGCCGCTCGACTTCCACAGTGCGGCCGCCAACTGGCTGCGAGCAGAGTTACGAGTACACACGAACAAAGCCCGGCGCTTCGTCGTGGAGGGAATGGTCGGTAGAAGTCCGTCGAGGGCCGCCGGTACGAGTTGCACGTATCGCCGCCGACCATCGCCTTGTGACTTCACGCGTCGGATCAGCTCGGCGTCCTCGAGGATCCGAAGATGATGGGCCAGCAGGTTCGAATCACATCCGATGATCTCGGCCAACTCACCCGGCGAGCGGTCGCCGACGAGAAGGGCGTCGACGATCGACAGACGCGACACGTCCCCGAGGGCGGCGAATCTCGACGCTCGCCGGTGAGGATCCACAGGCCCGAGGATATGTATCAACATTCATTGAGACATATTTCGAGCGATGAACTTCGGGTGAACTCACCGCACGCTTCGTGGTCGACCGATCCGAACGGCCACACCCGGGGAACACCTCACGTGGGGTTCACCGGACGGTGTCGGTAAGCCAGCCGCCTCGATCAGGCCCGCGTCGGCCCGAACCAACTCGGCTCGTCGCAACGGCCACGGTTCGTGATCGACCGGTGCATAACGCACACCACGGCCAGATCGGGAGTACAGGCCCCAACGAGCGGTGAGGAAGTGGTCGAGATCGTCAGGCTCGATCGTCTCACCGGGACGGATCACGATCTCGATCGGGTCGACTGCGTGTGGCCACCGACGACGCACTCGCGTGGTCCACATTCCTTCGGTCACCTCATGACTGGCTCGGCCCCAGCAGTAGGGCAATCGATACGTGAGACGCGCGACCACGGCTGGCAGGAACCGATTCACGTCGAGCGAGAAGAACCACACACCGGGTCGACCGTCACGAATCACGTAGGTCCGCACGTTGATCTCGGGAAACGAACCGAGATACGGAACCGACGGACCGTGAGGCAAGCCGATGTCGCGCATCGAGAACGGGATCAACCCGACCCAGGCCGATCCGTCGAAGGTGTCGACCGTGAGTTCGTGCGGAAGAAGTGCTTGCACCACCGCCGGGTCGTACCGCCAGTGCACGTAGGCGAGATCGCGCCATTCCTGCCGCATCACGGCGAACGTCACCGGATCGGGGCACGTCGGAGAGAACGAACGCGTCACGTGGTCAGGCTAGGCACTCGACCGTGTGGCAGAGTCGAAGGGTGGTGGAAACCTCGGCGAAACCCGTCACCGACCACGTGTATCGACCCGACATCGACGGTCTGCGCGCCATCGCAGTGGGCTCGGTCGTCGTCTTTCACGCCTTTCCGTGGTTGGTCCCCGGTGGTTACGTGGGTGTCGACGTCTTCTTCGTGATCTCGGGCTACCTCATCACCACCAACATCCTGAGCGGACTCACCACGGGCACCTTCTCCCTCCGCGGCTTCTACGACCGCCGAGTGAGGCGCATCTTCCCCGCTCTCGCCGTGGTGTTGGCCACCACGTACGCGCTCGGCTGGGTGACGCTCTTCGACAAGGAGTTCGAACAGCTCGGCAAACACGTCGCCGGCGGTGCCTTCTTCGTGTCGAACCTGCTGCTCTGGAACGAATCCGGCTACTTCGACACTGCGTCGGAAGTGAAGCCACTCGTCCACCTCTGGTCGCTCGGGATCGAAGAGCAGTTCTACATCGTCTGGCCGCTCCTGTTGTGGGCCATGTTCCGCTTCGGACGACGAATCGGTTCGAACGTCGTGGTGTCGACGATCGTGTTGATCGCAGTCTCGTTCGTCATCGGACTGGCGAGCCTCGACTCGGTGGGCGGCTACTACTCCCCCCTCAGTCGCTTCTGGGAGCTGCTGATCGGTGCACTGCTCGCCGTCGTGGCGTTTCGAGACGGCCCGGTGCACGAGCGTCTCGGGTCGCGTCCTGCCCATCTCGCCGCGTCACTCGGCATGATTCTCGTGGTCGTCCCCATGTTCGCCCTCGACGGCGACAGCGCCTTTCCCGGCTGGAACGCCATTCCGCCCACCGTCGGGGCCGCGCTTCTGATCGCCAGTGGCCCGAACAACTGGTGGGGACGACAGGTTCTGTCACGTCGACTCATGATCGGCATCGGTCTCATCTCCTATCCGCTGTACCTGTGGCACTGGCCGCTGTTGGTGTACGCGCGCATCATGACCAGTGGCGTGCCCGCCGCCGGAGTCCGTGTGGGTGCAGTGATCCTCGCCGTGCTGTTCTCGTATCTCACGTATCGGCTGGTCGAGAAGCCGTTGCGCTTCCATCGTCGTCGTCGAACGGTCGTGACCGGCCTCGTGACAACCGTTGCCGCGATGGGCCTGCTCGGCGTGTTCACCCACGCGCAAAACGGTCTGAGCGGACGTGGCTTCAACGAGATCAACATCGCCATCGACCCGGGTGAGGTGCGCGACATCGATGTGATCTCCCTCCCCGGCTGTGGTCTGTCACCCGAGATTCAGGAGCTCTTCGCCGACTGCCGCGTCGACGTCCGCGGTTCGGCAACGTATGCGCTGATCGGCGACAGCAAGGCCTCGACACTCATCGGTGGCTTCATGCGCACGTCGGTCGACGATGCGTACTGGACGATCCTGGGCGGCACGCGCGGTCTCGGCGCGGCCGTTCCGTTGATCTCCGACGATCCCGCCCACGAACGATTTCAACCGCTCATCGTTCCGGCGGTCGAGGCCATGATCGCCGACCCGCGCATCGACGTCGTCGTTCTGCAGGGAGCCGTGCGCGCGATGTTCGAATCGCCAGTCGAGACGAACTTCGACTGGCTGCCTGACAGCCCGCTCTACGGCAAGGTCGAGTCGGCCCTGCGCGAAACGACTCGACGGCTCGTCGACGGCGGCAAGAAGGTTGTGCTCTACGTCGACAACCCGGCTCTCGCCGCACCCGAAGACTGCTCGGAGCGACGTTCGACGATCGGCTTCTTGAACTCGCTGCTCGTCACCGACAACGAGGCCTGCGCGGTGTCACGCGCCGACTTCTTGGCCGACACCGCCGAATACCGGGCGATGCTCGAACGAATTGCGGCCGAGTTCGGTGGCTCGGTGACGATGTTCGATCCGACCGACGTGTTCTGCGACAGCGATGCGTGTGATCACATCGTGAACGGTGTGCGCCTCTACAGCTACACCGACCACCCGTCCGACGACGCCGCCGAACTGGTCGGCCACCAGCTCAACGACTACCTGGCGACACTCTGATCGACACCGCCCCGACGGACCCGTCGATCAGGAGAACGTGATCGGAATCAAGAACTCGTGTTCGGCGTTGATGGCACCGCTCGCCGGGTACACCGCGATGGCGTAGGTACCCTCACCTTCGGGCTTCTTCACGGGAATGTCGACCGTGAAGTTTCCGTCGGCATCGAGCACGAAAATGTTGGGCAGCAACTCCTCGGGGTCGAGCACCTCACGCGACTCCACCGGCATGGCCCACATCTGATTCATCGCATCGGTACGACGACTTCCGGCTCCGGCACCGGCCGACGGCTGCCACACCTCGTCGAACGTTCCGACGACGATGTACACACCGGTGGCGATGCCGTCGAGCGGCGGACGATTCCCGAGGGCGAGATCGGTGAATCCGGTCCCCGTCACCGTGACGATCGTTTCGGCGTCGGCCGGAAAATCGGTGACCCCACCCACGATCTCGACGGTCGGACCCTCCGGGGCCTCGGTCGTGGTGGTCGGTGCCGCCGTCGTGGTGGGAGTCTCGGTCACGGCCGGCTCGGTCGTGGGAGCCCCGGTCAACACCGTGGCGCCGCCGGAGGAATCGGAGGATTTCTCGGACCCTCCGCACGAAGCGGCGAGAACGAGAGCGGCCGAAACGGACAATGCACGACGAGTGACACGGTTCATCGAGAACCTCCTCTTCATCAGCCGGTCGGGGGATTCCGACGGGGGCGGATCTCCAGTGAACCATTGGCTGCATCACGCTTCACACTCAGGGGATAGTCGTATACGTCACTCAACAACTCCGACGACAGCACGGCGTCGGGATGGCCGTCGGCCACGACCCGGCCGGCGTTCATGAGGATCAGACGGTCGGAGATGGCCGCCGCAGCTTCCAGGTCGTGCACCACCATGATCACGAGCGAACCACCGGCCGCCTTGGCCCGCAGCAGACCGAACACCATCTCCTGGTGCTTGATGTCGAGCGACGCGGTGGGCTCGTCGAGCAGGATGATCGGTGTGTCCTGGGCGAGCACGCGCGCCAGCGCGACGCGGGCGGCCTCACCACCCGACAAGGTGGTGATACGCCGACGGGCCAGATGGGCGACGTCGGTCGCCACCATCGATTCGGCCACGACGCGCTGATCGGTGGCCGCACTCGACTCGGCGTTCCGGGCGAAGCGACCCATGGTCACGACCTCGGCGACCGTGAACGGAAAGGCGACCGAGTTCGACTGCGAGAGCACCGCTCGGCGACGTGCCAACTCGATGGGTGGGATGGCCGAGAGCCGAACCCCGTCGAGATCGACCGAACCGTCGGCTGGTTCGAGATCACCGGCCAACAGCGCGAGAAGACTCGACTTGCCGGCGCCGTTGGGGCCGACGATCGAGACCAGGTTCCCTGGTTCGAACGACAGGTCGACGTCGCAGCACAGAACGGTTCCGTCTCGTTCGAGTGATGCACCTTTCGCAGTGAGTCGATTCACGCCCACCCGCCATGACGCGATCGCAGACGGCGCAATTGCCAGATGAACACCGGCGCACCCAGGAACGACGTGAGAACACCGAGCGGCAACTCGGCTGGTTCGACGATGTTGCGCGCCAGCACGTCGGCGAGGGTGACGACCACCGACCCGAAGAGGATCGACAACGGCAAGAGGTTCTTGTGCGTCGGACCGACGAAGAGCCGCACCACATGCGGAACCAGGAGCCCCACGAAGAGAACGATGCCCGACACAGCCACGGCCGACGCGGCGAGAATCGCGACCACGACGAGAACACGAACGCGCGCCTTCTCGACGTCGACTCCCACGTGGCGCGCCGCTCGATCACCGAGCGACAGCAGGTCGAGAGTGCGACGCAACGAGAACGCGCCGACCATGCCGAGTAACGCGGCGGGCGCGACGATCCACACCTTCTCCCACGTCGATTGAGCCAAGGAGCCGAGCGTCCACGACGTGAGCGAACGCAACGACGCGTCATCGGCCACGAAGGCGAGCAGACCGATGATCGCCCCGGCGAGCGCGTTGAGGGCCACACCCATGAGGATGAGAGTGATCGTCTCGGTGCGACCGTCGTGGCGAGCGGTGGCGTACACGATCGCTACCGCGATCAATCCGCCGAGGAACGCCGCCACTGGAAGAGTCCAGATCCCGAACGGCGCGAACCCGGTGACGATCTGCAGCGCGGCACCGGCCATGGCACCCGACGACACGCCGACGATGCCGGGCTCCGACAACGGATTGGCGAAGGCTCCTTGCATCACGGCACCCGCCATGGCGAGACACGCACCGACCAACACACCGAGGACGATGCGGGGCAGACGAATGAACCAGATCAACTCGTCGGCGACGGGATCGTCGGCCACGCCGGACATGACGCCGACCCGACGAAGGATGGCACCGAAGACGTCGCCAACCGAAACCTGATACGCACCGACCACCGCCGACACGAACACGGTCGTGATCAGAAGAGCCACGAGAACGCCGCCCACGAGACGGGCGTCGAATGCTGCACTGCGATCACGCGCCGAGCTCATGCGGCGACTTTCGCCATCTGCGCGACCATCTCGGCGCGCAGACCGACCACGAGATCGGGTGTTCGGGGTCCGAAACTGAACAGCAATCCGTCTTCGGCCGTCATCACTCGCCGGGCCTTGCCGGCCGGAGTCTGCTGCACACCGGTCAACTCCAGAAGTCCGTCGATCCCGTCGACCGAGTCGAGTCCGGTGGTGGTGACGAACAAGATGTCGGGTGCTGCCTCGACGAGTGCTTCGGGCGTGAGCGGAGTGAACGGAAGATCGAGACCGATGTCGGTTCCCGCGTCGATTCCGCCCGCAGCGGCGATGATCGAGTCGGGTCCGGATCCGGGTCCGCCGAGCAGATAGACGCCGGCCGGACCGCGCACGTAGAGAAAGGCAACCCGCGGTGGCGTGGCCAACGTGTCGTCACCGGCGACCTCGGCGAGTTCGCCTTCGATCACCTCGGCGAGACGGGCGGCCCGTTCGGGCGTGCCGAGGATCTCGGCGACACGCTCGAGACGCGGCACGATCTGCTCGACCCGCGTGGCGTTCTCGATCACTTCGACGCGAACACCCGTGGCCCGCACCTGATCGAGGGCGGCTTCGGGTCCGGTGTCCTCGTCGACGAGCACGAGTGTCGGCCGTACGGCGAGCAGAGCCTCGGCGTTCACGTCGTGGGTGGTGGTGACGATGGGAAGGTCGGCGGCGTCGACA
The DNA here is from genome assembly GCA_039800005.1 of Actinomycetota bacterium. Classification (GTDB taxonomy): domain Bacteria; phylum Actinomycetota; class Acidimicrobiia; order Acidimicrobiales; family Ilumatobacteraceae; genus Casp-actino8. Next base: position 27,541 of record JBDLRN010000111.1, on the reverse strand, counting down.
AGGGTGCTCCCGAGATCACGGGCCACCACTCGATCACCGAAGCCGAGTGCGAACACCGCCTCGGTGAGGCCGGCGGTCATGGTCACGATGCGCTCACCGTCGGTGGGTTCGGTGTCGGACGACGAACACGCGCCGATCACGGCGGTCGCGACCATTGCGGCGGCCACCAGAAGAGTGCGTGAAAGTTTCATCGCTCATTCGTTCGGGGGCGACGCAGAAAGAGAACACCCGCGCCAGCCAGAACGACGAGGATCACCACCACGAACACGACCGTTGCGGCGCCGCTTCCGTCGTCGGTCTCACCGGTTGCGGCGGCGGCCAGATCGGAAACGTCGGCGGCGACGGTGATCTCCGGTGCCGTCTCCGACGGCTCGGAGGGTGGGGTCTGGGCAGCAACGGTGGTCGATGGTGCGACTCCGGTGAACGTGACCGGGATGACGAGGTCCTGCGAACGGTCACTGATGATGGTGTGGTCGTTCTTGGTGACGATCGCACACGCGACATTGCGACAGTCGACGACCTCGTTGATGGTCGGGCTCACCACGAGTTCGACCGAGAACGATCCACCGGACTCGTAGGGAATCGGCAGACCGACGGCGTACGACGGCGGGTTGGACGAGATCCACTCCGATGATCCGGTCGAGCCTTCGCGATCGATGCCCCCACCGCACGGAGAGGGTTGCTCGTCGGGAGAGGTGATCACGCAGAGACCGACGTAGATCCCCTTGGTCTCGTCGAAGCCAGAACCGGTGACCACCACGGTGTCGCCGTCTCCGGAGAGATCGACCGTCTTCGAAACGGTGAGTGTGCGCGTCCCGTCGGAGACCGTTTCTTCGGCCCGCACCGGACCGGCGACGAGCACCGTGGAGACGACGGCCACAGCCATGGCCACGAACCCCCGTCCGGGGACGGACCCGACGCACGGGAGGAGGGCTCGGCGGGGCGACAACACCAGGTCAGAGACTAACTCCGACCCTTTGGCTCCCCACCGGCGACCCGGCGTGACTCCTGGTCAGACCAAGCGACGCTCGAGCACGATCATGTCGTGCTCGAGGGCATCGGCTTCCTCCTGGCTGATCGACGCCTCGAGGAGCGGCACCAGAACGTCGTCCTCCTTGGCGAAGTGCAGAACCAGGAGGGAGTGCAGGGCCAGAAGAATCTCCCGAACGTGACGTTCGACGTCGGCGGTCAGGAGTCGATCCGACATCATCTTCTGCCACGACGTGTGCAGCTGATCGGTGAGCCGTTCGATCTCGGCGTGATCCCAGCGCATCAACGCCGAACCGAGGCGAGCACTCTCCAGCCGATCGATCACGGGATACATGAACTGTTCCTCGGCCCGCGCATGTGGGAGCACGTGATGCTCCAAGAACTGCAGCGCCTCCTGGCAACGAGCCACCACGACCGAATGCGGGGTGTGGCCGATGAGTTCGGCCGTGGTCCGCATCGCCTTCACGTGAGGGAGCATCTCGCGGTGCTCCTCGTGGATCCTGTTCATCACTGCAGCCATGTGATTCGCCTCCTTCGTCGGTCGGACGAGACTCAACGTAGGGGGTCGGATTTCCGCGTGCGCTCGACGAACGTCATTTCGGAAGATCGGTGACGCGTGTGGTCCAGCGCGGAGGCCGACGTTCGAGGAACGACTCGACGCCTTCTCGAGCGTCGGGGAGTCGCATCAAGACGTGGTGCAACTCGGTCTCGAGACGCTCGATGTCATCGGCCGTCGACGACCACGTGCTCCACAACGCGCGCTTGCTGGCCGCCGCGGAGGCCGGGGACACGTTGACAGCGATGTCACGGGCGATGTCGGTGGCAGTGACGAGAACCATGTCGTTGTCGACGACTCGACTGCACACTCCCATCCGTAGCGCTTCGTCACCGTCGAAGGTACGACCGGTGAGAAGGATGTCGGCGGCGTTGGCGAAACCGGCGACACGTGGCAAGGTCCAATGCGACATGCCGTCGCCCATCATGCCGCGACGTACTTGCACGATGCCGTACTTCGCGTCGCGGGCGAAGATGCGGACGTCGCACTGCAAAGTGAGGGTGAAGCCGATCCCGATGGCGTGTCCGTTGACCGCTGCGATGACCGGCTTGCGCACGTCCCAGGCGCGCATGGCCACACCCGATGCGCTGAAATCATCCTTTTCGCGCGGACGGAACGTGTCGCCTCCCGTCGAGAGATCGGCTCCGGCGCAGAAAGCCGGCGGAGCGCCCGTGACGACGACCGCTCGAACCCCGTCGTCGCGGTCGGCCCGTCGGTACGCATCGGCCAATGCCTCACCCATTCCGGCTCCGAAGGCATTGCGCACCTCGGGACGGTTGAGCGTGATGGTCGCCACGCCATCGACCACCTCGTACTGGACGGTCGCATCGGTCGAGTTCACCCCGGAAACGCTACTGACTCCGTCGATTACTCTCGGCTCGTGGCGCACGACCTCTCCCGATTCGAGGCATTGGGTCTGTTCGATCCGACGGCGAGCGATCACGTCGAGCGCCGAGCGATGCTCGAGTGGTTCCTCGACCGACGTGTGCCCGAAGACGACCTCGTCGCCGTGCTGTCGTCCGAGGACTACCCGACGCTGTACGAAAATTTCGTCGGTGGGATCAAGAACGCCCTCACGGCTCGTCAGGTGGCGGAGCGCAGCGGTGTCGATCTGACCCTCGTTCTCGACACCGCAGTTGCCGCTGGCCTGGGCCGCTTCGAACCCGACGATGCGCGTTTCGTCGAGAACGACCTGGCGGCCTTCCAACTTCTGCGAGCCGCGCACGACCTGTTCTCGGCTCCCGAACTTCTGGCCTTCGTTCGCGTGGTCGGCTCGTCGATGAGTCGGGTGGCGGAAGCCGCCAACACGTTGTTCCGCGACGACGTCGAACAGCCTCTCCAGCGGACCGGTGCATCGGCGGCCGATCTCATGAGGTCGACGATCGAAGCCCAAGGTCTCGCCAACGGTCTCTCGTCGGTGATGGCCATGATGTTGCGCCAACACCTCGACGCGTCGGTCGAACGCTCCCGTCTCGCGTGGTCGCTCGCCTCACCGGACGATCCCATGCCGCCGATGGCGGTCGGATTCGTCGATCTCGTCGGATTCACCACACGATCGGTGTCGATGTCGGCGAACGATCTCTCGGCCCTGGTCGCCAAGTTCGAAGCTCTCGCCACCGACACCGTGTCGACCCTCGGCGGGCGACTCGTCAAGTTCATCGGCGACGAGCTCATGTTCGTGGCCGTCGATCCCGAACAGGGCTGCCGCATCGGCCGCGCGCTCCTACGCGAGTTCAGCACCGATCCTGCGCTCACACCCCGAGGCGGAATGGCCTACGGTCCGGCGCTGGCCAAGGTCGGCGACTATTTCGGGTCGGTCGTCAACCTGGCGTCACGTCTGGTCGATCAAGCCGTTCCTGGTGAGATTCTCGTAACTGCCGAATTGGCGGAAAAGTCAGGGTTCGACCTCGAGCCGGCCGGACGACGGATGCTCAAGGGCTTCGCCGATCCGGTGGCGGTCGCCTCGCTCACGTCGGAATGACGAGACGCGCCACCAACACATAGTGAACGACCACGGCCCCGACGACGAGGGCGTGGAACACCTCGTGGAAACCGAGCACTCGCGGGAAGGGGTTCGGCCACTTCGCCGAGTAGATCACCGCACCGATCGTGTACAGGCCGCCACCGACCACGAGCAGAACGGTGTCGACGGCATCGAGAGATCGCACCAAGGCCGCGATCTCGATGAGGGCACTCCAACCCACAACCAGATACACGGTCGCCGAGACAACACGCGGTCCGTGCAACCAGCGCATGCGGATGATCATCCCCACGACGGCCGCCGTCCAGACGAAGACGAGCAAGGTGACACGGCTTCGTCCTTCGAGGGCCCCCACCGCCACCGCGGTGTAGCTACCGGTCACCGCGAGAAGGATCGTCGAATGATCGATGCGCTTGAAGGTGCGTGTCGCGCGCTCGCTCAGCCAGCCGGAGTGGTACACGGCCGACACACCGAGCATGGCCAGGATGCCGAGTGCATAGATCGCGCTGGCGACCCGGGCGCCAGCGGTCGGGGCCATGACGATCAGCACCACGAAGGCGGGAATCGCAACGACGACGGCGACGCGATGGAACACGCCACGCAGCATCGGCCGGATGACGTCGGTCGGTCCGACCAGGTGCATCGTCGACTCGGCGCTCATCAGCCGAGAGTACCCCCATTAGGGTGAACCCATGGTCGCGAACCGGTGGAATCGAGTCGCGATGGCGATGGGGACCTTCATCACGATCGCGGGCGTGATGCACTTCGTGAATCCGCAGTTCTTCGACGACATCGTCCCACCCTGGCTTCCACCGTCGGAACGTTTCTGGACCTACCTGAGCGGCGTGGCCGAACTGATCGTCGGACCGCTGATCATCGTGCAGCGAACCCGCCGCATCGGTGCACTGGCAGCCATTGCGTTGTTCGTCGCCGTCTATCCCGCCAACCTCTACATGACCTGGGACTGGCGCGACCGGCCGTTCAGCGAACAACTCGTGTCGTACGGGCGACTACCGCTCCAGTTCGTGATGATCTGGCTCGCCTGGCGGGTGTTCGTCGCCACGCGAACCGAATCATCGAACGAACCGTGAGACCTCAGGGGAGATAGACGGATCCGAGAGCCCGGTCGACGACCTCGAGGTCGATCTCGTCGACGGCGAAAGCGAGGACGATCACCATGGCGTCGTAGAAGGCGTCATAGAAGGCACTCACCACGTAGAACGAACCCGTCACTCCGCCGCAATCGGAGTACACGTCGTAGATGCCGAACAAATCACCGTTGTCGAAATTTTCGGTCGTCAGATACGTGCACGCTGATGAAGCATCGAAGAATTCGAGTGTGCTCGCAAAATTCGATTCGTCGAGACCGGGAGCCGCAATCACGGTCAGCCCCGAAGTGTTCCACGTCTGATAGTAACCCTCGAGATCGTACGACACGTCGACACGCGGATAATCGACGCCGAGGAACTCCCACGAGAAACCTTCACGATCGGTCCATGCCGTCGGAACTTCAACTTGCATCGCACCCGTGTCGTCCTCGATCACTTCGTAGTCGTAGTAACCACCCGTCACTTCACCCTCGGTGATCGCTCCCGCAATGGTCGCCTCGATCTCCAACGGCCGATTTTCGTTGTTGAGTTCTCCCGTGAGGATCTCACCGGTGTCATAACGCAAGACCGTCACTGCGATCGCCCGATCGGTTCCCTGGGTGCGTAGGACGTCGCAGTAGCCGGCTTTCGTCGGATAGCCGTCGGCGTCGAGATCGCTGTCGGTGACGACGGCCCGACCGCCGATCTCGGTGATGATGTCCCCTTCCTTCAATCCGAGATCACTCGCCGGGCTACCGGCACGTACACCGGAGACCCACAGACCTTCCACGTCCTCGTACGAGACGATGAAGCCGTTCACCCCGATCGAATCCTGATCGACACCAGTGGCGAGAATGTCCGCGACACGTCGGGCGATCTCTCCGGGAATTGCGAAGAACTGATTCGTTCCATAACCCCCGATGTCGCCGCCCGCGTACACGACGCCGATCACACGGCCGTCCTCCGATACGAGGGGTCCGCCCGAATTACCCGGTTGCGTGTTCGCATCGTGTTCGAGTGCGTATTCGATGGACGCCCAGCCGGTGTCGCCGGACGCCTGAGCCTTGACGATGCTCCCGCGTGTCAGCGAGTACTCAGGGTCGCCGAGTGGGAAACCGGCTGCCCATGCGTCGACTCCCGGTTCCGGTTCGTCGGTGAACCACTCCAAATAGGGGTAGCCGTCGCCCTCCAGATCGAGGACCGCCAAGTCGTTGCACTCCGAGACGCCGAGAATCTTGGCGTTCTTCGGGCGGTCGTCGCCTTCCAAGAAGACGTCGAGGCTCCCTGCGCCTTCGACGACGTGCTGGTTGGTGACGATCAAACCGTCGGCGGAGATGAGGAATCCGGAGCCCGATCCCGAGAAGCTCTGCTCGCCGAAATCAGGGTCGCGGAAGCTGCCCTCCGCCACGATCCGGACAACGGCGTCGCGCACGTCCTGCTTGTCGGAAATGACGCCTTCTCGGTCGGGTTCGACCTCGGTGCTTTCGACGGATGTGGGGCTGGCGCCGGATTCGTCGTCGTCACCCGAGGAAGAGTCACCTCCCCCACATGCCGCAACGGCCATTGACACCGACGTCACCAACGCAAGAAAACGCTTCACGATTCCCCCTCGAGGCAGGCAAACCCTCGAGCCGGGAAGTCAACAACACCGCAGTCGGGCGGTCAAGCCTATTTCCAGGCGAAAACCGGCTGTTCGAAATGGTCGACCCGCTCATTGATTCGGCCTTCCACACCCACCCAGCGCAACTGGGCGAGAACTGCACCCGTGGGTGCATGAATAAGGTCCCGGCTCAGCGGAAGTTGGATGACCGGGCGATCGCTCTCGGGAATCCGCACGAAGCGCGGAGAATCGGGACGGCAGAGTTCGTGGAGACCGATGCGATACGCCTGGGCCACTTCGTTCGGATCGGGAGTGATCGTCGCATCGGGTCCGGCCCAGAGGACCACTGGTGTCATCACGAAGCCGGATCGCGTCGGATAGTCGTCCAAGAAACCGAGGATCTGTTCCGATCCGAGTCGAAGTCCCAATTCCTCGTCGAGCTCGCGTAGTGCGGCGTCGACGACCGTCTCACCCGCGTCGAGACGACCGCCCGGAAGAGCCCATTGACCGGCGTGTCGATTCATCTTCGCTGCCCGACGACACAACAGGAATGCCGCTCCCCCGGCCACGTTGCACATCCGACCGTCGAGACAGTCGACGTCTCCGGGAACGTTCTTCATCTGATCGTCGGCCACCGGAAAGGGATCCTCGTGATCGTTCGGCTCACTGTCGACGAGAACGATGGCCACTGCCGCATGGCGAAGGCCCTCGAGATCATGGGCGCGGCGTTCGTGCGCGGCGAGGTTGCGAGCGATTCGTTCCCGTAACTCGTCGTCGTACGGAATCATCGGCGGGCTCGAGACATCAGAGCAGCTCGGCGAGAGTTCGCAAGCCGTCCCACACGTCGACGAAGCGGGTGGTCAGCGGGCTCAAACCGAGACGCAAGATGTCGGGCGGCCGCATGTCGGCCACGACCTTGCGCGTGGCAAGCTCGTTCAGCATCCGCTTGGCCTCGGGAACGTGCACGGCCACGTGACAACCGCGGCGATCGGGATCGCGGGGTGTGGAAGTGGTAAGGCCGAAGTGATCACATGCGTCGAGCGCGAACGCAGTGAGTGCCCGACCCTTGGCAGCGATGTTCGACACGCCCGCTCGCGCCGACAAGGCGATGCCTTCCTCGGCGGCGACCAGACTCAGCACGTGCGGGGTACCCAGCAGTAGTCGGCGGATGTCGTCGTGCGGATCGAAGCCGCGCTCCATCTCGAACTGATCTCGCTGAGCGAACCATCCGTGAATGGGTTGGCGTGCCCGAGGCAACAACTCCGACGTCACGAAGGAGAACGCCGGTGCACCCGGACCACCGTTCAGGAACTTGTACGTGCAGCCGACGGCGAGTTCGACACCGAGCGCGTGCACGTCGAACTCGATCGCTCCGGCCGTGTGCGAGAGATCCCAGAGAACGAGAGCACCCTGCTCGCGCGCGTGAGTGGTGAAGGCCGCCACGTCGGCTCGCTCGGCGGTGCGGTAGTCGATCACACTGCGCACCACCACCGCCACGTCGGAGAGATCGACGTCGGGCGTCAGGTGGCGGACAGTCAGTCCCTTCTCGGCGGCGATCCCCTCGACCACGTACCGATCGGTCGGAAACTCGTCGGCCGGCACCACGACCACGTGACGATCTGGTCGCAACCCGAGTGCGATGTGCACTCCTTGGTAGAGGTTGAGAGTGGTCGAGTCGTGCACGGCCACTTCACCGGGCCGACTGCCGATGATGGCGCCCAGCCGATCACCCACCCGTCGCGGCAGATCGAGCCAGTGCTCCCAACTGTGGATCAGGTCGGCCGCCCACTCCTGCTCGACGACCTGCTTCAGACGCGTCACAGTGGATTTGGGGGTGCGGCCGAGCGAGTTGCCGTCGAGGTAGATCACCTCGGGGTCCGGGATCACGAACTCCTCGCGAAACGGGGCCAGCGGATCAGCGGCGTCGAGTTCGAGAGCCGTCTCACGCGAGATCATCGAGCGGGTGACGGGAATCGAACCCGCGTTCTCAGCTTGGGAAGCTGATGTTCTGCCATTGAACTACACCCGCAGAGCCGGACCGTCCCGGTAACGGGCCAGGTTAGCGGTGGTCCGAACGACCGTCACCTGCTCGCCGGGAGGGCCGGCGAACTACGGTTGGTCCCGTGATCCTGTCCGACCGCAGTCTCCGTGAGGCCCTGGCGGCCGGCCGCATCGTCATCGATCCCCTCGACGAGACCATGATCCAGCCGTCGTCGATCGACGTGCGGGTGTCGAACCTGTTCCGGGTGTTCCGCAATCACACCGCCGGTGTGATCGACGTGAAGAAGGACATGACCGATCTCACCGAACTGGTCGAGATCCCACTCGACGGCGTGTTCATGTTGCATCCGGGTGAGTTCGTGCTCGGCTCGACACTCGAGCGAGTCGCCGTTCCCGACGATCTGGTCGCGCGCATCGAGGGCAAGAGTTCGCTCGGACGACTCGGTTTGCTCATTCATTCCACGGCCGGGTTCATCGACGCCGGGTTCGACGGACACGTGACGCTCGAGTTGGCCAACGTGGCAAGCCTGCCGATCACGTTGTATCCCGGCATGAAGATCGGTCAGGTGAGTTTCATGCAGATGACCACTCCCGCCGATCAGCCCTACGGCAAGGGTGCACGCGGTTCGAAGTATCTCGGTCAGCGCGGGCCCACACCGAGCCGCTACTTCGAGAACTTCGAACGCTGACTGTTCGTACACTCGACGTCGTGACCGGTCCCATGCAGATCAAGTTCGTCCAGTCGGCAACCGACGTCCGTGATCTTCCCGATTCGCCGGCTGAAGTCGCTTTCGTCGGTCGATCGAACGTCGGCAAATCGTCGCTGATCAACGCACTCGCCAATCAGCGGCAGTTGGCGCGGGTCTCGAACACGCCGGGTCGCACACAGTTGATCAACGTGTTCACGGTTCCCAAGGGCGGAACGCTGGTCGATCTGCCGGGTTATGGGTACGCCGCCGTACCGGGTCGGGTGAAGCAGGGGTGGCAGAAAATGATCGAGGGGTACTTGCTCGATCGCGAACCGCTCGTGATGGTCTTCGTGTTGGTCGACGGTGAGATCGGACCCACCAAACTCGACGTGCAGATGCTCGAGTGGCTGCGCGAGAACGAGGTGCCGCACACGGTGGTGGCGACCAAGGGCGACAAGGTGAAATCGTCGAAGAGGCCGACCCGCAAGAAGGAGTTGGCGGCAGGTTGTTCGCTGGATCCCGGTGACGTGGTGTGGGTGAGTACGCACAACGGGGCCAACATCGACACCCTCCGCTCCCTCGTCCTCTCCCACCTCACCTAACTTTTCGGCGTTCCCTTGGCGTTCTGGGTGAAAAAGTCGCCGGATTCGCGTGCTTTTTTCACCCAGATCCACGGTGTCTTGGTGGTAGGTCATCACACATTCGTGCATGAACCTCACCCGTCTGTCGGAAATCGCCCGCGAACAACACGGGATCGTCACTCGAACTCAGTTCCTCGAATGCAACGGCTCACCCAGCGCCTGGCTGAGGATGCACAACTCTGAGCAATTGCGCCGGATTCATCCTGGGGTTTCGGCGTTGTTCGGATATCAATCCTCACGCCTTCAAGACATTTGCGCGGCAACTCTTTCAGTCGGTGATCGAGGAATCGCCTCCCATACGACAGCCGCCGAACTCTGGGGGGCTTGGACACCCATCGGGGATGAATCCGTGCATGTCATCGTCGATCGATCGTCTGGCGGACGTGTCCATGAGGGAGTGATGCACCATCGACCTCGTGACATCAAAGACTTGGCTCCGCTTCGCAAAGAGGGCATTCGCGTCACCAGCGCATCGCGCACGGTGCTCGATGTGGCAGCTATCGCTCCCCACGCATTGAGTTCGGTCGTCGAACGCATGCTTCTCGGAGGCCACATCACACGACATCGAATGAAAGCCGCGGTCGCCCTTCATTCCAAACAGGGACGGAACGGCATCGTGCCGATGCGTCTTCTTCTGCAGACATGGCCGTACAGCGATCGACCTGCCGATTCCGTGCTCGAGTTACGTATGGACAAGGTGCTCGGCGACGCCGGACTTCCCGCACATCTCACTCAGATCGAGGAGGGTCCGTTCCGCATCGACTTCGGTTGGCCCGAGTGGAAGGTCGCCGGTGAACTCGACGGCTGGGGCAAGTACGACATGCTCGAGCAGTTCAACAGACAGACCGAGCGCGATCGCTATCTGCAAATGAGAGGGTGGATCGTGCTGCACTTCACGTGGCGCGACGTCCAGCACCGCCCCCACTACGTGATACGCGAACTTCGCGAGGCCCTGTGGTCCCGCGGCTGGCGCTCAACCCCGTCGATCTGGGAGAAAAAACGCCGCGGATCCGGCGAGTTCTTCACCCAGAACGCCGAGTAACAGTTACTCGCCAGCCACCGGAGTCGGCGACGAGGACTCGGCTGCTTCGATCAACGGGGAGCCGGGGTTGGCGAGTTCACGCTCACCGTTCTCGATCGCCTCGAGCAAGTGGATCGCGATGTCGCCGACCTTCACCTGATCGTCCTCGACACCCGCACCCTTCACACCGTCGTCGAGCATGATGTAACAGAACGGACACGCCGTCGCCACACGCGTGGCACCCGTCGACAGCGCCTCACGCGCGCGCTCGTCGTTGACCTTGGTGCCGATCGATTCCTCCATCCACATGCGCGCGCCACCGGCACCGCAGCACATGCCCTTGGTTCCGTTGCGGCTCATCTCGACGACCTCGACACCCTTGATCGACGCGACCACCTTGCGCGGCGCGAGGTACACGTCGTTGTGACGGCCGAGATAGCACGAGTCGTGATACGTGATGCGCTCCTCGAGCGACGCGTTGCTCACGTCGAGCTGTCCGGTCTCGATCAACTGCTCGAGCAGTTGCGTGTGGTGGATCACTTCGTAGTTGCCACCCAACTGCGGGTACTCGTTGGCCAATGTGTTGAAGCAATGCGGGCACTGGGTGATGATCTTCTTCACGCCCATGCCGTTGAGTGTCTCGATGTTGGGCATCGCCAGCATCTGGAACAGGTACTCGTTGCCCGAACGGCGAGCCGAGTCGCCGGTGCACATCTCACTGGGTCCGAGAATGGCCACGTCGATACCGGCCCGTCGCAGCAACTTGGCCATCGACTGCGTGACCTTCTTGTTCTTGTCGTCGAACGAACCGGCGCAACCGACCCAGTACAGGTACTCGTGCGAGAAGGCGTCGCCCGGATCGACCACGTCGACGTCGAGATCCTTGGCCCAATCGGCGCGCTCACCCTGGTTCATACCCCACGGGTTGCCCTGGTTCTCCATGGCTCGGTAGGCGTTGCCCAACTCGGCCGGGAAGTTGCTCTCCATGAGCGACAGGTAGCGGCGCATGTCGAGGATCTTGTCGAGGATCTCGATGTTGACCGGACAGATCTCGTCGCAGGCCTTGCAAGAGGTGCACGCCCACACTTCCTCGGCGGTGATGCGCTCGAAGAGCGAGTTGGCCGAAATCGTGATCTCGGGATCGGAACCCAGCGGCGGGCTGACGCGCCCACCCGGAGCGTGCGACGCAGTGGCCGCCATCACTTCACCGGTCTTCAACACGATCTCGCGCGGGTCGAGCTGCTTGCCGGTCGCGTGAGCGGGGCACACGCTCGTGCAACGACCGCACATGGTGCAGGCATCGGTGTCGAGCAACTGCTTCCACGTGAAGTCCTCGACCACCGACGCACCGAAGGTCTCGAGCGAGGTCTCGGTGAGGTTCGGCATGGCCTTCATCGCGCCCTTGGGACGTTCGCGATCCTTCAGATACATGTTGAGCGGCGACGTGAAGATGTGACGCAACATCGTGATGGGCAGGATCAACAAGAAGGCCACGAACGTGAGGACGTGGGCGATCCACCAACCCTGGTGCCACAACTCGAGGCTGCTCGCCGACCAGCCATCGACGAGCTGGGCGAGCGGGTAACCGACGAACGACCACTTCTCGTGGTCCATGTTCAGACCGCTCGCCTGGTTCTCGGCGATCCGGAACATCTCGGCCCCGAAGCCCGACACACCGATCGACAAGAGCACGGCGAGGATCACCGCGTGCTCGGGCTTCGACTTGATGCGAATGCGATACGGGCGCTGCACGTAGCGACGAACGATGGCCCACACCACACCGCCGGTGAACATCAGACCGGCGAAGTCGCCGACGAACACGTAGCCGCGGTACACGTCACCGTGCAGGAACTTCAGACTCTCGGGCAACTGGTGGTCGACCTCGAGCACCGTGGTGACCCCGAGCAAGATCAGGAAGCCGAAATAGATGAGCGAGTGCATGAGACCGGCGGCCGAGTCGCGCAACAGGGTCTGCATGTACACACCGGCGCGGAAGTCGCGCAGACGGTTCTTGGCGTTCTTGACCGTGGTGCGACGGCGGTCGGGGGCACCCCGCTCCCAGTTGCGCACCCGATCGGCGAAACGGAACGAGCCCCACAGCACCAGAGCCGGGATGACGGTGTAGAAGGCGACCTTGAGCGGACCAGGAACGCCGCCGAACACCTCACGATGGATCGGGGAATCGCTCTTCCATCCGGTGAGGAGGGGCAGCACACCCGACACGGCGATGAACACCGCCATGAACGAGCCGATGGCGATCGACAGCTGGTAGGGCTTCAAGCGCCGCGGGCCCGAGGGCGCGGCCGGAGTCTCGGTGTGGGTACCCATGCAGGGGGAACGCTACTCCCACCCCATCACAATGGGGAACCTGTCCTGCTTCGGACGGGTTCGAAATCAGCCGTAGTACTGGCGGTCGAGTTCGCGAATGCGACCGGCCAGAGTGGCCAGAAGTTTGTGGGCCAGGGCCGGGATGGCGTCGATGACTCCGAGGAACTGACGCTGGCTGATCACGAGCATCGTGCAGTCGGTGTCGGCGGTGACGGTGGCGGTACGCGGACCGTGGTCGAGCAACGAGAGTTCACCGATCACCGCACCCGGTCCGAGAGTGGCCACTTTCTTGCCGTTGCGCCGCACCGTGGCCGAGCCCTTGAGCAGAACGAAGGCTTCGCGCCCGGTCTGACCCTGGTCGACGACCATCGAGCCGGCCGAAATGACCACCTCGTCACCGGCCTTGGCGATCTTCTCGAGGTCTTTGTTGGAGCACGAGGAGAAGAGCGAGACCTTGCCGAGGCTTTCGAGATACGACTTCTTGCTTGCCATGAGGGTCACTATACGACGCTCGTGAACATGTGCCGTTCACGAGCGAACGAGCCAGTGGTCACCGGCAGGAGTCGGCGGTCACGCCGACGGTGACGTGAGGAATCGGCGGTCACGCCGACGGATCAGCCACCGGCCTGGCGCGCCACGGAGGCCGCGGCAGCTTCCACCGCCGCCACGTCACCCAAGTAGCCGACCTCGGCGACGGAGAGATCGTCGCGAAAGCGGTACCGGCGCGGCGCCCCGGTCGGGATGTTCACCTCGGGGATGACCGACTCCGACACACCCTCGAGATGCATGAGAAGGGCCCGCAACGAGTTGCCGTGCGCCACGACGAGCACGTCGAGTCCGGCGCGAAGTTGCGGGACGATCTGGTCGTACCAGTACGGCAGCACCCGAGCCACCACGTCCTTCAGACATTCACTGGCCGGCAGAACATCGGGTGCGAGGAGCCGATAACGCGGATCGTTGATCGGATGTTCCGCACTCGAACGGTCGACCGGCGGCGGCGGGACGTCAAAACTCCGCCGCCACACATTGGTCTGCTCCTGACCGTGCCTCTCGGCCGTGGCCTTCTTGTCGAGGCCCTGCAGTGCGCCGTAATGGCGCTCGTTCAGACGCCACGAACGCTGCAACGGCAACCACACCTGCCCCATCGCTTCGAGGGCCAGATGACACGTGACCACGGCCCGTTCGAGCACCGAGGTGTGAGCCACGTCGAATCGCAAACCTTCGTCGGCCATCGTCCGCCCGGCGGCCGCCGCCTCGACCCGGCCCTTGTCGGACAACGGCACGTCGTGCCAACCGGTGAACAGGTTCTGCTGATTCCACGTGCTCTCGCCGTGACGCAGAATCACGAGTGTTCCGACCGAATGAGCGACCGTGTTCGCGACCATGGAGACGTTCTACTTCACGAACAGTTCGGCGATCTGCACGGCGTTCAACGCCGCACCCTTGCGCAGGTTGTCGTTGCTGACGAACAGCACCAGTCCGCGACCGTCGTCGACCGACGAGTCCTGACGAATTCGACCCACGTAACTCGGGTCCTTGCCCGCCGCCTCGAGCGGAGTGGGCACGTCGAGTACCACCACACCCGGTGCCGACGACAGGAGAGCCGTGGCCCGTTCGACCGAAATGGGACGAGCGAATTCGGCGTTGATGCTCAGCGAGTGACCGGTGAACACCGGCACGCGCACGCACGTACCCGACACCTTGAGGTCGGGAATGGCGAGAATCTTGCGACTCTCGTTGCGCAACTTCTGCTCTTCGTCGGTCTCGAACGATCCGTCGTCGACGTACTTGCCGGCGTAGGGCAAAACGTTGAAAGCGATCGGCTTGACGAACTTCGACGGAGCGGGATACGACACCGCACCACCGTCGAACGTCAGATCACGAGCGCGATCGACCGTCTCGCGCGACTGCTTGTCGAGTTCGTCGACACCGGCGAGTCCGCCACCCGACACCGCTTGGTACGTGCTCACCACGATGCGCGCCAACGACGCTTCGTCGTGAAGAACCTTGAGCACCGGCATGGCGGCCATGGTGGTGCAGTTGGGGTTGGCGATGATCCCCTTCTTCGCCTCGTGGATCAGATGACCGTTGACCTCGCTCACCACGAGCGGAACATCCGGATCCATGCGCCAGGCCGACGAGTTGTCGATGACCGTCACACCGGCCGCCGCGTACTTGGGAGCGAGTTCGCGCGACGAGGTGGCACCGGCCGAGAACAACGCGATGTCGAGACCCGACGGATCGGCGGTGGTTGCATCCTCGACCGTGATGGAACCGTTCTTCCACGGCAAGGTGGTTCCCGCGGAACGAGCGGAGGCGAAATACCTGATCTCGTCCACGGGAAAGTTGCGCTCCTCGAGGAGAGTGCGCATCACGCTTCCGACCTGACCTGTTGCTCCGACCACACCGACTCGCATGAGTCGGGAGGCTAACGGCGGGTCAGTCGGGACGACGGGCGATTAACCACCAATGACTGGGATCGATGCCCTCGAACGTCGACACCTCGAAGCCGGTGACACCACCTCGGGACGCAACTCGACGATGCCCGGTGCGGAACCACAACTGAGGTGACGAGACCTGAATTCCGTGGTCGACCAGATGTCGCACCACCGCTCGCGGCGAGAGGCGGTTGGCCTGCCACCCGAGTCGGGTCGACCAACGCTGTCGAGCCAGCCACGGTCCGAGCAGCGGCACCCGCCACAGAGCACGCGTGATCACACCGGCCGGATACAGCACGACGTCGCGTCCGATCCAGGTTCGATAGTTGAGCACCACTCGCCCACCGGGCTTCACGACCCGGAACGCCTCCGAGGTGAGATGAAGGGCGTCGGCCGAATCGCAATGTTGAAGAGTGATGTAACTGAACACGACATCGGCCGACGCGGAATCGAGCGACAACGTGCGACCATCGACGACATGGGAAGTGGTGAGACGCTCGGGCACACCGAACGAGGCGACCGTGTCGCGGCACCGTTCGAGAAACGAAGCGTCGAGGTCACAGGCGACCACGGCCCCGAAGCGTCGGGTGAAGCTCGCCGTCATGCGTCCGATGCCCGAACCGATCTCGACGAGCGTCGATACTCGATTGACCTCGGGATCGAAACCGAAGCACTGCAGATACGCACCGACCTCTTGTTCACCCGAATCGACGAACTGCTCAAGGGTCAGTTGGCGACCGGTCGCGTTGTTGAACACCCAACCGGTGTCGCGCACCACGCTGTCAGCATCGTCGTGCCGCTCGGTAGCACGCCCGGCGGCCTTCCACGGGACGTGTTGACGTCGGCGCGCCTCACTCACGAATTCGACACTCCGTCACTTCCGCTCGGGAAGTGGCGCGCTGTACGCCTGACCGCTGTCGAGGCCGAACGCCGTGTGCAGCACGCGGGCGGCGCGCTCGAGATCGGTTGCGGGCACGATCACCGAGATACGAATGGTCGACGTGGAGATCATCCCGATGTTCACACCCTCGTCGGCGAGCACCCGGAACATCTTGGCGGCGATACCCGGGCTGGTCTTCATGCCGGCACCCACGAGCGAGATCTTGGCGATCGAGTCGTCGTGGGCGATGCCGGTGGCGCCGATCTGCTTCGCCACGTCGGCCACGATCGACTCGGCGACCTTCATGTCGGATTTGGGCACGGTGAAACTGATGTCGGTGGTTCCGTCGGACGAGGTGTTCTGCACGATCATGTCGACGTTCACGTTCGCGTGGGCGAGCGGTTCGAACAACGAGGCCGACACGCCCGGACGGTCGGGAACGCTCCGAACGGTGACCTTGGCCTCGCTGACGTCGGTGACGACACCCGAGATGATGGGATCTTCCATGGAAGGCTCCTGACTCGTGACCCACGTACCGGGCTCCCAGGTGAAGCTCGATCGGACGTGGATGGGAACGTTGTGGTTGCGCGCGAACTCGACCGAGCGCAGCGCGAGAACCTTGCTGCCCGCACCGGCCATCTCGAGCATCTCGTCGAAGTTGACGTGGCCGAGTTTGCGGGCCTGGGGGACGATGCGCGGGTCGGCCGAGAAAACTCCGGTCACGTCGGTGTAGATCTCGCAACTGTCGGCGTCGAGCGCCGCGGCCAAGGCGACGGCGGTGGTGTCGGAGCCGCCACGACCGAGAGTCGTGATCTCTCGATCGGTGCTCACGCCCTGGAATCCGGCCACGACGCACACCTTGCCCTGGGCCAAGGCCTCGCGAACTCGATCGCCTTTGACCTCGAGGATCTTGGCCTTGGTGTGAATGGTGTCGGTGATGATGCCGACCTGGCTGCCGGTGAAGCTCACCGCTTCGATGCCCCGATCGGCGAGGGCCATCGAGACGAGAGCCATCGAAATGCGCTCGCCGGTGGTGAGGAGCATGTCCATCTCGCGTCCGGGCTGGGTTGACGACACTTCGTTGGCCAGTTTGATCAGGTTGTCGGTGGACTTGCCCATGGCCGAGACCACCACGACCACATCGGCACCGTGGCTCTTGGTGAAGGCCACGTGTTCGGCGACGGCGCGGATGCGCTCGGGGTCGGCGACCGAGGTCCCGCCGAACTTCTGCACGATGAGTGTCACGAAAATCGCAGGCTACTAGCCTGCCTCCCTCATGGGCACCGCCAAACGTGAACGCAAGAAGCAGAACCGAGAGATGGGCCGTCAGGCCGCGGCCATGGCCGAACGCCGTCGTGCGACCATCCGTCGCACCATCCGCATCGTGGGTGCGGTCGTGGCCCTCATCGCTCTGTTCTTCCTCATCGCCTTCCTGACCGGCGACGACGACGAGACCAGCACAACCGAACCCAACCCCATCCCCACGTCCACGAGCGTGGAGTCCTTCGGTGCCACCACCACGGTTCCGAGCGGTCCCACCACCTCGCTTCCAGTCGAGTCGGCCGACTTCGTGTACGGCACCGGTGAGTGTGCGCCCACCGACGGCAGCGCCACCCAGACTCGTGAGTTCGCCGACGCGCCGCAACTCTGCATCGATCCGACCAAGACCTACACCGCGGTCGTCGAGACCAACAAGGGTTCGTTCACCATCGCGCTCGACCCGAGTCGGTCGCCGGGCACCGTCAACAGTTTCGTCAACCTGGCGCGCTTCAAGTACTTCGACGACACCGAGTGCCACCGGGCGATCCCGAATTTCGTCGTCCAGTGTGGTGACCCGACGGCCACCGGAACCGGCGGACCCGGCTACTCCTTCGCCGACGAGTTGCCCGAGGCCGGCGAATACGAGATCGGTTCGATCGCCATGGCCAACTCGGGTCCGAACACCAACGGCAGCCAGTTCTTCGTGATCACCGGATCCGACGGCGCCGCTCTGCCGCCGAACTACACGCTGTTCGGTCAGGTCACCGAAGGACTCGACGTGGTGGCCGTTCTCGACTCGATGGGCAATCCCGACAACAACGGCGTGCCGCCGCTCGAGGAGATTCGCATCGTGTCGGTCACCGTCACCGAAGCCTGATCGATGACCGGCGTCGACGCGCTGGATTCACACTCCGAGTTCGCTCATCATGATCGGTCGACCCTCGTCGATCGATCGATGCGCGGCCACACCGATCGCCACCGACATCAACCCGGCGTGCACGTCGACCTCCGGAGGGGTGCCGGCGAGCACGGCGTCGCGGAAGCGAGCCAGTTCCACGTAACTCGCCCCGAAGTGGAAGCCGACGTGGCCGACGGATTCGTCGATCGTCGCCGGCACCGCCACGACCGAACGATCGGACCGGGATCCGACGTGCACCGAACCGTCGCCGGGGATCGCCGCTTCGACCTTGCCGCGATCGCCCACCACCGAGATCTCCTGTTCGTTCCGAGAGGCCTCGGCGAACATGCACAGATCGAGATGGGCTCGCACGCCGTCGTCGTAGTCGACGATGACGAAGGCGTTGTCGAGAATGTCGGATCGCTCCCCGTCGTACATTTCGTCGAGGTGGTTGACGTCCTGGGCCCCACTCGCGTACACCCGGACCGGACGCGCGGCGACGATGAGGTTCATCAGATCGAAGAAGTGACAACACTTCTCGACGAGCGTTCCACCGGTGTTGCGTGTGAAGCGGTTCCAGTTGCCGACCTTCACGAGGAACGGAAAGCGATGCTCACGGATCGCCACCATCCGCGTGCTGCCGATACGTCCCGAACGTACGACGTCGACCAGCGCCGCGATGGGCGCCATGTAGCGGTACTCGAGCCCGACCCAGGTGATGGCGTCACGCCGACTCGCTCGTTCGACGATCTCTCGACAGTCGCCGACGGTCGTGCACATCGGCTTCTCCACCAGAACTGGGACGTCGGTCACCAAGACGTCGCGCAACACGTCGACGTGTGTGAAATTCGGTGAGGCGACGATCACCGCGTCGACGACATCGGCGTCGAGCAAGTCGCGATGATCTCGGAACTCGGTGACGGGACGATCACCCAGTTCACGTCGCGCCCATGACAATGGCTCGTGGTTGGGATCGCTGATCGCCACCACTTCCGCACCCGGCAAGGCGTTGACGTTGCGAATGTGCTCGCACCCCATCATTCCGGTGCCGATCACACCGATGCGCAGGACGTCGGTCACGATCGATTCCCGGAAACGTCGCGATCAGACGGGCAGGTCGCCCACGACTTCGTGCGGTCCGACGCTCTCCCATCCGACATCGGTCTTCGACAGAGCCGACGTGGACGGCAGGAACACCAACGGCACGTTGGTCAACTTGCGCACACGAGCCTGACGGTCGTGCGTGAGATTCTCGGACTGGGTGACCACGGCCATGCCGTTCAACAAGCCGAGTCCGAGTGCCAGAGCTCCGCCACGTGGATCGAGCATCGGATCGCACAGGGCCGACGCCGATGCGCCACATCCGACCACGACTCCACCGGCGCGCAACACGTCGTGCAAGGCCTCCCAGATCGGTGTGTCCTTGACGACGCTGCGCAGGTGAATCGGGTTGTCACCGACCAACCACACCGCACGGGCCGAACGCACCACTGCGGCAGCCCCGTCGTCCATGGCTTCGGGTCGACTCATCACCATGAGGGCCTCGACCTGCACGCCGAGGCGTTCGGCCCACGACATGGCGGCGGCGACCAACACCTCGGGACGCTCGAAGGCATCGGCGGTGGGCAGGACGACCACTCGGTCGGCTCCGACACCAGCGAGGAGTCGTCGGTCGAGATCGTCGTGGAGGGAGAAGGGCCCTCCACCCTGCAGAACGATGGTGCCTGGCATGACTCGACCTTAGGCGTCGCCGACGGCACGATCTTGCCCTTGTTACCCAGCGGTCACTACGGTGACGCCGTCACCCCGGCCCACCCCTCGCTGGTCGGCCCCGCGAAAGGACATCGGATGACCATCTCGACCGTCGGCATCGTCGGCTCCGGAATCATGGGCTCGGGCCTGGCCGAAGTGGCGGCCAAGGCCGGCTTCACCACCATCGTGCGTTCACGCTCGCAGGCGACCGCCGACGCCATGGTCGCGTCGGTGGCCAAGGGTCTGACCAAGCAGGTCGAGAAAGGCCGTCTCACCGAGGAGGAGTCGACCGCCATCCTCGGTCGCATCACCCCGGTGTCCGACCTGTCGGCTCTTGCCGACTGCGACCTCGTGATCGAAAGCGTGGTCGAGGACCTGGCGACGAAGAAGGCTCTCTTCGCCGAACTCGATCGCGTTGTGAAGATGGGAGCGATCCTCGCCACCAACACCTCCACTCTCCCGGTCGTCGAATTGGCCATGGTCACCTCACGGCCCGAGTCGGTGTGTGGCGTGCACTTCTTCAATCCGGCCACGGCGATGCCGCTCGTGGAGATCGTCCGGCCGCTCACCGCGTCGGACGCGACGATCGGCGCCGCCACCGCCTTCGCCGAGACCTGTGGCAAGCAGCCGGTTCAGGTGAAGGACCGGGCCGGCTTCATCGTCAACGCCTTGCTGTTCCCGTACCTCAACAACGCCGTGCGCATGCTCGAACAGGGAACCGCCAACATGGCCGACATCGACACCGCCATGAAGGGTGGCTGCAACTTCCCGATGGGACCGTTCGCTCTGCTCGATCTGGTCGGGCTCGACACGTCGCTCGCCATTCTCGACGCGCTCTACGACGAGTTCCGCGATCCCAACTACGCCGCGATGCCCACTCTTCGCCGTATGGTCGCCGCCGGTCGTCTCGGTCGCAAGACCAAGGGCGGTTTCTACGACTACTGATCGCGACCGCGATCCATCGTTCGGACTGCTCGGTTCCGACGACGTGGCCTGCTTTCTCGCCCCACCGCGTCCACTCCCCGAGAGCGAGTGGACGTTCGCGGGGGTCCCGATCGCCGACGACGATGACGACCTCATCTGTCTCGGCGCAGACCTCGAGCCCGCCACACTCGTGTCGGCGTACTCACACGGCTTCTTCCCGATGCCGGTCGGTGATCGTCGGCGCAACATCGGCTGGTTCAGTCCCGACCCGCGCGGCGTGATTCCGATCGACGGACTCCACGTGTCGCGCTCACTGCGCAAACACCTCCGTCGCTTCCGCTACACGGTCGACGAGTGTTTCGAACGAGTGATGCGCGAATGCGGCGACGAACGTCGACCTCACGGCTGGATCGACGACGACTTCGTGGCTGCGTACACGGAACTGAATCGGCGCGGATGGGCCCATTCGGTCGAGGTGTGGCTCGATGACGAACTCGTGGGCGGGGTCTACGGCGTGCGTATCGAACGCTTCTTCGCCGGCGAAAGCATGTTTCACCGAGCAACCGACGCCTCCAAGGCGGCCCTCGTCGCGTTGGTCGACGTGTTGCGAATCGGGGGATTCGAACTCTTCGACGTGCAGTGGACCACTCCCCATCTGGTCTCGCTCGGGGCGATCGACGTCCCCCGTGATGAGTACCGACGCGCTCTGCGCTCGGCCGTTCGACCAGCCGGGCGAGGAAAATCGGCGGTCTCGCCGACAGACTGACGCCATGGCCGACGAGACCACCGCACCCGCCCGCGACGATCAGCCTCGACGCGACGCACCTTGGTTGATGCGGACGTATTCGGGCCACTCCACGGCCCAGGCGTCCAACGAGTTGTACCGAACCAATCTGGCCAAGGGTCAGACCGGTCTGTCGATCGCCTTCGACCTTCCCACCCAGACGGGCTACGACCCCGATTCGACGATGGCCGCCGGTGAGGTGGGCAAGGTCGGTGTTCCGGTCGCCCATCTCGGTCACATGCGTACGCTGCTCGACGGCATCCCGCCTGGGCAGATGAACACGTCGATGACGATCAACGCCACCGCCGCGTGGTTGCTCGCGTTGTACGTCGCCAACTCCGACGAGCAAGGAGTTCCACGCGCGGCTTTGCGGGGTACCACGCAGAACGACATCGTGAAGGAGTACCTGTCGCGCGGGACGTACATCTTCCCGCCGGTTCCGTCGCGCCGACTGATCGTCGACATGGTCGCCTGGTGTGCGAACAACGCCCCGAAGTGGAATCCGATGAACGTGTGCTCGTACCACCTTCAAGAAGCGGGAGCCACACCCGTTCAGGAGATCGCCTACTCGCTCGCCACCGCGGTCGGAGTCCTCGACGCAGTACGAGACTCCGGTCAGGTTCCGACCGATCAGTTCCCGCAGGTGTTCGCGTCCATCTCGTTCTTCGTGAACGCCGGTATCCGCTTCGTCGAAGAAGTGTGCAAGATGCGCGCCTTCACCGAACTGTGGGAGCGCATCGGACGCGATCGCTACGGCGTCACCGACGACAAGGCACTTCGTTTCCGTTACGGCGTGCAGGTCAACTCGCTCGGTCTCACCGAGGCGCAGCCCGAGAACAACGTGCAGCGCATCGTGCTCGAGATGCTGGCCGTGTCGCTCTCGAAGAACGCCCGTGCTCGCTCGATCCAGTTGCCGGCTTGGAACGAGGCGCTCGGGCTGCCCACACCATGGGATCAGCAGTGGAGCCTGCGCATGCAGCAAGTGCTCGCCTTCGAGACCGATCTGCTCGAGTACGGCGACATCTTCGACGGCTCCCATGTGGTCGAGGCGCGAACGGCCGAGATCCGTGACGCGGCCTGGACCGAATACGAAGAAGTGCTCGCCTTGGGTGGAGCCTTCGAAGCGGTCGACCAGTTGAAGGGTCGTCTCGTGAAGTCGATGGCCGAGCGCACTCGCCGCATCGAATCGGGTGAGCAGATCGTGGTCGGTGTCAACAGCTACCGAGAGACCGAAGTGTCGCCCCTCGGTGGCAGCGACAAGATCGTGAAGGTCGATCCGGCCGTCGAACGCGAGACCATCGACGACGTGGTCGCCTGGCGCTCTGCGCGGGATCAGGCCGCGGTCGACGCAGCCCTCGACGAACTGCGACGAGCCGCGCTCGACGGTGGCAACGTGATGGAACCGTCGATCGCGTTGGCCAAAGCCGGTGGCACCACTGGCGAGTGGGCCGGTGTGCTGCGCGAGGTCTTCGGCGAATACCGCGCCCCCACCGGCGTGTCGGCTGCAGTCGGCAAGCGCCCGGGTGAACTGGCCGAGGTCGCCGAATTCGTGCGCACGATCCCCGGTGGACCGCCCAAGTTGCTGGTCGCCAAGCCCGGCCTCGACGGTCACTCCAACGGAGCCGAGCAGATCGCCGTAGCGGCCCGCGACGCCGGAATGGAGGTCATCTACTCCGGAATCCGGCTCACACCCGAGCAGATCGCAGCGAGTGCACGCGACGAGGATCCGGACGTGATCGGTCTGTCGATCCTGTCCGGATCGCACCTCTCGCTCGTCCCGGCGGTCATCGAATGTCTGAAGAACGATGGTGTCGACATCCCAGTGGTGGTGGGCGGCATCATCCCCGAGGAGGACCGGCCACGCCTGTTGTCACAAGGTGTTCGAGCCGTCTACACGCCGAAAGATTTCCAACTCGGCCGCATCATGCGCGACATCGCCGAGATCGCCGCGTCGTCACGCGGCTGACCGGCACCGATCAGACGCTGACGCTGCGCTGCGAGTCGATCCAACGTTCGAGAGTCGGACCGCTTTCGAAACTGGTGATCAACGCGAAACGCGGACAATCGGAGTTGTGCACCACCACGTGCCAGAGGCGTTGGGTGTCGACCACGAACCGGGCGCCCTTCGGAAGCGGGACCCGACGCTCGGTCGACGGATCGGGCAGACCGTCGGCGTCGTTGTCCATGAGCAACATGTAACTGTCGGGCTGATGCGTGAGTTCGACCCAGGACCGCACGACCCAACCCTCGTCGTCGGGATTGAAACGGTTGTTGTCGTCACGATGGATCGAACGAATCGCCGTGTCGCGATCTTGAGGTTCGAGTTTGATGATGCGAACGCGTCCGAAGTTGGCACCCACCGAGTCGACGTACCGGCGCAATGTGGGTGCTTTGTCGGCGTTCACCGTCCAGAGGGCGTCCTTGTCGGTCTTTCCCTTGTCCCAGAAGCCTCGGCAATCGAGTTCGCCGTCGGCCGACGCGAGCGGCGCGAAATTCGTGTCGCCACCGCTCTTCCAGTCCATGTACTCGAGCGATTCCCACTCGTGGGACGGCACATCGATCGGCATCGGACTGAGAGAGACGAAACCGCTCTCGTCGAGAACCTTCATCCGGCGATGAGGAGTGTGCAGTGGAATGCTCACCGACCAGTGTTCCTTGGTCGGCCAGAACTTCGCGCCGTCGGCCATGAGGCCAGTGTACGAAGTCGGGTCAGGGGGTGGTGGGCGCCGTGGTCGTGGTGGGAGACGCGGTCGTGGTGGGAGACGCGGCCGGTGGGATCTGCAGACGCTGTCCGGCCTGGATCGCATCGGGGTCGGCGATCCCGTTGAACGAGATCAGTTCGTCGACCGACACGCCGAAGGCCTGTGCGATACCGAAAAGCGTGTCACCCTGCTGAATCGTGTAGAACTCCTCGGCTGACGGCAGCGTGGTTGTGACACCGACGCTCGTCGAGGATGTGGTCGGCGCAGCCGTCATCAAGGGCAGCGTCCCGATCGATTGGTCGTCACCCCCGCACGCGACGAGGGTGACCGAGGTCATGAGAGCCACGGCGACGATGGAGAACTTCACCTCACGCATCGTAGGGCCTTTGGTCCCATCTCGCTCCGACCCTCATGTTCGACGCTGGGTGACGTACACCGCAAGAGTTTCGAGTTCGGCTCGAGCCTCGCCGGTCAGTTCGGCGACGTCGAGTGATGCCACCGCTTGCTCGCTGAGTCGAGCGATGACCCGCTCCATCTCGTCGAGAGCACCACAGTCGACGACGATCTGCTGCACCGCGGCCACGTCGGCATCCGACAATTGGTCGCGGCCGACTCGATCGAGAACGCTCCGCTGAGCTTCGTTCGCTCGCTCGACGGCGATGGCGAGCAAAGGAGTCGGCTTGCCCTCCCGCAGATCGTCGCCGACCGGTTTGCCGGTGATCGACGGATCGCCGAACACCCCCATCACGTCGTCGCGCATCTGGAACGCATCACCGAGCGGAAGGCCGTAGGCACTCAACTTGGGCAGCGCTCGGGCGGCTCGCTCGGGTGCGGCGATCATGGCCCCGAGATGAAGCGGTCGCTCGATGGTGTACTTGCCGCTCTTGTAACGACAGATCCGCTCGGCCTTGTCGCGTCGGCGATCGTGACGGGCCGATCCCATGAGATCGAGGATCTGGCCGACGTTGAGTTCGATGCGGAGTTCGTGCCAGATCGCCCGCGCCTCGGAGGACACACCGTCGAGCAGACGATCACTGATCACGAAGGTGAGATCACCGATCAGGATCGCCATCCCCTCGCCGTAACGACGGGCTTCTCCACTGCTGCCATGAGCACGGTGTTCGGCAGCGAACACTTCGTGGGTCACCGGCTCACCCCGTCGGGTGAGGGCCCCGTCCATGATGTCGTCGTGAAAGAGGGCGAAGGCGTGCAGCAACTCGAGGGCGGCCCCGGCGTCGATCGCCCGAGCGTCGGTCGCCGAACCGCCGAGACCGACGAATCCCCAATGGCAGAACGCCGGACGCAATCGCTTCCCGCCGGCACCCACCAGACGTCGGATCTCGGCGACCGGCGACGCCAGGTCGGGGTCGAACTCCGACCAGCGTGTCTCTTCGTCACGCAGGACGGCGTCGAGTCGAGACTCGACGCGACGCGCGACGTCGAGCAAGGACGGAGGGGGACCGACGATCACGGGATCAGGCTAGGGGTCGCTCAGTCCTCCAGACCGGCGACCACCTTCTCGATCTGCAACTTGGCGTTGCCGATGCGATCCCGACACACGCGGATCAGTTCCGACGCCCGAGCGACTCGGTCGGCGAGAACGTCGACATCGACGTCGCTCTCCTCGAGTTCGGCGAGGATCGTCTCGAGTTCGTCGAGAGCCTCGGCGTACCCGATGTCGTCGTGGGATCCCTCGGTCGCTGTCGAGTCGGTCTTCTTGGTCATGAGCTTCTTCCTTCGTCGAGGGCCGGAGACAAAGTGGTGGACGTCACGGTACTCGTGACCGTCCCGTCGGAGATCTGCGTGACGACCACATCGGCTGCCGCGAGGTCGGCGACCGAACGAACCACCCGACCGTCGGCGTGTCGCGTGACCGACCACCCCCGTTTCATCAACTCGCGCGGGTCGAGCAGACGGGTACGGGTCTCGAGTTCGTCGAGTCGCCGGAATTGCTCGGCCACGATCATCGGTGATCGACGACGAACCGTGTCGACGTGGGCGGCGAGCACCGCAGAGCGGGCGGTGACGATTCCGCGAGCAGCCGTCGTCAGGCGATGTCTACGGTGGCCGAGCCGCTCCTCGGCTCGCGTGAGAGCGGTGCGTGTGTGCACGGCGATGCGATGGGTCACGTCGGTGAGCGACGTCGACGCGTCGACGAGATGATCACTCGACACACGCGCGATCTCCGACCACGTGGTCTCGGTCTCCTCCACGAACGATCGCACTCGCTCGACCAGACCGGCCGCGCATGCTGTCGGGGTCTTGAAGCGTCGATGGGCCACTTCGTCGGCGACGCTCGTGTCGATCTCGTGTCCGATCCCGGTCACCACAGGCAGCGGTGATCGAGCGATGGCGAGAGCGATCTGCTCGGCGTCGAAGGTGGCCAACTCGGCCCGACTGCCACCGCCGCGCACCACGGCGACGACATCGAGGTCGGATCGTCGGCCGAACGATTCGATGGCGCGACTCACCTGCGACACCGCGTTGTCACCTTGCACCGTCACATCGGCGAGACGCAGGACGAATCCCAGTTCGCTGCGTTCGATCTCGTGGACGAAGTCGGCCCACGCGGCACTGCTCCCACTCGTCACGACACCGACCCGCAGCGGAACCGGACTCCATTCGACCTCTTTGTTGCGATCGAAGTCACCCGACTCGCGCAGACGACGGATCAACTCGTCGCGCTGCATGGCGATGTCACCGAGAGTGAATCGGGGGTCGATCCCGCGCATGACCAACGACAACTTGCCGAATGGCGCGTAGAAGTCGAGCTCCCCGAACACCCGGACGCGCAAGCCGTTCTCGAGGGTCACACCGCTCTTGCGCAACACCGGCCGGATCTTCTCGAATTCGCCCCGCCACAGGTTGACGTTGAGTTGCGACTTCTTTCCGTTGCTCGTCTGCTCGACGAGTGTGAAGTAGGTGTGTCCACCTTTGACGCTCAGACCGGTGATCTCACCCCACACCCACACGCCGTCGTCGAACGACTCCTCGAGTACGTCGTTGAT
>JBDLRN010000110.1:0-20403 GCA_039800005.1 Actinomycetota bacterium | reverse complement strand
GTGGTGGCGTGCATCGTGAACATCTGGTTGTACTGGTCGGCGCTGAGGACTTTGCCCTCGGGACCCATGAGCTGCAGGCGGATCAGGACCGCCTCGAGGCCACCCACGATGAAGAAGAAGAAGGCGGCGACGCCGTACATGATGCCGAGCTTCTTGTGGTCGACCGTGACGAGCCAGTCCTTCCACGAGGACGTGGCGGCAGGCCGCTTGAAGACACCGAGGGCTTCGCTCGGCTTCACCACGGTGGGTGCGCCGGCGATTGCGACATCGGCGGAGGGACGTTCGATGATGGCCATCTCGGTGTTCTCCTGTTACTTCCGTTCGAGCAGGTAAGCGATCAGAGCGTCGATCTGATCTTCGGTCAGACCGAGCGCTGGCATACCGCGGTACTTACCGTCGGTCTCTTGCAACTTGGTCGGGTCGGCGTACATGGGCTTCTTCTCGGGGGCGTTGCGCAACCATTCGCGCAAGTCCTTCTGGTTCAGACAACTCTCCGACACACCGGCGAGATACTTGGCGCCGAATTCTTCGGACGTCGCGTTCCAGACGTCGTCGCGACACGCAGGTGTGAGCAGGTCCCACGCCGCACCAGCGAAGGTGTTGCGGGTCATGAGGTGAGTGAGATTGGGGGCGGCACCAGACACCATGTACTGCTCGGGCGCCGAGACGATCAACGAACCGTCGGAATTGGCAAGACCGTTGACCTGATGGCAACGCGAGCATTGCGAGATGAACACCGATTCGCCTTCCGCCGCCAAAGTTCCAGCAGCCGGCGGCGTGTACGGCTTCAACTGATTGGCGACCCAGGCGTCGAAGTCGGGGCGACTGAGGACGACGGTCTCCATGCGCATGTAGGCGTGCGACAAACCGCAGAACTCGGTGCACTGTCCGGCGTAGATACCAGGTGTGGATCCCTCGAGACGCAGCGGGTGCACACGGCCCGGAACGCTGTCCTTCTTGCCGTTCAACTTGGGGATCCAATACGAGTGGATCACGTCGCGGCTCGTGACGCGCAACAACACCTTGGTGTCTTCGGGAATGATCAACTGACCCGACGTGACGATGGGCGCCGAAATGCCGTAGCTCGCAGCGTTGTCTCCGTTGGCCGGATAGTCGTACTCCCACCACCACTGCTGACCGGTGACGTTGATGATCATCTCGGTGTCGTCGGTCTCGGCGAGATCGAAGATGGTGCTGGCCGTCGGAATGGCCACGCCGATGAGGATCAGAACCGGAATGACGGTCAGCGTGATCTCGACGATCGGCTTGCCGTGCGTCTGCTCGGGGATGCCCTGGCCGCGATCGCGGAAGCGGAACACCACCCAACCCACGGCGAGGAACACGATCACGCCGACGATGCCGGCCACGAGGAACACGGGCTGCTGCAGGTTGTCGATCTTCTCGGCGTTGGCCCCCGCCGGCTGCCATGTGTCCTGAGGTGCGTCCTTGGCACAACCGGCCAGGGTCAGGAGCCCTACTCCGGCGGCCAACACTCCCGACCAACGTCGACGAGACTTCGTCTTCATCACATCTCCCGATCGTTCGTTCGAATCGCTCACGACAGATCTACTCATCACGGCACCACCACGTTCAGTCGAGCGGACGAGACACCCGGCACGGTGATCGAGAACGGCTCGTCGCTGGCGAAGGACGGCTGCGGAATCCGGACCGTCACGGACTGCTGGCCACCCTTTTCGACCTTGCTCGTGCAGGCCTGCAACAGCGTCTCTTTCTCGACCCCACCTCCGAGGTCTTCGACGACCTTGCCATACGACACGACCATCCGGCGCGCCTCGTCGGTGTCGTTGACGAAGAGAATCGTCGACGGGTTGGCCCGCTGGATGTAGAGCTCGGCCTGCGGCTCGTCGTAACCGTTGACTTCGGCGATCAGTTGACCGTCCCGCAGGGTGATGGTGGCCAGGATGTTGCTCTTGGCGGACACCGAACGCGAGGCCTTCTTGTCGGAGTACTCCTTCTCCTCGGTGCAACCGCGGTGGGCGAAGTGGTCCTCGGCCGCGGCCTCGACCAGCTGCTCACGCTCGCCGTCGAGCGCCGTGGCCACACCCGCTCCGGCCAGCACCACCAACACCACGGCCGACATGGCCCCGATGACGCGTCGGCTGGCGTTCCGGCGAACCGCAACGACCGCACCGACGGTCAGGACCAGAGCGGCACCAACTCCGAAGACCGCCACACCGGCCGACTTGTCGAGAGCCAACATGAGACGCGAGAAGGACAGCACGATCACCGCGAGCAACAACGCACCGGCGACCGGCAACTCGAGCGGATGCACGAGGTAATCGCGGATCTTGGTGTTGTAGGCCGAATCGGCCGAGCCGCGCTCGGCCCAGTTCTGGATCATCCACTCGCCGAGCATGGCGAGGGTGAGAGCGACACCGACCTTGAAAATTCCCGGCGACGACACGAGACCGACGGCCACCGTGCCCACCGACAGCGCCGTGCCGAGGGGCCAGAGGCTGGCGCGCGGACTGCGCTGTGCAGCGGCGGCCGACGCATGTGCGGCGGTGTCGGTCGAGAGGACATGGCCGTCACGGGTGAACGTGGCGACAGCTCCGATGAAGATCAGCGCAGTGGCCAACGAGAGAAGGGCGACAGCGCCCAGAGCGCCATTGCCCGAAAAGATCCACAGCACGGCACCGACGACCGAGAGGGTGCCGAGACCGTAGAAGAATTTGGAGCTGGTGGTGATCACGTCCGCATCCTCACTTCTGCACGTAGACGACGAACCACATGGCGGTGAAGGCCGCCGTGAGGAAGTACCAATACAAAGCGTTGGCCGACACGATGGCCACGTCGGAGTTGCCGCGACCGAGATAACGGAACGCCGCCACCACCGTGTACACCAGCCCGGCGATCACGAGGAACGCCATGGTGCCGGTGAGCGCGTAGAACATCGAGTGGAACGCGCCGTCACGCGCCCCGACTCCCATCTGTGTCCAGATGAAGATCTGAGAGTTCAGCGCCGCGAGACCCATGAGCACCGTCATGCCGAGGGCCATGCCAGTGTGCTGGCGATCGTTGCGCTTGGCCGAGTACACGGCCCACTGGGCCATGATGCAGACCACGAAGAAGGCGATCAGCATCATGTTGGCGGCCACTTCGGGAACGACCACATCGGCGGGCATCCAGTCCTTGATGAAACCGCGTCGCTCCGATTCGCGAACCGGCGCATTGGCGCGGAACTGCAGCCACACCGACAGCATTCCGCCGATGAGCATGGCGCCGGCCGCCGAGACGAGTGCGGTGCCGACGAACAACTGACGGCGCGGGACCGGTTGAGGAGCGGGGGGCAGCGCGTGCATCAGGCGACCTTCCCTGTCGAGCCGTTCTTCATGTCGGCGAGCGGATGTTCGGAACCGACCACGATGAGGTCGGAGAAGTTGTCGACCGGCGGGGGCGACGACGTGGCCCACTCGAGAGTGGTGCCGTCCCACGGATCGTCGCCGGCCGCGTCACCCTTGGCGAAGGAGCGAGCGGCCAGGGCCACGAAGGCGAGACTGGCGAGCAACATGAACACGAATCCCGCCGTGGTGAGGACGTTCCAGAATTCCTGCGGACCGCTGTACGAGAAGCCGTCGAGAACACCGGCCGGCTGATCGGCGAATCCGGCGATCATGTACGGGATCGAACCGGCGGCGGTACCGAGGAACGCCAACAGTGCGAGCGGGATGGCGGCCTTGTCGGAGATGCGACGACCCCACATCTTCGGACCCCAGTAGGCCACCGCACCGAAAGCCACGGTGGCGGTACCGAAGGTGACCGCGACGTAGGAGCCGGCCTCGTAGATCGTGCCGCGCAACGCCGCGTCCTCGATCGCGTAGAGCAAATGCGACGCGGCACCGAGAACGATCATGAGCAAGCCGAGCACACCGAACACCAGCGGACTGGCGACGCGGGGCTTGCCGGCCTTCAACGTGAGCAACACACCACCGAGCACGCCGAGCAGACCGAGCAGCGGCACCACGTTCAGCAATCCGAACGGCAGCAGATCGGAGATCTTGTCGGCCGCATCGTCGAAGAACGACGTGCCTTCCCAGGACAAGGTGACCGTCGACTGGATCGACGCGGCGAGCACACCCACCGCAACCAGACCGATCACCACGTTGCCCACGACACGCTGCGCAAGACGCGTGCGATTCATCACCGGCACCATGTCGAGCACGAAGCCGAGAACGGGGATGGCGAGCACGTAGGTGAAGGGCTGCGACACCGCCCAGCCGACCCACGAATCGATGCCGTAGTTGCCGCCGAATCCGGCGCGGGCGTACGCGTGGTCGACGTAGAGGTAGACGGTGGTGCCGATCAGAGCCGGCAACGCCATGAGAAGAGCGACGGAACCGACCAGCGACGCCCACGAGAACATCGGCGCCCGCAGGAGACCCATGCCGGGGGCGCGAGTGGTGAGGCCGGTGACGGCAACCGACAGCGCCACCATCGACACGCCGAGGTACATCACCACGGTCGCGGCGAGATACAGGTTGACCAGATCGGTGTTGCCACCCGACGGACCACCGTTACCGATGATCGACGCCACGGCCAGACCGAGACCGGTGAGCCAGGTCCAGTAGCCACCGGCCGCGGTGCGAGCGAACGCGATCGAACGTGCGCCGAGCTGCAGCGGCACGATGGCGACCACGAGTCCGAGAATCAGTGGCACCACACCGCCGTAGGTGAGGAGCAATCGCGCCGCAGCGAGGACTTGCGGTCGCGTCGAGTCGTCGAGCAACTGATAGCCCTCGGCATCGATGCGCTCGAACGCGACGAGAACGGCGAGAACGAGTCCGCCGAGAAGCCCGACGAAACCGGAGCCGACGAACAGTCGACCGACGACTTTGTGATCGGCCGAAGTGAGCCATGCCGCAACCGCAGGGGTAGCGGAGGCCTCAGCAACTGCCGGCGTTTGGATGGAGGTCATACCACGGGGCTCGCTTCACACGCGACGGGGCGGCACGAGGGCCACCCGAGGGGTCAGGTTTGTACGGACGAAATCCGGATCCGACATTACCCACTTTCCCCTGCTCAGGCCGAAACCACGACGTTTCACAAAGGCACACGCACGTGTGTCACATGCTGGGCGAATGAACGCCTCAGCCCGGCCCGAGGGGTCTCAGAATCCGTGTTCGACGAACACGTCGACGGCCATGGCGACGAAGAGCAACGTGACGTACGAGATGGAGAAGGCGAACAGCCGCATGGACCGGGCCGGCGTGGGCTGGCGACCCAGCCCGACGGTGCCGCCGATGAACGCCAGATTCAGCACGATGGCTGCCACCATGTAGAGAATCCCCAGGTCAGCGACCGGTCCGAGGGCGATCGTGGCCGCGGCCAAGACCACGGTGTAGGCCACCATCTGACGGACCGTCTCGTCGAGGGTGGTCACACTCGGCAACATCGGCACCTGAGCGGCCCGGTAATCGTCGGCGTGGCGGATGGCGAGCGCCCAGAAGTGGGGTGGCGTCCACAGGAAAATGGCGATGAACAGGAGGAATGGCTCCCAGGCCAGGGAGTTCTGCACCGCCGCCCAGCCCACGAGGACCGGAACGGCCCCGGCCGCCCCGCCGATGACGATGTTCTGCCGGCTGGTCCGCTTGAGCCACAAGGTGTAGACGAACACGTAGAAGAGGGTGGCCGACAAGGCGAGCACAGCCGACAGAAGGTTGGCCCCGGCCCACAGAACGGCAAAAGCGGCCACTTGCAGGCACAACGCGAAGATCAGGGCCCCACGGGGCTGTACCAGACCCGTGACCAAGGGGCGGTTCTTGGTCCGCTCCATGAGCCGATCGATGTCGCGGTCGACCACCATGTTGATGGCGTTGGCTCCACCGGCGGCCAGCGTGCCACCGAGCAGAGTGATGATGACCAGACCCCACGACGGCCACCCCTTCTCGGCCAACACCATGGTGGGCACCGTGGTGATGAGAAGGAGTTCGATGATGCGCGGTTTGGTGAGGGCGATGTACCCGCCGACCACCGAACGGGGGGCCCGTCGAGGACCGTGCGCCGACACCCCTCCGGGGGCCAGCCGCGACGGCACGAGAGGGCGGGCAGCACCAGACATCACTCCGATCGTACGGGGGTGGGAAAGACCCCACCAACCGTGACAATGGCATTGTGCAAATCGAGTGCGTGACTCCCGTCGCCGCGGCTCCCTCCACCGTCGAGCGACCGGCCACCGACACCGCGATCGACGAATCCACCGATCTCGCACCCGACTCACCCTGGGTCGTCCTCGTCTGGAACGACCCCATCAATCTCATGAGTTACGTGACCTTCGTGCTGCAGAAGCTCTTCGGTTACAGCCTGCAGAAGGCCACCGAACTCATGCTCGACGTCCACTACAAAGGACGAGCGGTCGTGTCGAGTGGAACTCGGGAGAAGGCCGAGATGGACGTGTTCCGACTCCACGAGCACGGCTTGTGGGCCACGATGCAGAAAGACGGCGGCCGCGACGACGGCGCGACGGGCGGAGGTCGTTCGTGATCCGCCGGCGACGACGCGCCGTGCGTCGAACGAGTGCCGGTTTCGTCCTCGACCTCGACGCCGACGAGATCCACCTGGTGCGTCGACTCATCGGTGAGGTCCGCCAACTCGTCGTCGACGGAGCACCCGACGACCCGAAACTGCAACGTCTCTTCCCCCCGGCCTACACCGACGACGAGGCCGGCGAATCCGAGTACCGACGTCTGATGCGTGACGAATTGGTGACCAGTCGCGTGGCTGCCATCGACTCCGTGGAGGCAGTCCTCGCCCCGTCCGAGGGCGGGGAGGACGGCGCAACGGTGCGAGCGGTCTTCGACCACGCCGGTCTCGAAGCCCTGGCCACCAGCCTGAATTCGGTCCGGCTGGTCCTCGGCACCCTCCTCGGGATCAACGACGAGGACGCCGAACCCGACTCCGACGTTCCCGAAGTCGCCCTCTACCACTTCTTGTCGTGGATGCTCGACGGAGTGGTCGAGGCCCTCGTGACCGGAAGTTGAGGGCCGGGGGCATCGGGAGAGACGACGTGTGTGTTGCCGGGATCCCCGCCGGTAGAGTGACCAGGCTCTCAGCAGGACAAGCACCTGGCCCCCATCGTCTAGTGGCCTAGGACACCACCCTTTCAAGGTGGCGGCACGGGTTCGAATCCCGTTGGGGGTGCCAAGTTCGTTCTGGTCTCGTGGTGAAGTTGGAGTTCACGCCGGCCTGTCAAGCCGGAGGTCGCGGGTTCGAGTCCCGTCGGGACCGCTAGTGCATCCGTCGTTTCGGGTGCGCACGGTCGAGTAGCTCAGTTGGCAGAGCACACGCCTGAAAAGCGTGGGGTCACCGGATCGACGCCGGTCTCGACCACCAGAAAATCCCCGAAGCCGGTCGAAACGATCAGGCCTTCGACGAGCGTTGACGGGCCTCACGGAGCAGGAACTCCTGCGCCACGGTCGCCACGTGCGTGCCGTCGAGCGAGAAGATGTGGCCGATCGACAGGCCGCGACTGTTGGTGAGCGAGTGACACGTGAAGTCGTGCAGATGCCATTCGTCGGAACGCATCGGCCGGTGGAACCACACCGTGTGATCGAGGCTCGCCCCGTAGTAATTGCCGTGCGGATCGGGATCGTTGGCGCGCACCGGATGCGTGCGATCGACCGACTCCGACGGCAAGTCATCGCTCAGGTACGTGAACGCACAGCGGTGGATCAACTGCTTGGCCGGATCGAGCGGGTCACCGATCGGTTCGACGATGCGGAACCAGCCCATGCTGCGACCGGCGCCCTCGCGTCCGTCGTCGGGCATCTGCGTCGGATCGATGACACGCCGATCGAAAACTTCCGACCACGACGAGTTCTCGACCGACTCCGGCATCGGAACACCGTCCGGGAAGCGGATGGTCTGCACGTCGGGGCTGTCTTCGGGTGCCTGGAACGACGCTTCGAGGTTGAGGATCGCGCCGACGGTCTGACGCGCGACCACGCGGCGCGTGCAGAAGCTCTTGCCGTTGCGGATGCGATCGACCTCGTACCTCACGGGTTCCGACGTGTCGCCGCGACGAATGAAATAGGCGCGCATCGAATGCGGTTCCATGTCGGCATCGACCGACGCCGCGGCGGCTCGCAATGCTTGGGCCACGATGTGCCCGCCGTAGAGACCACCCCACGGATACTGACGCCCGGCACCGACATGCGTGTCGGGGCCGTGGTTCTCGAGATCGAAAAGTTGGGCGATGGTCACTGCGTCAGGCTACGCACGCCGACGCAGGTCAACTCGCGTGAACGATGACCACCGGACCACGACTGCGATGTGCCACCGCAGTGGCCGTCGAACCGAGGAGCACCGAGGCGAGCAGACTGTGGCTCTTCGACGCCACGACGATGATGTCCTGCGGACCGGCCTCTTCGGTGAGGACGTCGGCGGCCGAACCCTCCACGGCGTTGGCCTCGATGTGCGTGCCGTGCGGACCTTCGAGACGGTGCTTTTCGCGTTCGACCATGGTCTTGGCGTCGCGCAACAACGCAAGACGCAACTCCTCGACACCGGGTCCCATCATCATGCCGGCTTCGGGGATCATCGCTTGATAGGGGTAATGCCACGCAGTGATGACTTCGAGCGGACGATGCAGACACGTGGCGAGTGAGAGCGCCCACTCGGCGGCCTGTACCGAACGCGACGATCCGTCGATGCCGACGACGACCTTTCCGGCGATGGCGCGATTGGCGGTTTCGGGAACCAACATGACCGGCTTCTTGGCCTTGTGAGCGACGGCATAACTCACCGACCCCATGATGAGTCCGTGGGTGGCGCCCACTCCGCGCGTGCCGAGCACGATGGCGACGGTGTCGTCGCTCGCTCGCAGAATGGCGGCGGCCGGTGCACCCTGATCGATGAAGGTCTCGAGGGGAAGCTTCGGAAAGTCGCTCCTCACACGCTCGGCCAGTTCGCTCATCATCGCCTTGTGGCGCAGATCGATCTCGTGCACCTCTTGTGAACTGAGGGCGGGCAGTGCGTACCCGGCACTCATCCCGATGCCGACCATGGCCGGAAGCGAGTAGCTCGTGAGCAGGCGCAACGGACGATGGGTGGCCGTGGCCAATTCGGCGGCCCAGAAGACGGCGATCTCGGCGTTCTTCGATCCGTCGTAGGCGGCGAGGATCGGACGCGTGTCGTTCGATCCGGCGGTGAGACTTTCCAGCGAGGCGCTCATCACGTCAGTGTGTCGGGCGCACGCTGCTTCGTGGAGAGACATCCGTCGTCGGCTCTCGAGGACCAAAGTCCCCCGACCGTTCGTGTTTCGTATGAGCCGGGGTTGTGTGACCCGGTGTTCTGGTGAGGATTCTTCACCGCATACGTCAAAAAGGTGCACCAGAAAATCGGCAACGCGCCGGCGACCCGAAATCTGGTGCGCGATCTTCACCTATGCGGTGAAGAATCCTCACCAGAACACCGGGTCAGGAGCCGAAGGGGAAGCCGAGATCGGGTGCGGTGAGCATGGGCAAGAAAGGAATGCCCCGCGCCGCGGCGAGATCGGCACACGTGCCACCCCGATCGACGATCACCGTGATGAACACCACCGTGGCCCCGAAAGCCTCCACGGCGTCGACCGCTTCCATGATGCTCGTGCCGCGCGTGACCGTGTCCTCGGTGATCACGACGCGATCACCCGGCTGCAGCGCACCGGCGATTCGTCCGGTCACGCCGTGATCCTTGGCCTCTTTGCGCACGCTGAAACTGCGCAGGTTTCGCCCCCGTGTCGCTCCCACCGCGGCGATGCCGTACGCCACCGGATCGGCACCCATCGTGAGTCCACCGATCGCCGTGGCCTCGGCCGGAACGATCGACAACGCCACATCGGACACCAACACGATGCCGTCAGGACGACATGCCGTCTGCTTGGTGTCGAGGAACCACGAACTCTTGGCCCCCGACTTCAGCGTGAAGTCCCCGGTCTTGAGCGAGTGTTCGAGAACGTGACGCCGCAACGCATCACGTGACGCATCGAGCGGCGGAAGCTCCCTCGTCGACGTCACGACTCACCACTCAACTGCTCGAAAACGCGATCGACGTGGACGAGCGAACGTCGTAGATCGAAGGCCTCGTCGAGAACCGACGACGGCACCGCTTGCATCCGGGTGTCGGCTTCGAGGGTGTTGCGGAAGTCGGCGCCGTGAGCCCACGCCGTGGCGGCAGCGTCCTGCACGATGCGATAGGCGTCGTCACGCGACAATCCCGACTTCACCAGCGCGAGCAGGACCGGCTGACTGAACACGAGTCCGTGCGAGGCGTTGAGATTGGCACGCATGCGGTCCGGGAACACCTGGAGTCCCTCGAGCAATCGACGCAGACGATGCAACATGTAATGCGCAAGAAGTGACGAGTCGGGAAGGATCACTCGCTCGACCGAACTGTGCGAGATGTCGCGTTCGTGCCACAAAGCCACGTCCTGGAGTGCGGCCTGCAGATTGCCGCGCAACACACGGGAGAGACCGGTGATGGTCTCGGCCGAGATGGGATTGCGCTTGTGCGGCATGGCCGACGAACCCTTCTGGCCGACCTTGAAACCCTCTTCTACTTCGCGCACCTCCGTACGCTGAAGATGGCGCAGTTCAGTGGCGATCATCTCGCACGTGGCACCCACCGACGCACAGGCCCACACGTACTCGGCGTGACGATCACGAGAGATCACCTGAGTGGCCGGAACCGCCACCAACCCGAGAGCCTCGGTCACTCGTCGTTCGACGTCGGGGTCGATGTTCGAGTAGGTGCCCACCGCACCCGACAACTTGCCGACGGCCACGGTGCGACGAGCCACACGCAAACGCTCGATGTCGCGCCCGACCTGCAAGGCCCACAGAGCCACCTTGAAACCGAAGGTGGTCGGTTCGGCGTGCACACCGTGGGTGCGCCCGATCATGACGGTGTGGCGATGATGTTCGGCCATCGACACCAGAACGTGGCGCAGCTTCTCGGCCGCGTCGATCAGGAGGTCGGCGGCGTCCCGCAGAGTCCAACACCACGCCGTGTCGACCACGTCACTCGACGTGAGACCGTAATGGATCCACGAACCAGCCGGCGTGCCGATCGACTCCTGCACCACGTCGACGAAAGCGGCCACGTCGTGATCGGTCGTGCGTTCGCGTTCGAGAACTCGTTCGATGAAGGCGGCGTCGACTCGCGGCGCCGACGATCGACAACGCTCCGCATCGACGACCGGGACCACACCGAGAGCGGCTTGCGCCTCGGTGGCGAGCAGTTCGATCTCCAGCCAGCGTCCGAAACGAGTCTCGTCGGAGAAGACGCTCTCCATCTCGGGCAGCGAATAGCGCGGGATCATGACACGACCGACTTCGAGTCCCACTCGACGACCGCGTCGCGTTCGGCACCCACACCGACGATGCGAACCGGTACCCCGACCTCGCGTTCGACGATCTCGACGAAACGTCGGGCGGCCACCGGCAGATCGTCGGCCCGGCGACACGTGGCGATGGCGGTCTTCCATCCGTCGAGGGTTTCGTAGATCGGGACGACACGGTCGAGCAGGCCGATTCGATCGGGGTAACCGTGGAACGGCTGGCCGTCGATCAGGTATCCGGTGCAGATCTTGACTTCGTCGAAGGTGTCGAGAACGTCGAGTTTGGTGAGAGCGATCTCGGTGAGCGAATTCACCCGCACCGCATGGCGCAACATCACGCAGTCGATCCAACCCGGTCGACGGCGACGTCCGGTCACGGTTCCGAACTCACGACCGATGTCGACCAGACGATCACCGAGTTCACCGGTGAGTTCGGTGGGGAACGGACCGGCACCCACTCGAGTGGTGTAGGCCTTGGTGATTCCGACGATGCGATCGAGCAGACGCGGTCCGAGTCCGGAACCGGTGCTCGCTCCGCCCGCAGTGGGGTTCGACGAGGTCACGAACGGATACGTGCCGTGATCGAGATCGAGGAAGGTGGCTTGCGCTCCCTCGAGAAGAACGTCGTCGCCGCGATCGACTGCGTCGTGCAGGAAGTCGACGGTGTTGGCCACGTAAGGCGCCACTCGTCGAGCGAGTTCGGCGTAACGACTCACCACGTCCTCGAGGTCGACCGAGCGACCACCCGCCGCGGCCAACGCGGCGTTGTGAGCGTGGGCCTGCTCGCGCACCGATCGTACGAACGACTCGGAGTCGAGAACTTCGCCGACTCGAATGCCGCTGCGGTTGGCCTTGTCGGCGTAGGCCGGACCGATGCCCTTCAACGTGGTGCCGATCTTGCCGTCACCGCGTTTCTCCTCGGCGAGTGCATCGAGCGCCTGGTGCCACGGAAAGATCAGGTGCGCCTGGCTCGACACCTTGAGGCTCGCGCACGACACACCTCGGGCTTCGAGTCGATCGATCTCGTCGAACAGGGTCACCAGATCGACCACCACGCCGTTACCGATCACCGGCGTGACGTGGGAGTACAGAACTCCCGACGGAATCAACTGGAGCGCGTACTTCTCGTCGCCCACCACCACGGTGTGACCAGCATTGTGGCCACCCTGGTAGCGCGCCACGACCGAGTGATCCTTGGCGAGGAGGTCGATGACCTTGGCTTTGCCCTCGTCACCCCATTGGGCTCCGACGACGACGGTGACCGGCATGTGACGCTCCAATCAGAGGGGAACGTGAGGTGATGCTACTCGCATCACCACTCACACGACGTCCGGAATCAGGAGTGGAGGACGATCTGTCCGTCCTGCACATCGACCCGGATGATGCCGTCCTCGGCGACCTTGCCCTCGAGGATGAGCAGCGACGCGTTGTCGCCGATCACCCGCTGGATCACCCGCTTGAGCGGACGGGCGCCGAAAGCGGGGTCGTAGCCCTCGGCCGACAAGTGTCGGAGTGCCGCGGGAGTGACCTCGAGAGTGATCCGCCGCTGAGCCAGTCGATCGCGCAACTTGGCCACCTGGATCTCCACGATGCGCGACAGGTCGTCCTCGGTGAGCGGACGGAACCGGATGATCTCGTCGATGCGATTCACGAACTCGGGCTTGAAGAACTCGATGGGCTCTCCCCGAAGATTGGACGTCATCACGATCACCACGTTGGTGAAGTCGACCGTACGACCTTGACCGTCGGTGAGACGACCGTCGTCGAGTACCTGGAGCAGCACGTTGAAGACGTCGGGGTGAGCCTTTTCGATCTCGTCGAGCAGCACCACGCTGTAGGGCCGACGACGCACGGCCTCGGTCAACTGGCCACCTTCGTCGTATCCGACGTAGCCAGGGGGCGCCCCGACGAGTCGTGACACGGAGTGCTTCTCCATGTACTCGCCCATGTCGATGCGCACCATGGCCCGCTCGTCGTCGAACAGGAACTCGGCGACCGCACGGGCCAACTCGGTCTTGCCCACACCGGTGGGTCCGAGGAAGAGGAACGAACCGATCGGACGGTTGGGATCGGACAATCCGGCTCGACTGCGACGAATGGCGTTCGAGACCGCGACGACTGCGTCGTGCTGTCCGACCACCCGCTGATGCAGGAGATCTTCGAGGTGGACGAGTTTCGACATCTCGCCCTCCATGAGACGGGTGACCGGCACGCCGGTCCATTTGCTCACGACTTCGGCGATGTCCTCGGCGTCGACTTCTTCCTTCAGCATGCGATTGCTGGTCTGCAACTCGTCGAGATGAGCGGTGACCTCACCGATGCGCCGTTCGAGGTCGGGAATGCGCCCGTACTGAATCTCGGCGACCTTGTTCAGATCTGTCTCGCGCTCGACCGTCGAGCGGAGTTGTTCGAGTTCTTCCTTGAGATTGCGGATGGCCGCGATGGCCTCCTTCTCCTTCTCCCAGTGGTCGCGCATCTCGGCCGACTCGTTGCGCAAGAGGATCAGTTCGCCTTCGATGGCGACCAGTCGCTCCTTCGACGCGGTGTCGGTCTCCTTCTCGAGAGCCACCTTCTCGATCTCGAGCTGGAGGATTCGCCGTTCGACGACGTCGATCTCGGTGGGCAGCGAGTCGATCTCGATACGCAACTTCGACGCCGCCTCGTCGACGAGGTCGATGGCCTTGTCGGGCAGGAAGCGGTTGGTGAGGTAGCGATTCGACAACACCGCCGCGCTCACGAGGGCCGAGTCCTGGATGCGTACGCCGTGATGGACCTCGTACCGCTCCTTCAGACCACGCAGGATGGCGATGGTGTCCTCGACCGTGGGCTCACCCACGTACACCTGCTGAAAGCGTCGCTCGAGAGCCGGGTCCTTTTCGACGTACTTGCGGTACTCGTCGAGCGTGGTGGCTCCGATCATGCGCAATTCGCCTCGAGCGAGCATCGGCTTGATCATGTTGCCGGCGTCCATCGCGCCCTCGGCGCCGCCGGCGCCGACGATCGTGTGCAACTCGTCGACGAAGGTGATGACCTCGCCCGCCGAGTCGGTGATCTCCTTCAGCACCGCCTTCAAGCGCTCCTCGAATTCACCGCGGTACTTCGCACCGGCCAACAAGCTGGCGATGTCGAGCGAGATGAGGCGCTTGTTCTTCAAACCCTCCGGCACGTCTCCGTCGGCGATACGACGAGCGAGTCCTTCGACGATGGCCGTTTTTCCGACACCGGGTTCGCCGATCAGAACGGGATTGTTCTTCGTGCGCCGGCTGAGGACCTGAATGACGCGACGAATCTCGTCGTCACGTCCGATGACCGGATCGATCTTGCCGTCGCGCGCCCGCTTGGTGAGATCCTGTCCGTACTTCTCAAGGGCCTGGAACTGGTCCTCGGGACTCTGACTGGTGACACGGTGACTGCCCCGCACGTCACGCAGAGCCTGGAGCAGTTCCTCGCTGCCGATTCCGAGTCGCTGGTTCATGGCGAGCAGCAGATGCTCGACCGACAGGAACTCGTCCTTGAAATCCTTGCGGTATTTCTCGGCGTTCTCGAAGACGTTGCTGAGTTCGCGGTTCATCCGCGGTTCGTCGCCGCCGTAGGCCTTGGGCAGTTTCGCCACCGCCTCGTCGGCCTTGTTGCGAACCATCAGCGGCGCGAGGCCGAGTTTGGCCAACACGGCGGGGACGACGGTGTCCTCCTGGCGGACGATCGCCGCCATGACGTGATCGGGGGTGAGTTCGGGGTTCGACAGCGACTTGGCCTGATCGACCGCGGCCGACACCGCCTCCTGAGTCTTGTGGGTCCACTTGTTCGGGTTGATGCTCATGACGGATCCTCCTGCGCGTACGCGGTGTTGCTCGACCCCCCGAGATCGTGTTGTCGTGACACGGACGTCAGCCACTGACGAGCGGCGTCCGAGAGTTCGACGACGCGCTTGTAGTCGGCCACGTCGTCGGGCAGATTCGCCAGTGCGTCCGCGAGTCGCGCGGCATCCTCCGGTCGCGCCGCGAGATGCGCGAGCGGACGGATGTAGGTGCGAATGGTGAACAGAACGGTGTCGGTGTTCGGGAAGCGCCGCAGCGTTTCGCGCTCGACGCGCAAGAACAGGCGCTCACCGGTGCTCGGATCGCCGACCGCCGGCAACGGCGGCGGCACGGACGCCGTGCCGTCGACCGCTTGATACGGATCGTCGGTGTCGAGAACTCCCCAACCGAGTCGCCAGAACGGCTTCTCGGGCGAGAGTCGCGCGAAGAAGTCGTCGATCGGTCGGGCCAGTTGTTCGTTGAGGCGTGACACCGGCGCGTGGACCTCGCTCATGCTCGCGCCGATCTTGGAGGAGAGATCCCAACGATTGGGGAAGCACACCGATCCGCCACCGAAAACCAGACCGCCGTCGCGCGGCACCAACACGGCCAGATCCTCCTGGACCAGTCGACCGGCGATCGACAACGGGTGTTCGGACCACCGACCGTGCTCGTCGGGTGTGATCGGCAAGGTCTCGTTTCGATGAAGGTTGGTGACCGTGCATTCGTCGCACGTGAACCAGGTCGGGAATCGTTCGACGAGGTGGTCGACGATCGCGCGCAGGACTTCGGCCCCTTCGCCTTCGGTACCGGGAAGAGCGCGGAACACCGTGTCGTAGTGCGCGTCGAGCACCCGCGCCTTCTGGTCCATCTCGTGGTCGTAGTCGTCGCCGATCTGGATCCAGTCGGCGAGATCGAGAGGTCGCAGGGCCAACCTCCAACGGAAGGGTCCCGCCACGTAGGGCTGGTAGTCGGGGGACGAACGTCGAACGTCGGTGGTCACGACTCACCTCGCCGACGCAGCACCGACGGAACCTGACCGAACACGGCGACGGTCTGGCGCAACGGAACGAGGCCACCCGACGACGATCGAGTGTCGACGGCCGAGATCGCCTGCGCCGCGAGCAATCGCAGACGGTCGACCTCGTCGCGCAGGCGTTGCACTTCGGCCTCGAGCGCCAATACGCGCCGGATGCCCTCGACGTTCATGCCGTCGGCCGTGAGTTCGGCGATGCGGCGCAACCGAGCGATGTCGGCCTCGCTGTAGCGGCGATCACCTCCACGGGTACGTGCCGGCTGGATCAGACCGCGACGCTCGTAGATGCGCAACGTCTGCGGATGCATCCCGGCCAGTTCGGCCGCCACCGAGATCACGTACACGGTTCGATCACGTTCGGACACGTGCGGTCACCTCCCGTTCCGGAACAGATGGCCGCGAGGGTCGGTGGAGTTCACCGACCCCAGACGTTCGACGAGCTCTCTCTCCTCGGGCGTGGGTTCGGTGGGAACAACGATCTCGACCGTCACGATCAGGTCGCCGGTCTGTCGAGACGTCTCGATTCCCCGGCCCTTCACGCGATAGCGAGCACCGGCTTGTGTTCCGGGCTTCACGCGCAAGGTGACCGATCCACCGGTGAGCAGCGGTACGTCCACGTCGGCGCCCAACACCGCTTCGGTGTAGGTGATCGGAACCCGAACGGTGAGATTGTCGCCGTCGCGGCCG
The DNA here is from genome assembly GCA_039800005.1 of Actinomycetota bacterium. Lineage (GTDB taxonomy): Bacteria > Actinomycetota > Acidimicrobiia > Acidimicrobiales > Ilumatobacteraceae > Casp-actino8. The sequence goes on along the minus strand of JBDLRN010000110.1, from coordinate 3,548 downwards.
AAGACCTCGTGCGTGCCGACGTGGCACACGATGAAGAGATCTCCCGCCGGTCCGCCGCTGCGGCCCGGAGCCCCTTTGCCGGCCAGGCGAATGCGTTGACCGTTTGCCACACCGGCCGGAACGCGCACCTTGACCTCGCGGTTGCGCTTCTCGATCCCGGTGCCCCGGCACACACCGCATGGATCCTTGACCACGTTGCCGCGACCACCGCACTTCGGACACGGCGACGAGAACGAGAAGAAGCCCTGGTTGTCGTCGACCTGTCCGCGACCGCCGCACTGCGAACACGTGTCGACTTTCGAACCGGGCCGCGCTCCCGATCCGGAGCAGGTCTGACAGCGATCGTCACTCGTGAGATGCACCGTCGTGGTGACACCGAGGGCGGCGTCGGTGAAGTCGAGGAGCAACTGCGTCTCGAGATCGGATCCGCGTCGCGGACTCACACCCGATGCGCCACCGCCGCGTGGGCGGCCACCGGAGAACATGCGGAAGAGATCCTCGAACGAACCGGCCTCACCGCCGACCGTGAAGCGCATGTTTCCCATGCCGCCCATCGGCCCCATGCGTCGGACCTCGTCGTATTCGCGACGCTTCTCCTCGTCGGACAGAACGTCGTACGCCGCCGAGATCTCCTTGAAGCGTTCCTCGGCCGCGGCATCACCCGGCTTTGCGTCGGGGTGATTCTCGCGCGCCAACTTGCGATACGCCTTGGTGATGTCCTTCGGCGTGGCGTCGGAGGCGACACCGAGAACGGCGTAGTAGTCCTTCTCGTACCACTCACGTTGAGCCGTCATCGATCACCCTCCTTTCACGACGTCACGGCAACGGGACGACGATCGCGTCAGCCCCGTACCTTCACCAGAGCGGGCCGCAGAACTCGGCCCTTCCACGTGTAACCCGAACGCATGACGTCGACCACGACGGCGTTGCCGTTCTCGTCGCCCTCGCCGTCCTCGCGCATGACCGCTTCGGCCAGATTCGGATCGAAGGCGGTACCCGCGATGTTCATGCCCTCGAGTCCGAGCTTCTTCATCTCGCCGAGCAGCAGATTGAAGATCGGTTCGATCTCGGTCGGATGGGCCACGAACGCCGCTTCGCAGGCGTCGAGAACCGGCAGTAGACCTTCGGCGAGTCGCCCGGTCGCCCGGTCGACTTCGTCGGCGGTCTGCACCGCGACTCTCTTGCGATAGTTCTCGAAGTCGGCCTGTAACCGTTGGGCGATGTCGCGAAACGAATCGCGCTCGGCGAGCAGTGCCTCGATGTCGTGTTCGACGACGAGTTCGGCCGACTCGACCGTGACTTCGGCGTCGGTCGGTGTGTCGTCGGCGGTGGTGGCGGCGGTGGCGACGTCGTCGCCGTCGACCATGTCGGCGTCCATGTCAGCGTGCTCCGCTCGGATCACTTGTCGGCGTCGACGATTTCGGCGTCGACGATCTCGTCGTCGCTGCTCGCGTTGGCACCCGAAGCCGACGTCCCGGCCGCGTTGGTGTCGCGGGCGGCCGCCTCGTAGAGCTTCTGACTGAACGCCTGACTCGCCGACATCAGCGCTTCGGTGGACGCCTTGATGCTGGCCGTGTCGTTGCCCTCGAGCGCCTTCTTCAGATCGGAGAGCGGAGCCTCGACGGCGGCCTTCTCGTCGGCCGAGACCTTGTCACCCTGCTCGCGCAGGATCTTCTCGGTCTGATACACGAGCGAGTCAGCGTTGTTGCGCACCTCGGCTTCTTCACGACGCCTGCGGTCGTCTTCGGCATGGGATTCGGCGTCTTTGACCATGCGATCGATGTCGTCCTTCGACAACGTCGACTGACCGCTGATGGTCATCGACTGCTCCTTCGACGTCGCGCGGTCCTTGGCGCTCACGTGCACGATGCCGTTGGCGTCGATGTCGAAAGTGACCTCGATCTGCGGTACACCGCGCGGCGCGGGCGGCAGGTCGACGAGCTGGAACTTGCCCAACGTCTTGTTGTACATCGCCATCTCGCGCTCACCCTGCAGCACGTGGATCTCGACCGAGGGCTGCATGTCCTCGGCGGTCGTGAACACTTCCGTGCGCTTGGTGGGGATGGTGGTGTTGCGCTCGATGAGCTTGGTCATGACACCGCCCTTGGTCTCGATACCGAGCGAGAGCGGAGTGACGTCGAGAAGGAGAACGTCCTTGACGTCACCCTTCAACACGCCGGCCTGAATGGCCGCTCCTACCGCCACGACTTCGTCCGGGTTGACGGTCTTGTTGGGCTCCTTGCCGGTGAGCGAGACGACCAGATCCTGCACAGCCGGCATACGCGTCGAGCCGCCGACCATGATCACGTGATTGATCTGACCCTTGGTCAGGCCGGCGTCCTTGATGGCCTGTTCGAAAGGAATGCGACAACGCTCGATGAGATCGGCCGTCATCTCCTGGAACTTCGAACGCGAGAGCGTCTCGTCGAGGTGGAGCGGACCCTCCGGAGTGGCGGTGATGAACGGCAGGTTGATCTGCGTCTGCTGCACCTGACTCAGTTCGATCTTGGCCTTCTCGGCCGCTTCCTTCAGACGTTGCATGGCCATGCGGTCGTTCGACAGGTCGACACCGTGCGCGGCCTTGAACTGCGCGACCAACCAGTCGATGACACGCTGGTCCCAGTCGTCGCCACCGAGATGGGTGTCGCCGTGCGTGCTCTTCACCTCGAACACACCGTCGCCGATCTCGAGGACCGACACGTCGAAAGTTCCACCACCGAGGTCGAACACGAGCACGGTCTCGTCTTCGCTGCCCTTGTCGAGCCCGTAGGCGAGGGCGGCTGCGGTGGGCTCGTTGATGATGCGGAGCACTTCGAGTCCGGCGATCTGTCCCGCTTCCTTGGTGGCGGTGCGCTGCGCGTCATCGAAGTAGGCCGGCACGGTGATGACCGCCTGGGTGACCGTGTCGCCCAAGTAGGCCTCGGCGTCGCGCTTCAACTTCATGAGCGTGCGGGCGCTGATCTCCTGCGGCGTGTACTTCTTGCCGTCGATGTCGTCGCTCGTCCAGTTGGTGCCGACATGGCGCTTCACCGAGCGGAAGGTGCGATCGGGGTTGGTGATGGCCTGGCGCTTGGCGACTTCGCCGACCAGTACTTCGCCGGCCTTCGAGAAGGCGACGACGGAGGGGGTCGTGCGGGCCCCTTCGGAGTTGGGGATGACCACCGGGTCCCCGGCTTCCAGAACCGAGACGACCGAGTTGGTGGTTCCGAGATCGATACCGACGGCCTTGGGCATGGTGGCTACCTCTTTCATGAGAGATGGGGCCGACCGAGTCGGACCCGGGGGAGATTGGTCCGACGCAGGTTTCTCGGGGGGATTCGAAACCTGCGTCGGCTCATGTCAAGTTAGCCCCCCACTCCCGCCGACACAACCTCCTCCCCCCAACACTTCAGTCAATGTGACTCAAGTCCCGGTGTTCTGGTGAGGATTCTTCACCGCCCAGGTCAAAATCACGCGCCAGAAATGCGCCAGAATGACGCCATGAGCGAGCACGACCTGGTCATCCGCAACGCCACCCTCGTCGACGGCACCGGAGCACCGGCCCGCCG
>JBDLRN010000109.1:0-5287 GCA_039800005.1 Actinomycetota bacterium | reverse complement strand
GCGATGCGCTCGGCCTCGTCGAGTTCATGGGTTGCGAGCACGACTCCGCAACCGCGATCGGTGAGCGAGGTGACGATCGATCGAATGGTGTCACGGCCGTTGACGTCGACGCCGCTGGTTGGCTCGTCGAGGAACACCACCTCGGGACGGCCGACCAGAGCCAGCGCGAGCGACAGTCGCTGTTTCTCGCCCCCCGACAGTCGACGCCACGGGGTACGCGCGCGGTCGGTGAGGCCAACCATCTCGACGAGTTCGTCGGGCGCGAGGGGATCGGCGACTCGGTGGATTCCGCAGTACTGGCGAACCGTGTCGATGGGCCGGGCCGAGGGGTAGATCCCGCCCTCTTGCAGCATCAGACCCACCCGGTGGGCGAGTTCCCGTCGATCCCGACGGGAACCGGCCGGGTCGAGTCCGAGAACTCGGACCTCGCCTGCAGTGCAGCGCCGGAGACCTTCGCAGACTTCGATGGTGCTCGTCTTGCCGGCACCGTTGGGGCCGAGGACCGCGGTCACCTGACCGGCGCGCGCCGTGAACGACACACCGTCGACTGCGGTGACGGCACGTGCACCGCGTCCGTACCGCACGGTGAGATCGTGCACCTCGACCACGTTGTCGATCGAACCCGACACGATGCGGGTGCCGAGCACCGCAGTCGAATCGGAGCCGGTGGTCACCTGATCGAGGCTAGTGCCGGTGAAACGAGCCGGGCCCGACCAGGTCGGTGACGGTAGCCTCGGGTTCCTGTGATCGACGTCCGTCTTCTGCGCCACGATCCCGACGGCGTTCGCACCGCACTGGCCCGCCGACACAAGCCCGAATTGCTCGAGCAGCTCGACGTGGCGATCGCCCTCGACGTGCAGGCCCGGCAGATCTCCACGCGTCGCGACGACATCCGCGCCAAGGTGAACGAATTGTCGAAGGCGGTGGGTCTGGCCAAGCGGTCGGGTGACCAGGCGGCCGCCGATGTCGCACAGGCCGAGAGTCGTGACCTCGGAGCCGAAGAACATGCGCTCGCCGCCCAAGCCGACGACGTGCAGGCCGAGTTGCGCGAAGTGTTGTTGCGGATTCCCAACCTTCCGCACCCCGATGCTCCCGACGGTGCGAGCGATCACGACAATCCGCTGGTGAAGGGTCCGTTGCAGATGCCGGCGGCTTTCGCCGATCACCAGCGCATTCCGCATTGGGAGACGGCGGCCCAGTTGGGCATCCTCGACAGCGAACGCGCCACCAAGATCGCGGCGTCGATGTTCACCATGCAGCGCGGCGCCGGTGCCTCGTTGGCGCGCGCTCTGTGTCAGCTCGCGCTCGACCGCAACGCCGACGTGTTCGAAGAGGTGCGTCCGCCCACCATGGTGAGCACCGCCACGCTCACCGCGACCGGGCACCTCCCCAAGTTCGCCGACGACGCCTACGCGATCGAGCGCGACGATCTGTGGATGATCCCCACCGCCGAGGTTCCGCTCACGTCGATGTACGCCGGAGAAGTGCTCGACGAGTCGGAACTGCCCAAACGTCTCATGGCCTACTCGTCGTGCTACCGACGTGAAGCCGGGTCGGCCGGGCGCGACACGCGTGGCATGTTGCGGTCGCACGAGTTCGACAAGGTCGAGATCCTCGCCTTGGCCGTGCCCGAACAGGCCCCCGCGTTGCTCGACGAGTTGGTCGCTCGCGCCGAAGGAACCATCGCGTCACTCGGACTTCCGTACCGCATCATTCAGATCTGTACCGGCGACATGGGCCAGAGCCATCACCGGAGTTACGACATCGAGGTGTATGCACCTGGTTGCGATGCCTGGCTCGAGGTGTCGTCGGTGAGTTGGTTCAGCGACTACCAGGCGCGGCGAGCCGACATTCGTTTCCGTCGTCACGGTCAGAAGGGCACCGAGATCGCGCACACCCTCAACGGTTCGGCTCTGGCCGTGCCGCGTGTGTGGGCAGCGATCGTCGAGAACTTCCGCCAGGCCGACGGCAGCGTGGTGATTCCGGAAGTGCTGCGCCCCTACATGCGCGGCCTCGAACGCATCATCCCGTGAGAGGGAGACCACTGTCGTGAGCGAGCGACACGACGATCACGTTCGTCGACGGCGAGTGCAGTACGAGACGTCCGGACTCGATCTCGGCGATCTCGATCCGTCACCGGTGGTGCAATGGCACCGCTGGTACGCCGACGCCGTGGAGGCGGGTGTGGCCGAACCCAATGCGATGGTGCTCGGCACGATCGGGGGAGACGGAGTCCCCGATGCGCGCCTGGTGTTGGCGCGGGGCGTCGACGAGCACGGCATCGTGTTCTTCGGCAACTACGAGAGCGCCAAGGGTGAGCAGTTGGCGGTTGCAGCTGCGGCGTCACTCGTGTTCCCGTGGCTCGACCTGCACCGACAGGTGCGAGTGCGAGGGCGTGTCGAGCGATTGTCGGCCGACGAGAGCGACGACTACTTCGCGTCACGACCCCGTGACAGTCAGCTGGGTGCGTGGGCCTCGGAGCAGAGCCGTCCGTTGGCGAGCCGGGCCGACCTGGAACATCGTGTGGTCGAGGCGAACGAGCGTTTCCCAGGAAACGTGCCCCGACCGCCCTTCTGGGGTGGCTGGCGGTTGGTGCCGACGGCGTTCGAGTTCTGGCAAGGTCGACCGAGCCGCCTGCACGACCGCTTCCGTTACTCGCTCGATTCCTCGAACTGGCGAATCGAACGACTCAATCCGTGATCCAGGTCCGAGTCGCTTCGGCGAGCGCGTCGATGAGTGACAGGGTGTGCGGCGTCGGGCCGGGGCCTTCCCAGTCCCACCACAGTGGACTCGACCCGCGCACCCGGGGCGGGAGTTCGATCTGCACACCGGCGGCCGGAGGAAGGTTCACCGGGTTGCGGGAATGCAGACCGCGCAGATCGTGGGGGATCCGGTCGATGTCGGTGACGATCGAATAGGCGGGCAGATGCTGCCGTAGGTGGGTGCCGATGTGCTCGGCGAAGCCACGGTGCCGCCCGCCGACGAGGAGTGACGAGAAGAAACCTCGCCGACCGTACCCGTGAATGGTGACGACGGTGTGTACGTGGGCGATGAACGACGCGAGCGCCGGTGAGTGATCGGGCGACACGTCGATCGACGGGATGTGATCTTCCATGCCGTGGGGCTGATGCACGCCGTAGTAGCTCGCTCTGGATCGTTCGGCGGCGACTTGGGCGACCACTTCGGTCATCTCTTCGAGTCCACCACCGTGATAGGCCATGAAACCGATTCGCTGTTCGCGCGGATCCGTGTGGCCGCGCAACACGCACACTTCTTCGACGTCGGGGTGGGCGATCAGATCGCGAAAGCGAGACATGTCAGGTGGCGCGACGACGATGAGCGATCGTGACGCCGAGCGCGGCGAGAACGACCGCACCGAAGACCATGGCGAGCGGTGCTCGGTTGCCGTCGATCCACGCGGCGAGTGATTCCTGCCAGCCGACCACGTTGCCGGTCAGGTCGTCGTCGAGGTTCTGTCGGATGTCGTTGAACCAGTACCAGGCGAGATAGAGACCCGAGAGGATCATGACGACCGCCGATGCCGTCTCGACGTAGGTCATGCCCTTGCGCAGAACCTTGAGCAGTCCGCCTTGGGCCACGGCGAGCGACACGGTGAGCGACGTGACGAGCAGCGACATCGCGCCACCGTAGAGAACGATGGCGAGCAACCCGGCTCCGAATCCGGACGTGTCGATGGTGCCGAGCACGACCCCGGAGAACGGGCCGATCGTGCAACCGATGGAGGCGACGGCGTAGGCGATGCCGAACAGGAACATCGAGAGCACTGTGCGATCCTTGGCTCGACCGCCCACGTCGAGTTTCGGAGTGGTGAGGGGGAGGCGGTAGCCGAAGAGCATGGCCACACCGAGAACCACGAGGGCGAGACCGATGACGAGTGACACGTACTTGGCGTTCTGATTGATCCAATCGGTGAAGAGACGACTGATCGATCCGACGACGAGGAACACCGACATGAAACCGGCCGACAGTGACAGGCTGACGACGAGCGCGCGCGCCACGGCACCGTCGCGTGACGATGATTCACCCGGGCGGCCCGACAGACCGAGGTAGTACATGAGGTAGGTGGGCAGGAGCACGAAGCCGCACGGATTGACGGCGGCGAGCAACCCGGCGCCGAAGCTGAGCCAGAGTCGATCGCTCGTGGTGGCCCACACCACGCCCGTCATTTCAACAGTTCCTCGATGGTGGCCGTGAGCGACTCGACGGTCACTTCACCGGCGACCTGCTTCACGACCGCACCGTTGGCATCGACGAACAAGGTGGTGGGGAACGCGGCGATCCCGTTCGACACGAGAAGATCGCTGTTGGGGTCGCGGAGCAACTCGTAGGTGACCCCCACCTCCTCGGCGAAGTCGAGCATGCGCTCACGCGAGTCGACCGAGTTCACCCCGATGAACTGCACGGTGTCGGCGTAGGTCTCCGACACCGTCTGCAGGGCCGGCATCTCGCGTTTGCAGGGCGGGCAGGCCGAGAACCAGAAGTTGATGACGAGTGGTCGGCCGATGAGATCGGCGAGGTCGACTTCCTGGTCGTCCGCGTCGAGCAGGACGGCGGTTTCGATTGGTGCGCCTTGGAGGTCGTCGTTGAGAGCGATGGTGGGCTGCTGGTATTCGCCGGGTTCGTCGAGAATCACCGATTCCACGCCGTCCGACGAATCGCCACAGGCGACCAAAGTGGTCGTGGTGACGACGGCGACCAGCATTCGCAGGAGCCGACGGTTTCTCACACTTCCAGGCTAACGAGTGGGGTCGAACGGTGACCGTCGTGGTTCGAGGGAAGCGGTCGTGACCGCCGTCTCGCGGGGGAGACGAAACGGCGGCCACGACCGCGGTTCCCGCTCAGTCACCGGTTCGTCGAGCGTCACCGGTGACCGGAGAGATGTGTGCGATCAGGCGACCCGGATGGCGATCTCGAAGTCGCTCTTGTCGCCGAGGTCGGTGACGGCACGAATCTTTCGGTCTTCGTCGATCACGAGAGTGGGACGAGGCAGAACGGCGGGACGCCCGCGCGGCTTCTTGTCGGTGACGACGCGACCGTTCTCGAGCAGTTCACCACCCCAGACCCCCCAGGGTTCGACGCGTTCGAGGGCACCGGTGAGACATGGCCCGCGCAAGGAACATCGCGCGCAGATCGCCTTGGCGCGTGCGATGTCGACCAACTCGTCGCTGAAGAAGAGAGGAGTGAGCGTTCCGTGACCATCACCGCAACGGGCGACGGGCTTGGTGGTCGGACCGGCCTCGGCGAAGGACGAGATGTTGTCGATGCC
>JBDLRN010000108.1:0-8798 GCA_039800005.1 Actinomycetota bacterium | reverse complement strand
CGCTCATGGTCGAGTTGCAGGTGCTCACCAATGCAGTGAAGCCCGACGTACCGGCACGCCGAAGTGCTCAAGGTCTCGATCCCGGTCGTCTCGCCATGTTGTTGGCCGTGCTCGGTCAAAGGGTGAAAGCACCGGTGGCCCACCACGAGGTGTACGCGTCGGTGGTCGGTGGCGTGAAGTTGTCGGAGCCGGGTACCGATCTCGGATTGTGTCTGGCGGTTCTGTCGGCATTGTCGGGTCAGCCGTTGCCGCCCACCGTCGTCGCCTTCGGGGAGGTGGGTCTCGGTGGTGAGATCCGACAGGTGGGTCATGCCTCACGACGACTCGCCGAAGCATCGCGACTCGGTTTCACCAAGGCTCTCGTTCCGGCCACGACTCCGGCGGTCGACAGTGCGATCAAGGTCGAACGGGTGTCGACTTTGCGCGAGGCTCTGCAAGTACTCGGTATCTCAGTACCCCGTTCCTGAGTCGGCGACACACGAGACGGCGTGTGGTCTTCGCATCACCGCCGGTACCGCTTGTTTCTCACACTGGTTCCGTTTCCTGGCCGGCCCTTGCGAACCTGAACGGAAGTGACCACAATGACGTCCCATGAAGAGCGCCGTTTTCGGATGCGAACCGTCCTGCGGAGCAAACTTGGCGACGACGTGGCCGAGGATCTGATGGATTCTCTCCCTCCTTTCGACTGGACTCGCATCGCCACCAAGGACGATCTCCGACTGATCGAAGGCCGTCTCGACAACATCGACCGGCGTTTCGATCTGCTCGAACAACGGATGAGCGTGACCATGCTCAAGATGAGCATCGGCAGCACGGTCGTTTCCATCGCGGCCCTCAGCGGCCTGATGGCGATCTTCGCCTGATCAGCCCGCTCCGAGCCGACGCCACAACTCCATCATCTTGGGCGATGGCTCCGCGTCACCCCATTCACTCGCGACCGCGCGTCGATACGACTCCCATTCGGCCTTCATGGCCACCCGATCACCGTGTTCGGCATGAGCACGTAGACGAATCGCCACCAACTCTTCGTGGCCGGGAAGAGCGAGTAGTCCTTTGGCGCTGGCCCAGTACACGCCACTCATGTCGCCGATCTCTTGACACATCTCGGCCATCATCGACGCGGCCCTCACGACCAGCATCGCCGCCTCTCCACTCATTCCGATGCCATCGGACCAGGTGTAGGTCGACCCGGCGAAGGGAACTCCTCGCACGAGTTGCAAGGCCTCCCTCAGTCGTTGGAGACCGTTGTCCTCCGGGCGTCGACGAGCCCAGTCGACGGCGTCGCGCAGGAGATCCACGTCGGTGACCACACCCTCGGCCAATGGGAGATCGTCCGAAAGAGTGATGCCGACCCAGGTCTGATCGGAGGGTGGCAACGTCACGGCATTGAGTGATCGACGAGCGGCTGCGGTGATATTGGAGAACGTGGCGTCACGCACCGGGGAAAGCCACAGAGCCGTGCGAGCGAGAGATCGCTTCCGTTGCTGAGGGTGAAACGCCAACCAGATCACCAACTCTTCAGCCTTTCCGCGTTCGAACTCGACGGTCTCGAATCGACGATCGACGACTCGAGGTGGACCGAGAACCTGGGCCATGAAGGTCCATCCACTGTCGTTCGCGCCGACTTCGTTCTCTTCACGAAGAGAGAGTTCGGTGACCTCGATGACCGGCAACGGATCACCGAGCAGTTCGCGAATCCTTCGGATGTCGTCGTCCCCGGTACCGACCGGTCGAATCGCAATGTCGGATGGAAGCAGTCGCCACTCGCCACTCGAATGCGACAGCCCCGTCTCCACGCGCCCAGAGGTGATGCGTCGAAGCGATGGGAGTCCCGCAACGACATCGCCTCCATGAACGACGGCGATCGAATCCCCGAGCCGACGGGCGACACTCTCCACTTCGGCGACATGACCGACCCGATACGAGCGATGGGGTCCGATCGAGTGCAGATCGTCGTCCGACACGAGTCCGCGGCCGAGCGACGTGGGGGCGAGAACGAGCGAATCGCGCAGGTACAGCCACACCCGCTCACCCTCGTCGGAGGCGCAATCGACTCCGAAGTCGCGATAGGCGTCGAGCGACACCCACACTTCACCGCACAACGCCCGGCCGACGTGCATCAGCATCGGCAATCGGAGGCTCTCGACTTCGTCGATCGGCGTCGGTGAGGCTTCGAGGCGTAGGCGCACCGATCGACCAGTCACCGACTGAGTGCACGGAACGGCTTTGACCGGATGAGTGAACTCCACGACGTACCAGCCGTTGCGTTCGTCGATCACGTGGCGGATCTCACCGTCGGGCGTCAACCGTCGGATCCTGGTCACGATGTCGACGACGGCGTCCAGACTCTTCTCGGCACGACACATCTCGTCGAGAACGTCGGCAGGAATCGTGTCTGCGACGTTTTCGATCTCCAACCGATCATCGATGCCACTCTGTCGACGATGGGCGTGATCACGTGCTCGCAGGCGAATCGCCAGGCCCGCACCGACGAGTCCCGACACCACGGAGGTGGCGACAAGCTGCAGATCAGATGCCCCCTCGGAAATCGACCGGGGTGTGAATGATCTGCTCTCGTCGGTGACGACGACCGGTGGAGCCGCTCGAACGGGTGCGGTGGTGGTCGACGACGCCACCATCGCCCCGCCGCAGACGAAGAACGCCGCCCAACGACCGAAGGTACGAGGGACACGTAGAGAACGTCGATACGACATCACGATGGTGACGAGCGATCCGGCGATCCACACGAGGGTCAGCGTCATCACCACCAACGTTCCGCGCACGATCGCGTCCCGTGACACGTCGCCGGTCACGAGGGCATCGATGTCGTCACGCAGCAGCGACCGCCACGTCTCGCTCTCGGTGGGACCGAATCCGACGGCAACCCGCCGAAGTGCGGCTGCCACCACCGCCACGAGAACGACGGCGACGAACCATCGAAGCCATCGAAATCGTGAGGTTGACCGTCCACTCATGAGGCGACTCAGCCGGCCACGACCGTTGCGGTTCGGGTGGCCGACAATGAACGCGAGTCGACACCCACCAGATGAAGGAGAGTGGTGCTCTGTTCGGTGCGTACGGTCACCGTGACCGACTGATGGTCGATTACCACCGAACCGTCGACACCGTGCTGATCGAAGTAGGTGGCGGCCACCGAGCGCGCCCGGGTCGGGTCGATGGTGCGAATCCCGAGACGAATCATCGTGATCTCCTGGGCCGCGAGTCGAGCCGCGTTCTCCGCATGATCGGCTGCCTCGGTTCTGGCGGCTACCAACCGTCCACTGTCGACGGCGAGTCCGGCCATCACGATGAGGCTCAACCCGATTCCCACCACGAATCCGCTCACCACGCCCTGATCGCGTCGAGTCGTCATCTCAATCACCCGCTCGATAGCGATCGACCACTTCGGTCGACGAAGCGGTGAGCGTCGGCGTGTCCACCGACAGGATCTCGAGTCCGCCCTCGCGGGCACGACACGTCACGGTCACGGTGACCACTCGACCCTCGAGAGAAGGCGAGACGGTGATTGCCGGATCGGGGCACGACACACCTCGGTCGTCGAGGTCGTGTCGAACCGCCTGAACGGCTTGGGCCTGCATTCGAGCGGACGACACCAACGAGGCTGCCCTCGCTCCTTGATCGGCTGCGTGTTGTACGTCGGTCATCGACTCGGCCGCTCGACCACCGAAGACGGTGAAAATGACGAACAAGACCAAGAGCGGGGTCAACAGGACCATCTCGACGGTCACGCTGCCGCGGTCGCGTCGACTTTCTGGCGTCATCGCTCGACCTCGGTCACGACTCTCTCCTTGGGTTCGGACGCATCGCGAGTGACCCGTGTCGACAGAAAGGGAACGAGTGATGGAACCGTCAAGGTCACCCTCACACGCACCATGCCGTCGGCGAAGTCGGCTCGCGGCGCTCCGTCGATTCGCCCGCCCGCCTCGGCCACGAAGGCCGCTGCCCGCTCGGACCCGGTGATCGTGGTCGACGAACCCGGAACCAGATACGAGGCAGCGGCCATGGCGCCTTCGGCGGCAGCCGCCCGAGCGACGTGCGCCGTGTGGAAATACAGCGCCGATTGCAGGACGACCATGACGAGCAGGATCAGGACCGGGAGAACGAGAACTGCTTCGGCACTCGTTTCGCCGCGATCGCGGGGCGATCGATCAGCCGAGATCGAGATCATTGGCCTTGTCGCGCACCTTGTTGGTGATGATGACGCCGACCGAGATCGCCAGAGCGATGAGGGCGGCTGCCATGACCACCGTGGTGGCACTCACTTCACCGCGATCACGATCGAGCTCGCGTGACGCGGCGTAACGGATGGCGTAGTAGTCCCAGAGTTGGCGGACGTGTGACATGACTTTCTCCTTCTGTGTTGTGTTGTTGTGATTGACAGTCAGCCGAACCGTGTTGATTCGGGATTCGGTCAGCCGAATCGTGTTGATTCGGGATTCGGTCACCCGAACCGTGTTGATTCGGGATTCGGTCACCCGAATCCCTGGCCAATGAGGTGCATGGCGGGGTATCCGAGTAACACCAAGAAAGCGACGAACATCAGAACCATGGGCAACCCCATTCGTTCCGTTGATGCGTTCGCCGCCGCTTCGATGTCGGCCATCTGCTTGTGACGAAGCGACGTCGCCTTCGCCACGAGTGATGCCGTCATCCGTGCCCCTTGTTCGCCACCCAACTTGATGGTGGAAGCCAACTCGGGGAGTTCGTCGACACCGATGCGTGCTCCCTCCTCGGACAGCACGTCCCAGGGAGAACGGCGCGTCGAACGCGCCACCTCCAAAGCGTCGGTGATGAGTGCATAGGTCGGACCGTCACCCACTCGGGACGCAGCCACCAGTGCCGTCTCGATGCCGGCCCCACCGGCCAGCATCATCGACACGAGATCGAGGTACGAAGAGAGCGAACTGCGGAAATCCTGTCGCGCCGCACGTGCCCGACGCGCGAGCGTCAGTCGAGGTAGCTCCAGACCGACCGCGGCCATGGCCACACCGGCCACGATGATGAGCAGGGGTAGCACGACGACTCCGCCGAACCGAAGCACCACGTACATCGCAAGCGGGATGGCTCCGGAAACGGCCCCGCACGTGATCCGTTCCGACGCGTGACGAGCCGAACTGACTCCGGTCACCGCCAGGTCACGTTCGTCGACGGTCAGAAGTCGGGCGAAGAAGCCGCTGTCGATCGACCGCGAGTGGACAGCACCGCTGAACCGCGACAACTCGGTTTCGAGGGATGGTGGTCGGACCGCGCTGCGAACCATCACGACTCCGACCGCCAACACGGTGCCGAGCACCACCGAGGAGATCATGGCCGAACCTCCCGGCCGACCGCCATGAAACGAGGCGGCGTGTGGAAGTGGGCCAGACGATTCATGCTGACCAGTGCACCGGCGAACAGAACCACCACGACGCACAGGACGACGAGACCAGCCGGTGATCCGTAGGGCTCGAGATACGAACGGTTGAGCACGAACAGGCCACTCACGAAAGCGACCACGACCACGCCGATGATTCGGACGGCGCTCCGAGTCCGCGCTCGTGACACCCACACCCGGGTACGCATCTTGACTTCGTCTCGACAGCACTCGGCGAGGTGACCGAGTACCGACCCCACGTCGCGAACCTGTTGTTCGGACGCCGTCACCAGGACGGCCACCACGAAGTCGGCGAGCGAGTTGTCGACCTCATCGGCGAAGTCGGCCACCGCGGCCGACAGACTGTCGTGCACGAGACGATCGGCGAGACGAACCACGGCCGGTCGGAGGAGCGCAGGCGCGGTTTCAGCCGTAGCCGCGATCGCCTGCTCGAGACCCCGGGCGCCGGCCATGGTGTCACGGAGCTGCTCGATCCACACCGCCAACGACTCCACCAGAGCGCGCTCGTCGGACGGCAACCGCTTCGCCGACCGATGGAATCGTAACGTCGAGAGTCGCAACGAGTCGCGGACGGCGGTGACGACGGTGAGAGCACCCACACCCAGCGCCACCCCGATCAAAACGGCGACGGACACTCTCACGACACACCTCGTAAGCGCGTCGACATCGCCTGGTCGTACCCGTGCGCGGCCAACAGATCGCGCAAGTCGGCCGTCATCGGATAACTCGGCCGAGTCGTTCCGTCGTCGGTCGCCTCGAAGATCTCGTTCGACACGATTCGTGGTCCGTCTGCATCGACGACCTCGCGAACGCTCGAGATCCGGCGATGGCCGTCGACGATTTCGATGTGCACCACGATGTGCACAGCGTGCGCGATGACCAGATTCACCACGTCGACCGGCAGGCCGGTGCTGGCCATCGACACGTAGGCCGCCAATTTGGGAAAGACCGATCGAGTCGAGTCGGCGTGCAGGGTGCACATCGATCCGTTGTTGCCCTGGCTCATGGCGAGAAGCATCGGAAACGCCTCCGCTCCCCGGACTTCACCCACGACCACGCGATCCGGATCCATCCGTAGGGCCATCCGAGTCAGGTCGGAGAGCGGAATCTCACCCTGACCTTCGATGTTGGGAGGACGGGACTGGAGTGAATCGAAGTCAGGGTGCAGATCACGGAATCGGTCGATACCGAGCTCGTAGGCGTCCTCGATGGTGACGATGCGTTCGTGACGAGGAATCTCGTTCATGAGAGATCGCAACAGCGTGGTCTTGCCCGAGCCGGTGCCTCCGGCGACGATGATGTTGCGACGGGCGAGAACAGCAGCCCGGAAGAACGATGCGAGTTCCGACGTCAACAGTCCACCGCGTCGAAGTTCGTCGAGTGACGACAGATGGAACTGGTGCTTGCGAATCACGAGTGACGGTGCCGATGACACGTCCATCACGGCGAAGAGCCGACTGCCGTCGGGAAGACACAAATTGCACTCCACGGTCGATGCATCGAAGCGACGCTCCCCGCGTGTCGAGCGGGACGCGGCGTTGCGTACCAATTTGACGAGCTCGTCGTCCGAATCGACAGCGGGTGGCATCTCATGCCGTGAACCGTCCCGTCGCTTGACCCACACCGGACCGGCCCCGCGTACGTGAATGTCGGTGATGTCGTGGTCGTCCAGGAGTCTCTGCAACGGTCCGAGTCCGAGGAAGTGATCGACAGTCGAGCGAGTCACCTCTTGTTCCTCGTCGAGCGACATGGTTGGCCGGCCGCCGAGCAGTCGCTGAGACGCGTCGCGATCGAGATAGGTCGAGATTGCCCGCCGAAGCACGTCCTCGTCGGAATCGACGGAGTGGCCGTCACCCCGACTGCGTGCGTCCTGGCGGTGATCGACGAGTGCATTGGCCACGAACGAACGCAGTCGGGTGGAGAGGTCGTCGTCGAGCGACATCACGCCACCGCCGCTTCGACTCGCGACTCGAGACTGGTGTCGGAGCCGATCGAATCCACCAGATCGCGAATCGACTGGCGGAGGCGTGCACTGGCCTTCGGAGTGTCGGGCAGGAGGTCGGCGACCACCGGCCATTCGACCGTGCGGGCCACCTCGTTCGCGTCGTATCGACCACCGGCCGTGAGCACCTGCCACGATCCGAGAGCTCGCAGATGGTCAGCGCGATGCACCACTGCGACGACGTCCTCCAAATCGGTCCGACTCACGAGGAGACGCAGATCGGCCGATCGCACGAGATCGTTGGCCGGCGAGTCAGGTCGAATCCGACCAACGACGATCATCACGTCGCTGCCGACGATCTCGTCGAGACGAGCGCGGTGCTGAGCGAGAACCGGCAGGCTGGCCATGATCGGCTCGGCAGCCGGTGGAGCCACGATCACCGACACGTCGTCGGAGTGGCGACGCAGGAGCGGTGCCAATCGAATGGAGGATTCACTACGTGATCGCACGGCAGTGGCCAGATCGACCAATCCCGGTCGCACGTCCCAGTCGTGACGCGCTGCGAGTCGACCGCCATCAGGATCGGCCTCCACGACGGTGATCGGACGGGGCCACATCGAGGCGATGTGCAACGAAACGGTGGCCAGATCCATGAGGCCACCGATGGTGCTCGTGACGACGAGAGTCATGTCACTTCACCACCTTGACGAGATGAATCTCGTCGTGTCCGACGAACGAATCGGCGAGTGCGCGAGCGACACGCAGGCTGATCGAACGCTCGCCCATCACCTCGTCGGCTACCGTCACCGCCCAGACTTCGGCGACGTTCGGCAAAGCCGACACCACGTCACCGTTCTCCAGCGACGTGTCGAGGAAGACGACTCTCACGAGGTCTCCCGGTGCCAGTTCAGCGGGTGCGTGCGAGTCGTCGACGACCACACCGACCACGGCGTCGTCGGTCGACAACGGTTCGACGTCGATCAGGTGTGACGAGGACAGTGGCGTTCCGATACCGATGTCGACGGCCGCCCGCATACCGATCACTTGCGTCGACAGGTCGGTCGAGAGGAGGGCGACGCCTCGATCAGCGGTGAGAGAGACCGCCGTCAGATCGGCGGTGTCGATCACCTGTCCGCGCGCCAATGGCCGAGCGACGGCCAGTACGCCGGTGCCCTCGTCGTCACCGGTGTTGAGAACCACCGACACGGCGACGGCCGCGGCGATGACGAAGATGCCGATCGCCAATTCTGGGACTCGGACTCGCCGGCGGCGAAGTGGTTCGACGACGGATCGTCGGATTCCGTCGAACCGAGCGCCCGAGCGTCGTGCCGACGACTCGAGTCCGGTGATGGTCGATTGATTCATGGTGCCCCCTCGAACGCGGTGGAGATGTGCTGAGTGATGTGTTCGAGAGACTGGTCGGGGGTGTCTTGACGTTCGATAGGTCGATCGACCCAGATT
>JBDLRN010000107.1:0-4805 GCA_039800005.1 Actinomycetota bacterium | reverse complement strand
CACCCATCTGCGACCACACGGCAGCGTCGAAACCGTTGTCGGTTTCCATCTGCTCGCGCACGGCCGTCTCGGCACTCTTGGCCTCGAGGAACGAGCGCACGGTCTTACGGAGTTCTTCCTGCTCTTCGGAGAATGCAAAATTCATGACGACATATTGCGACGCGTCAGCGGGGGCGCCCAAGTCGAAGTGCGTACGCACGTGTACACACTCGGGCCACTGTCGGGATACTCTGCCGGCATGGCTTCTCACGTGGGGATACGTCAACTCCGAGCCGACGTGGCCGCCGCCGTTCGCCGGGCCGGGGCCGGCGAGAACATCGTGGTCACCGTGGGCGGACGCCCGGTGGCCTCCCTCGGACCCCTCGCCGCCGCCGACGGGGTGGTGCGCCTCGACGACTTGATCGCCCGGGGTCTCGTGATCGCCCCCCGGCGCACCGGACCCTGGACTCCCCCAGCCCCCGTCCCCGTCTGGTCGGGCTCGCGCATCGACCGGCTGCTCCGTGAGATCCGATGACCCTCTACCTCGACTCCTCTGCGTTGGTGGCCGCTTGCATCGACGGTGCGGCCCGGCCCGTCGTGATCGACGCGCTCGACATCGACCCCGACTGGTGCACGTCGGCCCTCACGTTGGGGGAAGCCATCGCCCTCGTGGCCCGACTCACCGACGAAGAGGTGCTGCAGAACGATCTCGAAGATGCACTGCGACTGTTGTGGGATCGGATCGCCGTGGTGCCCGTCGATCAAACATGTCTCGATCGCGCCGCGCGCATCACACGCGAACAACCCGTGAAGATCGCCGACGCCATTCACCTTGCGGCCGCCGACCGATTGCCTCGCCCGCTCACGTTCGTGACCTTCGACCCGGCGCAGATCCCCGTCGCGTTGTCGATGGGATTCGACGTCGTGTCGACGTGACTCGCTTTGTGACGGCCTGATCAGGCGAACGGGAAATCGACGCCGGTCTTGATCGCCTCTTGCAATGCGTCGATCAGATCAGCGATGCCATCCCAATCGGGATTACCCGGGTTGATGAACGGTGGCACCAATCCCACCGACTCCTGAATGTTCACACCGGAACGAAGCCGATCGGCCAAGAAGGCGAACTCGTCGGTCGACAACGACGTGCGCACCGACTCGCGCATCACCTCGGCCAGATCGGGGAACTTGAGCAGAACCTCGCTACCCGATGTCTGCGCAGCGAGTTGCTCGAGCAGGTGCCGTTGACGCCCCATGCGGCTGTAGTCGCTGTCGGCCGCACGCGAACGCACGTATCCGAGCGCCAACGTGCCGTCGAGTTGCACCTCGCCCGGCCCGATCAAGTCGGGGTAGCGATACTTCGCGCCCGGCACATTGCCCGGCATGGGAATCCGCTTGTCGAGCGTGACCGTCACGCCACCCAACGCGTCGATCACGTCGAGGAAACCCTGCATGTTGACGAGCACGTAGTCGTGAATCGTGACGTCCAT
This sequence comes from Actinomycetota bacterium, assembly GCA_039800005.1. Lineage (GTDB taxonomy): Bacteria > Actinomycetota > Acidimicrobiia > Acidimicrobiales > Ilumatobacteraceae > Casp-actino8. The sequence goes on along the minus strand of JBDLRN010000107.1, from coordinate 3,339 downwards.
CGAATGCGCAATGCCAGTGGCGAGAGCGACTGCTTCGGGGGCGAGAGCTCCACGCAAATACTGAGCCGCGATGTCGGGATGCGCGTACACGTAGGGATACACCGCGTTGGTCAGATCGTCGAAGCCCTTCGGGAACTCTGCCTGCATCGGCGAGCCTTCGGGGAACTCCAATCCGCGCAGGTTGCGCGGAATCGACACCATGGCGATCCGCCCCGAATCACGGTGCACCGACACGAGGATCATCGTGTCGGTGCGCAATGCCCACCGACCCGGACCTTCGTCGCCACCGAGCAGAAGGATGTTGTGGAACTCCTCACCTTCGTCGATCGTGTTGGTGTTGATGATCGCGAGCGGATCGGAACTGCCGGCCGTCACGAACACGTCGTTGATCACGTCGGTGAGCTGATCGGCGCGCACCACCGAGAACCCGGCCGGAAAGGCCACCACCAGGGTTCCGAGAACGGCGACGAACGACGCCAGCCGCTTGCGCGTTCCAGGATTGCGGTTGTTGATCACCTCGATCACCGCCACGAGTCGCGTGATCACGAACAACGCACACACGATCTGCACGATCAACAAGATCGTGGTGTCGAGAACCAGACTCGTGATGCGATCGCGACGCAGAAAGCCCACCAGCATCGCGGCCAGGGGCACCATCACACCGAAGAACAGAAGAGTCCACGACAACAGTCGACGGCGCAAGAACGACGGGGCGCCGGGCACGATCAGCGAGGCCAATACCGCCCTGGTGGGGCCTCGCTTCTTGCCGACTTCGGTCGCAGCGGAGGGTGCCGTCGTTTCCGCCGACTCCGCAACGGGATGAGCCAAATCGGCGGTCGGCGAACCCGGGGCGGGCGGCGGCAAACTCTGCCAATCGGGACCGGGGGGCGGCGTGGTCACGGCGACACGCTAGGAGAATCGAGCCGTCGAGTGTCGGCACTCCGCTCGTTCTCGACGGTCTCTTGACACCGTTCGGGTGCGAGACTCGGCGCATGGCTTCGACGAACACTCTCCACTGGCACGACTCGTCGGTCGAGGTGCACAAGTTGGTGGTCGGCCCCTACGACAACAACGTGTTCGTCGTGCGCTGTCGCCAAACTGGCGACGCGGTGCTCATCGACGCCGCCAACGAACACGAAAAGCTGCTCGAGTTGTGCTCGGCGCTCGGCGTGCGACGGGTTCTCGAGACGCACGGGCATCACGACCACATCCAGGCCGTGCCGGCGATGCGTGAGGCCGGCTTCGCAGTCGCCGTCACCGCACTCGACGCGCCGATGCTCGCCGACGTGGGTTACGACGTGTTCCTCGATCACGACGAGATGATCGAAGTGGGTCGTCTGCGTCTGCGTTCGATCCACAATCCCGGCCACACCCCGGGCTCCATCTCGTTCCACGTGGAAGGTACGCCGTTGCTGTTCACCGGCGACACCTTGTTTCCCGGCGGGCCGGGCGCCACCAAGTTCCCGGGCGGATCGTTCGAGACGATCATCTCGTCGATCGACAACTTGTTGTTCCCGTTCCCCGACACCACCGTCGTGCTGCCCGGCCATGGCGCCGACACCACGATCGGCACCGAACGGCCGCACCTACAGGAGTGGGTCGACCGTGGCTGGTGATCCGCTGCGCTACGACGAGCGTCCGGCCGACCACACACCTGTCCACACCGCCGACTTACCGCCCACGCCCGTGCGCGATCGCAACATCGTGGCCACCGCCTGGATCGAAGCTCCGCCGGAGCTGCTCACCCTCGGTGCCGATCTTCCCGGCACGCCGGTCGCCGAGTACAAACGGCGCATCAGGCAGTGGTTGTTGTGGCGTGCCGGGCCGGCCACCGACGCCGACGCGCGCTACTGGGCCTGCGACGTCGACGATCTCGGTCGACAGGTCACGTTTCGCCTGTTCCCCGACGGATCAGGCGACGGCGTGGGTCCGAGTGGCACGCGGCACGAACGGTTTCGCGCGTGGAAGGAAGACCTCCGGGATTCGTAGTCTGAACGCGTGTCGATGACGTCGAGCGCGCGATTGGGCGGGATGGTTCCGCCGAATACTTCACTGGCGCCCGGTCGTGACACTGCGTTCGTGCAGCTAGATGGTCGACTGCAGTCCGACGTTCGCTCCGAGCTTCGTCGTATCCCGTCGTGGCGCAATGCGTTGTCGGTGGTGTCGGTCTATGCGCAAACCCTCGGCCTGATCGTCTTGGCGGTGTGGGCCGGGCCGTGGTCGTGGTTGCCGGTGTTCGTTCTCATGGGGCGGGCCCACGCGCAATTCGCCTCGCTCATGCACGAAGCCGCACATCGCTTGTTGTTCCGCAACAAACGCGCCAACGATCTCGTCGGACGCTGGTTGATCGGCTATCCAGCCTTCACGAACACCGACGCCTACCGACGCGTTCACATGGCGCACCATCGCGAAGAGTTCGGTCCCGAGGAACCCGACGTCGCGTTGTACGCGAACTATCCGATCTCGACGGCGAGTTTCCGCCGCAAGTTGCGGCGCGATGCGACGGGTCGCACCGGGTTGCGTTTGTTGCGCGATCAGTTGGCCGGCATCACGAGCCCAGTGCCGGTCGTGCGCCGCACGCTGCTGAAGATCCTGTTCGTGCAAGCCGCGCTGATCGCTTCGTCGATCGTGCTCGGCGTGTGGTGGGTGTATCCGCTGTTCTGGCTGGCGCCGTATCTGACGGTGTGGCGCGTGATCAATCGACTGAGATCGATCGCCGAACACGGCGGACTCAAGGCGTCGAGGGATCGGCGCGTGGCCACCCATTCGGTCGCGCAGCACTGGCTGCCGCGCTTCTTCCTCGTGCCGTACAACATCGGCTTCCACCTGGCCCACCACGTGGATGCCGGTGTGCCGTTCCGCAACCTGCCGCGGTATCACCGGATGCTCGCCGACTCCGGCTACGTGACCCCTGGATACGAGTACCCCTCGTATCGGCGCCTCTGGTCGGCCCTCCACACCAACTAATCCTTGGTGTTCTGGGTCCAGAATCGGACGCATATGGTCCAGTTGTAGACCCAGATCGCCAAGGGGTGGCCGGAGTCATCGGGGAATTTGCACTACGGCCATAGGAGTAATCCCGCTCCACTTCTAAGATTGTCCCGTGACCTCCCCCACCCCCCTCTTCCAGGTGGAGAACCTCCACGCTCGGCCGGCGGTCGACGACCTCGACACGGCCACCCCGCCCGAGATCTTGAAGGGTCTGAACCTCACGGTCGGCGCCGGCGAAATACACGCCATCATGGGCCCGAACGGCTGCGGAAAGAGCACCCTCGCCTCCTGCTTGTTGGCCTCGCCGGAGTACGAAGTCACCGACGGACGCATCCTCTTTCACGGCGA
>JBDLRN010000106.1:0-21243 GCA_039800005.1 Actinomycetota bacterium | reverse complement strand
CCGGGTCCGCACCCGAGATCGATCTCGGACTTCCCGACGGCCTCGACACGGGCGGCTTCGATCCGGGCGACCTCACTGCGTCCGTTCCGACCCTGCCCGCTCCCAACTTGCCCACCTCGAGTGGCCCGTCAGGGAGCGTCCCGAACATCTCGCTTCCCGGAATACCCACTCTTCCGCCCCCGAATCTTCCGACCCCGGCCACCATCGCCGACGTCGAACTCCTCACCGTGGGGAATGTGTTGAAGCTGGAAGTGCTGGTGTCGGGCGGCGTGTGGAACTCCGCCACCGGAACGCGCAGTCCCGAATCGGTTTTCGTTCGGTACCGCAGCGCGGGAAACATCATTCAGTCGAAGTACTTGACCCTGGATGGCCGTCTCGGCACGAACACCACCATCTGGGCCGAGCTTCTCTCGCGCGACGCCGATCCGTGCTCGTTCGAAATCGCCGTCGCCCCGTCGACCACGTTCCAGCGTTTCCGCCTCGGCGAGTCGTGCTGAGATCGACCCGGGCTGAGATCAGGGAGGGCTGGATCAACGAGGGCTGGATACGGCTCGGTCGAGTGATCGCTTCTAACGTGCTCGCATGACGCGCGACATCAAACTCGGCTACAACACCGGCTACTGGTCGGCCGGCCCTCCGGCCGGTGCCTTCGAGGCCGTGAAGGAGGCCGAGCGACTCGGCTTCGACTCCATCTGGACCGCCGAGGCCTACGGCTCCGACGCTCTCACCCCGCTCGCCTGGTGGGGTGCGCACACCGAGAAGGTCCGTCTCGGCACGGCGATCATGCAGATGAACGCTCGCACACCAACCGCAGCGGCCATGGCCGCGATCACACTCGATCACCTGTCGAACGGTCGCTTCATTCTCGGCCTGGGTGCGAGTGGCCCGCAGGTGGTCGAGGGCTGGTACGGACAGGCGTACGGCAAGCCGCTCGCCCGCACCCGTGAGTACGTCGACATCGTGCGTCAGGTGTTGGCGCGCGAGAAGCCGGTCGAGAAGCACGGCGAGTTCTACGACCTCCCGTACACGGGCACCGACGGCAAGGGCCTCGGTAAAGCGTTGCGCTCGACGGTGCACCCGCTGCGCTCCGACATCCCGATCTTCCTCGCCGCCGAAGGTCCGAAGAACGTGGCGTTGTCGGCCGAGATCTGCGACGGTTGGTTGCCCCTCTTCTTCTCACCGAAAGAGGACGACTTCTACCGCAAGTGTCTGGCCGAGGGTTTCGCCAAGTCGGGCGAAGCCGGCAAGGCCGACCGGTTCGAGGTGGCCTCGACGGTGATGATCATCCCGGGTGACGACGCCGAGAAGTGTGCCGACATGGTGCGACCGTTTCTCGCGTTGTATGCCGGCGGCATGGGCGCCCGCGGGGCGAACTTCCACTTCGAAGTGTTCGCCCGGATGGGTTACGAGGACGTCGCCACCAAGGTGCAGGACCTGTACCTGGAGGGCAAGAAGGCCGAAGCTGCTGCCGCCATCCCGTTGGCGATGGTCGAGGACGTGGCGCTGGTGGGCCCGCCCGACAAGATCAAGGACGAACTGGCCAAGTGGAAGGAGACCTGCATCACCACGTTCCTGGTGAGCGGCCCAGCCATGGTCCTCCCCCTCTACGCCGACCTCATCCTCTCCTGACCAAAACGATCAAATTCGCGCACCCTGAAGCGTAAGTACTCGTGCGCGGAACCTGCGCTTCAGAGTGGGCGGTTTCGATCAGTCGCAGCAGGAGTCGCGCCAGCCGCAGCCCTTGCATTTGAAGTGGGCGTGCTCGGGGAACAGATCTCCCCCGCACAGCGGGCACTCGGGATACGTCCCGAGCGGCGATCGACACGCTCCACCCGTCGCCGGTGGCGGAACCAACTGTTCGAGGGGGCGCACGTCACCTGTCACGCCTTCAGTTTGTCATCGTCGCCCGGTCGAATCGGTGACCGTCATTAGGCTCGTCCACGCCCCATGGAAGCCCCCGAACGACCGCTGCCCCACCGGCACACGCCCGGCTCGGCTCGAGCGGCTTTCTCGTACCGCAGCTATCGCATCATCTGGACCGGCCTGTTCTTGTCGAGTATCGGCACCTGGATGCAGAACCTGGCCCTGCCCGCCTACATCGACCATCGCACCGGCTCGGCCCAGATCGTGGGCATCTTGATCTTCGCCCAGCTCGGACCGCTGCTCCTCCTCGCGATCCCCGGCAGCATCGTCGCCGACCGCGTCAACCGGCGGGTGTTCCTGCTGTCGATGCAATGGCTGCAGCTCGTGTTCTCCGTCGTGCTCGCCGGCATCGTCGCCGCCGACGGACCCATTTGGTCGATCTTCCTCGCCCAACTCGTGATCGGCACCGGCAACGCCCTCAACGCCCCTGCCTTCCAGGCGAGCATTCCGCTTCTCGTCGATCGTCGTGATCTGGCCGGTGCCATCAGCATGAACTCGATCCAACTCAACGGCAGTCGAGTGCTCGGACCGACCCTGGCCGCCGTGCTCACCTTGTGGGGAGTCTCGACGGCCGGACTCTTCGTGATCAACGCCGTCACGTATCTCTTCTTGATCGTCGCCATCGCCATGGTCACCATCCCTGACGTTCGCGGCGACCACGCCGAACAGGGCTGGCGCCAATTCCTCACCGGTATCCGGATCAGCCGCGAGCGTCCGGTTCTGTCGCGACTGCTCGTGGGCATGGCCTCGTTCTCGTTGTTCTCACTCGTCCTCGTCGCTCTGTTCCCGTCGGTCACCCGTTTGAACTTCGGGGTCGAATCCGAAAGCTCCACGTTCAAAGCGATCTACGCCACGTGGGGACTCGGGGCCTTCACGGGTGCGGTACTCACCGGCACTCTGCTGACCCGACTTCACCGGCCGACGCTCATCCGCTGGGGATTCGTCGGCTTCGGACTGTCGCTCGCCGGGTTCGCGATCATCCGCTCGCCTGGTCCGGCGTTCCCCGTCGGATTCGTTCTCGGGTCGTTCTATTTCATGCTCGCCACGGCCATGGTCACGGTGTTCCAGGAGAACTTGCGCGACACCGAGCGTGTGCGCGTGATGCCGCTGTGGTTCATGGCCTTCGGTGGAACGGTGACCATCGGTGGATTGATCGCCGGGCCGATCATCGACGCCATCGGCGCCCGATGGGTGCTGATGTTCGGGGCCGCCTACGCGGTGTTCCTGGCCCGCTGGTGCGACGTCGATCGACTCCCCCGCCACGCGTTTCTTCGCGACTGAAACACCCGCGCGATTCAGATGGCCACGGCATCGACGAGTCGGTCGAGCCCGGCCACACGACTGCCCTTCACGAGAACGACGTCGCCGTCGCCGAGTGCAACCGCCCGAGAGATCGCTTCGTCGAGATCGACGACGTCGCTCGGATCGACGCCGTACAGATCGGTTCCCACCGCCACGACGTCGATGCCCAGACTTCGCGCCTGCTCGGCGATCAGACGGTGGGATTCCGCCGGGTCGTCGAGTTCGGCCATCAATCCGAGCACGGCGTGACGACGTCGCCCGGGCAGACGAGCCAGAGTCTCGAGCGCGGCCGCCATCGACGTGGGGTTGGCGTTGTAGGAGTCGTCGAGCACGGTCGCCCCCGTGCGCGTGCGCACGATACGCATGCGATGAGGTGACGTGGTCGCTTGCGCCAGCCCCGCTGCCAGCGCCTCGAGGGGCACACCGAGCACCACACCGGCGGCGATCGCCGCCGCCGCATTCGACGCCATGTGACGTCCCGGCACCGCCAATACGACCTCGATCGACCCGTCGGGTGTGCGCGCGGTGAAACGCGCGGCGCCGTCGTCGCCGAGGCTCAATTCATCGATCCGGACGTCGGCCGCGGGCGCTTCTCCGTAGCTGATCACTCGAGCATCGGTGCGCGACCTCATGGCGAGTACTCGCTCGTCGTCGGCGTTCAGCACCGCTGCACCGAACGACGGCAGTGCTTCGACCAATTCACCTTTTGCCCGCGCGACTCCATCGAGTCCACCGACCATCGACGTGTGAGCTTCGCCGACCCGCGTGACGATGCCGATGGCCGGCCGCGCGATCCGACACAACAGATCGATCTGGCCGAAACCGCGCATCCCCATCTCGAGCACCAGAATCTCGGTGTCGAGGGGCGCATTCAAGATGGTGACCGGCAGCCCCTGCTCGTTGTTGTAACTACGAACATTGGCGACCGTTCGTCGACTCCCCGACACCGCGGCCGCCACCAGATCCTTGGTCGACGTCTTCCCCACCGAGCCGGTGATGCCGATTGCCATGGTGCCGGCCGGAAAGCGGGTCCGCGCCCAACGGGCGGTGTCCATGAGCGCGGCCGCCGGGTCGGTCACCACGATCTGTGTGGTCCGCCGGGCCACGTCGTCGGGCAGCGGACGCGACACGAGACAGGCCACTGCCCCGGCGTCGACCGCACCTGGGACGAAGTCGTGCCCATCGCGTTCGCCGACCAAGGCCACGAACATCTGACCAGGCAGGAGGTCACGCGAATCGAACGACGCCCCCTCGACGTCGACGTCGGGCCCGATGACGCGAACCGGCCCGTACTCCGCGAGAGCACGGGCCAGATCGGAGGCACGCCAACGCATGCCTGAACGGTAGTGGTCGAGAGGTACTGACTCGCGTCAGCTGGCGGCGACACCTTCGGCGTCGAGCGCGAACTTCGTGTACTCCTCGCCGGTGTCCTCCATGTCCTCGAACTGGATGACACCCATCTCCTCGAACCGATGGCGCAGCCACGAGTCGTTGCGATCGAGCAAGCCGAGCTTCTTGCAGTTGGGCACGATCTTGGCGAACAGCATCTGCTGGAAGACCTCACGAGTGGGATCCTGCAGAACGAGCGGCAGCACGTCGCGCGTGTTGATGCCCATGCGCTCCCACACCTCCTGCGACATGAAGCGGTCGCGCATGCGCACCGAGGCCTCGTAGGCGAACTCCTGGCGATCCTTGATCTCGGCATCGCTCATTCCCGAGTAGACCTCCTGCAGCGACAGCACGCCGAAGGCGACGTGACGCGCTTCGTCACTCATCACGTAGCGCAGCAACTGCTTCAGCAACGGTTCGGTCGTGATGTGATACATGTTGCCGAACGCGGCGAGGGCGAGACCCTCGACCATCACCTGCATACCGAGGTAGGTCATGTCCCAGCGGCTGTCGTTGATGATGTCGTCGAGGAGCATGCGCAAGTGGGTGTTGATCTGGTAGCCGCCACCCAACTTTTCATCGAGATAGCGGGCGAAGACCTCCACGTGACGCGCCTCGTCGACCACCTGCGTGCTCGCGTAGAGCTTGGCGTCGTACCACGGCACGGTCTCGGTGATCTTGGCGGTGCACAGAAGTGCACCCTGTTCGCCGTGCATGAACTGCGACAGACTCCACTTGCGCTGCTCCATGGCGAAGTCGGTCCATTCCTTGTCGCCCCACTTCTCGACCGGAGTGCCGTCGTAGTGAGTGGCCGTGAGTCCCGAGGCCATGGCGGCCAGGTCGGCCGACACCGATGCCTCGAGATCGACATTGGTGTCCCAAGGAAGATCGGTGGTCGCGTTCCACTGCCCGGTCTTGGCCTTCTCATACAGCCGACGCAGACCCGGACGAGCCAATGAATAGTCCCACGTGAAGATGGCATCGGCGTTGTCCTTCACGATGTGCTGGATCTCGTCGGGATCGCCGGTGGGGATGGCGAGGATGGCTTCGACATCGTTGAGGTCGGCGCGGCCGAGAATCTCTTCGTTTTCGCGTTCGGTGATGCTCATGATGATGCTCCTTCGGTGACTGTTTCGTTGATTGGTTCGGTGACGGGTTCGATGAGAGTGACGAGGGGGACGAGAAACTGGCGGGCCGATTCGGGGTCTCCGAGATCGACGTGCGTCGACGGCGCGAGGAAGTGGGAGATCACCAGACGGGCGAGCAAGTCGACGAACGGAGTGCTCGCCTCGGCTGGCAAGTGGTCGTCGAACAACGGCCGGAGATACGACGACGCCACGCTGATGATGCGCGGCAGACCGTCGACGGTCAGACTGCGGATGGCCGGGGCGTCCTCGTTGGCGAGCATGGTCACGAGTTGCTCGTCACTGCGGAGTTCGTTGGTGGCGTGGACGGCGATGTCGACGACGAGGTCGAGCAGCGAATCGGAGTGGTGCACGGCGGCGCGCAGGCCGGTGAAGAACTCGTTCAGGTTGCGCACTCGCAAGGCCTCGAACAGAACCTCGCGTCCGCCGGGGAACATGCGATAGATCGTCGCTCGCGACACGCCGGACAGGTGGGCGACGTCGTCGATGGTGACCTTGTCGAGACCCCACTTCTCGATCGAGTCGTGCAACGAGTCGAGCACACGATCCTCGACCGAGCGGAAGGCCCGCACGCGATCCGATGTGCCCGACGTCATGGAGTGAGACATTAAGACGCATTCTGTCTCACTGTCAACGGCGACACATGGGCCGAGAAACCCGTGCCATCGGAAATTCCGACCCGACAGGTCAGGTTTTGGGTCGGTAGTCTTCTCCCGACCCAGCGTGAACTCTGGGTGAACCAAACCCGTACCTGACCTGTACCTGCGAAAGGACACCCCCATGACCCGTCGACTCAACAACCGTCGACTTTCTGGCCGCCACCTGGCCGGCGTCGCAACCCTGGCCCTCGTTCTGGCGGCCTGCGGTGGCGACGACGGCGACTCGTCGGGCGACTCCCCGACCGAAACAGCCGCCCCGGCCGGCGACGACTGCCCCACCATCGCTGACGGTGTGCTCACCATCGCCACCGGCGAACCGGCCTACTCGCCGTGGGTCGAGAACGACGCCCCCGAGAGCGGCGAAGGATTCGAGGCCGCCGTGGCCCTGGCCGTTGCCGAGGAACTCGGCTACACCGGCGAGTCGGTCGTGTGGGTCCGCACCACCTTCGACGAAGCCATCCAGCCGGGAGCGAAGAGCTTCGACTTCAACCTGCAGCAGTACTCGATCACGCCCGAGCGCGCCGAGACGATCAGCTTCAGCGATCCCTACTACACCACCAATCAAGCCATCGTGGCTCTCGAAGGTTCGCCGGCCATCGGTGCGGCGACTTCCGCTGATCTGGTCGACGTGAAGTTCGGCGCTCAGGCCGGCACCACCAGCCTGTCGTTCATCACCGATGTGATCAAGCCCAGCAACGAGCCGTTCGTCTACGACGACAACGCCGGTGCCAAGGCTGCTCTCGAGGCCGGGCAGATCGATGCCATCGTGGTCGACCTGCCGACCGCCTTCTACATCGCCGCCGTCGAGATCGACGGTGCATCGGTCATCGGGCAGTTCCCGGCCGATGCCGGCGGTACGACCGACGAGTTCGGTCTGGTGTTCGAGAAGGACAATCCGTTGGTGGGTTGCGTGAACGCCGCCCTGGCCTCGCTGAAGGAGTCCGGCGAGCTGGCCTCCATCGAGCAGCAGTGGTTGAGCGACAAGACCGGTGCGCCGGTCATCACCGTCGGCTGATCGATCCGATCGACTGAACGACATTCTCATGAACGATCTGGTGCCCGGGGCGAGCGATCACCCGGGCACCAGCGCGTCCACACCCCCATCGAACGAACGAATGTCCCCCGACGGCGAACTCACCCGCCGTCAACTCTTCGAGCGTCGTCAACGACGGCGTTCGATCGCCATCGCGGCCACGTCCACGATCGTGGTCATCGCGGCCCTCGTGATCCTCGTCCCCAAGACCCCGGGTTGGTACAAGGTCCGACGCTCGTTCTTCGACGGCGATGTCTTCGGCGAGACCTTCCCTCTTCTTCTCGAAGCCTTCGTGAAGAACCTCCAGATCTTCGCCTGGTGCACGCCGGTCATTCTCGTGTGGGGAATGTTCATCGCCATCTGCCGCAACGTGCGCACGCCTGCCCTCTTTCCCCTTCGATTGTTCGCCGCCGCGTACACCGACATCTTCCGCGGCGTTCCGGTGATCCTCACCATCCTCCTCATCGGCTTCGGCGTGCCAGGTCTCGGCCTGACCCGCCCTTACAACTCGCCGTATCTCTGGGGGTCGGTCGCCCTGATCCTCGCTTACTCGGCCTACGTCGCCGAAGTGTTCCGGGCCGGCATCGAGAGCGTGCACGAGAGCCAACGCGCCGGCGCGCGATCACTCGGCTTGTCGTCCACGCAGACCATGCGCCACGTGATCCTGCCGCAGGCGGTGCGTCGGGTGATTCCACCGCTCATGAACGACTTGGTCTCGCTCCAGAAGGACGTGGCGCTCGTGAGCCTCATCGGCCCGATCGAGATTCTTCGTCGCGCCGGCATCGAGAAGTCGAAGTTCGCCAACTTCACCCCGTACGTGGGTGCGGCGATCATCTTCCTGGTCCTCACCATTCCCGAGACGCGTTTCGTCGACTGGCTCGTGGCCCGCGAGCGTCGTCGCACGAGTGGGACGACGGTGCGATGAAACTCGTGCTCGAAGGTGTGCAGAAACGTTTCGGCGACCGTACCGTTCTCGCCGGCGTGTCACTGGAGGTGGCCGAACGCGAGGTGATCGCCTTCGTCGGTTCGTCGGGTAGTGGCAAGAGCACTCTGTTGCGCTGCGTCAATCTCCTCGAGCCGATCGACGACGGTCGAATCCTTCTCGACGGCGACGACATCAGCGTGCCCGGCCTGGCCCCTGATCCGATCCGGCGGCGTATCGGCATGGTGTTCCAGAGTTTCAATCTCTTCCCGCACCTGAGCGTCGTCGACAACGTGGCTCTCGGCCCGCGCAAGGTGTTGAAGGTCGACAAGCGCACGGCTCGCGAGCGAGCACGGGAACTGGTGGCCCGTCTCGGCCTGGCCGATCGGGCCGACGCCTTCCCTGATCAGTTGTCGGGCGGCCAACAACAACGCGTGGCCATCGCACGCAGTCTGGCCGTCGAACCCGAGGTGATGCTTCTCGACGAGATCACGTCGGCGCTCGACCCCGAACTGGTGGGTGAAGTGCTCGACGTGGTGCGCGAATTGAAGAGCAACGGCATGACAATGATCCTCGCCACGCACGAGATGGCCTTCGCGCGTGAGATCGCCGACCGCGTGTGCTTCTTGCACGAAGGGCGCATCCTCGAGCAAGGTGCTCCCGAGCAATTGTTCACCTCGCCCCGCGAACCACGTACCCAGCAATTCCTGCAGCGCGTGATCGACTCGGGACGTCTCTGACGTCTCGCTATCGATCAATCGTCGACACGGCCGTCGGAGATCCCGCAGACCACTCCACCTCTGATGCAGAGTGCGACTTCGGTCTCGAGTCGAACAGGGTCCCACGCATTGAGAAAATCCGCATGGGCCGTTCGAGGTGAACCGGACGCGAGGCGGAGGCGTTCCACGTCGCCGAACAGCGGATAGTTCACCGATACGGTCAGTTGTGGCATCGGCACCGGGTGCGACGACGGACATGTGCCTTCGAACGAATAATGCACATGGCGACGATGTCCGGCTGAATCGAGACGTTCGCCGTCCCAACAGTCCGGAAACGTGACGTCGAGCCTCAGGGTCGCCTCGGCTGAACAGGTCGGCGGGTCCACGTGGCGCGACGAACTTCCTCCACACGACCACCCGACCACGTCGAGGGACTGCGGCTCGATCGCGGCCTGATCACCGCCGATCATCGCCAAGCCCACAGGGAAAGCCACGACCGACGAAGGATCGACATCGAGCGCCGCTCGATAATAAGCCGTCATCGAGACAGGAGTGATCTGTCGGCCGTCGAGCATCACCGCCGGAGCCCAGTACGACGCCGTGTCCGCGGAAAGATCACACGTGGTCTCCGAGTCGAGCAGATCCTCCGCGGTGCTCGATGCACTCACTGCACGGCTACCGAAGAAGTCGTGAAGGTGCGACATACCCGGACGACCCGGGTGAACGATCGGGTCGTCCGGCGCCGAATGGCTGAAGGCGCATTCGGCGACGAACTGACCCACTCGGCCTTGTGGGCCTTCGTGCCGACCGGACGGCAGCCCCTGGACCGATGCTCGATCGATCGTTCCGTGCGACGGGACGTCGTGGCCGACCCCGTCGCCAGAGCACGCCATGAGGAGCGCGAGACCGAGGAACGCGAGTCCGGAGAACGCGGCGCGCACTGCTCAGGACGGACGATCGGGAACGACCACTCCGGCCACGTCGACAACCGGAGGAGTCGGCGAGGCCGGCACCGCCGGAGCGGTGGCTGCATCAGGCATGTTCTCGAGATCGGTGGGCTGTTCGGGTAGCGGAGCCTCGCGGTAGTCGACCGACGGCGGAGCAGTCTCGACGTCGACCAGCCACGTGATCACGTTCAGGTCACCGGACAACCAGTCGTCGTCGGACGACACTTCCGCTCCACAGGCAGCGATCGACTCGAGAGCGAGCGGTGCCGATGTCGCGTGCTGGTTGCCGCTGAAGCAGTTGCCGAGCGTCCAGAGATCCGAACCGGCCGACGCAACCGCGATGTCCGCTCGACGGTTGTCCTCCAGCACGTTGTCTCTCACGACGTTGTCGATCGAATCCCACAACAGCGGTTCCGTCGGAACAGTCGGGGCCTTGGACTTGCTGACGTCACACGAGTCCGACCACTCCTCCCGCGGAGGAATCACGTCGTTGGCATCCTCTTCGAGGAACGGGACCAGACCGATACCGGTCTTGTCGTGATCCCACACACGATTTCGCTCGATCGTGTTGGCCACCCCACCCGCCGACAGGATGCCGTTGCCCATGGCGAGGATCGCCACGTCGATGGCCGGGGTGTCGGGCTGATTGTTGGAGTACACGAGATTTCCGACGATCGTCGTCGAACGCTGTGGGTAGCAAAGTTCGTAACTTCCCGAGTTGGGGACGATTCCGGCCCGGTTGAAACGGAAGATCGAGTCGACGATCACCAGACTTCCACCCGAGTTGGTGCCCGAATAACCGAGACCGTTGTGCTCGCTGACGACGTTGCGGATCACGGCGTCACAGGGGTAGCACTGTCCGATGTAGAAGCCGGCGTCCGGACTGCCCGCCGCATACGAATTCTCGATCAATCCGCCGACGGAATCGAAGGCATAGATGCCGTAGTCGCCGTTTCGCCACGCCGTGAGATACGAACCGCGATAGCCGGTCGAGCCGGTCCAGAAGAAGCCGTTCTTGGTGAAGTTCTGGGCGGTCATGTTCTCGATGGCCACTCCGTTGGCTGCCACCACACGGAAACCGTTGTCGAGTTCGAATTCCCCGTCGAGCACGACCTTGTTGCGGTCGACGCCGCGAATGACGATGTCGTTCGTGGTGACCTGCACCGCTTCGTTGTAGACACCCTCTCCCACGAGAATCAGATCCCCGGGAACCGCGGCGTCGACGGCTTCCTGAATCGTGGCGTACTCGTCGGGCACCTGAAGAACACCGTCATCGGTGCCCTCGACGACCGGCGGCGCGTCGGTGACGGGAGCCGACGTCTGCTCGGGGGCCACTGTCGACGCAGCATCCCCACCCGACGAATCTCCCTCGGATCCCCCACACGCCACCAGCGACCCGACGACTGCGATCGCCACGCCAAAAGAAAGAACTCGCTTCATGATCCCCTCCCCGAGAACACGTCGAACCTTAGTGGTCGAGGCATCGCCGACCCGGATCACTCGACAATGACCACCCCGTACATGCCTTTGCCGGGAACTCCATGAATCGAGCAGTAGTAGGGATACACGCCCGGTTCGAGAAACACGTGTGAATACGAGTCGCCGGGCGGAAGATCGGCGGACGCGACGCCCCACGCCGCCGCTGAGGGGTCCGACGCCAGACGCTCCAGCAGATCGGCGTCGTTCTTCACGTCGTCCGGAAGGATGTTGTGCTCGTTGCGACCCTTGTTCACGAACACCACCTCGGTGCCGGCCGACACCATGAGGTCGAGTGGTCGGTACGAATTGTCGAGCACCTGCACCTCGACGACCTTCCCGTTCGGCGTGACGACACTCGAGTCGACCGGCACGGAATCGTCAGGCGAATTCCCGATCGTGTTGACGCCACTTCCCCCGCACGCGCTGATGAGACATGCACCCAACCCGACGGCGAGAGCGAGCCTCACGTCGGAAGTTGGTAGTCGGCGAAGCGATCACGCAAGGTCTTCTTCGAGAACTTGCCCACACTCGTCTTGGGCACCTCGTCGATGAACACCACGTCATCGGGCAACTGCCACTTGGCGAGCGTCGGCGCCAGATGTTCGATCACCTCGGCCGGAGTCATGGTCGCACCCTGTTCGAGTACCACGCACGCCAAGGGACGTTCGCTCCACTTGGGATGCGGAACTCCGATCACGGCCGCTTCCCGAATCTTGGGATGCGCCATCAGTTCGTTCTCGATCTCGACCGAGCTGATCCATTCGCCACCAGACTTGATGAGGTCCTTGGTGCGGTCGAGCAGGTGGATGCGTCCGCGCTCGTCGATCGACGCCACGTCACCGGTGCGCAACCATCCGTCGGCCGTGAAACTCTCCCCCGCACGCTCGTCGTTGTAGTACGTGGCGGCGATCCAGTTGCCACGACACTGCAGTTCACCGCTCGACTCGCCATCCCACGGAACGCTGGTGATGGTGCCGGGCTCGACCACACGACACTCGACTCCGAAGATGGTGCGGCCGACCTGCGTGCGCAGATCGGCTTGGGTGTCGACGTCGAGCAGCAACTGATCGCTGTCGAGATGGCAGATCGCGGCCAGCGGACTGGTCTCGGTCATGCCCCACGCCTGCAGGATGGGCAGACCGGTCTGAGCGCGGTAGGCCTCCGACAAAGCGCGCGGAACCGCCGAACCGCCACAGGGAATGGCGCGCAGATTCGACGTGTCGCGACCCTTCAACTCCGGCAACACACCCATCCAGATGGTGGGAACACCGGCGGCAACCGTGACCTTCTCGTTCACGACGAGATCGGCGACGGCCTTCGGCGACAGATCGGGACCGGGCATCACGAGATCGGCGCCGGCGGCCACTGCGGCATGCGCCAGTCCCCACGCGTTGGCGTGGAACATGGGAACGACCGGCAGGATCGAATCGCGCTCGGTGACTCCCAGGCCATCGGCCATCATGGCGGCCATCGTGTGCAAGAAGGTGCTGCGATGGGAGTACACGACACCTTTCGGATTGCCGGTGGTGCCGCTCGTGTAACACATCGACGCCGCCGTGTTCTCGTTCACCTCGACGAACGAGGCCGGCTCGGCGGTGGCCAGCAGTTCTTCGTAGTCGTGGCGCGTGATACCCGCCAGATCGGCCGGCACGTCGCCCTTGCCATCGTCCATGATCACCAGATGCTTCACCGTCGTGAAGGTGGGCAGCAGCGGCGCGAGCAGACCGATCAACGAACGATCGACGAAGATCACCTCGTCTTCCGCGTGGTTCGCGATGTACGTGAGCTGTTCGGGGAACAGGCGGATGTTGAGCGTGTGGAGCACACGACCCGAACACGGTGCCGCGAAGTACAACTCGAGGTGACGCGCCGTGTTCCACGCGAAGGTGGCCACGCGACCCGACGACGAGATGCCGAGACGATCGAGAACCGTGGCCACCTTGCGAGTGCGCGTGGCCCATTCGGCATAGGTCATGCGCTCGATTCCGGTCGCCGTGGCCGTGGTGATGGTCTTGCGTCCGAAATAGCGCTCGGCTCGATCGAACAGATGCAGGATCGACAGCGGTACGTCCTGCATGAGTCCGGCGAAGGCGGGCTGGGTTTGATTGGCGCTCATGATGTCCCCCTGAAAGTTGATCCACAAAGGATAGTCGTCGTCTCTAGGATGATCGAAATGTCGGATCACGAGCATGTCTCGCCGTTGGCTCGCCGCGGCATCCTCATCGGCTCGGGTGTCCTGTTCACTCTCGGCACCATCGGCTCCAACCTCGGTCCGGCCTGGGTCGACGAACGTCCGGCCGTGGTGCTCGCCTTGTCGTCGCGCAATCGCAACCTGTTCGGGTCGGTGCCCTTCATCGACGTCGTGCCGTACGCCGTGATCGGATTCGTGCGAATCCTGCTCGCCGCAGTGGTGCTCTTCTACCTCGGTCGCTGGTACGGACAACGAGCCATCACCTGGACCGAGACGCGGATCGGCGAACTGCCGCCGATCTACCGATGGATCCAGGCCGGTGTCGATCGAGTCGGCTGGCTCCTCGTGATTCTCATGCCGGGCAGCAACATCGTCTGCATCATGGCCGGCCACCGCCGGATGGCCCCGCGCATGTTCGTCCCCTTGGTGTCGATCGGTATCGCGCTCAAACTGGCCGTGCTCTGGGCCGGAGGCAAGGCCCTCGAAGATCAGATCCGGGACTTTCTCGACTGGATCGAGGATTATCAGTGGTGGATCGTCGTCGGACTCTTCGCGATCTCGTTCCTGCAGTCGGGCCGACAGGCCCGCCGGTCGATCCCCGATGTGATCCACGAGATCGAGCACCCCACCGACGAACCCGAGGCGGATCTGACGGCCGACGGCGAACCCGGCTCGACTTCACACGGTTCGACGACCTGACCTAACTTCCGAGGACCTCTCGAGTCAGGAGTTCTCATGCCCATCAAGGTCGGCGACACCATCCCCAACACCACCCTGCGCGTCCTGGGTGCCGACGGCATGCCCCAGACCGTCAACTCACACGACGTGATCGGTTCGGGCAAGGTCGTGCTGTTCGCCGTTCCCGGCGCGTTCACCCCCGGTTGCTCGATGATCCACCTTCCCGGGTACGTGAAGAACCGCGAGGCGCTGCAGGCCAAGGGCGTGTCGACCATCGCGTGCGTGAGCGTCAACGACCCGTGGGTCATGGACGCTTGGGGCAAGGCCCAGGGCGCCGACGGCATCGTGATGCTCGCCGATGGTGGCGACTTCACTCGCGCCATGGGCCTCGAGATGGACGGTTCGGGTTTCGGCCTCGGCACGCGTTCGCAGCGCTACTCCGCGATCCTCGAGAACGGCGTGGTCACCGAGATCAACGTCGAGGACGGCCCCGGCGTGAGCGTGAGCGCCTGCGAAGTCGTGCTCGGTCACCTCTGACCGAGGAAGACTTCTAGATCTCGAGAGTTGCTAGATCTCGAGAGCGGCGTCGAGTCCGAGCGTGAGCCCGGGCAACGACGCCACTTTCTTGCACGCCAACACCACACCGGGCATGAAACTGACTCGGTCGTAACTGTCCTGGCGAATGGTGAGCGTCTGACCGGCCGCCCCGAGGATCACTTCTTGATGAGCCACCATCCCGCGCATGCGCACAGCGTGTACGCGGATGTCGGCCGGGCCCTTCCCGCCTCGGGCGCCCGGGATCACTTCGTGGGTGGTGGGGTCGACCGCCCAGTCGGCTGACGCCTCGGCCATCCGGCGCGCGGTGGCGACCGCCGTTCCGCTCGGCGCATCGGCCTTGTTGTCGTGATGCAATTCGATGATCTCGGCGGTGTCGAACCACGGTGCGGCCATGGCGGCGAACTTCATCATGAGCACGGCACTGATGGCGAAGTTGGCGGCGATCAGACAATTCGACGTCGAGAACGACGACCGGAACGAGCCGTAGTCGCCGTCGGAGAAACCGGTGGTGCCCACCACGGCATGGATGCCGTTCTCGGCGCACCATTTCAGGTTCTGACGCGAGGCCGCGGCCACCGTGAAGTCGACCACCACGTCGAGGTTCGAGGACGAGAACCCGGAGAAATCGTCGGCGATCGTGACACCGTGCACCGAGCGACCGACCGCGGCCGGATCGACGGCGGCGACCAGTTGCAGATCGGGATCGGCGGCCACGGCGTCGCACACCGTCGCTCCCATGCGACCGCCGGCGCCGAAGACGCCGACTCTGATCGGTGAAGCCATCGCTGACACGGGCCGAGACGCGGACATGCCCGAGATCCTAAACCAGGACCTCGGGCATGTTCCGAGTGTTCGTTGCGATGCTCGACGGGCGAGCGATCACTCAGCGATGACGACGCGGGCCGCGATCGCGACCACCGCGGCCGCCATCACGACCTCCATCGCGACCGCCGCGACGCTCACCACGCTCTTCGCTTCCGGCTTCGCCACCGGGGCCGAGGTCGCCGATCTGACTGGCGATCTCGGAGTCGAAGGCATCGTCGAAACTGACCGACACACGGCCGTTGCCGCGATCGTTGCCTCGATCGGTCGGACGCGAGTCGTCGCCACCGTTGCTCACCGGCTCGGGACCGTCACCCACCGGGGTGAGCGACACCTTGCCCTTGTCGTCGATGTCGTCGACGCGCACTTCGATCTCCTGACCGAGCGTGAGCACGTCTTCCACGTTGTTGATGCGCTTGCCGCGACCCAACTTCGAGATGTGCACGAGACCGTCACGTCCGGGAAGGATGTTGACGAAGGCGCCGAACTTGGTGATCGACACCACGCGACCGTTGTACACGGCGCCGAGTTCGGCCTTGGGCGGGTCGACGATGGCGAGAATGCGCGCCTTGGCGTCTTCCATACGCCAGCCTTCGACGGCACCGATGGTGACGATGCCCACCACGCCGTCGTCGTCGACGCTGATGTCGGCACCGGTCTCCTGCTGGATGGTGTTGATGATCTTGCCCTTGGGTCCGATCACTTCACCGACCTTGTCGAGCGGGATGGTGATCGAGATGATCTTGGGGGCCGACTCGGCGACTTCGGCGCGCGGCGCGGCGATGGCCGCGTTCATCACGTCGAGGATGGCGAGACGAGCCTCCTTGGCCTGATCGAGCGCGGCGGCCAACACGTCGGCGGGGATGCCGTCGATCTTGGTGTCGAGCTGCAACGCGGTGACCACGTCGGCGGTTCCGGCGACCTTGAAGTCCATGTCGCCGAAAGCGTCTTCGGCACCGAGGATGTCGGTGAGGCTCGTGTACTTGCCTTCGGCGTACACGAGTCCCATGGCGATACCGGCCACCGGCGCCTTGATCGGCACACCGGCGTCCATGAGCGACAGCGACGACGAGCACACCGACGCCATCGAGGTGGAGCCGTTCGACGACATCACTTCCGAGACGAGACGCAACGCGTAGGCGAAGTCCTCCTGGCTCGGCACGACCGGCAGCAGAGCACGCTCGGCGAGAGCACCGTGGCCGATTTCGCGACGCTTGGGCGAACCCACGCGGCCGGTCTCACCATTGGCCCACGGAGCCATGTTGTAGTGGTGCATGTAGCGCTTCTCGTTCACCGGCGTGAGCGAGTCGATCATCTGGTTCATGCGCGGCATGGCGAGCGTGGTCACGTTCATGACCTGGGTCTCACCGCGCTGGAACAAGCCCGAACCGTGAGCCGACGGCAGCACGCGCACCTCGGCCGAGACCGGACGCAGATCGCGCGGGCCACGGCCGTCGATGCGAACACCCTCGTCGACGATGCGCTTGCGCACCAACTTCTTGGTGAGGCTGCGCACCGCTTCTTTGACTTCCTTGTCGCGCCCGGCGAAAGCCTTGCCCTCACCGCACAGTTCGGCGACGGCCTTGGCCGTGGCGGCGTCGGTGGCGGCGTTGCGATCGGCCTTCTTGGCGATCTTGATGGCGTCGGCGACGTCGGTCGACACGGCGGCTTCGACGGCGGCGTAGACGTCGTCGGTGTAGTCGAGTACCGGCGTGTAGGCCAGCGGCGTGATCGGCCCCTTGGTGCTGATCACCGAGGCGACGAGCTGACGCTGCAGAGCGATCGACTCCTTGATCCACTTCTTGGACGCCTCGAGACCACCGGCGAGGACGGTTTCGTTCACCTTCGGTGCGCCGCTGCCGTAGTACTCGAACGACTTCTCGGTGCCACCGGCTTCGACCATCATGATGGCGACGTCGCCGTTGTCGAGTTCGCGACCGGCGACCACGAGTTCGAACGTGCTCTCGTCACCCTCGGTGTAGGTGGGGTGGGGAATCCACGTGCCGTCCTGCGAGTAGGCCACGCGCACGGCGCCGATCGGGCCGTCGAACGGAATTCCCGAGATCATGAGTGCAGCCGATGCCGCGTTGATGCTGAGGACGTCGTGTGGGTTGACCTGGTCGGCGCCGAGCACGGTGAGGACGATCTGCACTTCGTTGCGGAAACCGTCGGGGAAGGCCGGACGCAGCGGTCGGTCGGTGAGACGACAGGTGAGGATGGCATCCTCGGTGGGGCGACCCTCACGACGGAAGAACGATCCGGGGATCTTGCCGGCCGCATAGGCCCGCTCTTCCACGTCGACCGTCAGCGGAAAGAAGTCGACCCCGGGGCGGACGTCTTTGGCCGCGTTGGCCGTGGCGAGGACGATGCTGTTGCCGATGGTCGCAACCACGGCACCCTGACTCTGCAGGGCGAAACGGCCCGTCTCGAAGGACAGGCTCTTGTCGGCACCGGAAACGGCACCAGACACTCGAATGGCGTCAGCCATGACGAGCTCCTTTCGGGCGACGAACTCTCGTCGCATCGGGAGCAGCGGGACGGTTCCCAGTCGGCGGTGCCGCGTCCTCGGAGACGGCACGGGCGACTGACAACCGATCCTTCACTGCTCGGTGTATGTGCGGTGGCCGACGAACATCGACCACCGAAGACGTCTCAGCGACGCAGGCCCAATTCGGCCACGATCTCGCGGTACCGCTCGACGTTGCCAGCCTTCACGTAGTCGAGAAGACGGCGGCGACGACCCACCAGCATGAGCAGACCACGACGGCTGTGGTGGTCCTTCGGGTGGGTCTTCAGGTGATCGGTGAGGTGGTTGATCCGCTCGCTGAGGAGTGCGATCTGCACCTCGGGAGAACCGGTGTCGCTCGCGTGCTTGCGGTGCTTCGCGATCGTGTCGGCCTTGGGCGTTGCTGCCATGACATCTGCCTTCCGTGTGTTGTGTCGGAGGTCGCCCCGGACTGTTCCGAAGCATCACGCCAGAGCCGGAGCCCAGACGGACCTGGTCAGCCTAGGGACTCGGGACGCCCGTTCCACCCGGGGCCCACCGTGGGCCACCGGGGCGAACCGACATCAGGACCTGGTAGACGAGCCGCAAGTAGTCGACATGCGGGGCAAAGATCCCGACTCCGAGCATCTCCGTCGACGCATCGCGGCTGAAGGTCAGGCAGTCGTACCTCCCGGTGTCGACCAGGTCGTGAATCACGGTCACGGCGCGACCCAAGACGCCCTCGACCCGTTCGTCGAGCCGCTGGTACCCCTTCCCGGTCCGCCCGGTCGGCACCCCGGCTGCGCGGGGCGGGTCCTCTCCGCGCCACGGCCGGATGACGGCATTGCCACCGCCGGGGGTGAAACCGCCTGGCCGTCCCCGCTCGAAATCCTCGAACTGTTCCTCGTTGTCGTTGAACACGAAAAGGGTCCGCGCGAACTCGGGCTGCGAACGCATCCAGGCGAAGTCACCCAGTCGACCCGGCCCGCCGTAGATCACCGGGAGGACCCGGAACTCCCCGGTCACAGGTATCCCCCTAGGCCGTAGCGGACCCCGACGTCGAAGGAAGCCGGGCGCGAGGTCGGGATGGCCTCGGCGGTGATCGTGCGCAACTGCTCGGCGGTCAGGGACCGGGTCGACCCACCGGCGACCAGCAATTCGGACTGACGGCGGGTCACGTCACCGAAGAGCTTGCGTACCTCGCGACCGTTGCCGAAACCCCGGTGGCGGGGCCACGCCGCGATGAACTGGCGCAACTTCGTGTGGGCGTCCGGGGTGAGCACGTAGTCACCATGGCTGGCGAAGTCGAGGAAGATGGCCTCGAGTTCGTCTTCGTCGAAGTCGGGGAACTCGATCGCCAGGTCGAACCGCGCCCGCAATCCCGGGTTCGATTCGATGAACTCGTACATCTCGTACGGGTAGCCGGCCACGACCACGGCCATCTGACCGCGATGGTTCTCCATGAAGGTGAGCAACGTGTTGACCGCTTCGATCCCGTAGGAATCACGGCCGTCGGGCGAGGACGTGAGCGAGTAGGCCTCGTCGACGAAGAGCACTCCTCCGAGTGCCTTCTTGCACTCACCGCGGGTCTTGATCGCCGTCTGCCCGAGGTATCCCGCCACGAGAGTGGAGCGATCGGCCTCGACGAGATGACCACTCGGCAGCAGACCGATCGACCGGTACAACTCGCCCACGAGACGAGCCACAGTTGTCTTGCCGGTTCCCGGATTGCCCACGAAGACGAGATGCGGCGAAATGTCGTCGACCGCCAGACCTTGGCGACGCCGCAGATCGGCGACCCGCTGCGCCGAGACGAGCCTGCGGATCTCGGCCTTGACCGGCTCGAGTCCGACCAACGAGTCGAGTTCGGCGAGGATGTCGTCGACCGGTCGAGCTGCTTTCTTGGCCCGGTTCGATGATGCGGTCGACGCCTCGTCGCCTTCGCCGTCGATGTCGTCGTCGATGCCGTCGTGTTCGATGTCGTCGTGTTCGATGTCGATCGCGACGCCGGTCTCGGACTCGACGTCGACTTCGATCTCGTCGTCAGCCTCGTCGTCAGCGTCTCCGCCGGTTTCCTCGTCGGCCTCGGACGCGGCGAGTGCGGCCTCGTCGATCTCCCATTGCACCGCTTCGATCTCGTCGAGGACCTCTTGCAGACGCGACCGGGCCCGCCGCGCCATGTAGGTCATGCCGTCGAGCACCTCGTCGAGTTGCGCGCCGTTGACGTGCTCGGCCACCAGCGCGTGCGACACCTGGACCGACGCCGGGGCACTTCCGGCGAGTCGAGGTCGGTCGACATGGATGGTGGCGAAGGGCATCACCCCGCTGCGGGTGGCGATCCAGCGGAACACCTCGTCGTGTTCATCGACGTAGTCGACGAACACATCGACGGCCAGCACGAGAGTCCCGTTGTAGCGGCGGTAGACCCGCGCGCTCACCGACTCTCCGCGCACGATCAATTCGAGCGGCGAGTTCTCGTCGAGCGTGCCACCGGCGCACCGGTCGGCTCGCTCGAGCAAGAGTGTGCGAATCCTGTCGACGATCTTGTTGCGGTTCATGTTCCTTCCACGGAATCGATCCCTCGTTCTCCTCGAACGGCGGCGGCCAGTTGGTTCAGTTCGTGGGCCGCTGATTTCCAGTGAAGAGGATCGAGAGTTCGGTCGAGGGCGACGCGGAGACGTCTTCGTTCTCGGTCGCTGAGTGGTAGGCCACCACGCAGATTCGCCACCAGATCGGCGACCGCGCTCGGCGTGGCGACTCGATGCGCGGCCACCAGCGAGGACATGGTCTGGAGGCCGTCGACGAATCGCCGGGCCGGCGTGCCGACGTGAGGACCGGCCGTGTCGAACGAATCGATGGCGAGCCGCAAGGACGAACTCAAGCTGCGCAGTGACGACGCCAGAGCCCGCGCCGAGGAGACGTCGGAAGTGTCGGATCGCAGGAGATCGGCCGGCCGACGCAGATCGGCGATCGACACGACCAGTCGTGCTT
>JBDLRN010000105.1:0-2907 GCA_039800005.1 Actinomycetota bacterium | reverse complement strand
CGATGGGATTCACCGATCGCTTGTAAATGTGACCCAACGCCCAGTAGTGCACCGGCGATGCCTGCAGATCGGCGACGGTCGACGGCGCATAATTCTTGTGGATCGAACTGTCACCGCCGACGTTCGTGTGGAGGACCCCGACGATGGTGCGGCCGGTGAGACCGGCGAAAAGTGGCACCAGATCGTCGGTCTCCTCCTTCTTCGCATAGCTGACACCTGCAACCGTCACGTCGACACCGTTGCTCATCGTGACCATCTCGGTACCCAACTTGCCCGCCGGGAACACCACGACGCCGTCGGGCAACACGCCCGCCTTGACGTCCTTGGTGAGCGGGTCGTGGTTGCCGTGAACCATGAACACCTTGATGCCTGCACCCGTCAACCGACGCAAACCCAAGAGAAACCGCCGCTGGGCCCCAGGGTCACGGTCGGCGTTGTCGTAGACGTCTCCGGCCAACACCACGAAGTCGACGCCCTCGCCGATCGCCACGTCGATCAGACGATCGAACGACTGATTGACGAGTCGTTTGACCCGTTCAGCGGTCTCGGCGTCGATCGAGTCGCCCAGGCTCTCGAGTGGTGCGCCGAGATGCAGGTCGGCGGCGTGAAGAAACTTCGCGAGGGTCATGGCCCCGGACAATACCTGCGGGGTGTGCGGCGCCTTCCCGGTCCGTCGAGTGCGAGCTCCTTTGAGATGCGCAGGCCCGAGATCGCACGGGCGATCACCAACTGCTGGATCTCGCTCGTGCCCTCGAAGATCGTGTGGATCTTGGCGTCGCGGTGCATGCGTTCCACGTGGTGCTCGCGGGTGTTGCTGTCATCACCGAGTATCTGGATGGGCCCTTCGGTCACGCATGCGGTGCGTGGAGCCTGTCGGTGGTACCTTCACCCTTTCGCAGGATGAATGTCGAATCCGGGTATCGGATTCGCAGCCGAATAGGAGTCGCTGATGAGCTCGACCGCTCACTCCCAACCTTCGACATACGCGTGGACCACGCTGGATCGCGCTGGCCAACTGGAGTTCCCGAAGAATGATCCGGCGAGAGCCGAGATTTGGGGCTACACCGATCAGATCTCCTACGGACCCGGAGAAGTTGTCGGTCTCCATGTGCACACGACCGCTGCGACGTATGACGTCGAGATCTACCGCGACGGCAAAGTCCGCGAACTGGTCCACCAGCAGATCGGACTGCCCGGTGTGATGCAGACCACCCCAGTCGACGCATACGCCGTCGGATGCGGCTGGTCACGAACCTCGGAAGTGGCCGGAACGAGCAGTTGGCGCTCCGGCGTGTACATCGTTGTCTTCCGCACGATCGACGAGTACGGAGGCGTCCTCGAGCGCGACACGTTCTTCGTGCTTCGCAGTCGGTCCACTGGCACCGACGCGCCGGCCCGCACTCGGATCGTTCACATCCTTCCAACCTCCACCTACGTCGCTTACAACGACTGGGGAGGAGCCAACTCCTACCGGTTGTTCCGCGACGGCCGTCCGACCGACGACTTCTCGCCGCTTCTCTCGCTGCAGCGACCGTGGGCGCGAGGTTTCGCCCGGCTTCCCATCGGCGCACCTCGGTACACCGAATTCGTTCCTCAACAACCAGGCGGGCAACCGCGGTACCCGTGGCTCGAATGGGCATTCGCACACGACTACAGCAGGCACTACTTGGACAGCGGATGGGCGATCTGCGATCGACCGTTTTCGCTCTGGGCCGAGGAGCAGGGCTTCGACTTGGACGTCCTCACACTGCACGACATCCATCGCGACCCCACCCTGCTCGACGGCTACCGACTGGCGATCCTCGTCGGGCACGACGAGTACTGGACAGCACCCATGCGCGATGCGGTCGACAACTTTGTCGATCGTGGCGGCAATCTCGCCAGGTTCGCTGGCAACTACCTATGGCAAGTGCGAATCGAAGACGACGGGAAGACCCAGGTCTGCTACAAAGCGCCCGATCTGGACCCGCTCTATGGGACCTCCGACCACAAACTCGTGACCACGTTCTGGGAGAGCGCCGAGATCGGCCGGCCAGGGCCACAAACGGTCGGTGTCTCGGGCGTGTCGGGGGTGTATGCGCGACTGCCCGGAGCTGCACCGCGCCACAGTGGGGCGCTGACGGTCTACGTCCCGGAGCACTGGGTCTTCGAAGGGACCGACGTGTACTACGCCGACTCATTCGGCGGCCACCCCGTGAACATCGTCAGCTTCGAGACCGACGGCGTCGACTATCAGTTCAAATATGGCCGGCCGTATCCGACCGGGCTCGACGGCGTCGACCCCTCCTTCCAGATCCTCGCCTTGGCGCCGACCGCCGGCTTCTACGAAGAGCAGCGGACCGCTGACGATGTGCATGCTCCGGCAACCGAAGCGATCGGCTTCCTCGAAGGTCTGAGCCTCTGTATCGATCTCCCGGTCAGCGAGATGGTTCGCTACGGATCAGCCGCGATGGGCATCGTCGAGCGAGGCGCGGGCACCATCTTCGCCGTCGGGTGCACCGAATGGGTATCGGGTCTCATTCATCCCGACCACGTCGTCACCACGGTCACGACCAACGTCCTGCGACGTCTCGGCGAAGACCCCACGGCCTCGGCGAACTGACCGCCGCCCAGCGTGGCACCGCTTCTCTGATTCAGCCGCTCGGGCTGGCGATTCTTATTCGATGCGCAGACCGGAGATCGCGCGGGCGATCACCAGTTGCTGAATCTCGCTCGTGCCCTCGAAGATGGTGTGAATCTTCGCGTCGCGGTGCATGCGCTCCACGTGGTACTCGCGGGTGTAGCCATAACCACCCAGGATCTGAATGGCCTCTTCGGTCACGCGCACTGCGGTCTCCGACGCGTAGTACTTGCTCATCGAGCCTTCACCGTTCTTGAAGCCGCCGTTGCGACCGAGCCACGCGGCGC
>JBDLRN010000104.1:0-4185 GCA_039800005.1 Actinomycetota bacterium | reverse complement strand
CCTGTGCCCCGAGGCCCGAGTGGTGGCCACTCGGTGCATCACGCTGACCGCTCCCCCCGGCCAGGTGTTCCCGTGGCTGCGTCAAATGGGCTTTCGCCGGGCTGGCTGGTACAGCTACGACTGGCTCGACAATCTCGGACGTCGTAGCGCAACACACGTTCACCCCGAGTGGCAGGACGTCGTCACCGGTTCACGCGTACCTGCGGGTCCGATGTCGTTCGAGGCGGCGATCGTCGAGCCTCCCCGTGCCTTCGTCTTGCGCGTCGGGTCGAGTGAGACGCCGTCACGACGCTTGCAGTTCGTTCTCGCCTTCGAACTGCGAAAGATTCCACAGGGCACTCGCCTCGTCACACGTGTTCGCATACGTGTCGAAGTGCCCGGCGGGCGACTCGTCGAACGTCTGCTCGGTACGGGCGACGGTGTGATGGTGCGCAAGCAACTCCTGAATCTGGCCGATCGAATCGGTCGCCGCAGCTAGCGATTCGTCGGGACACGAACCGACACGACCCAACCGGTTGCACTCGGGCGTCGATCGACCACTCCGACTCTTTCCAGTAACGAGGTTCCGAGGCCGGGGCGCCCCTCACCGAGTGCCTGACCATCGTCGGCGACCGTGATCACCCGATCCGTCCCGTCGGACTCGATCGACACATCGACCCGACGGGCGCCACCGTGGCGCACGGCATTGGACACGAGCTCTTCGACCACCCGAACACACGCCGGATCGGCCGCGAATTCGTCGACCTCGCCGACCACCGAAATCTCGGCCAGGCCTTTCCACGGTGTCAGTACCTCTCCCACGGACCGACTCGCGTCTCGTGGGGCACCCCACTCCTCATCGAGAACCGACCTCGTCCGATCGAGCGCCTGCTGAAGAGCCGACGGATCGTCACCGGCGAACTCGATGGCCATCGCGCAGCCGAGAAGCCGCGATTGGACGCGGCCGTGGAGAAGTCCGGCCAGGTGACGGGCCTCGTCCGACACCGCGCGGGCTTCGGCCATGGCATCGAGTCGGTCGGCGCGGATCGCGGTGGCCAGTTGTCTCGCTCGACGGTCGTCGAGGTCGCGATACGCACCGAGCGACGACGTCGAGATCATCAGAATCGACGTGAAGAGTGCGACGACGCCGACACTCAACCCACTCGGCTCCAATCCCCATCGTTCGAGTAGACGTTCGGACAGGATCGACTGGGCCACGAACACGACGAACGTGACCGACACGACGAAGGCCTTCCCATGGGGCCAGCGTTCCATCGTTCGATTCGCAACGTGGCATTCGGCGACGATGATCACGGTTGCGATGGCAGCTGCGGCATTGGCGATCCAGCCGGCCTCCTCGACTCGCCGGAGAAGACCCAACGCCACGGCCAATCCGACGATGGGCCATGGCCGGAAGCGGAAATCACGGACGAGAAACGTGATGATCTCGAGGAATCCGATACGCATCTCGCGCTCGTCGGCGGTTCGCCACAGTTCACGACTCGTCGTGCGAACCGGGCCGTCGACGACGCGTCGGATCTCCTCGGACACCGTCGATCCCTGGGAAGTCGTCGCAATGCGCAGGCGATCGATCTGCGGTGTCAGCATCTGGTCGATTCGACGTCGCATCAATGCGACCGTCTCACTCGCTCCGCTCCGGATGCGGAGCGAATTCGCATGCTCGTCGATCACTTGGCCGCGCAGTCGACGCGCCTGATCGAAGACGTCGAGGTACACCACCACACTCGAACCGATCCACATCGACAACGCCGGGTAGACGACGAATCCTTCCGAAGGTCCGACGAGGACGTCGACACTGAATCGAGCTCGCAAGACGGCGAAGATCGCCGCGAAGACGACTCCGGTGAGGATCATCCACGCGACGAATTCGGCGCTCGGAATCGGGCGTTCGCGACGATGGGACCATCGCGTGCGATGCATGATGAAGCTGAAGAGGGCATTCAGGGCGAAACCGACGATCAACCCGGAGATCACGAGGACCGAGTCACGGGGAGAGATCTGGAGGAAATCTCGCGCGTAGCCCAGGACGACGAGCACGAAGGTGATCAGGAACCCGCGCATCGAGAGCGCCCACCGGCCACCTACCCGGTCACCGAAGGTGCGCGGGGTGACAACGGGCGGCGTCGAGGCCATCGACATCATCGTCCCGCGTGCGGACGGGCCAGACGGTCGTAGGCGCGAGCGAGCAGCACCCGGGGATTGCCGCCGTCCTCGACCGACAACTCCAGTCGCCGAATGAGGCGCGCGACCGCTTTCTCCACTGACGCTTCGGCGATGCCGACTCGGTCGGCGATGGCCGCATTCGACAGGCCGTCGGCGACGAGTCGCATCACCAGCACCTGACGATCGGTGAGTTGAACTCCATCGAGCGTGACCGCCGGGGTCATCGCGCCCGGGTTGATCGCGTGCGGAGCAGCGATCGCAGCCCGCAATTCGGCGTCGATGAGTGCGATGTCGCGCACGTCGGCCTTCGACACCAGACGTACCCCGACCGGAACCTCGTAGCGATCGGGGCGGAAGAGTCGCGGTGTGCGATACGCCGTGAGCACCACCAGCCCGACGGCGGGGAAACGTTGTCGCAACGCAACTGCCACGTCGATGCCGTCGGGGCCGGGACCCAGGTCGAGATCGAGCAAGGCGGCGTCGAGCGACGTTTCGCGGTCGACCATGGCCAGGGCTCCGGCGACGTCGTGGGCCGGGCCGAGCACCGACCAACCGGCACCCGTCAGGGCCTCGGCGAGAAGCGACGCCGTGAAACGGTCATCGTCGACCACCAGCACCTGACCACTCTGACCCACCCGACGATCGTAGGTGGTGGTGATGTGGTGCTACCCCGACAGGACCATCGGGCACCGGAGCTTGAACTCACCTACCCTCAAGGTGTGCCTCGCCGACTCTCCCCCGCCCTCGCCGTCGTCCATCTGATCGCCGCCTGGTTCATGGTGGGCCTCATCTGGACGATTCATGTCGTGCACTACCCGCTCTTCGCCGAGGTCGGCGAAGCCACCTACGTCGCGTTCCAGAATGCGCACGTCGACCGCATCGGGCCCCTGCTCGCTCTTCCATGGGCCGTCGAGGGAATCACCGCCGCCGTCATCTTGCTGATCGCCGTCGCGTCACGGGATCGCCGATTGCTTCCGCCCGCGGTGATCGGCGCGGTGGCGATGGGTGTGGTTCTCGTCGTGAGCGGCTTCTGGTCGGCTCCGGCCCACGGCGAACTGGCCGACGGGTTCGACGCCGATGTTCACCAGCGACTCATGAACGCCGACTTGGTTCGCACGCTCGCGTGGACGGTGCGGGGCTTCACCGCCGCCTGGATCGTCGCGATCGTCTGGCGCCGAGCGACGCGCCCTACTGGAACTTTGTGAAACGCAGGTTCAACTTCAACGTGCCGAGCATGATGCCCGGCTGATGCAGCCAGTCGTTGCCCTCGCCGTACTCGATGCTTTCGAGTCGATCGAGCAACACGCCCCAGGCCACCTGCTGTTCGATGCGCGACAGATTGGCGCCCGGACACACCCGCGGCCCGGCCGAGAATGCCAGGTGCCGCGTGAGTCCGTCGCGTTCGAGGTCGAGATCGTAGGGACACTCGAATTCGTCGGGATCGACGTTGCCGGCCGCGAACCGAAGGTGAAGCAATGAACCGGCCGGTACATCGACTCCGTGGAACACCTCGTCCTGTGACGTCATGCGGGTCGACAAGCCGTGCGTCGGTGAGCGCAGTCGCAACACTTCTTCGGTGAAGGCCCTCACCTTCGACCGGTTGTGTCGGAGAACGTCGAACAGACCCGGGATTTCGCACAACAACTGCGCCTGTTCCTCGAGCGCATATTGCGTGGTCTCGAGCGCACCGATGATCATGGCGTGCACGATGCCGGCGATCTCGAGATCGGTGAGCTTTCGATCGAGAGCCTCGTAGTGCACGCCGCACAGGAAACTCACCATGTCGTCCTGCGGGTCGCGCCGCTTCCGACGCACGTGTTCGTAGACGTAGTCCTGGAAGCCGTCGAGGCGGGCCAACATCTCGGCGGTCTGCTCGGGAGAGAGTTCGTGCTTCAATCCGGTTCCGTGCACGAACGGCGTGACGATGGCGTCGCCCCACTCGGCCAACTGCGGGATGTCGTCGAACGGGAAGCCGAGAATCGTGGCGAAAACTCGTTGCGGCAACGGCCGAGCGAATCGACC
>JBDLRN010000103.1:0-3407 GCA_039800005.1 Actinomycetota bacterium | reverse complement strand
GTCGTGGACGATGGGATCGATCATCGACGAACAGATCGCTGCCGTACGCGCGCAAGTCGGCGACAAGCGCGTCATCTGCGGACTCTCGGGCGGCGTCGACTCGAGCGTCGCGGCCGCGCTCGTGCACCGTGCGATCGGATCGCAACTCACGTGTGTGTACGTCGACACCGGTCTCATGCGCAAGGGCGAGAGCGAACAAGTCGTCGAGACTTTCCGCCGCAACATGGGCATCGAACTCATTCACGTGGATGCCGGTTCGCAGTTCTTCGAACGGCTCGCCGGCGTCACCGAGCCCGAAACGAAGCGCAAGATCATCGGCGAGTTGTTCGTGCGCATCTTCGAACAGCACACGGGTGGTGTGACCGACGCCGAGTTCCTCGTCCAAGGCACGCTGTACCCCGACGTGATCGAGAGCGGCGGCGCCGACGGAACCGCGGCGGTCATCAAGAGTCATCACAACGTGGGTGGCCTGCCAGAGGACATGACGTTGAAACTCGTCGAGCCACTTCGATCACTCTTCAAGGACGAAGTGCGCCGACTCGGACACGAACTCGGATTGCCCGACGAGATCGTGTGGCGTCAACCGTTCCCCGGACCCGGTCTCGGGGTGCGCATCATCGGCGAAGTCTCTCCTGACAAAGTTGCGATTCTGCAAGAGGCCGACGCGATCGTGCGCGAAGAGATCCGCATCGCCGGACTCGAACGCGACATCTGGCAGGCCTTCGCCGTGTTGCCCGACATCCGTTCGGTGGGTGTGATGGGTGACGAGCGCACGTACGCGCACCCGATCATCATTCGCGCCGTCACCAGTGACGACGCCATGACCGCCGACTGGGCGCGCTTGCCGTACGAACTTCTCGAGCGCATGGCCAGTCGCATCATCAACGAAGTGAAGGGCGTGAACCGCGTGGCTTACGACATCACGTCGAAGCCGCCCGGCACCATCGAATGGGAATGACCACCCGTCGCCCCAGGTAGTCGGGGGTGTGATCGGTGTGACGAGGCCCGATGGCAGGGTTCGGTGAGGCGCAACTAGCCTCTCCGAGGTCATGGTTCGCCCATCTTTTCGCTTGATCGCCGCACTGGCTTTCGCGTTGTTCGCCACGTCGACGACGCAGATCGCCCGCGCCGACAACGTCGACGACGCGCGCCGCAAGGTGCAGCAGATGGCCGACCAATTGGAGCAGGCCGAACAAGACGTCGACCGACTCTCGGAAGAGTTGCGTGTCGCCGAAGACGACAAGATGCGCCTCGACGGCGAGGTCGCCACCACCCAAGCCGAGATCGCCGCCAAGGAAGCCGAACTCGGCGGCGTGCGCGACGTCCTCTCCGAACTCGCGGTCATCGCCTTCACCACGGGTGGTCGAGGTGGAAGTATCACAGGACTGCTGACCGAAGGTGGCGGGCCGAACGAATCGGTACAGAAGCAGATCCTCACCGACATCGCGCTCAACACCGGACTCGCCGACACCGACCAACTCGACGCCCTCATCGACGACTTGGCCGACCTCGAGAAGAAGTTGGCCGCCGATCTCGAACGTACGCGAGAACTGGCCGACCAGATCGTCGCATCGCGAGAGAAGGCCGAAGAAGAGATCGGCAAATACACCGATCTCGTGGCCCAGGCCGAGCGTGAACTCGGACAAGCTCTGCGCGAGGAGCGTCAGCGTCGTGAGCGGGCCGCCGCCAACGCGGCTGCAGCGGCTGCGGCGAACTTCACGTCTCAACGACCGTCGTCGGGAACGTCAGGAGGATCATCCGGCGGCTCGGCATCGTCGGGTGGCAATCAGTTCGACATCTCGTCGATCCCGCCGTCCACGTCGCGCGCCGGCATCGCCGTCGCCGCTGCTCGCAGTCAGATCGGCGTGCGATATCGCTACGCCTCTGCGATCGAAGGAGTGGCCTTCGACTGTTCCGGTCTCACGAAGTGGGCGTGGGAGCAGGCGGGTGTCTCGTTGCCGCACCAATCGCGACGACAGTTCTCGTCGTCACCGCGCATTCCGATCGAATTCGTCGAACCGGGCGACCTCATCTTCTTCTACGACCCGATCTCGCACGTGGGCATCTACGTCGGCGGCGGGATGATGGTCGATGCTCCCGGTGTGGGCCGAAACGTTCGACTCACACCGGTGTCGTGGTCGAAGGTCGTCGGCGTGACGCGTCCCGGCTGAACTGGTGGGGAGTCAGGCCACTACCTTGTCGTGACGACGGGGGAGATGCGATGAACGTGCAGGGAATCGACGTCGAAAAGGTGACACGGTGGTTGGTCGACAACGTCGACGGGGCCGTGGCGCCCTTCACTTTCGATCTGATCGCCGGCGGTCGGTCCAATCTCACCTTCCGGGTCACCGATGCCGCAGGCACGCGCTACGTGTTGCGGCGCCCACCCCTCGGACACGTGCTCGCCACCGCCCACGACATGGCGCGCGAACACCGCATCATCGCAGCCGTCGGGCGCACTGGAGTCCCCGTTCCGCGCGCTCTCGGACTCTGCACCGACACCGACGTGAACGACGCCCCGTTCTACGTGATGAGCCACGTGGAGGGGGAGGTTCTCGACAGTGCCGACAAGGCTGCTCTCCTCGATCCCTCGTTGCGCGAGCAGGCCTCGCATCATCTCATCGACGTGCTCGCCGAACTGCACGCGGTCGACGTCGACGCGGTGGGCCTCGGTGATCTCGCCCGCCGCGACGGCTACATCGAACGCCAGTTGAAGCGTTGGCGCACGCAATGGGAGAACTCCAAGACCCGTGAGTTGCCGGCCATCGACGAAGTGGAGGCGCGACTCAGCCGCAGCATCCCCGCTCAACAAGGAGTGGTGATCGCTCACGGCGACTATCGCTTCGGCAACTGTCTCACCGACGTGAAGAACGGTCACATCGTCGCGGTGCTCGACTGGGAGTTGTGCACACTCGGTGATCCGCTCGCCGATGTCGGCTACCTCGGCGTGTACTGGTCGGACGGGCCGTCGAGTGCGTTGCGCGCCAACGACCCCACGCCGGCCGGCGGATTCCCGACGTACGCGTCTCTCGTCGATCGATACGCCCGCACCACCGGACGCGACATGGCCCAGATCGACTACTACGTGGCGTTCTCGTGCTGGCGATTGGCCGTGATCAGCGAAGGCGTGTACGCGCGCTACCTTCACGGTGCGATGGGGAAGCAGGACGGCATCGACCTGTCGAACATGAAGCTCGGACCGGAAGGACTCGCCGAACGAGCCCTCGAAGCAGTGAGGAGATTGGCATG
Source organism: Actinomycetota bacterium (assembly GCA_039800005.1). Taxonomy (GTDB): domain Bacteria; phylum Actinomycetota; class Acidimicrobiia; order Acidimicrobiales; family Ilumatobacteraceae; genus Casp-actino8. Next base: position 158 of record JBDLRN010000103.1, on the reverse strand, counting down.
AGCACCGACGTTCTGGCGGGATGGCAGAAGGGGTCGTTCACGGCGGCCGGTTTCACGCGCGACACGTATCGGCGTGGTTCGGGCCCGGGCGTGCTCGTCGTGCACGAGGTTCCGGGCATCACACCCAAGGTCACCCAGTTCGCCAACGAGGTGGTCGA
>JBDLRN010000102.1:0-4013 GCA_039800005.1 Actinomycetota bacterium | reverse complement strand
GTGATCTCCATCTTCGCCGTGTTCGGCCAGACGGTTCTCGACTATCTGAAGGTCTCCGTCCCGGCCCTGCAGATCTCGGGAGGATTGCTGCTCCTGTTGGTCGCGCTGCAGTTGTTGTACGGGCAAGGTTCGGGCGAGGACGGATACGCCGAGGCCACACCCGAGCAGCGCACGTCGATCGCCATGGTTCCGCTCGGTACGCCGTTGCTCGCCGGCCCCGGAACCATCGTGGCGACCATCGTGTTCTTCAGCCGCGCCGACGATGCATCCGAGTGGTTCACGGTGGTGGCGGGCATCGCCCTTGCCATGTTCGTCACGTTGCTCGCCCTTCGATTCAGCGGTTTGCTGCAGAAGTTGGTTCGACCCACCGGAATCCTTCTCTTGGCTCGCGTGGCCGGCATGATCCTCGCGGCGGTCGCGGTGCAGTCGATGGTCAACGGAATCCTCGCCGTTGTCGACGAGGCGCGGTTCGGCTGATGGGTTACTCGCAGCGCATCCGGGTTCGATACGGCGAGTGCGACATGCAGCGCGTGGTGTTCAACCCGAACTACTTCGTCTACTGCGACGACGTGATGGACTGTTGGACGCGAGTCGCTCTGGCCGATGAACTCACTGCGGCCGGCACGACCACCGACCTCCACGCCATCGGCTTCGATTTCATGTTGAAGAAGGCCGAAATGACGTGGTTCTCGCCGGCGCGTTACGGCGACACGATCGACGTTCACGCCGAGGTGTCGCGATGGGGCACGACCAGTTTCGACGTCATGATCACGGGCGCGGTCGTCGATCAGCCGATCTTCGAAGCGGTCATCACCTACGTGAGCATCGATCCGCAATCACAACGACCGGCTGCCATTCCCGACGTGGTGCGCGCGGCATACGAGCGCGATCTCTGATCAGAGCCAGCGCAAGCCCTGGCCGTGGTAGCCCACCTCGGCCAGTCGGCGTTCGACGGGCTCACTGCGACCGTCGTACACGGTGACCCGCACATCGGCCACGGCGCCCGACGGCTCCATACGAGCCCACACGACGGGAGCCGAGCGCGACGCGCGTGCGGAGGTGATCGCCTCGCGCACGCCGTTGCGCACCTCGGCCGCGAGGTATTGCCACACGATGGAGTGGAACACCACACGAGGTATCGACGGATCGTCGACGAGTCTCTCGGCCAAGAACTCGTCGGCGGAGCCCCGTTCCACCACCACGTCGCTCGACCGAGCGATCGTCAGCGCGGTACGAAGTCGCTCGAATCGTTCGAGTTGATCGGGCCAGACGAACGACAGGAGTCGCCGGCGATCGTCGTCCTCGTGGACGTCGAGAGGGGAGATGTCGACCCCGGAGACACGTTCGCAGACGACCGGTTGCGCCACGATCGGCGGCGGTGCCGTGAACCACGAGGCGTCGAATCGGAGCGACGACGACGGATCGCCGAGCGTTCCCCGGGCGGTGTCGGCCCCGTACTTCTCGAAGTGCAGGTTGAGGCCGGCACTCGCACCGATCTCGATCCAGTCGACGCGGTCCACACCGAGGGTCGTGAGCCAGTGCACCAGCGACAGCGGCACCAGGCTTCGTCCCACTTCGTTGGTCTGGACCTGGCGGCCGAGTTCGACGTCGATCTCGTCGCGATGGGTCTCGACCAGTGCCACGAAGTCGTCGAGCGGAATCGGTGACCCGTCTCCGCCGCACGATCGGTAGCGCGCAGCGAGAGCGGGTGCCTCGCCCCGTAACGCGAGGCGATGGACGGCTCCGAGGAGACGCAAAGGGAGAGCATCGTGCACGGGTCGTTCCGGTCGGTCGGCGACGAGACGTCCGACCAGGCCGCCCTGTTCGGCGTCGACGGCGAGCGCGTCGAGCAGATCGCCGTATTGCGAGGAGCCGAGATCGCGACACGAGTTCGCCTGGCGAGCGAAGGCCATCGCCACGTCGTCGAGACTCACGGGTGTCACGGTACCGACCCCCTGTCGTTCGACGGCATCGTTATTTCATGGCATCGATCGTCGAGAGTTGGGAGAATGGAGGTCCATGCCCGATGCCTCCTTGCTCGCCGATCTCGACGCTCGAGGTCTGATTCACGACACCACCGATCGCGACGCTCTGGCGGCCCGTCTGGCCGAGGCCCCGATCGGCGTCTACGTGGGTTTCGATCCCACCGCCGATTCTCTCCACGCGGGCAATCTGCTCGGGCAAGTGATGTTGCGACGGTTCCAGTTGGCCGGCCACCGTCCGGTCGTTCTCGCCGGAGGCGCCACTGGCATGGTCGGTGATCCGGGTGGTCGTAGTGAAGAGCGGAACCTGCTCGATCGCCAGACCTTGCAGCACAACGTCGCTCAGGTGAAAAAGCAGCTCGAACGTATTCTCGATTTCGACGGACCGTCCGCGGCTCGTCTGGTCGACAACGCCGACTGGACCGCTCCGATGAGCGCCCTCGACTTCTTGCGCGACGTGGGCAAGCACTTCACCGTGAATCAGATGGTGGCCAAGGAGTCGGTGCGAGCGCGGATGGAGAGCGAGCACGGCATCTCCTACACCGAGTTCTCGTACATGCTCCTGCAGGCCAACGATTTCCGCCATCTGTGCGAACACGAGAAGGTCGAGATGCAGATGGGCGGCTCCGATCAGTGGGGCAACATCACCGCTGGGATCGACTTGATCCGCAAGCGACTGCACCAGCCGGCCTTCGGACTCACATGGCCACTCCTCACGCGCACCGACGGAGCGAAGATGGGCAAGTCGGTGCACGGCGCGCTGTGGCTCGACCCCGACAAGACGAGCCCGTACCAGTTCCGTCAGTACTGGATCCAGCTGCCCGACGACGACGTCGAACGCTTCTTGTTGCAGTTGACGCTTCGCCCGGTCGACGATGTTCGTCGAGTGGTCGACGAACATCGTGCCGACCCCGGCCGTCGCATCGCTCAACGTGCGCTGGCTGCCGACGTGACGGCACTCGTGCACGGTGTCGACGCCGAACGTGCCGCAGCCGAGGCGGCCGACGTGTTGTTCGGCGGCGATCCGACGACGGCGTCGCAGGCCGCGCTCGAGGCCGTGGCTCGTGAAGTTCCCTCGTCGACTCTCGACCGCGCGGCCCTCGGCGATCTGGTGAACGTTCTCGTGTCGATCGGTCTCGCTACGTCGAACAGCGATGCTCGACGCACCCTCGGCCAGAAGGGTTTCCGTGTCAACGGGTCGGTGATCGACGACTCGGCTGACCTGGCGTCGGTCGTGCCGCTTCACGGGCAATTCGTTCTCATTCGTCGAGGCAAGACTCAGCATCACCTGGTCCGACTGTCGGGCTGAAAATTCTTGAGATTTCCCAGAGGGGCAGGTTGACGCTCCCTGGATGGCTCGCTAGATTTGCCCTCCGCCTCAGAACCCCTGGGTTCGAGGTTCTGGCACCGCCACCCGCCTCGTGCGGGCGAGTGCCCGAGCTACGGCTCCTTGAAAACGGAAGAGAAGACTGAACGCCAGTGCGGGCAGGACGGCCATCGGCCGGACCTGTCTGTCAATTCATTTATACAAATCAATGGCCGGCACAGCCGGTCGAGCGGATCGGGTCTCGGCAACTCGAGGGTTATTCCCCCACGAGGAGACTCGCTCTCGCCACGAACGCAGCGTCGACTTCGGTCGGCGTCATGTTCTTGACGGAGAGTTTGATCCTGGCTCAGGACGAACGCTGGCGGCGTGCTTAACACATGCAAGTCGAACGAGGTCCAAGGAGTAGCAATACTCTGGACGACCTAGTGGCGAACGGGTGCGTAACACGTGAGAAACCAACCCCGGTCTCTGGGATAACAGGTGGAAACGCCTGCTAATACCGGATGCCGTCGTTTCCTCGCATGGGGAGATGACGAAAGGGCTACCGGATCGGGACGGTCTCGCGGCCTATCAGCTTGTTGGAGAGGTAACGGCTCACCAAGGCATCGACGGGTAGCTGGTCTGAGAGGATGATCAGCCACACTGGGACTGAGACACGGCCCAGACTCCTACGGGAGGCAGCAGTGGGGAATCTTGCGCAATGG
>JBDLRN010000101.1:0-5177 GCA_039800005.1 Actinomycetota bacterium | reverse complement strand
GTTCTGGGTCCAAGAAACGACCATCGACGGTCAAGTTCTGGACCCAGAACACCGAAGAGTCAGGTCGTGTAGTCGGCGTTGATGCGGATGTAGCCGTCGGTGAGATCGCATCCCCACACGGTCGCCTCGGCCTCGCCCGTCATGAGCGACACGTGAATCAACACTTCGTCGCCCCGCATGTACTCGCTCAATCGGGCGAGTCCCGATGCGTCGACCGGTGACGGATACACCTCTTGTGATCCGAATCGGATCACCACCTTCTCCTGATCGATGTCGGTGTACTGACTGCACTTGCCCACTGCCATGGCCACGCGACCCCAGTTGGGATCGGCACCGTGGATGGCCGTCTTCACGAGTGGCGAGTTGACGATCGACTTGGCGACCGTTTTGGCCTGCTCGACGTCGCTCGCACGATCGACACGCACCTCGATGAGCGTCTCGGCGCCTTCGCCGTCGCGGGCCACTTGCTTGGTGAGCGATTCGCACACGGCGTAGAGCGCGCGCTCGAGATCGGCGAGATCGACGGCCCCCGCCGCACCACTGGCCAACACGATCGCCGTGTCGCTGGTGGACGTGTCGGTGTCGACCGACACACAGTTGAACGTGCGGTCGATCACACGACGCCACAGCACATCGAGCGTGGCTCCGTCGACATCGGCATCGGTGAAGCACATGGTGATGAGGGTGGCCATGTTCGGCTCGATCATTCCCACGCCCTTGGCCACTCCGACCACGCGGGCGGGACCGGCCCCCACGTTCGCCTCGGCGATCTTGTGCACGGTGTCGGTGGTCATGATGCCCTGCGCCACGGCCACCGCGTCGGTGTCGGGCAGGGGAGTGGGAATCGCGGTGAGACCGGCGCGAATCCGCTCGATCGGATACACGCGACCGATCACCCCGGTGGACGCGATGAGCACGTCACTCGGTGCACAACCCACACGGGCAGCGACCCCTTCGGTCACCTCACGCGCGTGGGCCAGGCCGATCGGGCCGTTGGCCACGTTGGCATTCTTGGAGATGACCACCACGGCTTGGGCGCGGTGATCGGCGAGATGCTTGCGACTCACGAGCACGCTCGGCCCGGCGAAGCGGCTCTGCGTGAACACACCCGCAGCCGCCACCGGCCGATCGGCGGCCACGATCGTGAAGTCGCGCGAATCGTCCTTCACGCCCACGTTGGTGACCCAACTGCGAAAGCCCGCCGGCAGAGCGACCATGTCAGTTCTTGTGGAGGGCCGCGTTGAGTTCACCCCAACTGCGCGACCGCGGCTTGGCGGTCACTTGTCCGGTGATGCCGTCGCGGAAGAACAACGTGCCGCTGATCCCCGACAACTCGCGGGCCTTCACCACGCCGTCGGGTGTGAGGATCGGCGTGGAGGCCGTGATGTAGAGGCCGGCTTCGACCACCGAATCGTCACCGAGGCTGATGCCGATGCCGGCGTTGGCGCCGAGCAAGCAGCGCTCTCCGATGCTGATCACTTCCTTGCCGCCACCCGACAAGGTGCCCATGATCGACGCGCCACCGCCGATGTCGGAACCGTCGCCCACGACCACCCCGGCCGAGATGCGGCCCTCGACCATCGAGGCGCCGAGCGTGCCGGCGTTGAAGTTGCAGAAGCCTTCGTGCATCACCGTGGTGCCCGGCGCGAGGTGAGCACCCAGGCGCACGCGGTCGGCGTCGGCGATACGTACGCCGGAGGGCACCACGTAGTCGGTCATGCGCGGGAACTTGTCGAGGCCGTGCACGGTGAGGATGCGACCGCTCTCGCGCTCGCGCCAGCGCAGTTCGTCGACGCGATCAGGGAGCACCGGTCCGAGGTTGGTCCAGGCCACGTTGGTGAGCAGTCCGAAGGCACCGTCGAGATTGGCCGTGCGGGGCTTGGTCAGTCGATGCGACAGGAGGTGCAGGCGCAGGTACACGTCGACCGCATCGGCCGGCGCGGTGTCGGTGTCGATCACGACCGATTCCGACGTGACCGCGACACCGCGCAGCGCGTGCTCCTGGCGATCGGAGACTCGTGAGTTGGCCGGTGCCGACTCGCCCCAGCCGAGAGAATGGAACCAGGCGTCGAGGACCTGGCCGTCGTTGCTCGAACCATCGGCCACTCGGGTGACGAGAGCGTGACCCCACGCTGCAGGCATGGCGGCTCCTTTCTGTGTCGAAAATCTGTGTCGAGAAGATCGGGACTAGAAGACTTCGTGACGGAGAGTGGGGAAGAGGATGACTTCCTTGATCGACGTGACGCCGGCCAGGAGCATCGCCACGCGATCCATGCCGATGCCGAGACCACCGGTGGGCGGCATACCGTATTCGAGAGCGCGCAAGTAGTCCTCGTCGACCGTGCCGCGCTCGGCGTCGCCGGCGTCCTTGGCCGCCTGCTCCTCTTCGAATCGCAGGCGCTGCTCGACCGGGTCGTTGAGCTCGGAGTAGCCGTTGGCGAGTTCGCGCGTGCCGACGAACAATTCGAAGCGTTCGGTGAGATGCGGATCGTGGCGATCGGCGCGGGCCAGCGGCGAGATCTCGACCGGATGTCCGGTCACGAACGTCGGCGCGATGAGCGACGACTCCGCCAGCGCTTCGAAGATCTCCTCGATGATCTTGCCCGAACCCCAACGCGGATGCACCGACACGCCGTGGGCGGCCGCCAATTCGCGCAACTTCTCGACCGGTTGCGACGGATGAACTTCGACACCGGTCTTCTCGGCCACCAGATCGATCATGCGCACCCGTCGCCATGGCTCGGCCAGATCGACACGATGCGCCACACCGTCGGGATCGAAGATGTCGACGACGGTCGTGCCGATGGAGTCGCGCGCCGCCTGCACGATCAGCTCTTCGGCGACAGCCATGACTTCGCTGTAATCGCCGAAGGCCTGATACAGCTCCATCATCGTGAACTCGGGATTGTGGCGCGTGCTGATGCCCTCGTTGCGGAACACGCGGCCGATCTCGTACACGCGCTCCATGCCGCCCACGATGAGGCGCTTCAGGTGCAACTCGAGGGCGATGCGCAAGTAGAGCTGCATGTCGAGCGTGTTGTGGTGGGTGACGAACGGGCGGGCGTGCGCACCGCCGGCCTCGACGTGGAGCACCGGGGTCTCGACCTCGATGAAACCTTTGCCGGCCAAGGTGCGGCGGAAACTCGAGATGATGGCGTGACGCACCTCGAAGGCGCGCCGTGCCTCGTCGTTGACGATCAGGTCGGCGTAACGCTGACGGAACCGCGTGTCGGTGTCGGTGAGGCCGCGCCACTTGTCGGGCATGGGACGCACGGCCTTGGCGAGCAGCTCGAGGCGACTCACCTTCACGGAGAGTTCACCCTTGCGGGTGGTCATGATCGTGCCCTCGACACCCACCCAGTCGCCCAGATCGAGCGCGCCGATGTCGGCGAAGGCGACGTCGCCGACGACCGCCTTCGACACGAACAACTGGATCTCGTCGGAGCGATCGCGCACGGTGGCGAAGATCAACTTGCCCTGTTCGCGCTTCAGCATGAGGCGACCAGCAATGCTGACTGTGTGCTCGGTCTCGGTTCCCGGCTCGAGCGAACCCCAGTTCGCGCGGGCCTCCCCGAGAGTGTGCGTGCGATCGAAACGGTACGGATAGGGGTTCACCCCGGCATCGCGGAGATCTTCGAGGCGGGAGAGACGGCGAGCCTTCTCGGCAGCGAGTCCGCTCCCGGCGAGCTCGGACGACTCGTCGCCCTCTGATCCGTTGTCGGGGGTGGTGGACTCGCTCACAGTGCACCAACCGTAGTTCGAACGTGACACAGAAGCCCTGCTCATTGCCCCGGTTGACGGCGAAATTCGAGGCGAATTCACTAGCCTGAGCGCATGGCCGTGCGCTTCCTCATCATCGGTGGTGGGCCGGCCGGCAACACCGCCGCCACCTATGCCGCGCGCCTCGGCGCCGACGTGACCGTGGTCGAAAAAGAGGTGGTGGGCGGTGCGGCGCACCTGCTCGACTGCATTCCGTCCAAGACCATGATCGCCACCGGTGGCGCCATGTCTTTCAGTGGGCGTCTGCACGGCATGGGTCTCGAAGACGTGACGACCGTCGTCGACGTCGATGCTCTCACCGAGCGCATCGAGTCGATCAAGGATCACCTCGGCAACAACACCACTCAGTTGCTCGAGAGCCAGGGCGTGAAGATCGTGCGCGGCGCGGCCAAGTTCGTGTCGTCGCATCGCGCGGAAGTCGCGCTGGCCGACGGTTCGAAACGGCTCCTCGACTTCGATGCCTGTCTGGTGGCCACCGGATCGCGCCCCCGCATTCCCGACTGGGTGCAGCCCGACGGCGATCGCATCCTCACCACCCGCGACTGCTATCCGCCCAAGGTGTTCCCCGAGAGCGTGTGCGTGATCGGTTCGGGCGTCACGGGTGTGGAGTTCGTGCACATGTTCTCGTCGTTCGGCGCCAAGGTCACTCTGGTGGTGAGTCGCCAGCAGGTGTTGCCGGGCAAGGACCCCGAAGTGGCGGCCGTGCTCGAGGACGACTTCCTGCGCCGCGGTGTGTCGCTCCTGAAGGGTGCGCGAGCCAAGTCGATCGAGCGCGACGGCGACCAGGTGGTGGTGAAGTGCGACGACGGGCGTGAAGTGCGCGCCTCGCATGCCGTGCTCGCCATCGGATCGGTGCCCAACAGCGAGGAACTCGATCTGGCTGCAGCCGGTGTGGAGGTCGACGGCGGCGGCTACCTTCCGATCAACCACCATTGCGTGACCAATGTCGAGCACATCTACGCAGCCGGCGACGTGAGTGGCAAATTGCCGTTGTCGTCGGTGGCGTCGATGCAAGGGCGCAAGGTCGCCGAACACGTGATGGGCTTGCACACCCGCGAGCACCGGCATCTCGACTACGACAAGGCGGCTTCGGCCATCTTCACCGAGCCCGAGATCGCCGATGTGGGACTCGCCGAAGCCGAGGCCTTCGCATCGGGACGCAAGATTCGCGTGACCAAGGTGCCGTTCTCGGCCACTCCGAAGGCGCTCATCAACAACGATTCACGCGGCTTCGTGAAGATCATCTCCGACCCGGCCACAGGTGTGGTGCTCGGCGGATCGATCGTCGGACGACACGCGGCCGAACTCATCAGCGTGATCGCCCTGGCCGTGACGGCCAATCTGAAGGTGACCGACATCGTCGAGAGCTTGCTCGTGCATCCGGCGCTGTCGGAGGC
>JBDLRN010000100.1:0-16688 GCA_039800005.1 Actinomycetota bacterium | reverse complement strand
AGGGCAAGTTTCCGTATCACGAACTCATCACCGAGTTCTCTCTCGACCGCATCAACGAGGCCGAGGCGGCGAGTGCGAGTGGTGCGGTGATCAAGCCGGTGCTGGTGATGCCGCACTGAGCACGCCGAGGTCAACCGGCCAACGAATAGCGATTCGTCACCTCGGCCAGGGTGTCGAGCGCTGCCCGCCCGGTGCCGAACACGATGCGATCGGGGCGGACGATCGACGGTTCTCGATCAGGCAGTTCGACCACGACCGCGTCGAGTCGAGACAACACCCGACGATCGTCGTCGGTGAGCGAATCCTTGCCTCCGATCACCGCCCATCGTCCGTCGAGGAGTTCGTCGAGAACCCGACCGCTGACACGACCGTCGCCCACCACGTGGCCGGCGCCCTCGGTCACGAGATCCGAACCCGACAACGACGGCATGGGCGCTCCACCGATGTCGACCGGGTTCGCCTCACGAGCGGCGATCATCATCTGGTCGCGTCCTGCGGCCTCCTCGGCGTCGAGAGTGCAGATGATGCGCCCGAACCCGACCGCCGACTCGACGATGCGCTGCACGTGCGGTGATCGTTCGGGTTGATACGTGTCGAGAAGCGATTCGTCGGCACCGCGACACACCGCAGCCAGTTTCCACGCCAGATTGGCGGCGTCGCGGATTCCGCTGCACATGCCCTGGCCGAGGAACGGCGGCATCTGGTGCGCGGCGTCGCCGGCCAGCAGCAATCGACCTCGTCGCCATTGCTCGGCGATCAGACCGTGGAAGGTGTACACCGCCGATCGTTCGATGGTGACCGCCGCTGAATCGAGATATGGCGACATCCACTCGGCGATCTTCTCCGGCTGGTTCACGTCGTCGGCGGTCTCGCCCGGGAGGAGCATGAACTCGAAGCGTCGACGCGGCGCGGGCATCGGCACGATGGTGCTCGGACGTCGAGGGTCGCACACCTGCACGGTTCGGATGGGCGACGGCGCATCGGGATCGTTCACGATCACGTCGACCACGAGCCACGGCTCGTCGAACTCGAGATCGACCTGCGAAGTGCCCATGTGACGACGCAGGAACGATCGCGCGCCACAACAGCCCACGACCCACGATGCCTCGACGGTCGTCTCGTCGCCGTCGGAGTCGCGCACGACCAACCGCGCGGATTCGGGACCCTCCTCCACGGCCACCACTTCGTGCCCGAGCAGAAGTGTCGCGCCGTGGTGAAGTGCCCGTTCGCGAATCAGACGATCGAGAGAGGGCTGATGAAAGAGGTTCGACTGCGGGGTGGTGTGGTCGGAAGAATCGACCGCCGTCATGCGCAGCAGCAACTGGCCGTCTCCGTTGACGAAGTCCATGCCCTCGTTGACGATCGACCAACCCGGCGCATCCGACCAGGCGCCGATCTCGCGCAGATTGCGCACGGTCTCGGCGTCGAGGTGGGCCGCGCGTGGCAAGGCGTACACGTCGACGTCGCGCTCGAGCACGACGACCGAGACGCCGCGCTTGGCCAGCAGAGCCGCCAAGGTCGCCCCGACCGGGCCGGCCCCGATGATCGCGACGTCGAACAAGGAGGGCGTGTCGAGATCGGTCACGACAGTCGGGCCCAACCGGCCTTGAGCGCGTCGAGGTCAGGTGGGATCACGAACTCGAGTGGCATGCGCGGCCCCCAGGAGTTGCCGATGTGCTCGGGGCCGACCGGAGTGCGACCCTTGGTCTCCCATTCGATGTCGTCGGTGATGACGTCCATGTCGGAGTAGAACTCGATGAACGACCCCGACGGCTCGAGCAGATACCAGAAGAAGTTCGAACCCACGTAGTGACGGCCGAAGCCCCAGCCGGGCTCGGCCAGTCCGGCGTTCAGTAGTGCGGTGGCGTTGTGGCCCACATGGTCGACGTCGTCGCACTCCCACGAGTAGTGCTGCAGGTGCGGCACTTCGGATCCGACGACCGCCACGTTGTGATGGTCGGTGCTGCAGCGCAAGAACGCGATGATGCCGGGGAAGGAGTCGCTCACGCGGAAACCGAGTCCTTCGACGAGAAATCGCACCGTGCCTTCCCAGTCGGGGGTGCCGATCACGACGTGACCGAGACGACGCGGTGAACGAGCGTTCGGGATCACACCGCTCGCGCGGAGATTCACGCGCTCGAGTCGACCCGGGCCGTTGTAGGCCGGTGCCGGCGTCTCGTTGCGGCCACGAAGGGCATCGACGCGGACCGCGAAATCGACCCGTGTCCCCGGATCGATCGCGTGCAGAACACCGTCGCGCATCGACGACTCGAGGCCGAGACCGTTGAGTCGTGAGGCGATGACCGACAGATCGGATTCGTCGGCCGCCGACATGTTCACGTTCAGCAACCGACGGAAGTCGCCCTGTTCCACGACGACCTGTTCGCCACCGTCGGGCGACGAGAAACGCGAGCCGGTGCCGTCGGAGGCGAGGCCGACCGCGCCGTAGAAGTCACGTTGCTTCTCGGCGTCGGCGACGGCGATGCGGATGGAGTCGAGTCGGTGGATGGCCATGGCGTGCTCCTGCCTCGATCAGCGTCCGGCGACGCAGCGGTTACGCAGAGTCCCGATCACGTCGGCCCCGCTGTCGATCACGTCGCCCGCGGCGAGGAACTTGCCGCGCGCCATGCCGACACCATCGGGCGTTCCGGTGAAGATCACGTCACCGGGAACGAGGGTGCAGATGCTCGACAGATACTCGACGAGAACGGGGATCGAGAAGATGAGGTTCGACGTGCGCGATTCCTGCACGCGTTCACCCGACACGTCGCACCACAGAGCGATGTCGTCGGGATTCGGGAAGGCGTCGATCGAGACCAGCGCCGGACCGATCGGCCCGTAGCCGTCGAAGCTCTTGCCGAGCGAGAACTGCGGTGGCTTGCCGGTGAGTTGCACCTGGCGATCGGAGACGTCCTGACCGAGCGTGAGACCGGCCACGTGCTTCCAGGCGTCGGCGGCGGCGATGTGGCGGCCACCGGTGCCGATCACCGCCACGATCTCGACCTCCCAGTCGACCATCGCACCCGAGAGTTCGATGTCGGCGGTCGGGCCGGCCAGACACGACGGGAACTTGGTGAAGGTGAGCGGAGCCGGCGGGAGTTCCATGTTCGATTCGGCGGCGTGCGACATGTAGTTGAGGCCGATACCGAACACCTTCGACGGGTTCGGCACGCAAACTCCGGGGGTTCCCGACGACTTCGGTGCGGATGCGGCTCGGGCGTAGAGGTCGTGCAGTTCACCGAAACGAGCCACCGCGACCATCGGGTCGCTCAAGGTTTCGTCTCCGGCCAGACGGGCCACGTCGACGAACTCGTCCTGGCCGTGCTCGTCGGTGAACTGGAAGGCCGAACGGCCGTCGATGTAGGCGAGTCGGAACATGTGCTTCCTCCGGGTGTTGGTTCAGGACACGACGACGATTCAGAACAGAGAGTCGATCGTCGAGGTCAGGTGGTGGACGTGAACGGCGATCACGGTCTCGACGTCACCGGCGACCGCCGCGTCGCGCAGATGTCGGTGATCGTGCGCGTGACCGGCGCGGGCGTCGGTGGGGGCCGAGGCGATCTGGAAGAGTCGCGAGCGATCCATCAACGATTCGATCTGGTCGAGAAGGGTGCGATTGGGGCAACGCGACATGAGCACGAGGTGGAAGGCGCGGTGCGCGTCGAGTCGTTCGGTCGCGTCGGCCGCCGACGCAAGGGCGGCGAACGCAGCCTGCACGTCGGACCCGAAGGTGGGGTCACCGTCGGCCGCGTCGAGACACTGCCGTAGCGCGACCGGTTCGAGCAGGAGACGAACGGCGTAGATCTCGTGCGCGAGAGCGGCGTCGACCACGGCGACGCGCGCGCCGCGTTGCGGGGTGAGGTCGACCAGTCCTTCGCCGGCCAGACGACGCAGCGATTCGCGGATGGGGGTGGCCGACACGCCCCACGACTCGGCGAGTTGTTCGGTCGGGATGCGGTCACCGGGACGCAGGCGGCCCGACAGGATCTCGTCGCGCAATTGCCCGTCGGCCCATTCGGCCCGCGTCACCGGCTTCATCGCGTCTCGCATCACCAGGACATCCCCGACACCTGCCCCGTCATCACCATCCCCATAATCTATAGATCTCGGTGTTCTGGTGAGGAATTTTCACCGTATAGGTCAAGATCCCGCGCCAGATTCGCCGGATTACGGTGGGGGGATGCCCGAGATACCTCGTTTCGATCGCTCCGTCGCGCCCACCGACCTGGCCGAGGCCTTGCGAACGGCCGGCTGCGCCATCGTCGAGCGGCTGGTCGACCCCGAGGTCGTCGACCGGGTGCTGGCCGAGATGAACCCCTACATCGCCGCCACCCCGACCGGCGGCGACGACTTCTCGGGTCGCCACACCACCCGCACCGGCGCCCTACTCGCCCGGTCGCGATCGAGTGTCGAGATGGTCGCGCACCCCGTGGTGCTCGAGGCGGCGAACCAGTTGCTGTCGCCGTTCGCCAGCAACTTCCAGTTGCATCTCACGCAGGTGATCGCCATCGGACCGGGGTCGACGGCCCAACCACTGCACCGTGATCAATGGTGTTTCGACTTCTTTCCGTTCCCCGAAGACATGGACGTGGAAGTGTCGACCATCTGGGCTCTCGACGATTTCACCGAGGAGAACGGTGCCACACGCATCATCCCCGGCTCGATGCTCGATCCGAAGGAATCGTGCGCCGACGTGCATCGAACGTTTCCGGCGACCATGCCCAAGGGATCGGTCGTGCTCTACAGCGGACGCACCATTCACGGTGGTGGTGCCAACCGCTCCGATCGCGTGCGTCGCGCTCTGAACGTCGACTACGTGTTGGGTTGGCTGCGTCAGGAAGAGAACCAGTACCTGTCGTGCCCGCCCGAGGTCGCACGCACGCTGCCCGAGACCGTGCAGAAGTTGGCCGGGTACGCAATGGGCGCCTACGCCCTCGGCTACGTCGACGACGTGCGTGATCCGCGCGACTATCTCGCTGGCGTGTCCGGCGCGTCGTCGTTTGGTGGAGAGACCATGGGCGGGGCCAACTTCGGCGGCGCCTCGTTCAGTTCGCCCAACGTGCCGCGCTGAGTCGGTTCGACACCGACGACGATCAGGCCGGCGAGCCGAGGCGGAACGACATCAGATCGCGTCCGACCGTGAGGTCTCCGGTGTACCCGCCGCGTCGGACGTCGTCGGCGAACGCCGCCTCGTCGTTCTCGTCGTTGGGCTGCGGGATCAGGTGGGTGAGCACGAGACGCGGCACGCCGGCCCGCTCGGCCATCTCCCCCAACTCGACCGAATCGGCGTGATAGCTGAAGATGTTCTCGAACACCGTGCCGGCGATGGCGGCTTGCATCGCCCGGCGGCGACACACCTCGTGCACGAGCAGGTCGGCCCCGCGAGAGAGGTCTTCGACTTCGCGACACACTCGTGTGTCGCCCGAGATCACCACCGACCCGGAGGGCGAATCGACGCGATAAGCCACCGCATCGGGGACCGGTTCGTGATGAACGGCGACCGCAGTGACACTCAGACCCGACTCGGAGTCGCGCCACACGACATGCGGTTCGAAGACGGCGACGAAGGGCTTCAGATCGAAAGTAGGGTGTGGCGCTCCGGTGTGTTCCATACGGACGTGCAGGTCGTCGTCGTAGGCGTCGAGCACGTGGCGCACGAAATCGGCTGTCGGTCCCTCTGGCGCGACGATCGTGAGCGGTGGCGAGGTGTGGAGTTGCTGTTGCACCCAATGCGTGATCACCACGTCGGCCAGATCGATCACATGGTCACTGTGAAGGTGAGTGAGGAACACCGCCGACAACTTGGGTGGGATGACACCGGCCTCGGACAGGCGGAGCACCGTCGAACGTCCGGCGTCGAACTGCAGGTTGACGCGTCGATCACCGTCGCGGTAGCGAACCAGCACACCGGCACCGGCTCGACCGGGAGCGGGATGGGGAACTCCGGTTCCCGTGAGGACGACCTCCAACATCGCGGTCACAGTAACCGCAGCGGATCCCCCACCGAGAAAGTGCCTGGCTGCACGACCTTCGCGTACGCCCCCACGTTCTGATCGAGATCTCGCACGATGTGGCGCAGGACGGCGCGATCTTCCGGGATGTCGGATCCGACCGCCCGAGTGACCATCACACAGCGCGGGCACGGCCCGATGAATTCGATCTCGGCGGTGCCGATCTCGGCTCGACGCCCGGTCCAGGAGAACTCGGGATGACCCGGCTCGTCACCGGTGTCGATCACGAAATTCGGCCGGAAACGACGCACGTCGACCACCGAATCGGGCACCGCCTCGGCGAGCGACCGCAGCGCCGACGTACTCATCACCATGAGCGGCCAGCAGTCGTAGTAGGTGCCCGGCGGCGACTCGAATTCCATGATCACCGGCGGGAACTGACCGAGGTCGGGCAACGGCTCGTCGGGGTCGCGTCCGAACACCCCGCGCAGTTCGGCCATGACGTCGTCGGTGTCGGGTCGCCCGCGTCGATAGTGATCGAGTTCATCGGCCGGACGCAGATGCTGGAGTGCGACCCGTCGACCGAGTTCCTCGCTCAACACCGCATCGAGATCGGGATCGTCGCTCGTGAAACGGCGCCCGTCGGGGAACTCGATCTCGACGGGATCGTCGTGCCCACGCGCATGCGTGTCGAGTCGACGCGCCGCGAGACGCATCAGACCGCCGATCTTCTTCGCGCCACGGATGCCGCCCGCGTCGAGATCACGGGTGGCCCAGATGCGATCGCCCACCAACCCGAGTTCGTCGAGATCGGCCGAATCGACCGACTCGCCGATCATCGACTTGACCGGATGGATCCAGATCTGAGCGACGCGCACGACGAGGACTCGATCAGCGCTGTGTGCCGACCTTGAGATCCTTGAACGGCAGATCCTTGTCGACCATCGGCTCACGCGGCAGACCGAGCACGCGGTCACCGATGATGTTCTTCTGGATCTCGTCGGTTCCACCGGCGATACCCGACTGGAAGCTGTTGAGCAGGCGCTTCGACCACGCCTCGCCGCGACTGCTCGAACCTTCCCACGCATCGGTCTCGGGCCCGATCAAACGACTGATGAGCGGACGCATCATCCACGAGATGCGCGAACCGTGCAGCTTGCCGAGCGACCCGCCGGGGCCGGGCACGCGGCCGGCCTTCATCTCGGCGCGAGTACGCATGGCGACGAGCGACTTGGTGGTCTCCTCGCTGTAGAGCTTCATGAGTTCCTGACGCATCACCGGATCGGCGATCTTGCCGTTCTTCTTCGCGATCTCGATGAGGCCGTCGGTGAGCGTGTGCGTGACACCGCTGGTCGAGCCGGTTCCGATGGCCACACGCTCGAACATGAGCATCGCCGTGGCCTGGTTCCAACCGTTGTTGAGTTCGCCGAGCAACCACGACTTGGGGATGCGCACGTCGGTGAGGAAGATCTCGTTGAAGTGCTTGCCCCCGTCGATCTGGTGGATCGGTCGGATCTCGACACCCGGCGCCTTCATGTCGATGATGAACATCGAGATACCGGCGTGCTTGGGGGCGTCGGGATTGGTGCGAGCGATGATCACGCCGTACTCGCACACGTGCGCGAGCGTCGTCCAGACCTTCTGGCCGTTGATGACCCACTCGTCACCGTCGAGTTCGGCCTTCGTCTGCAGGCTCGCCACGTCGGAACCGGCACCGGGCTCGGAGAACATCTGGCACCACATGGTGCGACCGGCGATGTTGTCGGGCATGAACTGCTTCTTCTGCTCCTCGGTACCGAACTGGTTGAGAACCGGCAAGCACATGCCGTGGCTGATGACCAACTCGAAGGTCATGTCGGGGAAGTTGGCATACTCCTCGCGATAGATGCGTTCGTGCGCCTTGGTGAGGCCGGCGCCGCCGTATTCCGCGGCGTAGGTGAGGCCGGCCAGTCCGGCGGCCGCCAATTTCTGCTGGAATTCGCGGCCGGTGGCGATGGAGTTCACGCCGCGCTCGGAGCCGGTCGCGTTCTGGCTGAGGAACTCGCGGACCTTGGCCCGGAAGGCCTCGGCTTCGGCAGGTGACAGGGTCTCGTCGGTTGCGGTGCTCATGGGCGAATTCTGCCACCGACCCTCCCGGCCGGTCCCATCCGAGCACTACGGTGCGGCCATGAGCGTCGAACGTCACGCCGTGTTCCGAACCGTCGCCGACTCCCCGGTCGACAGTTGGTCGTCACCCGAACGCGGGGCCGTGACCTGGTGGGAATTCTTCGGCGCCGACACCACACCCACCGACGAATTGACGGCTGGGCTGGCCGAAATCCCCGTCGGATCCGTCGCGCCCACCCGCGGTCATCATCACGACGCGGCCGAGGTGTACTTCATCGTGTCGGGGACCGGAGACGTGGTGGTCGACGGAACGGTCACCGCAGTCGCTGCCGGTACGGCAATCTGGATCCCGGCCGGGGTCGAGCACTTCGCGCGCAACACCGGCGACGAGCCGCTGCGCCTCCTCTACGTGTTCGCACGCGATCGTTTCAGCGACGTGCACTACACCTTCCCGGGCGAGATCGACTCGAGCGAGAATCCGGGCTTCGGTCAGTAGCGCACCGGCATCGAGTGGATGCCGGCGATGAAGCTCGAGTGCATGCGCTCGGCCGGACCGCCGGGTTCGAGACGAGGCAGACGGGTCAGCAATTCGCGGAACATCACCATCAACTCGACACGTGCGACGTGCATGCCGAGGCAGAGATGCGGGCCACCGGCGCCGAAGGCGACGTGCGGGTTGGGGTCGCGCATGATGTCGAACACGTCGGGCCGGGCGAACACGTCTTCGTCGCGATTGGCCGACCCGTAGAACATGACGACGCGGTCGCCCTTCGGGATCTTCTGGCCGCGGATCTCGACGTCCTCCATGACGGTGCGCTTGAAATGCGCCACCGGACTCGTGAAACGCAACATCTCTTCGATCGCGGTGGGGAGCAGACGATCGAGATCGGCCGTCAACTTCTCTCGTTCGCTCGGATGATCGAACAACAATTGCATGCCGGCGGCCAGCAGATTGCGCGTGGTGTCGCCACCGGCGTTGACGAGCAACAGGAAGAACCACTGGAACTCGGAATCGGTGAGTCGATCGCCGTCGATCTCGGCGTTCACGAGCAGTGTGGCCAGATCGTCACCGGGATTCGAGCGTTTGAAGTCGGCGATCGACTGCGCGTACCCGAGCATCTCCCCGATCGCCGCCATCTTCACCTCGGGTGGCGCCACGGCGTCGTCGTTGGTGTGCATGATCTCGGTGAGGTCGTACAGACGCTCGCCGTCCGATCGCGGCATCCCCATCAACTCGGCGATCAGACCCGATGGCAGCCGGCCGGCGATCTCGCTCACGAAATCGCACTCGCCGCGATCGATCACCGCATCGACGATCTCGCGCGCCAACTCCTCGATCCGCGGACGCAGCAACGGGGCGTTCTTCGGTGTGAAACCGCGACTCACGAGCAGTTTGAAGCGGTCGTGCTGCGGCGGATCCATGTTCAGCATCATCTGCCGACCGGCGAAGAGGTTGGCCTCGTCGGGGTCGGGCAGCATCGCCGTCTTCTCGTAGGAGCTGAAGATCTTCGGCGTGCGACTCACGAACTTCACGTCGTCGTACTTGGTGAGCGCCCAGAAGCCCGGTCCGCTCTCGGGCGGCTCGGGATGTCGGAACACGGGGGCGTTGGCCCTCAGCCATGCGTACTGGTCCCACGGGTGTCCGCGCGTGGCGAACACTTCAGGAGAGATGAGATCGATCTGTTCGGCCGTGATCATGTTCCCCCGTTCACGATCTCGGGACGAGTCGGGTCAGGGCCCGACCACGTCCTTGAACTGCACGCGAAGATCCTTCTTCAACGCCTTGCCCGACGGGTTGCGCGGCACGACGTCGATGAAACGAACGGCGACCGGTTGCTTGAACCGCGCGAGCTTGCCCTCGCAGTGAGTCAGGACGTCGGCCTCGGTGAGACCAGGGTCCTTCTTCACCACGATCGCGAGAGGGGATTCGCCCCACTTCTGCGACGGGATACCGATGACGGCGGTCTCGGTCACGCCCGGGTGCGACATGATCACGTTCTCGATCTCAGCGGGATAGACGTTCTCGCCACCCGAGATGATCATGTCCTTGATCCGGTCCTGAATGTAGACGTAACCCTCTTCGTCCATGATCCCGCCGTCACCGGTGTGCAGCCAGCCGTCCTTCAACGAATCGGCCGTGGCGTCGGGCCGATTCCAATAGCCGAGCATGATGTGGCCGCCGCGTACGAGGACTTCACCCGACTCGTTGGGCGCGCATTCCGTTCCGTCGGGTCGCACGATCTTCACGTCGGAGAGGAAGAAGCTCTTGCCGGTCGAGCCGGCCTTCTCGAGCGCGTCGGCCGGCATGGTCACACAAGCCGGTCCGCATGTCTCGGTGAGGCCGTACACCTGGCTGATCTCGATGCCGATCTTGTAGTACGCCTCGATGAGAGGCACCGGCACGGGTGCGGCGCCGGTGAGGAGCCAGCGGACGTGTTCGTGCTTGTGCTTGGCCGGATCGTGCACGAGCAACATGAACTGGAGCATGGCCGGAACGAGCAGGCCGTTGTTGATGCGTTCGGAATCGATGAGCTCCCAGACCTTGGTCGGATCGAAGGCGCGCATCAGCACATGGGTGCCGCCGATGAAAATGGTGCCGAGGGCCGGCGTGAGCGCGCCGACGTGGAACATGGGCATCGGGTTGATGTAGCGATCGCCCTGGCCGAGATCGGCCGTCGTGCACATCGTGGCCAACGCCCAGTACTGGGTGTTGTGCGAGTGCATGACACCCTTGGGCAGGCCGGTCGTGCCCGACGTGTACATGATGTAGAGCAGGTCGTCTCCCGATGCGGTGACCGGCGGTTCGATCGGCTTCTCCTTGGCCGACTCGCTCACGTAGTCGAGAGCGAAGTCGGGCTTGCCTGCGGCGTCTCCGACGTAGAGCCACGACGTCACGTCGGTCTTCGAACCGCGGGACTGCAGATCGGAGACGGTGGCCGCGAATTCTCCTCCGAACACCAACGCCGTCGTACCCGAGTCCTTCAGAATGAACTCGAGTTCGTCGGCGACCAGACGCCAGTTGAGCGGGACGATGACCGCACCGAGCTTGGCTGTGGCGAAGAAGGCCGTGAGGTACTCGGCCGAATTCATGAGCAGCAGACCGACCCGGTCGCCCTTCTTCACACCCACGCGAGCGAGAAGTTGCGCGGCCTTGTTGGTCTCGGCGTTGAGTTCCGCGTAGGTGTAGCGACGATCCGCCGCCACGTCGTACAACGCTTCCATCTTGGCGTTGACGTGAGCGCGTCGGGCGAGAAGGTTTCCGATGTTGATGCCGGTCGTCATGGACGACATCGTGTCACAGGAAACCGGTTTCGGGTAGAGCCAGGCTCAGGGAAGCGGGTACCCCTCGGCCGAGGCCTTCACTGCGTCGGCGTCCTCGGGCAACACCGCTCCGGCCGCGACCGCCGCATCGACCGCTGCGTCCCACTTCGCCTGGAAGTCGGCCGTGTCGGCGTACAGAGCGGCCAACTGCTCGTCGGTGAACGACGCGGTCGTGCCGAAAAGTCCGCAGAAGCTCTCGCCCGACTGACCGAGTCCGGACAACGCGGCCACCGGTACGTCGACGTGCGGCGTGCGAATGCCCCCGAGGGCGTTGCCGTTCGCATCGAGTTCGAATCCGGTGAGGTCGGCATTGGCCTCCAACTTCGGAGTGGGGGCCGGGGCGACACCTGTGCGAACCCAGGTGTCGAGCGCGCGCACGGCGGCGCGCAGTACGTACGTGTGCGGGCCGGCGTTGATGGGCTTCTCACAGGTCACGATGCCGAAGTACACCGACGACGGTGCGTCGAGCATGGCGGCGAAGAGTGCGTCGTCGCCGCCCCCGTCCCCGATGTCGGTCTCGCTGATACCGAGGCTGTAGGCGTCGGCGTGAGCGGTTCCGGTCACTTCCCAACTACGGAAGTTGTCGGTCTCGGGCTGTTCGGCGCGGCGATAGCCGAGGCGATCACCCACCACGTCGGTCTCGGCCGAGAACACCAACACCGGTCGGCCGACGTCGCGAATCTGCGCGATCTCGGGTCCGAGGATCTCGGGGCGCGGGTCGGACAAGAGGTTGGCCGCGCGCGCTCCACGACTGTGAACGAGATAGGCGTTGTACACGTCGTGCAGCGGGGCCAGAGCGTTGATGTAACTGGTGAGTCGGAACGCCGATTGCGATTCACCGGCTGCGATCACGCGCTCGGGAACGAGGTCACCGAGCAACGTGGCCGACTCGTTCCACACGAGGGCGCCGATCTGGCTGAACATGTCGTAGCTGTAGTCGTCGCCGGGGTGGTTCAGCGATCCGTAGCGCTCCGGGTCGGCGATCTTCAAGACACGCGGCGCACCCGTCGGGTTGCCGCCACCTTCCACGCCCACGCGCTGGGCCGACACACCGATCCACACCATGCCCGAACGCAGGATCTCGTTCTTGGCGAGGTCGAACGACGGTGACACGTCGAGGCCGGCGGTCACGTTGAGCCACTCGACCATCACCGTGCCGTTGAATAGCGACGGATCCTCGGGTGCGCGTACCACGATTCGCGTGGCGTAGTCGGCGGTGTCGTACGGGGTGACCGCCCAGTTGCCGTCGGTCGACAGCTCGGTGTCGGAGGTGTAACTCGACGCCGTGCCGCGCACGAAGAACTCGTTCTCGGTGTAACCCCACGACGACACGTCGAAGGGGCTCACGCCGAGCACCACCTGACCGAGTCCGCCGGTGATCGGACCTTCGACGGTGGCCGCTGCCACGTCGGTGAGGGCCGGACGCGTGGGCTCGTACGGAACCTCGGTCGTGGTGGTCGGGGCGTCGGTGGCGGGCGGGGCGACCGTGGTCTCGGCGGCCGAGGGGGGAGCGGCCGAATCGACCGATCCGGCGTCGTCGCCACCACAGGAAGCCAGGAGCAGGAGAACAGCGGGGGCGAGACGACGGAACATGGCTGGGCAACGTAGTGCGCCACCCGAGTAGATGTTCGATCGGCGACACGAAAGATACCCCTTGGGGTATATAAGGTGGAGTCATGATTCGTCGTCGCACTCTCGTCACCCTCGCCGGACTCACGCTCGCCTTCTCCCCCGTGGTTGGCTGTGGAGGAGAGAGTTCCTCCTCATCCGAACAGCCCGCCGCCGCAGCCGACTCGTCGACTGCCGACGCCCCCGCAAAGGACACCCGCATGATCATCGACGTTCGCACCCCTGCCGAGTTCTCCGGCGGTCACCTCGACGGCGCCGTCAACATCGACATCCAGTCCCCCGACTTCGCCAGCCAGATCGACGCTCTCGCTCGCGACGGCTCGTACGTCGTGTATTGCCGAAGTGGCAACCGTTCGGGGATGGCCATGGCCCAGATGCTCGACATGGGATTCACCGACGTGAGCAACGCCGGCAGCGTGGAAGAGGCATCCGCGAGCCTCGGCATCGCCATCGTCGGCTGAGTCGATGACGGCGCCCACACGCATCGTCGTCCAGCGAGCCGATCAGCGTCCGCACACACGCATCTCCTGGCTCGACAGTCGGCACTCGTTCAGTTTCGGATCGCACTGGGATCCGAACAACACCGGCCACGGACTCCTGCTCGTCAACAACGACGACGTGGTGCGCGCCGGGAGCGGATTCTCCACCCATCCGCATCAGGACATGGAGATCGTCACCTGGGTGCTCGACGGAGAACTCGAGCACACGGACAGTGAAGGCAACCGCGGTCTGCTCTACCCCGGCCTCGCGCAACGCATGTCGGCCGGCACCGGAATCTGGCACTCCGAGATGAATCCGAGTGGCGACACCGACGTGCACTTCGTTCAGATGTGGGTCACTCCCGACACCGAGCGCATCGATCCGAGCTATCAGCAGCTCGACATCAACGCCGAACTCGCCAAGGGCGGTCTGGTGCCCATCGCATCGGGCAAGGGCCACGATGCGGCGATCAGCATCCGTCAGCGCGATGCCGTGCTGTGGGGAGCGCGCTTGAATGCGGGCGAGTCGGTGCGTGTTCCCGACGATCGTCATGTGCACGTCTTCGTGGCCCGTGGGTCGGCGTCGCTCGACCACGCCGGCGATCTGGCCACTGGCGATGCCGCTCGTCTGTTCTCGGTCGGCGACCTCGGACTCGTGGCCGGTGACGACGGCGCCGAAGTCCTCGTCTGGGCCACGGCCTGACGGCCCGTTCTCGACCACTACTGTGCGTCCATGACCACCACGAATCGAGCGGTCGAGGCCGTCGAGGCTCACGTCGCCGCGTGGAACGCCATGGATCGCGAACGTTGGGTGGGCCTCTTCTCCCCTGCCATGGAGTTCGAGGATCCGGTGGGGGCGCCGCCCAAAGTGGGTCTCGACGCCGTGCACAAGACGTGGGATCGATCGTTCACGCCTGGTCGACGCTGGACTCTTCATCCGCGCCAGATCGTCGCCGGTGGACGCCACGAAGCGGCCGTCGTGATGCACAACGTGGGAATGCTCTCCGACCGACGCGTCGAAGTGAACAGTGTCGAGATCTTCTCGGTCGACGACACAGGCGCGATCGTACGGATTCGCGCCTTTTTCGATCAACCCACCGAATTCGCGCTGGCCGACTGGTTCACTCCCGATCGTTCGGAGTGAACTCGGCGAGCATGCTCACACGGCGAGTGTGTTACCGAAGATCTGCCAGGCGAGGGCCGACTTCGCAGTGAGGCTGAGGATCAGATACACCCGCTCACCGAACAAGTAGTCGGCCCACTTGCCGACTCGCTTGTACTGCAGCCACTGGTTGAGGGCGAAGCAGTTGAAGAACACGAAGATGCTCACGAAGATGCCGTAGACGAAGTTCGGCATCTCGCTACCCGGACCCAAGAGATAGACGAAGAGGCCGATCCACGGGGCGATACCGGCGATGCAGCCGAACCAGAACGGCGCCCACCAGACCTTCTTGCCCGGCTCGTTGACGACCTCCATGACCCAGCCGAACAGGATCATGGCCACATTGGCTCCCGCGATGCCGACGAGTCCGGCCACGTCGCCGATACCGAACACCAGCGCGATCATCAGGATCATGAGGGTCGACGACAGCGAGTACTCGACCCAGCGAAAACGATTCTGCTCGCGCGAGAGATCGGCGAGGTAGCGCGACCGTCCCCACGGCGAAGCGACGAGAGCATGGAAGATCGCCGACAAGGCGAGGAATCCGAACAAGCCGTAGGCGATGCGCACGTCGAAGAGACGGTCGAGGCGCGACACGTCGAGGTCGTTGTTCGGCGCATCGTTCAGGAAGAAGCTGGTGACCGGCAACGAGAAGTCGTTGGCCGCCACGAGCACGATCACGGCCTGCACGGCATGAAGAACCGCCGCACCGACGTTGAGACGCTGCAGACGGCTGGCGACGGGCGCGGACACTTCGATCGTGGACACGTGTACCTCCTGGACGGTCGAAAGAAGTCTACGGAAGCGACCTCCGAGCCAGGTGAGATCACTCTGTTACCGTGCGCTCGTGACACTCGACGCAACTCAGAAGGACGCCACGTCGCACACGCGTGACCGCAACCGTGCACAGGAATTCGATCTCGATCCGGCCGACTTCGACCGCGCCCGAAGAGGATGGATCGCTTCGCTCGCCGATGTGCACGTGCGCGACGAACAAGGACGCACGGCGAGCGACATCGGGCGATACACGTTCCTCGAGGACGATTGTCCCGACACGGTTCACCCGAGCCTGTGGCGTCACGCCCGACTGAACGCCCATCACGGACTCTTCGAAGTCGCCGAAGGAGTGTGGCAGGTCCGCGGCTACGACATCTCGAACATCACGTTCGTGCGAGGCACCGAGGGTTGGATCGTGATCGATCCGCTCACCGTCGAGGCCACCGCGCGCGCCGCCTACGACCTCGTGACCGAACATCTCGGACGTCGTCCGGTCACGGCGGTGATCTACACCCATTCGCACGCCGACCACTTCGGCGGCGTTCTCGGAGTCACGTCACAGGCCGAGGTCGATGCCGGTCGATGTCGCGTGATCGCACCCGAAGGTTTTCTGCACGAAACGGTGGGTGAGAACGTGATCGCCGGGCCGGCGATGGGCCGTCGAGCGACCTATCAGTTCGGACCGTTGCTCCCGCCCGGCCCGAAGGGCCACGTGAACTGCGGACTCGGCCTGTCGATCCCGGTCGGCCCACCCGGGCTGATCGCTCCCACCGAAGACATCACGTTCACGGGTGAAGAGAAAGTTGTCGACGGAGTGCGCATCGTGTTCCAACTCACACCCGAGACCGAAGCTCCGGCCGAGATGAACTTCTTCTTCCCCGACGGCGGCTGGTTGTGCATGGCCGAGAACTGCTCGCACACCATGCACAACCTGGTGCCCATTCGTGGCGCTCAGGTGCGCGACGCGTTGTCGTGGTCGAAGTACATCGACGAGGCCGTCGAATTGTTCGGCGACCGCACGCAGGTGATGTTCACGTCGCACAACTGGCCTCGTTGGGGCGCCGACGACGTGCGCGGATTCCTCGAGTTGCAGCGCGACATGTATCGATGGATGCACGACCAGACCATGCGTCACGCCAACCTCGGTTTCACACCGCTCGAGATCGCCGAACATCTCGAACTGCCCGAGGAATTCCTGGCCGAAACCCACACGCGCGGCTACTACGGCGACCTGGTGCACAACTCCAAGGCCGTGTATCAGCG
>JBDLRN010000099.1:0-4689 GCA_039800005.1 Actinomycetota bacterium | reverse complement strand
GACATGACCGAACCATCCCGACGCCAGGGATCACCGCGTGGGCGTCGCCGCCCTCCTCGCCCCGATCAGCCGGCACACGACACGTCCAAACCCCTCACCTCCATCAACGCTCTGCCGCCGGTGCCCACGCCCACCGGTTTCGCCGCCCTCGGTGTTCCCGACACCATCGACGCCGGACTCGCCGCAGCCGGTTTCGCGCAGCCCTTCGCCATCCAGAAAGAGGCCATCCCGGTGGCCATGCAGGGCCGCGACGTGTGCGGTCGCGCCAAGACCGGTTCGGGCAAGACCCTCGCTTTCGGCGTGCCGATGCTGTCGCGCATCTCCGAACGCGCCGAACCGAAGCGTCCGCTCGGTCTCGTTCTCGTTCCGACGCGCGAGCTCGCCATTCAGGTGGCCGAGGTGCTCGAGCCGGTGGCCCGCCATTCGGGCCGTCGTGTGCTGCCGGTGTACGGCGGATCGAGTCGTCATCATCAGGTCGACGAGATGGCCAAGGGCATCGAGGTCGTGGTGGCCACACCGTTGCGTCTCATCGACTTGCTCAAGTCCGACGAGATCGACGTGTCGGGCGTGGAAGTCGTGGTTCTCGACGAGGCCGATCGCATGGCCGACGACGGATTCACCCCGCAGGTCGAATGGATCCTGCGTCGTTGCACCGGCCGCAATCAGACGATGCTCTTCTCGGCCACGCTCGACGGCGACGTGGGTCACCTCATTCGTGCGTATCTCAAGGATCCCATCGAAGTGGCCATCGACGCCGCCACCGACACCGTGGGCACCATGCACCACCTGTGGCTGGCCGTGCATCATCTCGACAAGGACAAGGTGGTCGCTGCCATCTCCCGTGGTGCGGGCAAGACGGTCGTGTTCTGTCAGACCAAGCGGGTGTGCGACCGGGTGGCCGACAATTTGCAGGCGCTCGGTGTGAACGCGTCGGCCATTCATGGCGATCTGGCCCAGCCCACGCGCGAGAAGGCCCTGCGTCGCTTCGCCGAGGGTGATCTGCACGTGTTGGTGGCCACCGACGTGGCGGCCCGCGGTATCGACATCGACGACATCGCCGCTGTGATCCACTACGAGCCGGCCAAGGACAACAAGGACTATCTGCACCGTTCGGGTCGCACGGCACGAGCCGGGCGTGACGGTTGGGCGGTCACTCTCGTCGAGTACAACCAGCACACGCAGGTCACGCTGTTGCAGCGCACCATGCGGATGCCGATCACCAAGCCGATCGAGGTGTTCAGCAACAACTCGAAGTTGCTGAACCTTCTCGAATTCGAAGCCGACTGAACCGCGAGCGGTTCAGCACGCCAGTCGCGCGAAGCGTGTGATCAGCGCGCGAGCCAAGCCGGGCGCTTGGTCTCGAACGACGTGATCTCGTCGACGTGAGTGAGGGTGATGCCGATGTCGTCGAGGCCGTTCAGGAAGCGGTGCTGGTTCTGCGGCTCCATCGGGAACGACTCCGCCACGCCGATCACGGGCACTTCCACGGTCAGTCGCTGCATGTCGACCACGATCTCGGTGGCGGCGTCGGCTTCGATGGCCGCCCAGATGCGCTCCACCGTGGCGAGCGGGAGCACCACGGGAACGAGACCGTTCTTGGTGCAGTTGTTGCGGAAGATGTCCGAGAAGCTGGGCGCGATGACGGCGTCGAATCCGTACTGCTGGATGGCCCACACCGCGTGTTCGCGACTCGAACCAACACCGAACGACGGGCCGGCCACGAGAATCGACGCGCCGGCGTACCGCTGATCGTTGAGCACGAAGTCGCGGTCTTCGCGCCACGTGGAGAAGAGTCCGACCTCGAAGCCGGTGCGCTCGACGCGCTTCAGCCAGTCGGCGGGGATGATCTGGTCGGTGTCGACGTCGCTACGACGCAACGGAATGCCCCGACCACTGAGTACTCGAACGCTCTTCATGTGATGTCTCCTCAGCTCAGATCGGTCGGGGTGGCGAAGTGTCCGGCCACGGCGGTGGCGGCGGCGACGGCCGGCGACACGAGGTGAGTACGTCCGCCTCGGCCCTGACGTCCTTCGAAGTTACGGTTGCTGGTGCTGGCGGCCCGTTCACCAGGCGCCAACTTGTCGGGGTTCATGGCGAGGCACATCGAGCAACCCGGTTCGCGCCAGTCGGCGCCGGCGGCCCGGAACACCTTGTCGAGACCTTCGGCTTCGGCCTGCGCCTTCACGGCATGGCTGCCGGGCACGACCATCACACGCGGCACGGTGACGCGGCGACCTTCCATGACCTTGGCCGCAGCGCGCAGGTCTTCGATGCGACTGTTGGTGCACGAACCGATGAACACGGTGTCGACCGAGATGTCGCGGATGCGCTGACCCGGGGTGAGGCCCATGTACTCGAGAGCGCGGGCCACGGTTTCGCGCGTGGTGGGATCGGTGAAGTCGTCGGGGGAGGGGATCGAGCTGTCGATGCCGGCCACCTGCGCCGGGTTGGTGCCCCAACTCACGTGCGGGACGAGCGACGCGGCGTCGATGCGCACCTCCTTGTCCCACTTCGCGCCGGTGTCGGTGGCGAGCGCTCGCCACGAATCGAGCGCCTGCTCCCACTTCGCACCCTTGGGCACGAACTCGCGCCCTTCGAGATACGCGAACGTCGTGTCGTCGGGTGCGATGAGTCCGGCCTTGGCGCCGGCTTCGATGCTCATGTTGCACACGGTCATGCGACCTTCCATCGACAACGACCGGATGGCCGAACCTCGGTACTCGATCACGTGGCCGATACCGCCGCCGGTTCCGATGTGGCCGATGATGGCGAGGATGACGTCCTTGGCGGTCACGCCGTCGGCGAGCACACCGTCGACGTCGATCGACATCCACTTCGGGCGGCTCTGCGGCAGCGTCTGCGTGGCGAGCACGTGCTCGACTTCACTGGTGCCGATGCCGAAGGCGAGTGCTCCGAACGCGCCGTGCGTGGCGGTGTGGCTGTCGCCGCACACGATGGTCATGCCGGGAAGAGTGCGACCCTGCTCGGGCCCGATGACGTGCACGATGCCCTGGCGCGCGTCGCCCATGGAGAACAGGTCGATGCCGAACTCCTTGGCGTTGGCGCGCATGACTTCCACCTGACGGGCCGAGATGGGATCGGCGATCGGGAGGTGGATGTTCTCGGTGGGGACGTTGTGGTCCTCGGTGGCCACGGTGAGGTCGGGGCGACGCACCTTGCGGCCCGACATGCGCAGGCCGTCGAAGGCCTGGGGGCTGGTGACTTCGTGTACGAGGTGGAGGTCGATGTAGAGCAGGTCGGGTTCACCGGGTGCCGAGTGAACGACGTGCTGATCCCACACCTTCTGGGGGAGCGTGGTCGGGTTGGTCATGGTTCCTCACTTCGTGATCCGAGATCGGCATGGTCTCCCAACCGGCGTGTCTCACATGGTGGGACGCTAATCTCGCTGTATGGAAAGCGTATCGGGGGTCGGCGTCCTCGACAAAGCAGTGGTCGTGTGGCGCGTGTTGTTCGAACACGGGCCGCTCGGTCTGGCCGATCTCACCCGGTACTGCGAGCTGCCGCGAGCGACCACGCACCGCTTGGCCTCTGCACTCGAGGTGCACGGATTGGTGCGCCGCACCGACGACGGGCGTTACGCGCTCGGCCGTTGGCTGGTCACGCTCGGCCGGGCCGCCGAGGCGACCGATTCTCTCGTCGACATCGCGCGACCCGTCCTCGAACGGCTGCGCAACGAGACCGGCGAGAGCGTCCAGTTGTACGTGCGCGAGGGCGAGGTGCGTCGGTGCGTGGTGTCGTTGCAGTCGCCGCATGGATTGCGCTGGATCGTGCCCGAAGGATCGCTCCTGCCCCTCGGCGCCGGATCGGCCGGTCACGTGTTGCTCGGCGAGTCGACCGGTCGCAACGGTTGGTTGCAGTCGATCGGTGAACGTGAAGCCGGGGTTGCGTCGGTGAGTGCACCGGTGCACGATGCGCGG
Organism: Actinomycetota bacterium; assembly: GCA_039800005.1. Lineage (GTDB taxonomy): Bacteria > Actinomycetota > Acidimicrobiia > Acidimicrobiales > Ilumatobacteraceae > Casp-actino8. The sequence goes on along the minus strand of JBDLRN010000099.1, from coordinate 751 downwards.
GGTGATGTGCGCGCGGCAGTGAGTGTGAGTGGTCCGATCGAGAGAATGTCGAATCAACCCGGTCGACGTTTTGGTGCGGCCGTCGCGCGCGCCGCTCGAGATCTGGCCGACACCCTCGTGTGATGCATCGCCCCGGGGTCGACGCCGTTTCCACACTGGGGCATGTCTTCGCACCGACCCGTTTCCTTGTCCCTTCGTGTGGCCCAATGGGTCGACGCCGATCTCGACGAAACCCTCGACGAAACACTGCGCTACCGAGCGTCGCGCGTGTTCGCCGTCCGCGACACCGAGCACGGTTTCGTACGTGAACTCGTCGACTGTGATGCCGACCCGTATTCGCTCATCACTCGCGTGCCGTCCACGGTCGACTTCGATGCCGCGTGTCTGGTCATGACCGGCTGGATGACCCGTCTCGACGACGATGACGACGATTTCGACGATGACGTCATGGACGACGGGGATCTCGACGACGGTCGCTATCGAGTGCGTCTGGCCGCAGCAGTTTCCGACGACGGGGTGTCGGTGGTGGTGCGTCGCTGGCAGGGCGGCGAGTGGTCCGATTCCTTCGCTGACGGCGGCGAAGGAATGTTCCCGGTCGCTCTGCTGACCTGGTGGGCCAAAATCGACGAGGTCAGAAAGTCGCCAGAAGGTCGACCACGATGATCACGTCGGTCTCGGCCGGCAAACCGATCTCGGTCTGACCCTCCGGTCCCCATGCCTCGGCGAACGGCACGTGCAACTGACGTCGACC
>JBDLRN010000098.1:0-6288 GCA_039800005.1 Actinomycetota bacterium | reverse complement strand
GAGGCCGGCATCGACATCGTGTCGGCCCCACCCGAACTCGTCACCGATCCCCGGTATCGCGACGTCGCACCGTCTCTCTTCACTTTGACCGGCCGGGACCATCGAGAGGCCGGCTCGGCCGATGATCATCTTCGATGGGCCGGCGAGATGCTGCGAGCCGGAGCCGACTGCATCTACTGCTCGGGAAGTCTCGAGCGCGTCGAGCATCTCGCCAAGGAATACGTGCCCGTCGTCGGACACGTGGGACTCGTCCCGTCGAAGGTCACCTGGACCGGTGGATTTCGCGCCGTCGGCAAGACAGCCGACGAGGCCGTGCGCATCTACGAGGAATGCGTGGCCCTCGAGAACGCCGGTGCGATCGCTGTCGAGATCGAAGTCGTTCCTGCTGCGGTCGCCACCGAGATCAGCCGTCGGCTGTCGCGTCTGTCGCTGTGGTCAATGGGATCGGGATCGGGATGCGACGCGCAGTACCTGTTCGCCATGGACGTGTTGGGCGAACCGGCCAACGAGCCGATGTCGGGCATCAGTCACCTACCTCGACACGCCAAGGTGTACCGAGACTTCGCCTCCGAGTACGCGCGCTTGCAACGAGAGCGAGTCGCAGCGTTCCGCGAGTTTCGCTCCGACGTCGAATCAGGCGTGTTCCCGTCGACGAAGCACCTGGTTCCGATCGCCGATCACGAACTCGCGCGCTTTCGCGCCGCTCTACCGCCCGAATGATCGTGCGCTGATCGCACCGCAGTGCCCGGGGTGGGGTTCGAACCCACACTCCCCGTGAGGGGAAGGGGGGTTTAAGCCCCCCGCGTCTGCCAATTCCGCCACCCGGGCCGTGTCCTCAGGCTACGGACCGGTGCACCTCGAGGTGGATGGGTGACGACAGTGCGAGATGCGGTGACGAGATCACGTCCCAGAGTTCGCGACGCAGACGATCGGCCACTGGCGGCACGAGACGGTTCGCCACCACCACTCCTTCGATCATGTCGGCGACCACGGCGACGAGCGGACGACCCTTCACCCGAACGGCAACCGTGACATGGTCGTCGCTGCGCCGCAAGGTGCGGTCGACGCCGACGATGCGCGGTGGACAGCGGAACCCGGGTGCGTGCAGCCCGCGGGCCCGCGCCTCGCGACCGAGCACGCGCGCCACCTGGGCGAAGTCGAGGGTGCTGGCCCCGGGGTGTCGAACGGTCTCTGCCATGGAGAGTCGACTCTGCCAGGTGGGTGTGACATGGTTCCCCGCCCTCGCTACACCCTGGTCGTAATCTCGCAACGTGAGCGCCGAACCCGTCTACACCCCGGCCCAGGAACGGGTGATCGCCGCCATCGGCAAGGATCCGGCGCCCCTGTCGGCACCGATTCCCGCCGATCTGGGCGACGAACTGAAGGCCGATCTCGAAGCCGCTCTCGCCCCGTTCCACGACGTTCTGCCCGACGGCAAGTCCTACGAGAATCGCTTCTTCCTCAGCAAACAGTCGCTCAGCGACGTGCATTCGTGCGAAGCGTTCTTCGTCGACGGCAAGGGCGAGTTCGAATGGAACCTCGCCAACTCGCGCGGCACCATCGTGCACAAGGCCATCGAAGTGTCGATTCACACGCGCGGCACGATCAATCCCACTGATCTCGTCGAAGAGTCGATCTCTCGCCTCAGCAACGAGGCCAACAAGTCGATCGCCGATTTCCTCGTCACTCTCGACGAATTCAGTCGCGCCGAACTAGTGGGCGATTGCTCGTCACTCCTCACGCGCTTCCTCGAAGGCTTTCCGCCCATCAAGAAGCAGTGGTACCCACAGGTCGAGAGTTCGCTCACCGTCAACCTGGCCAAGGGTCGCGTGCGGGTCTCGGGCAAGATCGATCTGGCTCTCGGACGTCCACCCGACAAGGTGATCCTCGACCTGAAGACCGGGAGCACCTTCGGTGCGCATCGCGACGACCTGCGTCTGTACGCGTTGATCGATCTGTTGTCGATCGGCCAGGCACCGCGCAAGGTGGCGAGTTACTACATCGACTCGGCCGAGATTCACCCCGAAGACATCACCGAGGGAACGTTGCGATCAGCGGCCAAGCGACTCGAAGCCGGGCTCCTGCGCGCCATCGAGCTGAAGTTGAAGAAGGCGGAGCCCGTCCGTCGTCCGGGCTCGAACTGCCGCTGGTGCACGTTGCTCCCCTCTTGCGAATCCGGCCAGGCGTATCAAGCCCAACGGGAAGAAGACGAGGGCTGGTGACGTAGTCGTGTCGGCGTCGACCGTTCGGTCAGGCCGACATCAGAGCCAACGGCACGCCGAGGCATGCACCACTTCTCACGGTGGCGATTCGTCGGCCGGGCTGGACTGCATCGCGTGGCGAACCGATGACGTCGGGACCGAGTCGTTCGACTGCGGCATCGAGGTCGTTCACCACGAACACCAGACCCCACAACCGGGCTGGTTCGTCGGACGCGATGTCGGGACGCTCGACCACTTCGAGGATCACCGGGCCAGCGCGGTGGAAGCCTTGTCGAACTCCCCCGCCCACCTCACGGATGCGCTTCAACGGCAACCCGAGGGACGATTCGATGGCGCCGCACGTGCGATCGAGCGACGGAGTCATGACCACCACGTGATCGATCGATTCCACGGTGAAGGTGTGCGCGTAATTCTCGGTCGCTGGTTCGGCGAATCGAGTCGGGATGCCGTCGACCCCTCTCTCGTCCGGCGGCACCGGATCGAATCCCCAACCGACCAAGCCCTGGGGCTCGGGCGAGGCCGAATCGACCCCGGAAAACACGAACCGCACTCCGGCGATCACCGTGTGCTGGTGACCCGAGTGCGGTGCGAAGACGAAACCGAGATCACGCCAGGGCGTGATCGGTACGTCGAGAACGAGTTCGGTGAGCAAGTACCTCAGCCGCGGCCCATGTTGGGGCGCTTGCCGTGGTTGGCCTTCGAGCGGCGGAGGCGGGCCTTGCGCTTCTTGGTCTTCTTCGACATAGAAGTCGCAGGCTAGCGGGGAACCACCCCCGGTTCCTCGGCTCGGCGACGGGTCCGGGTGGCCACTGTCCCGAGTCCGGCGGCCAGAACCAGCCCGGCCACCAGGATCAGGTTCTCGCGAGGTCCGGTGTCGGGCAGTTTCGCAGGAGTCGTCGACGCCGTCGGAGCCGGACCGGAACCGCTACCCAGGCCGAAATCGGGTGGGAGGACCGGAATGTCGATCACGACCACCGGCACGTCACCCGGCGCCACGTCCGGGCAGTCGCCGATGGCGGCACTCTCGGCCCGAAACGACACGCCGACCGCACCGACCGGGAGAAGGATCGACACGCGTCCATCGGCGTCGGTGACCGCTTCGACCGGATCGACGGGAGCCGCACCATCGGCCATGTCGAACACGGCGGTCACCCGATGTCCGACGAGGGCCTCGCCAGCATCGTGCAGATACGCCGTGGCCGAAATCTCCAACTGCGGAGCAGATTCGTCGTCGGCTTGGGGACCAGGAGCGCCGTCGAGTGAACCTTCGATGCTGTAGGTCGCACACGACGTGGGCGGCGACACGGTGGTGGTGTCGACAAGCGAATCGGGCGGAAGCACGGCGAACGAAGCAAGAGCGGCGACGAGAGGCAGAAGGATCACGGCCTTCATGTGGGAACCGGTCGGCGTTCGAAGGCGAGGGGTAGCCTCGGAGATTTCATGGAACGTTTCGGACTGGTCGGTCTCCCCAACGCCGGCAAGAGCTCTCTCTACAACGCCCTCACTGGTGGTGGCGCGCTGGCCGCGCCCTACGCCTTCGCCACCAAGGACCCCAACATCGGTGTGGCCAAGGTGCCCGACGATCGCCTCGATCGCCTGGCGGCTATGTCGAAGAGCAAGAACGTGGTGCACGCGTCGGTTCAGGTGGTCGACATCGGCGGACTCGTCGAAGGCGCGAGCAAGGGCGAAGGCCTTGGCAACAAGTTCCTGGCCAACATTCGCGAGGTCGATGCGATCGTGCTCGTTCTGCGAGCCTTCGTCGACGACGACGTCCCCGGTCCGTCCGATCCGCTCGAGCATCTCCGAGTGGTCGAGATCGAGTTGGCTCTCGCCGACCTCGAAACGGTCGAGAAGCGACTCGCGCAAGCACAGCGTCAGTCGAAACTCGATCGCAACCTCCTGCCCGAGGTGGAGGCGCTCGAGTTGGCCCAAGCGGCGCTGAGCGACGGCCGTCCGCTCTATCGCGCCGGCCTCAAACCCGATCAGCGCGAGATTCTCGCGCCGCACTTCCTGCTGACCAACCGACGGGTGTTGGTGGTGGCCAACGTGGGCGAGAGCGAACTCGACACGATTCCCTCCGTCGAGGCCCGCATCGCCGCCGAGTTCGGCGACGCCGGCGACAACGTCGAGATCATCGGCATGTGCGTGCAACTCGAAGCCGAAGCGGCCTCCATCGAGGATCCGGCCGAGCGGGCCGAGATGCTCGAAGGACTCGGGTTGGGTGAAGGTGCGTTGTTCCGCATGGTGCGTAGCGCTTACCACCTGCTCGGTCTGCGCACGTTCTTCACGACCGGCGAGAAGGAGTCGCGCGCCTGGACGTTCCGCGCCGGCTCGAGCGCACCCGAATGCGCCGGACGTATCCACACCGACTTCCAGCGCGGTTTCATCAAGGCCGAAGTCGTCCACTGGGACGAGTTGCTCGAGATCGGTTCGTGGACGAAGGCCAAGGATCTCGGCAAGATTCGTGTCGAAGGCAAGGACTACCACCCCGTCGACGGTGACGTGATGGAGTTCCGCTTCAACGTGTAGAACTGACGCGTATGGCGACGAGCGAGACGTCCAACTCGGCGTGGCTGGTGACCGAGGGTCGAGTGTTGGCGAGTGCAGAGGTCGCAGCGGACCGCAACTCCCGACGACGCGGTCTTCTCGGTCGGTCGCACGTCGAAGGTGCTTTCGTCCTCGGTCCGTGTCGCTGGGTGCACACCATCGGGATGCGATTTCCGATCGATGTGGCATATCTCGACGCCGACGGCGTGGTGGTGAAGGCGGTGCAGATGCATCGGCATCGCATCGGGGCTCCGGTGCCGCGGGCGCGCACGGTCGTGGAGGCCAGTCGTGGGTCGTTCGCTCGGTGGGGCGTGCGTGTGGGTGACCGCCTCGAGATCAGAGCCGGTTCGTGAGCACGCTCTTCCTCGTCGGCACTCCGATCGGCAACATGGGCGATCTGTCGCCACGAGCCGTCGAAGTGTTGCGTGCGGTCGGACTCGTGTGTTGCGAGGACACGCGTCGCACCGGGCTCATGCTCAACAACCTTGGCGTCGACGCCACGCTCATGCGACTCGACGAACACACCGAAGTCGCGTCGATTCCGCGAGTTCTCGACGCGCTCAACGACGGACGTGACGTCGCCCTGGTGTCGGACGCCGGCACGCCGGGTATCAGCGATCCGGGCGCCAAGTTGGTGGCCGCCGTCGTCGAGAGTCGACACGACGTGACCGCGGTTCCCGGTGCGTCGGCCGCTCTCGCCGCGCTCACCATCAGCGGACTCCCCACCGATCGCTTCGTTTTCGAAGGATTCCTGCCGCGCTCCGGTGCCGAGCGAACGTCTCGGTTGGCCGCCGTGGCCCGCGAGTCGCGCACGGTGGTGCTGTTCGAAGCTCCGCATCGCCTCGAACGCACCCTTGACGATCTCGTCGCGTCGTGTGGTGACGATCGACCCGTTGCCGTGTGTCGTGAACTCACGAAGATGCACGAGGAGACTCTGCGGGGATCGTTGTCGGATGTGCGAGCTCGAGTCGGGGAACCACGCGGCGAGTACGTGATCGTGTTGGGAGGCGTGAGCGACTCGGGCGACACGTCTCCTGAGGAGATCGACCGCATGTTGCGTCACGAGTTGGCCAGTGGAGCCTCGACGCGCGATGCGGCGGCCGCGGTGGCCGAGATGACGGGCACGAGCCGCAAGGCGCTGTACGCCCGCGCGCTCGAACTCGGCCGTGGCTGAGTGTCGTCACGTCGGTTGACGCTTACCGAGAATTTCTGGAATTTCTTCCGGTCGTGGTTGTGGTTGCCACACCCTCGGATTACGATACGAACATTTGTTCGATCTAGCGACAAAGAACGGCTCTGACCAGGTGTTTTCCACCTCGGCCACCAGCCGTGTCGCGTCGATGTCGATCGGTCAGCTCCGCTCCCGCCTGGCCGAGATCAAAGTGCTCGAGGCGAGCCTCGCCGCCGAGAAGATTCAGATCGTCACGCGTATGGATCAGATGACCCGCGACGACAAGCCGGTGTTCGTGGTTCCCGAGCACGAACTGGTGGCTCACGCCGGCATGAGTTCCCGAGAGGC
>JBDLRN010000097.1:0-6154 GCA_039800005.1 Actinomycetota bacterium | reverse complement strand
TCGCCGCCGAGAAGATTCAGATCGTCACGCGTATGGATCAGATGACCCGCGACGACAAGCCGGTGTTCGTGGTTCCCGAGCACGAACTGGTGGCTCACGCCGGCATGAGTTCCCGAGAGGCCCGCACGGTGGTCGCTCGCTCGGTCGTGATCGACGAGGCACCGGTGTTCGGCGACCTGCTCGCCGACGGAGCCACCACTGCGGCCCACGTCGATGCACTGAAGATGGGGCTTCGCCTCACCGGGGCCGATCACGATGCATTTCTCGCCCACGTCCCCGAACTCGCCCAGGCTGCTCAGTCGATGCCGATCGGCGAGTTCTCGGCGTTAGTGCGTACCACCGTGCACGACGTCGTGTCCGACGACGGCCTCTCGCGCTTCGAGCGTCAACAGCGATCGACTCACCTGAAGATCTGGGACGATGCCGAGGGCATGGTGCACCTGCGCGGTGCCTTCGATCCAGTGTCGGGGGCCGCCATTCGCGGCGCGATCAAGCGTCAGGTCGAGGCGATGTTCCACTCCGGCGACCCCGATCCCGTCGACGTCGCTCCTTGGATCGCCTCTTCCCCTTTGGCTACCTGAGGCGGCGAGCGTCAACCGGGCGGGATCGACTCGCCTCTCGACAGCATTACGCCGCACACATCGCTTTGGTGGAACGTTGAGAGTGCGGCTTCATGAATGTCTCGATCCGAGTGACCCCGCCCGGCGTACAAGTCCGGTAGCCGAGCCGTGGGAGTTCGGCTCGGCGACAATTGCAGAAGGCCCGCCTGAAGTTCCGTGCTCAACGCGTCGGGCCGGATGCTGTCGACGAGTCGAAGCTCCCCACGGCTCGGCGACTACGTCACCTGCGGCGAGCGCTCGAGGCCACGTACGAGTCATGCGCGATACCCGAGTGTTCGGTGCCGTACCACCATTGCCAAATTCATCACATCGAGTACTGGGAGTCAGGTGGCTCGACCGATCTGTCGAACATGGTCCCGTTGTGCAGCAAGCATCATCACGCAGCCCACGAGGGCGGTTGGATGTTGCGCCTCGACCCCGCGACACGTGAACTTGCAGTGACTTACCCCGGATCTGTTCTTCCCGGCTCTCTTCTTGCTGGTGCTCTTCTCTCCGAGAGTCAGGATCGTGGGGCGAGGGCGAGTTGGCGGGACTGGGCGACCAAGGTCCCGGCCTGATCCCACACCTCACCGTCGGCTTCGAGAAGGCCGTTCTGCACGAAGCGAGTGCGGAAGAAGCAGGCCACGGGTCCCGGAACCGGAATCGCCCGCACGTGCACGGTGAGTTCCACCGTGGGCACCCAATTGGTGGGCATGTCGAGATTGAACGCCGCCGGCGGGAAGGCATCACAGGCCAGCAACAGCGCGAGTGAATCGATCGGTCGATCGTCGCGGAAGGCGAACCAGCCGCGCATGGTGCCCTCACCATTGGGTGTGCCGGTGCGGAACACGGCGTCCCGCGGATCGAGACGAGTACCGAGCCGACCGTGAATGAAGGCGAATTCGTTGATCGTGGTGTCGGAGATCACCGGACATTCGTCCCACGGCGTGATCTCGGGTCGCGAGTCCACCATCTTCGACGGACCACCCGGATCAGTGCTCAAGTCGCCCATCGTGGCGATGACTCGTAGAGATTCACGACCACCTGTTCCGTCAGGTTCATCGACCAAGAACAAACTCGACGTGGCCGTGGCGAAGCGTCGACCGGCGCGTACGGGTCGCACCTCGAGACGGGCGGCCGTCGCCGGCGCCGGAGCCAAGTAGTGCGCGGTGATGGTGAAACAGTCGGGACGCCCGGTCACCTCCGACATGGCGCGCGCCGCCAGCGCCATGAGATACCCGCCGTTGGCATTGCCCAGGATGTCCCACCCCGGAACTATCTGAGCATCGAAGACATGACTGTCCCGTCTCGTCATGCTCAGCGCGCGATCGAATTCATGGACCGGCTCGTGATCACTACGTGAGATCTCGTCGCGAATTACCACGTCACCGACCATAACCAGCCCGTAGCCTGGCCGACGTGGTCGATCATCGTCGCGATTCTCCGAGCGTCCCAGGATCTCCGAGCTTCTACGCCACCACGCCGATCTACTACGTCAACGCCAAGCCCCACCTCGGCCACGCCTACACCACCATCGTGGGCGACGCGCTGTGCCGCTGGCACCGACTCCTCGGCGACGACGTGCACTTCCTCACCGGCACCGATGAGCACGGCCTCAAGATCCAACAGGCCGCCGACGCCGCCGGCCTCGCTCCGCAGGCATTCGCCGACTCCATCGCTCCCCTCTTCGCCGACGCGTGGAAGAAACTCGACATCCGGTACGACGACTTCATCCGCACCACCGAAGACCGTCACCGTCGCGGCGTGCAGAAACTTCTCCAGGCCTGCTACGACAACGGCGACATCGAGCTCGACACCTATCGCGGCCTCTACTGCGTGGCCTGTGAGGCCTACTACGTCGACGACGACCTCGAGAACGGCAACTGTCCGATCCACAAGCGTCCGGTCGATCACGTGGAGGAGGAGAACTACTTCTTCCGCCTGTCGCGCTACGGCGATCGACTCTTGCAGTGGTACGCCGACCATCCGGGTGCGATCGTTCCCGACTATCGGATGAACGAAGTCATCGGCTTCATCAAACAGGGCCTGCTCGACTTCAGCATCAGTCGCACCAGCTTCTCGTGGGGCATTCCACTCCCCTGGGACGACAAACACATCACGTACGTCTGGTTCGACGCTCTGTCGAACTACATCACGGCACTGGGATACGGGGACCCGGAATCCCAAAGCGCCGATTCAGTTTTCACTCATCGTTGGCCAGTGAATTACCACCTGATCGGCAAGGACATCATCCGATTCCACTGCGTGTACTGGCCGGCCATGCTCATGTCGGCCGGTCTCGAACCGCCGGCCGGCTGGGCCGTGGGCGGCTGGCTCCTCGTCGGCGGCGAGAAGATGTCGAAGACCACCGGCAACGTGGTGAATCCCTTGGACTTGATCGAAGATTCAGCACCTGGCGGCGACGACGCCGGAAGCCAACCGGGTGTGGGCGTCGACGGATTCCGGTACTACGTGTTGGCCGAAACGCCCTACGGCGCCGACGGTGACTTCACCTACGAAGGTCTCATCGGTCGCTACAACTCCGATCTCGCCAACAACCTCGGCAACCTCCTCAGTCGCGTGGCCACCGTGGTGGGCAAGAAGTGCAACGGTGTCGGCCCCAAGCCGGCGGCCGACAGTCCCCTCGCCGAAGCGGCGCGCAACGCGGTCAGCGAAACCATCTCGCGGTGGGCCGACGTGCAACCGAGTCGGGCCCTCGAGGCCACGTGGCAACTCATCCGCGCGACCAACGCCTACCTCGAGACCAACGAACCGTGGAAGGCCGAGCCCGGCGCTGCAGTCGACGCCGTGATGGGCGACGCACTCGAGGCCTTGCGCATCGTGTCGATCCTCGTCTCGCCGGCAGTTCCTCGCACCGCGCAAGCCGTGTGGGAGCGCATCGGCATGGTCGAAGCCGGATACGCGAACGTCGACGATCGACGCATTCCCACCGACACGGCCTGGGGTCTCTATCCCGGTGGCGTGACCGTCGTGAAGGGCGAGCCGTTGTTTCCACGAAGAAATATCACGTGAATAATTCTTGAAACTTTCCGTGAATTCTCTGGTGACAGACCCATGACCTGGACCGACACTCACTGCCACCTCGAGGATGCGCGATATCCCGAGAGCACTGACGAAATCTTGCGTGCGGCGCGCGAGCGGGGCGTCTCCCGTTTCGTCACGGTGGGCTGTGACGCCGCGTCGTCACGCACATGTCTCGACATCGCCGCCCGACACGACGACGTGTGGGCCACCATCGGACTGCATCCCCACGAAGCTGTTCACGGAATAGAAATGCTCGACGATCTCCTGAACGAGACTCTCGCCGACGAGTCTTCTCGATCTCGTCTCGTCGCCGTGGGTGAAGCCGGTCTCGACTACTACTACGACCATTCTCCGCGCGACACGCAGCGTGAAATGTTCGCCGCCCAGATCGCCCTCGCCCACCGCCACGATCTGTCTCTCGTCATTCACACCCGAGATGCGTGGAACGACACCTGGGACGTGCTGGCGGCCGAAGGTGTTCCCACTAGCACCATCTTTCACTGTTTCTCGGGCGGACCCGAAGAGGCGCGCCGGTGTCTCGACCTCGGTGCGTTCCTCAGCTTCTCGGGCATCGTCACCTTCAAGAATGCGAACGACGTGGCCGACGCGGCGACGATGTGTCCCGACGATCGCCTACTCGTCGAGACCGACAGCCCGTATCTGGCCCCGGTGCCGCATCGGGGTCGCCCGAATCGCCCGGCCTTCGTCGTCGACGTCGGAGAACACGTGGCTCGCCTTCGCGGAGCCGACCCCGCCGCCATCGCTCACGTCACGTCGTCCAATGCCACCAAGGCGTTCCCGCGACTCGCAGGTGCATCGAGACTTCCGTAGCCTCGGAGGCGTGATCCCCGGCTACGCGCCCGCGAGCGACCCCCGACTCGACCCGGATCGAGGTCGTGATCGGGATCGACAGGCCTTCGCTCAACGTCGTCGCGTCACCGTGGCGATCGTGGTCACCGTTCTCGCCGTGATCGTCAGCCTGGCCTCGGGGTCGGGCGACGAGACCGAGGAATCCGCTCCCGGTGTTTCGGTGAATCTTGCCGACGAGCCGGGTGCCACGTCTCCGGCCGATCCGGCGTTTCTGCCCGGGGCCAATGCCGTCGATGCCCCCGAGATCATCACCGTGAACATCCCCGCCCCGCCGACCGGCACCGTGATCGCCGGTCGGGCCAGCTTCGTCCGCTGGCCGCAGACGCTCGGCCTGGCGCCGTGCGCGACACCACACGCGCTGATCGGCGCCAAGATCACCGTGACCAATCTCAACAACGCTCGCTCGGTCGTGTGCGACAACGTGTCGATCGAATCGCTGGGCGGCGGCAACACGATCATCATCCACAGTGACGTGTTCCTGGAGATCGCCGATCTAGTGGATGCACCGATTCCGGTCGAGATCGAGTTCTGAAGTCTCGGTTCCCGGACCATTCCTTGACACATCCATGACTCACTCACGTCGCGACATCGTCGAACTGCTCGAATCGCACGGCCTGTCGCCACGGCGGGCCTTCGGACAGAACTTCGTCGCCGATCCCAACACGGTCCGACGTATCGCCCGACTCGCCGACGTGGGACCGTCCGATCACGTGGTCGAAATCGGCGCCGGACTCGGTTCGCTCACCTTGGCTCTCGCCGAAACCGGCGCCCGCGTCACCGCGATCGAAGTCGATCACGGCATCGTTCCGGTTCTGCGCGACGTCGTGCGCGACTTCGACAACGTTCACGTCATCGAGAGCGACGCCCGCGACGTCGACTGGGACGCTCTCGAACCGAGCACGTCCGGGCTCACCGCGCCGAACATCACCCCGATCACCGTCGTCGCCAATCTTCCCTACAACGTGGCCACGCCGTTGGTGGCCGATCTCCTCGACACCGTGCCCCGCATCCATCGCTTCGTCGTGATGGTGCAGAAAGAAGTCGCGCAACGCCTGGCCGCCGCGCCTGGTTCGTCGGACTACGGGGCGATCAGCGTGAAGGTGGCGTACTGGGCCACCGCTCGTGTTCTCGGCGACGTTCCACCCACCGTGTTCGTGCCGCGTCCCAAGGTCACCTCGGCGATCATCGAGATCGTCCGACACGAACAACCAGCGGTGACGAGCGACCCTGACGTGTTGTTCCCATTGATTCGTCGTGCTTTCAGTCAACGGCGCAAGATGCTCCGACGCTCGCTGCACGGCGTGGTGACCGACGAGCAATTCACAGCCGCGCACATCGAATCGACGCGTCGCCCCGAGGAACTCTCGGTGCACGACTGGGGAAGACTGGCTGACACTGTGAAAATCTCCGAGACAGAGAAAATCTCCGAGACAGAGAAAACCTCCGAGACAGAGAAGAAAGAGATCCGTGAGTCCTGAGACTCTTCGCGCTCCCGCCAAGTTGACGTTGTCGTTGCGCGTCACGGGTGTGGTCGACGACGGACCGCGCCGCGGCTATCACCTCATCGATGCGGTGATGACCACGCTCGACTTGCACGACGTGATCGAGATCGACGAGCTGCCGGCGGGCTCACCGTCCAC
>JBDLRN010000096.1:0-4974 GCA_039800005.1 Actinomycetota bacterium | reverse complement strand
GTCCTCGAGGAGTTCGCCGGCGATTTCGTGATGGCCGGAGCCACCGAGGCCGCTCTCACGCCGCCGTTCTTCACCGAACGGCGGGTCGTCGTGGTTCGCAGCAACGACGGTTTCGTGGCCGACGACGTGGCGGTGCTCGTCGATTACCTGAACGACCCGCCCGAGTTCACCGATCTGGTGATCGCGTGGGGATCAGGAAAGGTGCCCGACGCTTTGAAGAAAGCGGTCACCGGCGGTGGCGGCAGGGTGATCGACCCGTCACCGCCCAGCAAAGTGGCCGACCGTCGCGAATGGTGGAGCGAACACATCCGATCGCGTGAACTCGACCTCGAACCGGCCGCCCAAGCGATGCTCATCGAATGGTTGGGGGAAGACGTCTCGCGGTTCGACGGCCTCGCTCACACGCTGAAGTCGACCTACGGATCGAAGCGAGTGTCGATCACCATGCTCGAGCCCTACTTGGGGGATCGTGGCGACGCGTTGCCCTGGGATCTCACCGATGCGATCGACAACGGTCGGGCGGTGGAAGCGCTACGTGCGGCGCGGCGCATGATGAGGGCGGGGGAGCGGCACCCATTGCAGATCCTCGCTCAATTGCACAACCATTACTCCCGGTTGGCACGTCTCGACGGGGCCGATCTGTCGACCAAGGAGTCGATCGAAGTCGCGGCCGGGGTGAAGGGATACCCGGCGCAGAAGTCGTTCACGACGTATCGCACGATCGGCCACGACGGAGTGAGGCGAGCATTCGAACTCTTGGCAGCCGCGGATTCGGATCTACGCGGTGGAACAGGTCTCGACGAAGACGTGGTGATGGACGTGTTGATCGCCCGATTGGCGCGTCTGGCGCCGACCGTCAGCCGGCGGCGTTGACGCAACTGAATGTCAGCCTGCGGCGTTGACGCAACTGAGTGTCAGCCTGCGGCGTTGACTTTCTTCATGAGGCGGCTCTTGCGACGAGCGGCCGTGTTGGGGTGAATGATTCCCTTGGCGGCGGCCATGTCGATGCGCTTCACGGCGAGACGAACGGCTTCGGTGTTCTCCGGGGTTCCGATGGTGGTACGCGCGTTCTTGAGGCGGGTCTTCAACTCGCTCTTGACGGCCTTGTTGCGCTCGGCCGCCTTGGCGTTGGTGAGAATGCGCTTCTTCTGACTCTTGATATTGGCCACGGAAACCTCGTTGCATCGATAACGGCTGGTGAAGGGTATCAGCGCCTGGTCGGGACCCCAACTGGATCGACCCGAGCGGGAGCCGGGTTCGGCGCCCAACACCCCAGGTCAGGGGGCCAAGGGTAGGCTCGGTCCGGGCGTCGTTCCACCGCGCCAACCTCTCCCATGGACCTCTCCCGCATCCGCAACTTCTCGATCATCGCCCACATCGATCATGGGAAGTCGACCCTCTCCGACCGCATCCTCGAGATCACCGGGGCGGTCGACAAGCGGGAGATGCGCGAGCAGTACCTCGACTCGATGGATCTCGAGCGTGAGCGGGGAATCACCATCAAGGCCCAGAACGTGCGGGTCGAATGGAAAGGTCACACCCTCCATCTGATCGACACTCCTGGTCACGTCGACTTCGGCTACGAGGTCAGCCGGTCGCTCGCCGCCTGCGAAGGGGTGGTGCTGGTGGTCGACGCCGCGCAGGGCATCGAGGCCCAGACCCTCGCCAACTGCTATCTCGCCCTCGAGAACGATCTCGAGATCGTCGCCGCGCTCAACAAGATCGACCTGCCGGCGGCCGACCCCGATCGGTACGCCATGGAGATCGAGACCGTGCTCGGCATTCCGGCCGAAGACATTTTGCGCATCTCGGCCAAGACCGGCCAGGGCGTCGACGATCTGCTCGACGCAGTGTGCGCGCGCATCCCGGCTCCGAAGGGCGACCCCGAAGCACCGTTGCAGGCGCTCATCTTCGACAGTCAGTACGACCAGTACCGCGGGGTGGTCTCGTCGATCCGCGTCATGAACGGTCGCATCTCCAGCGGGTCGCGACTCACGTTCATGCAGACCAAGGCTCAACACGAGGCGATCGAGATCGGTGTGCGTCGTCCGGTCACCACGCCGGTGGCCGAACTGGGTCCGGGCGAGGTGGGCTATCTCATCGCCGGCATCAAGGACGTGGCCGAGGCCCGCTCCGGCGAAACGGTCACCTTGTCGAGTCGAGCGGCCACCGAACCACTTCCCGGTTATCGAGACCCCAAGCCGATGGTGTTCTGTGGTTTGTATCCGATCGACGGTGACGACTTCGAGAATCTCCGTGAGAGCCTGCAGAAGTTGAAACTGAACGACGCCTCGATCACCTACGAACCCGAGACCTCGGGTGCGCTCGGGTTCGGCTTCCGTTGTGGATTCCTCGGTCTTCTGCACATGGAGATCGTGAAGGAGCGCCTGGAGCGCGAATTCGGTCTGTCGCTCATCGCCACCGCACCGAGTGTCGAATACCGCGTCACCAAGACCAACGGCGAGATCGTGATCGTCGACAACCCGGCCGACCTTCCGCCGGCTCAGAACGTCGACTTCATCGAAGAGCCCTACTTCCGCGTGAGCATCATCACTCCCAAGGACTACACCGGCACGCTCATGGAGTTGTGCCAGTCGCGCCGGGGCGAGATGTCGAAACTCGAGTATCTGTCTCCCGAGCGCGTCGAGTTGCATTACAAGATCCCGCTCGCCGAAGTGGTGGTCGACTTCTTTGATCAGATGAAGAGCCGTACGCAGGGTTACGCCAGTCTCGACTACGAACTCGACGGCTATCAGCAGAGCCAGCTGGTGAAGGTCGACCTCATGCTCAACGGGCTGACCGCCGACGCCTTCTCCACCATCGTGCACCGCGACAAGGCATTCGACTACGGCCGGCGCATGTGCGAGAAGTTGCGCGAGTTGATCCCGCGACAGATGTTCGACGTCCCGATCCAGGCCGCCATCGGAGGCAAGGTCATCGCTCGTGAGACCGTGAAGGCCAAGCGCAAGGACGTGCTCGCCAAGTGCTACGGCGGCGACATCACGCGTAAGCGCAAACTGCTCGAGAAGCAGAAAGAGGGCAAGAAGAAGATGAAGGCCATCGGGCGAGTCGAGGTGCCCGGCGACGTGTTCATCTCGGCTCTCAAGCTCGACGACTGACATGGCGTCGGCCGGCACCTTCCGTTCGCTACGCACGCGCAACGCGCGGCTGTTCTTCGGCGGGTTGCTGTTCTCGAACGTGGGCACGTGGCTGCAGTCGACGGCCATGTCGATCCTCGTGTACCGCCTCACGGGACGGGCCACCAGCCTGGGGGTGGCGATCGCCCTCCAGTTCCTGCCGATGCTGCTGCTCGGCGCGTGGGCGGGAGCGTTCGCTGACCGTCGCGACAAGCGAACGTTGTGTCTGATCACCCAGGCCGGGTTGGCGGCCCAGGCCGTGGTGTTGGCCGCACTCGACTTCGCCGGCGCGGCGAGCGTGGGCGCGATCTACGTGCTGTCGTTCGTGCTCGGTGTGGTCGGTGCCTTCGACAATCCGGCTCGTCGCGGCTTGGTGGCCGAGTTGGTTCCTCCCGCCGACATCAGCAACGCCATGAGCCTCAACACCGCGGTGATGACCGGTTCGCGCGTGTTCGGTCCGGCGTTGGCCGCGGCACTGGTGGGACCGTTCGGCACGGCGTGGTGTTTCGCGATCAACGCCTTGTCGTTCGTGGCGGTGCTCGGCTCGCTGATGCTGGTCGATTCGTCGACGCTTCATCGATCGCCGCTCGCACCTCGAGGTGGAACGCCGGTTCGCGACGCCTTGCGCTTCGTCGTGAGCGATCCGCAACTGCGTCGCTTTCACGTCGTTCTCGTCGTCGTGAGCACGTTCGCCTTCAACTATTCGGTGTCGTTGCCCAAATTGAGCGACGTGCGCTGGGGTGACGATCGTTGGTTCGGTTGGGTGCTGTCGGTGGTGAGCGTCGGCAGTGTGATCGGGTCGCTCTACGTCGCATCCCGGCGCGAGGCCACGCCTCGGTTGTTCGTGGGAAGTGTGACCCTGCTCGGTGTGTCCGGGCCCTTCCTCGCTTGGGCGCCGTCGGGGATGTGGGCCTTCGTGGCCGCCGTTCCCCTCGGCATGGGTGGTGCCGGGTTCCTCGCGTCGTTCAACGGACTCGTGCAACAAAAGGCACCGGCCGACATGCGCGGTCGACTTCTCGCACTCTCGGCGGTGGCCTTTCTCGGGTCGACGCCCATCGGTGGCCCGATCACTGGAGTCGTGGCCGACTGGTTGGGTGCCGAGTGGTCGCTCGCGTACGGAAGCATCCTCGCCCTCGTCGCCGCCCTCTACGCCGCCACCACGCGGGGATCTGGTGAGGAAAATTCACCTCCAGGGTCGAAAATTCTCACCAGATCACCGGTGGCCACACCGATAACTTGAGCATGTGAGCGTTCTGCGACGGTTGACGTGGTCGGATCTCGACGCCGTCGCCCGTCGCGCGCTTCTCGATCGCGACATCGATCGTTCGGTGTCACCCCCATTGCGCGAACAGATCGCGGCACTGGTGCTCGACGTGCGAGAGCGCGGCGACGCAGCGGTGTGCGACGCCTTGTCGAGATTCGATCGAGTCGACGTCACACCCGATCGCTTGCGCGTGTCGGAGGACGAGCGCGAACGAGCTCGCGGCGATGTCGCCGATCACGTGCGAGTCGCGATCCGCGACATGGTCGACCACATCCGTCGATTCAACGAGGCGCAGCGCGAACGACTGGGTGACTGGAGCTTCGAGAGCGAACCAGGTCTCGTGGTGGGAGAGAAGGTCACTCCGATCGCCTCGGCCGGGCTGTTCTGCCCGAGCGGCAAGGCCAGTTATCCGAGTGTGCTCGCTCAGCTGGGTGGCCCGGCAGTGGTGGCGCGCGTTCCGGAGATTCGCGTGGTCGTTCCACCGAAGCCCGGTGCCAACGGCGCCGTCGACTCGGTGGTGCTCGCAGTGGCTGACGAACTCGGCTTGGCCGACGTGTACCGCGCCAACGGTCC
>JBDLRN010000095.1:0-74226 GCA_039800005.1 Actinomycetota bacterium | reverse complement strand
TCACCTTCGATCACCTCGGCCACTTCCTCGGCGGCTTCGTCGACCGGCACGTACTCGGGAATGCGCGCGATCACCTCGTCGAGCAGATCGCCGGCCCGACGACCGTGCAACGCGCTCACCGGATACGGTTCGCCGACTCCGAGAGCCAAGAACTCCCACCGATCGGTTTCGCGCCGATCGTTGTCGGCCTTGTTGACGACCAGCAAGGTCGGCACACCGGACCGACGGATCCAATTGGCGACCGCGGCGTCCTCGTCGGTGAGGCCCACCGAACCGTCGACCACGAACAGCACCAGATCGGCGGCTTTCACCGCCGCCTCCACCTGCCGACTCACCTTGGCATCGAGTTCGCTACCCGACGGCAACCACCCACCGGTGTCGACCACGGTGAACTCGTGGCCGAGCCACTCGGCTGGCGACTCCTTGCGATCACGCGTGACACCGGGTCGGTCTTCGACGATGGCGGTCTGTTCGCCCACGATGCGGTTGAACAATGTGCTCTTGCCCACATTCGGCCGGCCGACGATGACGACGGTGGGCGGCGCGTCGACCAGGGAGTCGGCGGCCGTGTCGGATTTCGTCATGACGAAACCTCCAGGGCCCGCCGCAAGGCCAGCCCATCGGTGGGAACGACTTCGACCGGACGCGGCAAGTCGTCGACCGTCGTGCCGTCGAGGAAACGCCCTTCCGACAAGCAGACGTCGGGCAACAGGTAGCGGTGACCCTCGGGCTCGGTCGCCAGCACTCGCGTCAGGTCGGCCCCGACCATCAGACCGGCGACCGCGGTATTGCCCCCGAAGAACTCGTTCACCACGGGAACGATACGGACGTCGGGGCGCGACAAGGAGGCGACCAGCGGGGCGAGCACCCGAGCACCGTACTCCCCCGTGAGAATTCCGACCGGCGCTCGCCGTGACGGACGAATCGTGAGCGTGGTGCCCGAGGATCGGACGCGCAAGCCGGTGTCGCCGGCCGGATTGCGAGGAGCCCGATATCCGGCCGCTGGCGCCCCGTCGATCGACGCGAAGAATCCGCTCTGTGGTCCGGTCGGCACGTCGACCCGTCCGAGGAACTCCCACTCGAAGGTGCGCGCCATGCCGACCCCGTCCTCGTGCATCAGGAATCCCTCGTAGTCCTCCCCGACGGGGAACGGCCGGTCGGCCATGAGGTAGTACTCGTCGGACGCGAACACGAGGCGCCGACCGAGCAGATCGAGGAAGCGACGCTGCCAGGCGTGGACCACGTCGAGCACCGCCCGAGCCTCGTCGACCGTGTGCAATCGCATCTCGGATTCGCGATTGAAACGGCTGATCCCGAGCGGAACCACGGCGACGTGGGCGAGAGTCGGGAAGCGGTCGAGGATGCCGACCAGAGTGTCGTCGAGCACCGCACCGTCGTTGAGTCCGGGACACACGACGATCTGCCCGTTGACGGTGATGCCGTGTTCGAGCAGCGCCGACAGCCAACGCAGGCTCATCGCTCCCCGCTTGTTCCGCAGCAGCCGCACGCGGACCTCGGGGTCGGTCGCGTGAATGCTGACGTTGATCGGTGACAGACCCTCGGTCACGACCCGCTCGAGATCGGCCTCGGTGAAGCGCGTGAGAGTCGTGAAGTTCCCGTAGAGGAAACTCAGTCGATAGTCGTCGTCCTTGACGTAGAGACTCGTCCGCAGTCCGGGCGGCAGTTGGTAGATGAAGCAGAAAGGACAGTGGTTGTCGCAGGTGCGAACCCGGTCGAACACGGCACTCGACACCTCGGCACCCAACGGAACGCCTTCGGTCTTCGCCACGACGACCGTCGTCTCGACACCACCGCGACGAACGTCGATCTCGACGTCGGCGGCGTCGGTGAGCAACCGCCATTCGATGACGTCGCGCGGAACCGTTCCGTCGAGCGCGATCACCTCGTCGCCCGGTCGCAGTCCGGCTCGTTCGGCCGGAGAATCAGGTGTGACCGCCACCACAACGGGACCGGAGACTGCGGCGGACATGACGTCAGGCTACCGACGGCCTGTCACGCGGTTCGTCGACGCGCCCTATCCTCCTGGCATGTCCGTCGATCGCGTGTTGCTCGCCAGCCCGCGAGGTTTCTGCGCCGGCGTCGAGATGGCGATCAAGGCGTTGGCGTGGATGGTTCGTTCCTTCCCCCGTCCCGTGTACTGCTATCACGAGATCGTTCACAACAAGTTGATCGTCGAACGATTCGAGCGACTCGGAGTGGTGTTCGTCGACGACGTCGACGACGTGCCACCCGGAAGTCCGATCATGCTGTCGGCCCACGGTTCGGCACCCGAGGTCGTCGCCGAATCGCGCCGACGAGGTTCGATCGTCGTCGACTCGGTGTGCCCTCTCGTCACCAAGGTGCATCACGAAGTGAAGGTGCGCGCCGGAAAGGGCTATCGGGTCGTGTACGTGGGTCACGACGGCCACGAAGAAGCGGTCGGCACGATGGCGGTGGCACCCGACTCGATCTCGCGGGTCGAGACCGTCGACGACGTCGACGCCCTGTTCGAATTCGACCAACCGGTCGCCCTGCTCGCCCAGACCACGTTGTCGCATCGCGACTGGGAAGGAGTCGCCGTACGCGTTCGCGAGCGATTCCCCGACGTCTGGACTCCCGGCCGGAGCGACCTGTGCTTCGCCACCACCAACCGACAGTCGGCACTCATGCAGATGGCCCCGCGTTGTGACGCCATCGTGGTCATCGGGTCTTCCAATTCGTCCAACACCCGGGCCCTCGAGCGTCTCGCCGGTGAAGCCGGCTGCGCGCGAGTGATACGGATCAACGAAGCGGCCGAACTGCCCGGCGACCTCCGTGGAACGGTCGGGGTCACGGCCGGCGCGTCGGCTCCCGAAGAAGTGGTTCGCGCCGTCCTCGAACGCCTCGCTCCCCGCGACGGTGTCGAAGACGTCCGGTTCACCGACGAGGACGAGTACTTCCCTCCCCCGCGCAATCTCCGGGATCTGCAGACGGCGATCGAAACCGCCATCACGGTGATGAACGGCGGATGTCTCGCGACGAGGCAGCGAGCCGACGATCGGGCCCTGGCGGCCAGCGACATCCTCGCCGCTCTCGTCGACTGATCCGGCGATCACACCCGGCGATCACATCTGACGATCACGTCTGGGACACCCCGACATTGGCGTCGACGCCGAATCATCTGCCACGCTCACAGGGTGCTGAACCCCACGACCGACACCGTTCGCCTCTTCCTCCACGTCCTGGCCGCCACGGTCTGGGTCGGCGGCCAGATCGTTCTGCTCGGACTGGTTCCCCGCCTCCGACGCGAAGCACCTCCGACGACTCGTCTCGCTGCGCAGGCGTTCGGCGCCGTCGCCTGGCCGTCGTTCCTGATCCTGTTCGTCACCGGAATGTGGGGCATCGTCGATCTCGGCCTGTCGGAACAATCGTCGGAGTATCAGGCGACCATCGCCGTCCACGTCGTACTCGCCGTGGTGGCCGCCGCGAGTTCGGCGATCCACTCTCTCGGGCGCAGCAAACTGGCCCTCGCCCTCGGCGGTGCCGTCGGACTGCTCACGTCGCTCGGCGCCTTGTTCGTGGGAATGCTCCTACGAACCGGTGCCTGACTCGATCAGTTGCGCGGCACCTTGCTCCACGACACGTCGCGGTCGACGCGGACGTCACCGGGCAATCCGAGGACGCGCTCACCCAGGATGTTGCGCATCACTTCGCTGGTGCCACCCTCGATCGAGTTGGCCCGACTCCGCAGGAAGGCCTTCTGCGGGTTCTCGAGACCCATCGCCTGCTCGGGACGAATCATCTGGTAGCCGCTCGGGAAGAGCATGCCCTCGGCACCGAGCAACGACACCGCGAACGAGTAGACGTCCTTGTTGAGTTCGGCCATGGCCAACTTGGCGATCGAACCTTCCGGACCCGGATCGCCCATCTTGCGCATCTGCGAGGCGCGGATGTTGGTGAGTCGCAGCAATTCCGCCCGAATCCACAGCGACATCAGCTCGTCGCGCGCCGGCGCCGACTTGGCGTCGGCTGGCAGGTCCTTCCACACCTTCACCGCGTCGCGAATGGGTCCCGAACCCTTGGGAGGAATGGCACCACCGATCGACACTCGTTCGTTCATGAGCGTGGTGAGCGAGACGCGCCACCCGTCGCCCACTCCGCCGAGCATCTCGGCGTTCGGCACGCGCACGTCGGTGAAGTAGACCTCGTTGAACTCGGCTTCGCCGGTGATCTGGTAGAGGGGACGCACCTCGACACCCGGAGCCTGCATGTCGACGACGAAGGCCGTCAATCCGGCGTGCTTGACCGCCTCCGCGTCGGTGCGAACGATGAGTAGACCCCACCGTGACAGGTGAGCGAGAGTCGTCCAGACCTTCTGGCCGTTGACGATCCACTCCTCGCCGTCGCGCACACCCTTGGCCGACAGCCCGGCGAAGTCCGAACCCGAGCCGGGCTCCGAGAACAACTGACACCACACCTCTTCACCGGTGAAGAGCGGCCGCAGATAGCGCTTCTTCTGCTCGGGCGATCCCCACACCGCGACCGTCGGGCCGCACATACCGTGGCCGATGGGGTTGCGAGCGACGGGATTCGGCGCACCAGCTGCCGACAAGCGCTCGTTGATCGTGCGCTGGAGTTTGGGATTCAGTCCGAGACCACCGTTGCCCTCGTCGAAATGCACCCAGGCCAGACCACGATCGAACTGGGCGCCCAGGAACGTGGTGGGGTCGGTGGACTTGGGCGGGAACTCGGCGAGCAGTTGGTCGATGAGGTCGAGGACCTTCTTCTCGTCGGCCGAAACAATGGCGGTGGCAGTGGACATGGCTCCCTTTCGCAGTGTCGACTTCCTGATGTCGACTCCGTGACGTCGACAGCGGTCAGAAACTAACCGGGCCGATCCCGTCAGTCGTCATCGGAATCGTCGTCGCCGGTCACGTCGAAACCGGCCTGACGCACGCGCTCCAGGAGTTGGTCGCGGATCGACACTCCGGCCTCCCGCGCCTTCTCGGACGCAATTCGCCAGCCCAACCGGCTGGAGTACGTGAGGGGTGGCTCGCGCAATCGCCCTCCTTCCACCTCGGTCACGCGCGCGAACCACAGACGATGATCGACCACGTCTTTTTCGTCGAAGATCTCGCAACGCAACCACGCGACTGCCTCCCGCACCACCGGGAGACCCTCGGCTCCCCATTCGGTGAGGAACTCGTCGGCGACGTGATGGAACTTGCGTCCGGGGTACGAGAAGTACTGACCGGCCGCGACCTGATCGCCGGCGAGGATCGACACCGCGAAAAGTCGACTCTCGGCCATGAGCGGAAACGTGTCGTGCCGCGGCGACACCGACGTCATGACGATCGGCTCGGCGAAGCTCACCTGAGACACCCAGTGACTGGTGTATGCGCGACGCACACCGTGGGCGACCGCTCCGACGACCTGCACTCCGTGCATCATCTGACCCAGACAACGTTTGATCACCGGATCGATCATCGAAACAGTCTGTCGGACTCAGTTGAGGGGTGCAACGAGTCGCGACCACTCCTCGCGCTCCGATTCTCCGATGGTGGGAAGACACGAACGCAGCCACATCACCGATCGCAACACCAGCAACGCCGAGGGATCGCCGGCCCGAACCGCGGTCGTGCCGATGGCCTTCAGGTTGTTCAGCATTCGTTCGACGATGGCCACTCCCGACGCCGGGTACCAGCACTCCGGAGGGATGGCGACCGGACGGCCAGCCAGGCGATTGACGAGATCTCGACAGTCCTCGGCGTCGACCTCGGCGCCACCATGGAACGGATCGAAGAAACGGGTGGGTATGCGGGCGACTCCGTCGATCTCACCCACCACGAAATGACCCGGAAGCCCGACTCCGCAAAGGGAAACCCCCACACGCCCGGCCACTTCGACCATCAGAACCGACAACGTGATCGGAATACCGAGTCCGCGTTCGAGCACCAAGTCGAGCAAGGAGTTTTCCGTCTGTTGATAGTTCGTCACGTTGCCGCGGAATCGTCCGGAGCCGAAGAGAAAACGGGCCACGCCGTGGGAGGTGGGCGTCTCCACCGCCGCGGCCAACTCGTCGAGGCACGCCAATTGTTCGACGAGATCGAACTCCGACGTCGACTCGACACCGCGCGCGTCGTCGCCGGCGCGCCGAACGACCGCCGACATGGTGAACGCAGCTTCGGCGAGCGAGAAGTCCGGCGCGTTGACCACCGTTCGGAAGCGTTCAGCCGGTTCGAAATCCCGCCACGAGCGCCCGATCCACTGCACGTGACCGAGGGTAACCCCACTATTCTGCGGGACATGTACTTGGGCGCCCACACCTCGACGACTCCCGACAAACCGGCTCTCATCATGACCGGATCGGGATACACCCAGACCTTCGCCGAACTCGACGCCGCCGCCAATCGGCTCTCGCAGTTGCTGCGCGGTGCGGGCCTCCAGCCGGGCGATCACGTCGCCATCTGCATGGAGAACCACGACCGCTACCTCGAAATCCTGTGGGGCTGCCAATACGCCGGCGTCGTGTACACGGCCGCGTCGTCGCGCCTCACGAGCAAGGAACTCTCGTACATCATCAACGACTGCGCGGCCCAGGTGTTCATCACCTCGAAGTACAAGGCCGATCAAGCCGCCGAGATCGTCACCGACACGCCGAACGTCCGTCTCCGCCTGATGCTCGACGGCACCATCACCGGTTACGAATCCTACGAACACGCGGTGGCGACCCAGAGCGGCGATGCACTCCCCGATCGCGTCGCCGGCGTCGACATGCTCTACTCGTCGGGCACCACCGGCATGCCGAAGGGTGTGACCAAGCCTTTCGTCGCCCTGCCGCTCGAGACCACTCCCACCTCGGTCGCACCGATGATCGGAATGTTGTTCGGGTTCAGCCCCGACAGCATCTATCTCTCGCCGGCCCCGCTGTATCACGCCGCTCCGCTGCGATTCACCATGGCCGCCCAGAGCGTCGGCGCCACCGCCGTGGTGATGGAGCACTTCGACCCCGAGGAGTACCTGAAGGCGATCGAAGCACACGGGGTCACCCACAGCCAGGTCGTTCCCACGATGTTCGTCCGTCTTCTCAAACTCGACGACGAGATTCGCCAGCGCCACGACGTGTCGTCCCTGCAGGCGGTCATTCATGCCGCCGCCCCGTGTCCGATCCCGGTCAAGAAGCAGATGATCGACTGGTTCGGTTCGATCATCCACGAGTACTACGCCGGCACCGAGGGCAACGGCTTCGTGTACTGCAACAGCGACATGTGGCTCGGCCACCAAGGAACCGTGGGAATGCCCATCGGCTGCACGATCCACATCTGCGGCGACGACGGCGAAGAGTTGCCGCGTTACGAGAGCGGCACCATCTTCTTCGAGGGTGGTGCGGAGTTCGAGTATCACAACGATCCCGAGAAGACGAAGAGCTCCCGTCACCCGAAGGGTTGGAGCACCCTCGGTGACGTGGGATACCTCGACGACGACGGATTCCTGTACCTGACCGACCGCAAGGCCTACATGATCATCTCGGGTGGCGTGAACATCTACCCGCAGGAAGCCGAGAACGTTCTCGTCACCCACCCCAAGGTGGTCGACGTGGCCGTGTTCGGCGTTCCGAACGACGATTTCGGCGAAGAGGTGAAGGCCGTGGTCCAGCCCAAGGCGATGCCGGCGAACGCAGAGGAGGCCAAGGGCCTCGAGCGAGAGCTCATCGCGTTCTGTCGCACCGAACTGGCCGACGTCAAATGTCCACGTTCGATCGACTTCCGCGAGGAATTGCCCCGCCATCCCACCGGCAAGCTCTACAAGCGTCTGCTGAAGGACGAGTACTGGAAGAACGCCGGTCGCTCGATCTGAGTGGCGTCGCCATCGCGTCCGACTAGGCGCCCAGCACCACCATCTTGATCTCGGTCATCTCGTGCACCGAGTAGGCCGGCCCCTCACGGGTGTTCCCGCTGTCGCGTCGCCCGCCGTACGGCTGCTGATCGGCGCGCCAAGTGGGTACTTCGTTCACGAGTACCCCGCCGAAGTCGAGGGTACTGACGGCTTTCAACGCGGTGCCGATGTCGGACGTGAAGATGGCCGCCTGCAGACCGAAGTCGGAATCGTTGGCGAGACGCAGGGCTTCGTCGACGTCGGTGTATCGAGCAACGGCCACCACCGGCCCGAAGACTTCCTTCGAACACACCTTCATCGACGGTTCGACGTCGACGAGCACGGTCGGCTGCAACACACCGCCCCCGTCGACCGAGGCTCCGATCGCCACCTTCGCCCCGCCGGCGACCGCCTCGTCGATCCACATCGCGACTCGCTCCCGTTCGCTGGTCGAGATGAGACTCGACACCTCGGTCGCTTCGTCGAGCGGATCGCCAGTCACGAGCGACGACACCTGATTCACCAACTCGGCGACGAAGTCGTCGGCGACGGACTCGTGCACGAAGATGCGCTGCGTCGAGATGCACGACTGTCCGGCATGACTGAAACCGGCCGTCCGGATCTTGGCCGCGGCCGCCCGCCAATCCCCCGAGGGCTCGATGATCACCGGCGCATTGTTGCCGAGTTCGAGACCCACGCGTTTGCGGGGCGCCCGAGCGCGAATTCCCCAACCCACTTCGGGGGAACCGGTGAAGGTGATGAGCGCGACATCGGGGTGGTCGACGAGCGCGTTGCCGACCGTCGATCCTCCACCGGTCACGACGTGCAGGAAGTCCGACGGCAGTCCGCAGTTGTCGATCAGCATCTCGGCCAATCGGATCGACGACATCGGGGTCTGCGAGGCCGGCTTCAACACCACCGGACAACCGGCCGCGATCGCCGGGCCGATCTTGTGCACGACCAGGTTGAGAGGGAAGTTGAACGGCGCGATGGCTCCGACCACTCCGATGGGCACGCGCAATGTGAAACCGATCTTGCCCTCCCCGATCGCCAACGCGTCGAGGGGGATCATCTCGCCCGACAACGTGCGAGCCTCGGCGGCCGAGAACTGGAAGGTGCCGACGGCGCGATCCACTTCGACCCGGGCCGTCCGCAAGGGTTTGGCGGCTTCGGCAGCGACGAGACGAGCGAACTCCTCACGACGTTCGGCCAGGACGATCGCGGCACGGTCGAGAATGGCGGCTCGACGGTGCAACGCGAGACCCCGGGCCAGACCGACGCGCGCACTCGCGACCGCCCGATCGACGTCGGTCGACGTGCACGCCGGCACGGTGGCGAGCAACGAGGCGTCGAACGGACTGCGAACTTCGACGACCTCGCCGGTGCCGTCGTAAGCCTCACCAGCCAGACGCACTGAATGGGTCGGACGCTGCGGCGAGGACGACGTGGGCGACATGGGCGACATGGCTCCGACGTTAGTGCCGGGCCATAATCGACGGCGTGGGGCGCCATCCGTATCTGTCGACCGAGCATCCGCGGGGCTTCATCTCCTTCGCTCATCGTGGCGGAACCGGACACGCCCCCGAGAACACCGTGGCGGCCTTTCGGCACGCGTTCGAACTCGGGTTCCGCCATCTGGAGACCGACGTGCACGCCACGTCCGACGGCGCCCTGATCGCTTTCCACGACGACGATCTGGCCCGTATCTGTGGACGCCCGGGTCGTATCGGTGAGCTTCCGTGGCGCGAAGTCGCCGACGCGCGGGTCGACGGCGAGCACACGATCCCGTTGTTGTCCGATCTGCTCGAAGAGTTCCCTGCGGCACGCTTCAACATCGACGCCAAGAGCGATGCCGCGGTGGAACCGTTGTTGGCGGTCCTTCAACGCCATGGAGCGCTCGATCGGGTGTGCATCGGCTCGTTCAGTCATCGACGACTCGTCGCCATTCGGCGACGAGCAGGGGTGTGCACCAGCGCGAGTCCACTCGAAGTGGCCCGCTGGCTGAGCGGTCTCGTGCCGTCGGCGCCCGATTGCTTCCAGGTGCCCGTCGCGCAAGGGCCGATTCCGGTCGTCACCGCGCGTTCCGTCGCCCGTGCCCATCGCGCCGACAAACCGGTGCACGTGTGGACGATCGACGACCCGCGCGAGATGCAACGCTTGATCGACATCGGTGTCGACGGCATCATGACCGACGATCCGGCAACCCTCAAACGGGTCGCGTCCGACAACGGTTGCTGGGAGAAACGGGACTGATCAGCCGCGCGACGCGACGTCGACCCACAGCGACTCGAGGCCGCGAATGACGAAGTTCGGCTGATAGCGCGGCTCCTCGGCGAGGCCAAGATCGGGGCAACGCGCGACGAGCCCGGCCAGCGAGGTGGCGATCTCCTGACGCGCCAAGGGTGCTCCCACACAGAAGTGCAGACCGCCGCCGAATCCGATGTGCGCCTGATCGCCGCGACCGACGTCGAAACGATCGGGCTCGGGGAAGCGACGTGGATCTCGCTGCGCGGATCCGAAGAGCATGGCCACTTCCTCACCGCGCGCCATGCGCTGACCGGCGACCACCACCACGTCGTCGAGTATCCAGCGCTCGAACAACTGCAACGGTGCGTCCCAGCGCAGCATCTCTTCGACCGCTGTGCGCGCGTCGACCTCTCGGTCGACCAGCCGACGCCACTGGTCGGGATGTCGCATCAAGGCCCGCACGCCGTTGCCAAGGGTGTTCACGGTGGCCTCGTGGCCGGCCTCGAGCAGGACCATGGTGGTCGAGACGATCTCGTCCTCGGTGAGCACGTCACCCTCGTCCTCGACCGCGACCAACTCCGACACCAGAAGACCGTCGGGGCGCCGTCGTTTCTCGGCGATCAGACTCTTGGTGTACTCGATGTACTCGCCGGCCGCCCGATCGGCCGCGGCGCACACCTCGTCGGGTGTCGACAGTTCGTACATCTTCACGATGGCATGAGACCAGTCGAGCAATGCCCTCGTGTCGGATCGCGGCACACCGAGCATCGAGCAGATGACTGCCACCGAGTAGGGCTGCGCGTAGTCGGCGAGCAGATCGAAGCGGCCCTTCGCCGTGCACTGGTCGAGCAACTCGTCGGCGAGTCCTTCGATGGTCGGACGAAGAGCCGCCACGGCGCGAGGCGTGAACACCTTGGAGACCAGACGTCGTATCCGGGTGTGATCCGGTGGCTCCAGGCACAGAAGCGACCAGCGCTCGTGCTGATGGAAGGAAGCCCACCGAGGGTCGGGCTCCGGACGACCGAATTCGTCGTGCGAGAAGAGGTGCGTGTACGCACGCCCGAGACGGCGATCGCGCAACGTCTCCTGGACGTCGGCGAAACGAGTGATCGTCCATTGACCGGTGATCGGATTGCGGAACACCGGAGCGGCTTCACGCAACGCTCCGAGAACCGGGTAGGGATCGGCGACGAAGTCGGGATCGTTCGGGCGGAATCGAGCGAGCGCCTCGTCGAGAGCCGTCATCGAACGAGCGGCATCACGTCGTTCATGAAGCGTGCCATCTGCTCGTCGGCCTTCTTGTACGAGTCGCCGAGCATGTGCGGGAAGATGGTGAGGTACTCGAGGCCGAGCAGATCCTTGTAGAACTGCACGCCTTCGGCCACCTGCTCGGGCGTCCCGAGCAGGATCGTCTTGTTGTCGACCGACTCCTGCAAGGTGGGAATCAGACCCGGCTTGGCCGGCTTGCCGTCCTCGCCCATGTAGCCGCGACTCCAACCGTACGGTCCGAGGAACTTCCAGAACTCGTCGTGCCCCGGCGTGGCCGACGCCCACGCCTTTTCGTGACTGTCCTCGATGCGGACCGAGATGACGAGCATGCGCTTCTCGGCCGGCGCCGGAGCCGCCCCGTCGTGGGCCGACGCGTACTTCTCGCCGTAGGCGTCCCAGAATCGCTTGATGAAGGAGAAGTGCTGGTTCCAGAACACGGCCGAGTGTCCGACTCTGGCCACGTAGTCGAGAGTCGGCGGACTGGTCACGGCTTGCCAGATCTCGTACGGATAGATGGGGCGAGGCACGAGGGTGAGATCTTGCACGGTGCTGCCGCGGTCGGGGATCCCGGGAATCGGGATCTGGAAGTGCTTGCCGTGGAACGAGAAGGTCTCGTTGTCGAGAGCACGTCGGACGATCTCCATCGACTCCTCGAACACTTCACGGTTCAAGGTGTCGTCGGCCGCCTGATCGGGATTGTCGTGCGAACCGATCGACACTCCCTTGTCGTTGAGATGCAGGACTTCGCGGGGAACCGTTCCCCGCCCGACTCCGAGCACACCGCGACCCCCCGACAGGTTGTGGAGCGTGGCGAAGTCCTCGGCGAGCCGCAGAGGGTTCCACTGCGGCACCACGTTGAACATGGCGCCGAGACGGATGCGCTTGGTCTGCGCGGCGATCCAGGCCGAGATGAGGAGACCGTTGGGAATCACCTCGTAGCCCTCGTACTGGAAATGGTGTTCGGTCGTCCAGAACGAGTCGAATCCGAGGCGGTCGGCTTCGATGGCCGAGCTCACGTAGTCGAGAGTGGCCTTCCACATCTGATCGTTGGTGAACCGACGATCCATCGGGTGGGGCGGGCCCCCGCCGGCGTCGTCCATCTCCACTCCGCCGAAGAAGAACGCTCCGACCTTCATGCGACCTCCCTGTCGTGACACCGATCGACCGAACCGACAGTATCAGTCGTCACCGGGACGAGACCCCGGGACGCATGATCCGTCGGGAGGCGGTGGTCACGGCGACCTCGCGTCCGGCCCGGAACACTCGACGTGCCGCCGGCGCTTCGGCCACCGCTTCGCGAATCGACGTGGCCTCCACCGCCACGAGATCGGCGACGGCACCGATGCGCAGATCGACCATCGGCAGCCCGAGGGCCCGACGAGCCTCGTCGCTCACCATCGCGAAAGCTTCGTCGGGACGTTGGTGCGCGGCCATCACCAGCAACGACGCGGTCTCGAAGGGATCGGATCGACCCAATGGGTTGAAGGGATCCTGAACGTTGTCACCGCCGGCTGCGACCACGACACCATGACGTCGCAGCACGTCGATCGGTGCGATGCCACGGGGCATCGCCTGCGGATGATCCCAGCCCTGCAGGAACAAATTGGTCTGTGGCAGAGACACGACAGCGATCCCCGCTTCGGCCACCGAGCGGGCGATGCGCTCCTGATCGACGAGGGACTGCATCGAGAGACTCACGCAGTGACTGGCCGTCACCGGATCGTCGAAACCGCGCTCGCTCACCAGACGCGCCAGGTCGACCAGACGCGTCATCGTCGGATCGAGAGTCTCGTCGACGTGCAGATCGAGTCCGACGCCGGCGTCGGTCGCGGCGTCGAGCGCCACGGCGATCATTCCGGCTCCGTCGTCCTCCAGGTGCGGACAGCCACCGACGAGGTCGGCCCCCATCTCGAGAGCCTGGGCCAGCATGCGCCGATTCGTGGCTCCTGCGGCACCGGCCAAGGGCGAATGCATGAGCGCGACCAGCTGCACGTCGACCAAACCGCGCATTTCGTCGGCCGCGGCACGAACGGCTCGTAGATGGACGAAATCGGCGTCTCCGTCGCCGACGTTCACGTGGGTTCGAACGTGAGTGACCCCCGAGTACAGCAGACGTTCGAGGGCCGAGATCGCCCGCTCGGTCATCTCGTCGAGACCGAACACTCCACGGCCGGCGGCGTCGATCCACGCGTGGATCGCTCCCATCAGATCGCCGCGCGGATTGGGAACCTTGTCGGCCGTGAGCGCCTTGTCGAGATGCGCATGGGGCTCGACCAACGACGGCAGGAGCAACCAGCCGTTCAGGTCGGTCGTCTCGTCACCCGACTCGACGGGCACCGAGCTTCGGACGTCGACGATGGTCCCGGACTCATCGACGACCACGTCGATTCGACGCCCGGATCGGTCACGGGCATTGCGCAAGATACGTCGCGTCATGTCCGCATCTTCTCACCCCACGTCTTTTCGACTCGGATCGACTGCCGCCCACGGCCCAACGGTCGAGAGCGTGCGAGAATCACAAGATGGACGTCGGCGTCTGGATCTATCCCGTAGTGCCGGCCGATCAGGTGCTCGAAGCCATCGAGCGCCTCGAACGCGCCGGAATCGACGAAGTCTGGATCGCCGACGAAGGAGTCGCCCGAGATCCACTGGCTCTGTTCGCCGCGGCGAGTCGAGTCACCCGCTCGATCCGGTTCGGCGTGGGGATCACGTCACCGCTGTTGCGACATCCCGGAGCCGTGGCCGCCACGGCAATGACCGTCGACGAGTTGAGTGGTGGGCGACTGATGCTCGGATGGGGCGTGGGCGGGCACGAATCCCTCGACCCCTTCGGATTGTCCACCGACCGACCGGTCGGTGTCGTCCGGGACGCACTACGGATCGCTCACGCCGTCATGACCGCCGCCGACGTCGATGGATACTCACCTCCGTCCCATGGGTCGCCACCGCGCCTCGTTCCGCAGTTCGTGGGCGCCCGAGGCGAACAACTGAATCGTCTCGCCTCACGTGAAGCCGACGGCGTGTTCCTGTCGGGTTTCCCTCTCGACGATCTCGGCCGAGTCGTGGCACTCGCCCGCTCCCATCGGCCCGTCGACGTGGCGCTCTATCAGTCGGTTCGCTTCTCCACTCCGGAAGATCGCTGGTCGATGGCCGGGACACCCGCCGAACTCGCCCCTCGCCTGGCGGCACTGGCCGACGAACATCGGCCGAGCAGCCTCGGCGTGGCCCTGGTCGACGGAACCGACCTCTCCCGCATGGTCGACGACGCGATCGAGACCCTTCTCGAACTGCGACGACGAGTCGCCTAACTTTCGCGCGCCACGTCGAACACCCTCATCGTGCAGTCCTTCAGATGTCGGCCCATACGAGCGTCGACCTCGGCGACCGTCTCGGGTGTGATGCGTTTCCATTCCTCCTCCGAGTTCCACCAGATCACGGCGTGCACTCGACCGGGGTCACCGTGTTCGATCCACATCTCCTTGCGGACGAAACCCGGCTGCGTCTCCAGGAAGCGACTCCACACCGATTCCTCGACGGCGAGCCACTCGGCCCGCTCGTCGTCGACGACTTCGAAAGTCAACCACTCGATCACCACGAGCCCGAACTCTATGCTTCGACCGTGGCTCGCGATTACTCGCTCACCGGTCCCGAACGCCAGCACGCCATCCACCGCGGGCTCGCCGGCGCCGATTGGTACCGCTCGCCCGTCGAGCGCACCGAGTTGCTGGCCCTGATGCAACGGCGTGACGGTCCCGCCACCCGCGACACCGTTCTCTGGATCCTGCTCGTCGTGGCGTCGGGATGGTGGCTCGCGACCACGTGGTTGTCGTGGTGGACTCTGCCGGCGGCCTTCGTCTACGGCACGCTCTACGGCTCGGCATCCGATGCCCGGTGGCACGAGTGCGGTCATCGCACGGCGTTTCGCACGAGGTGGGCCAACGCCGTGGTGTACCACGTGGCGTCGTTCATGGACGTGCGCGAACCGGTCTCGTGGCGATGGAGCCACCATCGTCATCACGCCGACACCATCGTGGTGGGACGCGACCCCGAGATCGCCTACCAACGACCCGTTCGCTTCTGGAAGATCGTGGCCGACGCCTTCGGGATCCTCAGCACCCTCGCCGAGTTCCGCAAGTACGCCGCCAACGTGCGGGGGCGCCTCACGCCCGACGAAGCCGACTACGTTCCGCCGCGCGAGGCGACTCGCGCCATCTTCTGGGGTCGCGTCCACGCGGCGATCTGGATCCTGGTGATCCTCGCGTCGGCCGTCAGCGGATCACTCCTGCCTCTCGCGCTGATCGGTCTTCCGTCGCTCTACGGGCGCTGGCTTCTGGTGGTGTTCGGAACCACCCAGCACGCCGGATTGGCCGAGGACGTGCTGGACCATCGCCTCAACACGCGCACCGTGTACATGAACCGGATCCTGCGCTTCCTCTACCTCAACATGAACTATCACCTCGAGCACCACATGTTCCCGTCGGTGCCCTACCACAACCTGCCGCGCTTGCACTCGTTGGTGGCCGACGATCTACCGGCTCCGTACCGAGGCCTGATTCACGCCTACCGCGACATCGTGCCGGCCCTCTGGCGTCAGCGCACCGACGTCGATCACGACATTCGGCCGACGATCGCGAGCAAGT
This sequence comes from Actinomycetota bacterium, assembly GCA_039800005.1. GTDB lineage: Bacteria > Actinomycetota > Acidimicrobiia > Acidimicrobiales > Ilumatobacteraceae > Casp-actino8. The sequence goes on along the minus strand of JBDLRN010000095.1, from coordinate 58,216 downwards.
GATCAGTTGCCGCGTGATTCACCGGCCCACTTGCCGATGATGCGTCCCGACAGCCAGCCGAAGAACAGAAAGACCGTCACGCCGAGAGCACTCGAGAGGATCACCGCCGCGAAGAGTTGTTCGCCCTCCAGGCGGTTGGCGTACCGCTTCAGCAGCTGGCCGATGCCGACTTCACCTTGGCCGAAGAAGAAATCGCCGACAATGGCACCGATGACCGACAATCCGGCCGAGATGCGAAGACCGGCGAAGACGGCCGGCAGCGCGGCCGGGAACATCAGTCGACGAAGCCGCGTGAAGCGACTGGCCTTGTGCAACGTGAACAGGTCGTGCATTCCCTGCTCGGCCGAGAGCAGGCCGAACAACGTGTTCACCACGATCGGGAAGAGGGCGATGATCACGCACACCAGCACTCGGGACGCGAAGCCGTAGCCGAACCAGAAACCGATGAGCGGAACGATCGCCAGGATGGGGATGGCCTGCAACACCACGGCGTAGGGGAAGATGGCCCGCTCCACCACCTTGGCCTGGCTCATCACGATGGCCAAGAGGAAACCGAGCAGGATGGCGATCAAGAGGCCCCAGAAGGCCACCTTGGTGCTCGACCACATGCCGTCGAGCATGGTGGAGAAGTTGTCCCAGTCGGCGAAGCCGACCTGCCACACCTCGTGCGGCGGACGCAGCAGGAATCGGCGCTTGGGGTCGAGCACGGCGTAGCTGATGAAGTACCAGACACCGATGATGGCCAAGCCGATCACGACCGGGGGCACGATCACCGACGCCAGGGCCGCCGACCGCGAACGGCGCGCTTCGGGCTGCGAGGCCACGTCGTTCAGGATGGCTTCGACGGGATCGAAGGTGCTCGGATCGTCGAGAGTCATGAGTGCGCTCCTCGGAGGGCCACGCTCACCTGTCCGCAGAGTTCGGCGAAGCGGGCGTCGAAACGGATGTCGGGCCGACGCGGATAGTCGAACGGCACGTCGAACGAAGCGACCAGGCGACCCGGACGAGCCGACATCACGAACACCTTGGTCGACAAGAAGACCGCCTCGCTGATCGAGTGCGTGATGAAGAGACCGGCGAAACGTTCTTGTTCGAACAGCCGCAACGTCTCCTCGTTGAGTCGCTCGCGCGTGATCTCGTCGACGGCACCGAACGGCTCGTCGAACAAGAACACCGGCGGCTTGAGCGTGAGAGTTCGGGCCAGGGACGCCCGCATCTTCATACCGCCCGACAACGAGCGCGGGTAGTGATTCTCGAATCCGGTCAGACCCACCAACTCGATGGCGTCCTGGGCCAGCCGAGCTCGCTCCTCTTTGTCGAAGCCGTGCAGCTCGGCGAGGAGTTCGACGTTGCGGCGAACGGTGCGCCACGGCAGCAAGGTGGCATCCTGGAACACGTACCCGATGCGATCGCGGTCGACGTCGATCCGACCCGACGACGCCTCGAGGAGGCCGGAGGCGATCTTGAGGAGCGTCGACTTCCCGCAACCCGACGGGCCGACGATGGTCACGAACTCTCCCGGCTTCACGTCGAACGACACGTCCGACAGCGCCTGCGTCCCGTCGGGGAAGGTCATCGAGACGTTCGAGAATGACAGGGTTGTTTGCGACATTCGATCTCCAGACGGGCGACCACTGGCCCCCGCCGGATCATAATCGGGGTCTCCGTCGCCCACCGAAGGGCCCCGTGTTTCACCCACGTGAAGTTTTCGTTCAACCGTCGAGACGTCGTCTCGTCGGACCGCCCAGCGCAACTAAGGTCGGGGCATCGTCGTACATCTTCGACGTACCTATCAGGGGAGGAAACATGAGGAATCGCAGCAAAGGCCTGCTGCTCGTTCTTCCGCTCGTGGCCGCGGGCGCACTCAGTGCGTGTGGTGGCGACGACGGTGACGGCGCGGCAACGACCGCCGGAGGCGGAGAGACATCGGGCGAAGGTGGATCGCTGGCCGGGGTGTGCCCCGAGACCATCGTCATCCAGACCGACTGGTTCCCCGAGTCCGAACACGGTGCTCTCTACGAGATGGTCGGCGACGACTATGTCGTCGACACCGGCAAGAAGACCGTGAAGGGTTCACTGATCGACTCGTCGGGCGCCGACACCGGCGTCGACATCGAAGTGCGCACGGGCGGCCCGGCCATCGGCTTCCAGCCGGTCTCGGCCACCATGGCCGCCGACGAGTCCATCACCATGGGCTACATCTCCACCGACGACGGAGCCTTCAGCTACGACTCGATCAAGACGCTGGCCGTCGTCGCCCCGCTCGAGATCAACCCGCAGATCATCATGTGGGATCCCGAGACCTATCCCGACGTCGAGACCATCGCCGATCTCGGTGAACAGGGCATCACCATGAACGTGTTCGCCGGCGGTTCGTACCTCTCGGTCTTCTTGGCCGAAGGAGTGGTGAGCGAAGCTCAGGTCGACCCGTCGTACGACGGCGCTCCGACCCGCTTCATCGCCGAGGGTGGCGCCATCGCTCAGCAGGGCTTCGCGTCGGCCGAGCCGTGGCAGTACGAGAACGAGTTCACCGAGTGGGGCAAGCCTGTCGCGTACCAGTTGATCCACGACGCCGGATTCGAGATCTACGCCGCACCGTTGGCGATCCGCGCCGAGCAGAAGGACGCTCTCTCCGAGTGCCTCAAGCTCTTCGTGCCGATCGTCCAGCAGGCCGCCATCGACTTCATCAACGATCCGGCACGCACCATCGGAATCATCGTCGATGCCGTGGCCAAGTTCGCCGACTTCTGGGTCTACGGCGAAGGTGTGGCCAACTACTCGGTCGAGACCATGAAGGAACTCGGCCTGGTGGGCAACGGCCCCAACTCGACCCTCGGTGACTTCGACTTCGAGCGAGCCAACAAGGTGCTCGAGCAGATGAAGACCGCCGGCCTCGAAGTTCCGGCCGACCTCACCGCCGAGGACTTGTACACCAACGAGTTCATCGACACGTCGATCGGACTCTGATCCGGCTCGGTTCGACGAATCGAACGAACGCGACAGAGGGGTCGGGCAACCGGCCCCTCTGTCGCGTTCGGACTCAGGCGCGATGTCGAAAGGTCGACACCTCGGCGAGCACTTCCACGAACGTCGACACCGCACCGTCGAACAACCGTCGACCGAGTTCGGCCGTCGCCTGCGTCGGATCACCGATGTGCCCGTGATCGCCGAAGTCGTCGCTGAGCCAGCCGAAGGCGACCGATCCGCCGAAGCGCACGTGCCGATTGGCGGCCAGATGCTCGGGAACGTCGCGGATCGCCTTCGACATGTCGACCAGTTCGGGATGGAGATGCAACATCATCGACGTCTCGTCGGTTCCACCGTGCACACCCATGCCGAGTTCCGACGGCGGCGACGCACCTCCCTGATCGGCCGGTTGGGTCGGATGGGCGAGAAAAGTTTCGAGACCGAACTGCAAGCGAAGCTCACGATTCGCCATGGCGACCAGCGCACTGTTCCCGCCGTGCCCGTTCAGGAACACCAGTTTGCGCGCCTTGGTGGCAGCCACACAGCGGCCGATGTCCTCCAGCACTGCGAGCATGGTGCGCGCCGACATCCAGATCGTGCCCGCACTCCACGCGTGCTCGTTGCTCTTCGTGTAGGCGAGGGGCGGTAGCAACCACGCGTCGACTCCCTCCGCCACGGCCCGCGGGACCGCGGCTTCGGCCACCGCCGAGGCGATGGCGAGATCGGTGTTCAACGGAAGATGCGGACCGTGCTGTTCGACGGCACCCAAGGGTTGGACGACGACCGAGGACGACGACAGGAGTCGATCGACCTCGGGACCGCGCAAGTTCGCCAGATGACGGGTCATGAGGTGACACTATCCACCGACGGTGGTTCGGTCGGGTGTGGCACAATCGTCGTTCGATGATCAACCAACTTCCGTCGACGTGCGACGTCGTCGTCATCGGCGCCGGACACAACGGCTTGATCGCCGCCAACTATCTGTCGCGCGCCGGCCTCGACGTCGTTCTCGTCGAGGCCCGTTCCGACGTCGGCGGCTGCTCGGCATCGGAGTCGTTCGGCGGCGGAGTGGTCAACATCTGCAATTGCGATCACATCACGTTCCGCACCACCCCCGTGCACGACGAACTGGATCTGGCGGCTCACGGTCTTCGTTACCTCGACGCCGAACCGTCGCAACTCAACCTGTCGTGGGACGGCGGTCCGGCCTGGTCCGTCTGGAAATCGGTCGACGACACCGTCGACGAACTGCGCCGCACATACCCTCACGAAGCCGACAACTACCGCCGTTACGCTCAGGCCGCCCTGCCCATCGCCCGACTCGTCCTCGACGCCGCCGCGGCCGGCCCGTGGCGAGGCTCGCTCGTCCGCACCGTCGTGTCCCGTGGTGGTCGCGGCGTGCGCCGACTCCTCCAGTGGAGTTCGATGAGCGCGGCCGACGTGATGCGATCGTTCTTCCGCGACGAACGCGTCTTCGCGCCCGCCCTCGCCACCGGTCCGGTCGTGTGGGGCCTCTCCCCCGAACTACCCGGCACCGGACTCGGAGCGCTCACGTTCGCGTTCCGCCACGTCGCACAGGTGGGTCGCCCGGTCGGCGGTAGCGGTGCCCTCGCCGCTGCGTTGTCGTCGGCTCTGTCTTCCGGCGGTGGACGCCTGTTCACCTCGACTCGCGTCGAGTCCATCGTCGTGGAGAACGATCGAGCAATCGGAGTTCGCACGTCCGATGGCCACGTGGTGCGCTCCCGCGCCGTCGTGTCGGCGGCCGACCCGCGACGCACCCTGCTCGAATGGCTCCAGCACGTTCCTCGCGCCGCCGGACCCACCGTCGAGCGCTGGCGGTCGCAACCACATCAGCCCGGGTACGAGAGCAAGATCGACGCCATCGTCGCTCACCTGCCCGCGTACACGAGCGTGTCGTCGGCGGACCGGACGTCGTTGATCCCCTCGGCGATGATCGTGCCGTCCGTCGGCGAGATGCACCGCGCCTGGATCGACATCGAGTCGGGCCGCGTGGCCGAACGTCCGGTGATGTTCGCCAACGTTCCGACGGTTCTCGATCCGTCGATGGCGCCACCTGACCGTCACGTGTTCAGTCTCGAAGTGCTCTTCACGCCGTATCACCACCCAGGCGGTTGGCCGCAGTCACCCGAACCACGGCGTTGGCTCGAGAGGTACGCGTCGCTGCTGGAGCCCGGATTCCTGGACGGCCTCGGCGAATGGCGCGCCATGACCCCCGATCGCTACGAGTCCGACTTCCACATGCCCGAGGGCCACGCGACGAGTTTCGCCGGCGGACCCATCGCCGCCCTGCGCGGCAAACCCCGCGAACTCACGCGCTACCGCGTCGACGTACCCGGCCTGTACCTGTGCGGAGCGGCCACGTTCCCGGGTGCCGGCATCTGGGGAGCGAGCGGCCGCCACTGCGCGACCACCGTGCTGCAGGATCTGTGAGACGCGATCAGAAGTCGCGCACACCCCGGTCGATCACCGGCTCCTGATCGCTCCACGGGAAGTTGATCCAGAGCGACGTCCTCTTCCAGGCGTAGTCGGCCTGCACCACCGAATGCGGTTTCTCGTAGAGAACGGCGGTACGAACCTCGCCCACCTTGCCGGCACAGAACTGCTGGACGCTGCGCAACGTGTGGCCGGTGTCGGCCACGTCGTCGGCGATCAGGATCCGCGCGTCAGCGAGATCGACGAAATCAGGAGCGGGCGGAAGAATGCGCGGCACCTCGAGACGTTCGTCGACGCCGGTGTAGAACTCGACGTTCATCGTGTAGACGTTCTTGACGGCCAACGCGTAGCCGAGGGCTCCACCGATCAACAAGCCACCACGGGCGATCGACAGGATCATGTCGGGCTCGTACCCGTCATCGGCCACCGCTTGGGCCAAGGCCCGCGAGGCGACGCCGAAGACTTCCCACGTCATGATCTCCCGCTCGTCGGCCACTTTGCCTCCTCGATTCGACGCCTAGCTCGTCACCTACGTCGCAAATGTAGACCGCACGACGAAGAACGGAGAAAATTCGTACGAGAAGTCAACGGACCGGGGCGATCGAAACCGGACGATCGACGATCGACGACTCAGAGGACCTTGATCCCCTTCAACGACTTCTCGGGCAACGGCAGCTGCGGATTCATGTCGCGCAGTTCGTCGAGCACGATCTTGGCCACACCCAGGTCGCGAACCCACTTGTTGTCGGCGGGTATCACGTACCACGGAGCGTGAGGTCGAGACGTCTCGCGCAGGAGTTCCGAATACGCCTCGGAGTACGCGGGCCACAACTCACGGTCGGACAGATCGCTGGGGTCGTGTTTCCAACTGCTCTCGGGATTGTCGATTCGCTTCTGCAAGCGCTGACGCTGCACGTCGTGCGACACGTGCAGATAGAACTTCAGGATTCTCGTTCCCTCGTCGGCCAGCATCTGCTCGAAGTCGCGGACGTGGCGATACCGACGACGCCACACCGCCTCGGGAACGAGGCCTTTGACACGTGGCACCAAGATGTCCTCGTAATGACTACGGTTCCAGACCCCGACTTCACCGCGTGCGGGACACGCCTGATGACAGCGCCAGAGATAGTCGTGATGCTTCTCGACCCCGGCCGGCACCTTGAAATTGACCACTCGAACACCTGCCGGATTCATTCCGGTCATGACGTGCCGCACCAGACCGTCCTTACCCGAAGCATCCCGACCCTGGAGGACGATCAACAGGCTCTGACGGGCTTCGGCCATGAGTCTGTGCTGCACGAAGGCCATCTGGCCGAGCACCTTGGCCAATTCGCCCTTGGCGACGTCCTTGTTCCAGCCCAAGGTGTCGGCGGTGTCCCACTCGTCGAGATCGACCGGGCGGTTACTGCGGATGAGGAGCTGACGGCGCAGACGTTCGGGCACGGGTCCAACCTAGTGCGACGGTCACTTCCCGATCTCGTACGGGCAATGCCGACAACCGCTCTCGCAGCAGTACCCGCGTTCGGCGAGAAACGAACCGGTGAACACCGACAGACCCGAAATCGGATCTCGATACGTGGGCGCCCGACGATTCACCGCCTCGTCATGGGCCCGCAGCACGTCGTCGCGATGACGCGCCGAGGGGGGAAGCCGGTCCGGACGCGGGACCCGAATTCCGTCGGAACGCAAGCGCCAGGAATCGACCATCGGTCCATCATGACCCCGGCGACGAACCAATCGACAACGGGCCGGTGAACAGTTCGCACGAACTCCTTGACCGCCCGGCTCAGGCAACTAGATTGACGGGCGTCTACCGGCGAGGGGGGTCGCTGGAGCCACACTGACCCCTGACGTCACGACGCATCAGTGGTGTTCCGTTCGGAACTCCGTACGACAAGGGGGAAACACGTGAAATCTGCATCACACGTCAGGCGTCGTCCTGGCGTCCTGATCGGCGCCATCGCCGTGAGCTTCGGTCTTCTGGCCGCGGCCTGCGGTGGCGATGACGGAGGCTCGTCGAGTAGCGGAGGCGACACCACGGCCGCGCCGGCCGAGACGACTGCTCCGACTCCGGCCACCCAGCCGCCCGCCGACACCGAGACTCCGGTTCCGGGCGGCAAATTGGTCATGGGCCTCGAAGCCGACACTTCGTCGCCGTGGACTCCCGCCGCCATGGTCTGCGCCATCTCCTGTCACATGGTCGCCCGTACGGTGTACGACACCTTGATGATTCCGGGTTCGGACAATCAGCCGCAGCCCTACCTCGCCGAGTCGGTCACGCCGAACGCCGATTTCACCGAATGGCGCATCACCGCCCGCACGGGTGTGAAGTTCCACGACGGCACCGATTTCGACGGTGCGGCGATCGTCGACAACATTTCGCGCCATCAGTCGGCCCTGCTCACCGGCACGGCCCTCCTCGACCTGGCGTCGATCGAGGTCGACCCGGCCGATCCGATGACCGCCGTTGCCACCACCAAGAAGCCGTGGGCCACCTTCCCGTGGTTCCTCACCGGTCAGATCGGCTACATGGCCTCGCCCACCTGGCTGGCCGCCTCCGACGCCGACGCGACTCTGCAGTCGCAACCGGTCGGCACCGGTCCGTTCGTCTACGCCGACTACAAGCCCAACGAGTACTACAAGGGCACCAAGAACGCCGACTACTGGAACGCTCCGTATCCGTATCTCGACGAGATCGAGTTCATTCCGATCACTGACGGCCTGAAGCGTCGCGACGCCCTGAAGGCCGGCGACATCGACGTCCTCCACTCCGGCAACGGCGAAGTGATCACCGAGTTCCGCGAGTCGTCCGACTTCGAGTCGATCGAGATCACCAAGAACGGCGAGACCGCCTACACCTTGCTGCACGTCACCAAGGAAGGCTCGCCCATCGCCGACCGTCGAGTGCGCTGTGCCATGGCTCACGCCACCGACAACGCCACCGTCAACGAGGTCGTGAGCTTCGGCGTCAATCAGTTGGCCAACGGGCCTTTCTCGCCCGACCAGGTCGGCTATCTCGAGGACTCGGGCTACCCGCTGGTCCAGGACATGGCCAAGGCCCAGGAACTCATCGCCGAGTACAAGGCCGAGAACCCGGGTGAACTGAAGATCGCCCTGGCGACCACCACCGACGCCACCAACCTGGTCATCGCCAACTACCAGAAGGGCTGGTGGGAAGAGGCCGGCATGGACGAGGTGACCATCGACCAGATCGATCAGGCCAACTACATCGTGACGGCTCTTCTCGGCAACTTCGAAGTGTTCCAGTGGCGCAACCACGGCGGCGTCGACCTCGACCAGCAGTACTTCTGGTGGCACTCGTCGTCGTCGCTCGACGTGGGATCGCTCGCTCTCAACTTCGGCCGCATCAAGGACGCGGCCCTCGACGCGCTGCTCGAGGAGAACCGAGCCATCACCGATCCGGCGCGCAAGCAGGAGATCGCCGAAGAGGTCAACCGCCTGTTCGCCACCGAGTGCTACAACCTCTGGGGCTCGTACCAGGTGTGGATGATCGCCCACAAGCCCGAGTTCAAGGGTTTCGCAGCGGCCAACCTGATCCTGCCCGGTGGCATGGAAGCACTCGAGGGCTCCGGTATCGCCGGCACCTTCTATCCGTCCACCATCTGGAAGGCCGGCTGATCACATCGTGACCGAGCGCCTGGGACCCACGAAAGGAACGACGTGAGATACTTCGGTCAGAAGTTGATACAACTCGTCATCGTCGTCTTCGTCGTCACCTTCGTGGTGTCCCTGGCGCTCGGGGCGATCCCCAACGCCGAGGAACGCATCATTGCCTCCACCGGCCAAGGTGTGTTCACCGAAGAGGATCGCAACGCGATCCTCGACGAGGTCCACCTGCGGGATCCGGCCGTCGTGCAATACGGCTACTTCGTGAAAGACCTCGTCACCTTCGACTGGGGAGTCACCTTCGGTGGCAACCAGTCGGTTCGCTCCTCCATCTGGGACGGACTGCAGATCTCGCTGCGTCTGATGGTCTATGCCCAGTTGGTCGCGCTGTTGTTGGCGATACCACTCGCCCTGCTCGCCGCCTATCGCAACGGCGGCGTCTTCGACCGTGTGTCGACCACGGTCTCGTTCGGCTTCATCTCGTTGCCCAACTACGTGCTCGCCACGGTGCTCGGATTGTTGTTCACCGTGCGGTGGAAGATCTTCCCAGCCCTGTCGAAGAACGTGGGTTTCTTCGAAGCGCCGTTCGACCACTTCAAGAACTTCTTCCTGCCGACTCTCGTGTTGGCTCTGCCGCTCGCCGCCACCTACATGCGACTGCTTCGCTCCGACCTCATCAACACGCTCCAATCCGACTTCATCACCACGGCGCGAGCGAAGGGACTCAGCACCTCTCACATCCTCTTCGGCCACGCTCTGCGACCTTCGCTCTTCTCGTTGCTCACGGCGGCCGCCGTCAACGTCGGTGCCCTCGTCGGCGGTTCGGTCGTGGTCGAGACCGCGTTCAACCTGAACGGTCTCGGCCGAAAGACGGTGGTCGGCATCTTCAGTTCCGAATTCCGTCTGGTGCAGATCACCGTGGTGGTGCTCGCCCTCGTGTACGTGTTCATCAACTTCCTGGCCGACATCGTCTACGGATTGCTCGACCCGCGCGTGAGAGGAGCCCGCAGTGTCTGAGACGCTCACGCCGACGCCGAGTGCCGGCGACGACGCCGGCACATCCGCCGACACCCAGAAACCGACCAAGTATCGCAAGCGCGGCCAGGTGGCCAAGTGGCTGTCGATCGTCTGGCTGGTCTTCCTGGTCTTCACGGCCGTCGGCGCCTCGTGGCTCCCGTACGTGAAGCACTCCTGCGAACAGTTCGCCGAAAAGGCCGACTGTCGAACGCATGTCGACCCCAATCCGCTGCTCTCGGAGCGCCCGCCGTTCTGGGCCACCTTCTCCGACACCACTCGCCCGGTCGTCGGCGACGCTCCGGAACGAGTCGGGCTCTTCGGCACCGACACCAACGGCTTCGACATCTTCAGCCGATCCATGTTCGGAGCGCGCAACTCGCTGTTGATCGGCGCCATGTCGATCGTCTTCGGCATCCTCATCGGCGGCACGTTGGGCCTGATCGCGGGCTACGTCGGCAAGAGAACCGACAAGGTGATCGACACGATCATGAACATCTTCTTGTCGTTCCCGGCTCTCCTGCTCGCCATCTTCATCGTCGGCTTCTTCGGATCGTCCGGTGCCGACGAGGCCGAGTCGAGATCCATCGGCCCGATCATCCTGGCCTTGGTCATCCTGTCGATTCCTCCGATCGCTCGTCTCGTGCGCGCCAACACCATGGTGTACGCACAACGCGAGTTCGTGCTGGCGGCGCGCAGCCTGGGTGCCAAGAACGGTCGGATCATCGCCCGCGAGATCCTGCCCAACGTCATGCCGGCCATGGTCACCTTCGCCATCACCGGCATGGCCATCCTCATCGTGGCCGAGGGTGCACTCGCCTATCTCGGACTGTCGGTCAGCGCGCCCACACCCACGTGGGGGTCGATGATCTTCGGCGGGCAGCAGAAGCTCGAGACGGCCTGGTGGATGGCCATCATGCCGGCCGTCGTGCTGTTCCTCACCGTGCTCGCCATCAACTTGCTCGGTGACGTCCTGAGCGAGAAGTTCCGGATCAAGGAGGCCATCGGCTGATGAAACTGCAGGCCGAATCCCGCCGCGAGACCGGTCGACTTCTCGACGTCGACGACCTTCACACCTACTTCGCAACTCCCATCGGTGTGGTGAAGTCGGTCGATCACGTCTCGTTCTCCCTCGATCGGGGCCGACGCCTCGGCATCGTCGGCGAGTCGGGTTGCGGAAAGACCGTTCTCTCGCGATCGATCATGGGACTTCTCCCCCGTCGCAACGTCGTACGCGGCGGGTCGGTGATGTTCGAGGGACGCGAACTCACGACCATGACCTTGAAGGAACGGCGCAAGATCTGGGGCGCCGAGATGGCCATGATCTTCCAGGATCCGATGACCTCGCTCAACCCGGTGATCCGGATCGGAAAACAGTTGATCGAGCCGCTGCAGATCCACCTCGGCTACGACCGAGCGACCGCCGCCGAGACCGCCCTTCGGTTGTTGTCCGACGTCGGCATCCCCGAGCCCGAGAAGCGCATGCGGCAGTACGCCCACGAACTCTCGGGCGGCATGCGGCAGCGCGTCATGATCGCCATGGCTCTCACCTGCGGCCCGTCGGTCCTCTTCGCCGACGAACCGACCACCGCGCTCGACGTGACGGTGCAGGCGCAGATCCTCGACCTGATCGAGCGCCAGCGTCGAGATCGCAACATGTCGCTGGTACTCGTGACCCATGATCTCGGCGTGGTCGCCGGCCACACCGACGAGATCATTGTCATGTACGCCGGCCAGATCGTCGAGAAGGCCGCCACGAGCACCCTCTTCGCCTCGATGAAGATGCCGTACACCGAGGCCCTCTTCCGCAGCATTCCCAAGATCGAGAGCCCGAGTCACACTCGACTCGTCACCATCGGCGGTCGTCCGCCGAACTTGATCTCGCCGCCGAGCGGATGTCGGTTCAGTCCGCGTTGCCACTACGCCACCGACGTGTGCACCACAACGCCTCCCGAACTAGAGGAGGCCTCACCGGGCCACCTCTTCGCGTGTCACCATCCGGTGGGATCCGAGCGCTGGCACGAGGTCAACGTGACGTTGTCGACGTCGAGTTCCAAGGTCGAGGTGAGCTGATGGCCGGTAGCGGAAAGAGTCACCTTCGCGACGATTCGGTCCTTCGAGTCGAGGATCTGGTCGTCGAGTTCCCCGTCGGCCGCACCGGTCTCAAGGTCAACGCCGTCTCCGGCATCTCCTTCGACGTCCGTCGTGGCGAGACCCTCGGCATCGTCGGCGAGTCCGGCTGCGGCAAGTCGACCACCGGCCGCGCCATCATGCAGCTCCCCAAGCCGACGTCGGGTCGGATCTGGTTCGAGGGAACCGACCTCACGGCCCTCGGCAGCGACGAGATGCGCAAGCTGCGCACCAAGATCCAGATGATCTTCCAGGACCCCATCTCGTCACTCAACCCGCGACGCAGTGTTCTCGACATCGTCACCGAGCCGTTGAACATCTGGGGAGTGGGCACCAAGGCCGATCGTGAAGCCACGGCCAAGGCCGTGCTCGAGGAAGTCGGCATCGACCCGGCAGCGGCCGCCGGACGTCGCGCCCACCAGTTCAGCGGTGGTCAATGTCAGCGCATCTCGATCGCCCGCTCCCTGGTGCTCTCGCCGTCGATGATCATCTGCGACGAACCAGTGTCGGCCCTCGACGTGTCGGTCCAGGCGCAGGTGCTGAACCTCCTCGAGGACCTGAAGCGAGACCGCGGCCTCACGCTCATCTTCATCGCCCACGACCTGGCGGTGGTGAAGAACATCAGCGACCGGGTCGCCGTGATGTACCTGGGCAAGATGTGCGAGATCGCCGAGCCAGGCGCATTGTTCGATCGTCCGGCCCACCCGTACTCCAAGGTGCTCATCGATTCCATCCCGGTCGCCGATCCCACGGCTCCCATCGCCGAGGTGGGCGTGCAAGGTGAGCCACCCTCACCGGTGCTTCCGCCGACTGGCTGTCGATTCAACCCGCGCTGCCCGAACGCGCAGGATCGGTGCCGCACCGAAGAGCCCCAGATCCGCGAGATCGCATCGGGCCACTTCGTGGCGTGCCACTACCCGTTGCACGGCGGCGAAGCACCCGTCACGGTGCGCACCTGAGGCGCTGAGCGGGCCCCGCGCGAACGTCTCAGCGGTTGCCGAAACTCGGCGGCCGCTTCTCGACGAAGGCCATCATGGCTTCACGCGCGTCGTCGGTGTGACTGCTCAGGATCTGCTGGCGGTTCTCCAGATCGATGGCGGCTTGCATGCCGGGGATCTCGAGCGCGGTCCACATCGCTTCCTTGGTGAGGGCGATCCCGAACGGTGTGTTGCGCATGATCTCGTCGGCCTTGGTGAGAGCCGCGTCGAGCAGATGCTCGTCGGGAACGACGTCGACGAGGAGACCGATGCGATAGGCCTCCGCCGAGTCGAAGACGCGACCGGTGAGCATCAACTCCTGCGCCCGCGCCACGCCCACGATGCGCGGCAGCAACCACGACGTCCCGATGTCACAGGCCGAGAAGCCGATCCGCACGAAGGCCACGTTGAACTTGGACGACTCGGCACCGAGACGTACGTCGCTCGCCAGCACCAGGGCCAGTCCTCCACCGGCCGCCGCACCGTTCACCGCAGCGATGACCGGCTGTGGCATCGACCGCATGTGCGTGACCAGAGTGGCGATGTGCTTCTGGGTCGCGAAGCCACGCTGAGTCGCGCCGATGTTCTCGCTGTGAGGGGCGAGCCCGTACCCCGTCAGATCCAGTCCGGCGCAGAAGCCCCGTCCGGCACCGGTCAGGATCACGACCCGGCAATCGGGATGCACCGACAGTTCGTCGAAGTGGCGATGCAGACTCTGCACGAGTTCGCTCGTCATGGCGTTCAGACGATCCGGCCGATTCAGTCGGAGTAGCGCCACACCCGGGCGGGGCCACTCGAGGACGACGGGATCAGCGGACGTTGCGGAGGTCGACATGCACCTCAGTCTGCCCCTACCGACCCGCCGTCGGCGCACCGTGTAGCGTCGGAGCGACCCATCCGGGGTCGTACCGTCCCATGACCTCGATCGCGGCACCCTCCGACTCCTCTCTCCTCTGGCGAACGGCACTCCGACACGCCGCGCTGGCCTACGTGCTGTCCCGGATCTGCATACTGATCGGCGCCGGCATCGTCGGGGCCGAGATGCGAGCCGACGACAACAAGTTGCGCGAGCGCTTGATCTGGGGCTTCTTCGACAAACCCGATCCGCACGCGCGCGAGGCGGTGCTGCCTCGCTCGGCGTCGTCGATGATTCTCGACGTTCTCACCTCGTGGGACGGGATCTGGTACCTGCGGATCGTTCGCCGCGGCTATCCGGACTACGTACCGAGCGGAATCACCTACGACGATCCCGAAGCTCGGGTCGCATTCTTCCCGATGTATCCATGGCTCGTTCGCACGGCCGATCGGATCCTGCCCGGCGGTGACACCTTCGCCGCCTTGTTCGTCAACGTGATCCTCGGAGCGGTCTTCGTCGTTCTGGTCGGTCTGCTCGCTCGTCAGTGGTTCGGCGATCGTGCGGCTCGACCCGCCATGGTCCTCATCGCCTTCTTCCCCGGCAGTTTCGTGCTGTCATTCGCCTACAGCGAAGCCCTGCTGCTCACTCTCGCCGCCGCCTGCCTCCTGGCCCTGTCTCGCGAACGATGGTTCGTGGCCGGACTCTTCGCCGCCATCGCCACGGCCACTCGGCCCAACGGAGTGGCCCTCGTGATCGCCACCGCGGTCGCGGCCGTCGTCGCCGTTCGTCGCTCCCGCCGGTGGAGTGCGCTCGTGGCTCCCGTGCTCGCGCCCATCGGTTTCGTCGCCTACCAGCTGTGGATCGACCGTCATGCCGGAGAGTCACGCGTGTGGTTCCGCGTCCAGGGTGAAGCCTGGAAGGAAGGAGCGAGTTTCGGTCTCACCGCGATTCGCAACACCCTCGAGGCCTTCACCAAACCTCTCACCTCGCCGACCGATCTCATCACGGCCGTCGCCTTTCTCGCCACCATCGCCGTGGTGTGGATCGCGTGGAAGGTGCGCCTCCCTCTTCCGGCTGCGGCGTACAGCGCAGTGGTGGTCGCGCTGATGCTCCTTCCGGCGACGGTGACCGCTCGGCCTCGCTTCTTGTTCACCGCCTTTCCGTTGTTCGTCGCCGCGGCCGTCTGGCTCGACCACGAACGGCGGCGTCACTGGTGGCCGTACCTCTTGGCGATGTGCGGGACCGGACTCACGGCGCTCACCGCTCTCTACGGTGTGTACGGGGCGATTCCGTGATCGGCGAGCGTGCTCGCCCCGTCCTCGGTCTCGCCCTCCTCGCCTATCTGCCCGCACTGTTGAGCGCGCCCGGACGGGTTCCCGGCGACACCAAACTCTCGCTCTACCTCGATCCGTCGCGACTGGTCGCCGACTCCATCTGGACATGGGACACCCGACAGTTCAGCGGATGGGTTCCGCATCAGAACGTGGGCTACCTCTGGCCGAGCGGACCCTTCTACTGGTTCTTCGACATCGTTCTGTCGACACCGGACTGGGTGGCTCATCGGCTCTGGATCGGCACCCTGTTCGTCCTCGCCGGCACCGGCGTGTTGTTCTTCGCCCGTCGACTCGGCTTGCCCGCCACGACCGCCGTGGTGGCGGCGGTCGTGTACCAACTCTCGCCGTACGTGCTCCCGTACGTCTCGCGCACGTCGGCTCTCCTTCTTCCGTGGAGTCTGCTCGGTTGGATCTTGGCCGTCAGCGTGACGATCGCACGTCATCGTCGCGCGCGAGACGTGGCGATCTGGGCTCTCCTGGTCGCGTCGACCGGCGGCCTCAACGCCACTGCATTGGCGATGATCGCGCCGGCCCCGTTGGTGTGGATCGTCATGGAGAGTCGGGCGAGAACGTCGTGGCGTTCGACGCTTCGTCTCGTGGTCGGTCTCGGTGCCGTGGCCGTTCTGGTGAACGCCTGGTGGATCCTCGGACTCGCGACGCAAGGTCGATTCGGCGCCGCAGTCCTGTCTTTCAGTGAGACGCTGCCGTCGACCGCCGCCACCTCGACCTCACTCGAGGTGTTGCGCGGTCTCGGCTACTGGTTGTTCTACGACCGCAACGTCGCCGTCGAACTCACCAGTGCGGCCGAGCCGTACATGGGGGTCGGTGTCGTGCTCGTCGCCGGGCTGTCGTTGGTCGCCATCGGTCTGGTCGGTGTCGCTCGTCTTCCGGTCGAGATCCGTCGACCGGCGGCGATCGTGCTCGTGATCGGCACCGTGCTCGCCGTCGGTGCGCACCCTTTCGCCGATCCGTCGCCGCTGTGGTCGTGGGCGGCCGACGATCCGACCAGTGCCATCAGTCTCGCTCTGCGATCGTCGACGCGAGCGGCACCCCTCGTCGTGTTGGTGCTCGCGCTCGGGGCCGGAGCCGTCGCGACGCGGGCGCGCCAATGGTCGCTCGCTCGCTCGTGGGGCGACCGACGCTCCGTGCTCGCGCCCGCATCGATCGTCGTCCTCGCGGTCCTGAACCTGCCCGCATCGTTCACCGGTCGCCTGGTCGATCCGGTGCTCGAACGTCCCGAGAACGTTCCGACGGCGTGGACCGAGGCCGCTCGCTTCCTCGACGCGCGACTGGCCGCCGGCCACGACGGCGCGGTCCTGCTCGTTCCGGGGATCGAGTCGGCGGCCTATCGCTGGGGGTACCCCGTCGATCCGATCCTGCCGGCGCTCACCGACAAGCGATTCGTGAGCCGTGATTGGCTTCCTCTCGGCAGTGCGCCGTACATGGACGCTCTCTACGCCTTCGACGACGCCTTCCAGGAAGGTCGCCTCGATCCGGCGTCCATCGCACCGATGGCCCGCCTGCTCGGTGCCGACACGGTGATGGTCGCCAACTCGCATCAGTACGAACGCTTCGGCACCATTCGACCCGAACGTGCCGCGTCGCTCATGGGTGACGATCCGCCCGGTCTCACGCGTCTCGCTGACTTCGGCTCACCGTCGATCAATCTCGCCGATCGTTTCTGGTCGGCCGATCAGATCCTGGCGCCCCCACTCGCCCTTCCCGAGATCTCGTTGTGGTCGGTCGACGACCCGTCTGCGCCCGTCCGAGTGAGCACCGAACCGACGTGGATACGCGCCGACGGAACCGGTCTCGTCGACGCAGCGAGTGCCGGACTGATCGACGGCCACAACGTGGTTCTCGATCCGGCGACCATCGACACGACGAGCGGCTCGCCGAGTCGCCTGCCGATCGGACCGGTCGTGGTGACCGACTCGTCACGCCGACGCGCGCACCATTGGCGGAGTTCTCAAGAGGTCTGGGGGGCCACCGAGTCCGAGACCGGGGTCGTGTCGTTCATCGACGTGTACGACCAACGTCTGCCGCTCACCTCCTTCGGGCCCGCTGAGACGATCGTGCGGACCGAGGCGATCGAAGCGGTCGCCACCGGTTACGGCACCGAGTTGTCGTACTGGCCCGAGTACCGACCCGCCATGGCGCTGGACGGCGATCCGAACACGGCCTGGCTGGTGGGCGACGAGCGCGACCCGCGTGGCCACGTCTTCACGATCACCAGCGATGGTCCTCTCGACTCCCTCGTTCTCGAACGAGCGACCGAGCGCGACCGTTGGGTCACCGTCGTCGAGATCCGCGCCGACGACGACGCCTGGATCCGACACCAACTCGACGACTCGACGAACATCGTCCTCGATCGACCGGCGACTCGCATCGAGATCCGTCTCGCCGAGATCGCCTGGAACGACGGCGCCACCGCCTCGCACGGTGATGCGGTGGGATTCCGAGAAGTGTTGCCGATCGAACTGCGCCGTCCCGAGGTGATCCGCGTCGCTCCCCTCGCCGACGGCCTCACGGCGGACGCTTTCGTGTTCACGCGCCTCGTCGCCGATCCGGTCGACGACTGGCGCGAAGATCCCGAGCATCGCCTCGTGCGCGAATTCACGGTGCCCGGCGATCTCGACGTCGATGTCGAGGTCACCGCTCATCTGTCGGCACGAGCGTCGACGGGGGTGGTGGCCGAACTGTTCGGTCTCCGGATTCCCACCGCCGACGAATCGGTCGATCATCTGGTCGGACATCAGGCTTGGGCCTCGTGGAGTGCCCACGACGGGGACCCCACGACCGCATGGTGGTCGGCGGTCGGTGACGAACCTCCGACTCTCGTCGTTCCCGTCGTGGGTCCGATCGGCTCATTGGTGATCGTTCAACCCGACTCGTCGCCCCGGGTCCGGCGAGTGCTGGTGTCGAACGGCTCGGGTGTGGCTCGGGAGGTCGACGTCGGACCCGACGGCATTATCGACTTCGACCCCATCGAGGGTGACCGTCTCGAGATCGTCGTGGTCGAAGCCGAGGAAAGGATGCACCTCGATCGTCGTACCGGACGATCGCTTCGGCATCCGATCGGGATCGCCGAGATCTCGGGAGCGTCGATTCAATCCCTCGACCGGACGTGGGCGACGGAATGCCGCGACGATCTGATCGAGTTCGACGGTGAGCCGTTGTCGATTCGTCTCCGGGGACGCGTCGACGAATTGCTCAGTGGCGCACCGTTCGATGTCGAAGTGTGCTCCGACGACGTGTTCGTCGTCGACGGAGTCCACCGACTGGAAACGACGAGTGGACTGATCACAGGAATCGACGTCGATCGGATCGTGTTCACTGCCACCGATCGCGTGATCGGTGCGACCGCCGCATCGGTGCCCACCGAGACCTCTCGCGCCACCCGAACCTTCACGGTGCCGTCGTGTTCGAACGCGTGTGTCGTCGAGGGTTTCGACGGCTGGAACGACGGTTGGTCGAACGGTCCCCGTCCGTCGGCCGTCGGCCGCAACGTGTGGATCGTCGAACCTTCGGCGTCCCCGCGCGAGTTCGGTACCGAATGGCGACCGCAGAACCTCGTGTGGATCGGGCTCGCCACCTCGGGGCTCGCACTGATCGCGATCGTCGCCGCCGCCGCACTCCTCGAACGTCGCCGTCGATCCGCGCCGACCTCGAGCACGGCGCAGGAGACTCGAGTGTTCTCCATGACCCCGCCGGCACGATCTCCTCGAACCTCGACCACGCTCGCCGTTCTTGCCATCGCGGTCGTCGCCCTCACGGTGTCGCCGGCGTGGTCCCTCGTTCCGATCGCGTGCTTCGCCGGTGCGTCCCTCGCCCGTTCGAATCTCTTCGGCCGTCGCACCGGAATCGACGCGCTGACTCTCACGGGTCGCGTCGGAGTCGTGCTCGTTCTGCTCGGTCTGCTCTTCGTGATCGCCCAGCAGATCCGCACCGGAGCCGCGCCCGGGTTCGGATGGCCGAGCGTTTTCTCCCGCGCCCACCAGCCCGTGCTCGCCGGTCTCGTCATGTGGGGCGCGTCGCTCGCCCTCGGCCGCGAACCGTCGCGCTAGCCTCCAACGCTCGTGACCCCTCCGCCCTGCCTGTCGGTCGTCGTGCCGTGCTTCAACGAGGAGGCCACCATCGCCACCCTCGTCGATCAGGTCCTGGCCTCCCCGTGGGTCGCCCAGGTGGTCGTCGTCGACGACGGATCCTCCGATCGTTCTCGCGACATCCTGGCCACTCTCGCCGACCCCCGAGTCACGGTCGTTCTGCACGAGGTCAACCGCGGCAAAGGTGCCGCCCTGAGAACTGGTTTTTCGCGCGCCACGGCCGACTTCGTCGTCGTCCAGGACGCCGATCTCGAGTACGACCCGGGCGAATACGGCGTGTTGCTCGAACCGCTGCTCGACGACCGCGCCGACGTGGTGTTCGGTTCCCGGTTCCTCTCGGGCCGCCCGCATCGCGTTTTGTACTTCTGGCACTCGATGGGCAACCGATTCCTCACGCTGCTGTCGAACATGTTCACCGACCTGAACCTCACCGACATGGAGACGTGCTACAAGTGCTTCCGCCGGTCGGTGATCCAGAGCATCGAGATCGAAGAGGATCGGTTCGGATTCGAACCGGAGATCACCGCCAAATTGGCTCGTGGCAAGTACCGCATCTACGAAGTCGGCATCTCGTACTCCGGTCGCACCTACGCCGAAGGCAAGAAGATCGGTTGGCGAGACGGCGTTCGCGCCATCTACTGCATCGTGCGGTACTCGGCTCTCGGCTCGACCGTCAGGTCGAAGCTTGCCGACCGCTGAGCACGCGCTCCCGAAGTCGTCGCACTCGATGCGACAGTCCCCAGCGCGTCACGAGCAACATCGACTCGATCACGATCCGCGACGACATCTTCGACGTGCCGTAGCGGCGATCGACGAACACGATCGGAACTTCGTCGATGCGCGCTTCCCGACGACTGAGGCGAACCACCAATTCGGTGAGAAACGCGTATCCATCGGCCCGCGTGGAGTCGGGGTCGATGGCCGACAGTGCCGACGAGCGATACGCACGGAAGCCCGAGGTGCAATCACGAGCCCGGACACCGAGGATCCACCCGGTGTAGACGTTTCCCCAACGCGACAAGAGCCGACGATGTAGCGGCCAGTCCTGGGTTCCGCCACCCGGGACGTAGCGCGAGCCGATGACGGCGTCGGCTCCGGCGTCGATTCGCGCGAGGAGACTCGGCACGACCTCCGGGTCGTGCGAGAAGTCGGAGTCCATCGTGACCACGACGTCGAATCCGTCGTCGATCACTCGACGGAATGCGAAGCGGTAAGCATTGCCCAGCCCGTCCTTGACGGCGCGATGCACCACGTCGATGGATCCCAGTTCGACCGCGCACCGCTCGGCCAACTCGCCGGTTCCATCGGGACTCGAGTCGTCGACCACCACGAGTCGAGCCTCGGGCAGGATCCGTCGCAGCTCTCGCAGCAATCGCTCGATGTTCTCGGCTTCGTTGTAGGTGGGCAGGACGACGGCCACGGGCACGAGGATTCACCTTAGCGATTCGACGTCGAGACCCTCGGGCAACACGTACACACCGACCGGCTGCCCGAGCCGGTACAGATCGCGAATCATCGCCGCCACCTCGGGTTCGAGTGGGGGCTCGGCGAACAACAGCGATGCGCCCGGGGCCGACAACTGGTCGACCAACTCGGAGCGATCAATGGCGATCAGTCCGGCCTCGATGTCGGCGAGCAGCCGCTCGGCCTCGCGCTGCTCGTCGGTCGAACGGGGATTCACGTAGCCGAGACGTTCGACGTCGGGTTCGCGGGCGAGCCGGTCGTTCATCGGTCCGACGACGATCCACCACACCTGATCGACGAGATCGGCGGTCGCCGTTCGATGCGGAAGTGCCGCCGCGGCGAAGGACGGATCGACCCGCACATCGTGGCCACGGCGCTCCAACTCGAGCATGGTGCCGAAGCCCGTCGCATCGAGCGTGTACGGGTCCCAGAAACGCAGGAGCACCGTGTCGTCGTCGACGTGGGATTCCAGCTGCGGAACCAGGTCGCCGACGATGCGCGAGTCGATCGCCCCGGGAATCTTGGCGTCGACACCAGCACTGACACTCGCGACGACTGCGGCGGCGACCAAACCGCCCAACCAGAACGGCAGCGCCGGCGCTCGACTCGACGTACCGGGGCGCGCCGATCGAACGAGCGCCAATCCCGACCCGAACGTCAGCAACGCGGCGAGGATCCAGGTCCAGCGAATGGTGTATTCGAAGTACGGGCCGAAGAGCCGCAGAATCGACAACACGGCGATCGCCGCTCCCCCGGCGACGGTCGCGAGCAGACCGGCCAGTTCCCGGTCACCGGTCTTGGTGGCACGCCGATGGGCGATCACGGCGAGTGCCACCAAGGCGACGAATCCCGGCCACCGGGCCCAGGTCTCGGCGGGTCGGGACGGACCCGGACCGAGCAACCACGGGCCGATCACGTTGAACTGCGTCGCGACGATGCGCAGCGCGTCCACGACGGCGATGCCGGGTTCGCCCGGTGATCCGAAATGATCGACGAGGATCGAGATGTTGCCGGGCTCGCGTCGCCACTGATCGACCAGTGGGGCGGCCCACGCGACGGCGAGGGCAACCGATCCGGCACCGATCGTCGAAAAGGAACGTCGACGGATCAGCACGATCGCCACGACGAGCAGTCCGACCCCGACGATCAGTGCGTAGCCCGCGTGGCACTGCACGCAATGGCTGCCGACGAGCACGACCGACACGATCCACCGCCACGACACCGGGCGACGAACGATCTCGTCGACGAGCAGGACGAACACGAGGAACGGCATCAAGGCCAGCCATGGATTCCATGGTTCGACGACCAGATCGGGGCCGGCCGACCGAACGAAGAAAACGATGACGAACGCGACGAGGACCGCCACCGACCAGCCGTACCGTCGACGAGCCAAGTAGATGGCCGCAACAGCCGAGACCACGTGCACCGACACGACCGCCACCATCAACGCCGCACTGCTCCGGCCGCCGAGGAGGTACATCGGCAACATGGCGACCCACAGGCTCGGTCCCGGATGACTGCCCTGGAAACCGGACTCGGTCAGAATGCGCCCGGCCGCGCCGACGAGCGGTGGGTCGGCGAAGAAGCCCCGCATGTGCAATTCGGCTTGCGCCATGTCTCCGGCCGGGAACCAACGTCCCTGTGAGAGCACCACCAGCAGGACCGAGACGAACGGGGCGAGAACCGACGCTACGACGACTCCCGTTCGGGCGAACCGACGACGCTCCACCCCCACGTGGACGACGTTACCCGGCGGGTCCGGACGGCCAGCGACTAGCCTCACACGGGCCATGAGGACTCCGCCGCCCTCCGTCGTGACCTCGACGTGCGACATCGTTCTCGGCCACGACTTTCCCGATCTCGCCGTCGATCGTCGGCATGTGGTCGTGTCCTTCGTCGTGGGTCGCCTCGGTGTCCTTCCCGGTCCCATGCGGCTCGGAGTCTCGGTGGTCGCAACGCTCGTGGCCGGAGTGCGAACTCTGGGAGGCGACGGCGTGATCGTTCGACTCTCACGCATGGCTCTTCCCCTCGTCGGCGAGTACTTCCGGCTCCTGCGCTCGTTGTCGTACGCCTACATCTGGGAGACCTGGCCGGACACCACACCGACCGGGGCGGAATCCCGAACACGGACCGTGCCGTGACGCTGACCTGCGACGTCCTCGTGATCGGCTCGGGAGCCGGTGGCGCACCAACGGCGGCCCTCCTCGCCGAAGCCGGACTCGACGTGATCGTCGCCGAAGAGGGCTCCTTCGTCGAACAAGGGTCGATCGTTCCGTTCTCCCTCGAACAGATGAATCGCCAGTACCGCGGTGGCGGGGTCACCGTGGCACTCGGACGACCGAGTATCGCCTACACCGAAGGGCGCTGCGCCGGCGGCGGCACCGAAGTCAACAGTGGCCTCTATCGCCAGCCGCCCACCGACGTCGTGGCCCGCTGGCGAGAGGGTTGGCGAATCGACGATCTCGATCCCGACGACGTGGCCACACTGGCCGCCGAGGTCGAAGCGGCACTCAGCGTCCAACCTCTTCCCGGTCCGGCCGGAGAACCGTCGTTGGCTCTGCAGCGCGGAGCCGACCGTCTGGGCTGGAAGAGCGACGAGAGTCCCCGTTGGATGACCTATCCCGAAGGCGATCCGCGCCGAGGCCAGCGCCAGTCGATGACGCGCACGTATCTGCCGCGCGCCGAACGCGCCGGAGCCCGACTCGTCTACGACTGCCGCGTCGACCGACTCGAATTCCGTGGCGATCGGGCGACCGTGGCTCACGTGACGCACCATGACGGACGTCGCGACACGATTCGTTTCCGCGACGTGTTCGTGTGCGCCGGCGCCATTCACACGCCGGCCCTCCTGCAACGTTCCCGACTGCGCCGCAACATCGGCCACACTCTGGCCGTTCACCCGACCGTGAAGTTGGCCGCCCGATTCGCAGATCCGATCAACGTTCCCGACGACGTTCCGGTGCATCAGGTCAAAGAGTTCGCCCCCGACTTGTCCTTCGGTGGATCGGCCAGCCATTCCGGCCTGGTCGCTCTCGCCTTGCTC
Source organism: Actinomycetota bacterium (assembly GCA_039800005.1). Classification (GTDB taxonomy): domain Bacteria; phylum Actinomycetota; class Acidimicrobiia; order Acidimicrobiales; family Ilumatobacteraceae; genus Casp-actino8. The sequence goes on along the minus strand of JBDLRN010000095.1, from coordinate 34,244 downwards.
GACAACTGGCGTGATTTCGGCTCGGCCGTTGTCGACTGGCCGAACATCGCCGTCTACTACGCGGCCATCACCAGCGAGGGTCGCGGGCGGGTGATCTCCCTTCCTGGCACCACCGACCCCCTCGTCACCTATCGACTCACGGCCCGTGACCGCGCGTTGCTCGCCCAAGGTCTCGAGCGGCTGTCGATGCTCCTGCTCGAAGCGGGAGCCACTGACGTGTTCCCGTCGTATCGCGATGCACCGAGGGTTCGAGATCGCCGGTCCCTGGCCCGGATCTCGTCCACGTTCGGTGCCGACAAGGCGAGCGTCATGACCGTGCATCTGTGCTCGACGGTGCCGATGGGTGAAGATCGCGACAAGTGCGGGGCGTCGAGTCACGGCCGCGTGCACGACACCGTCAACGTGTACGTCAACGACGCCTCACTCCTCCCCGACGCACCGGGCGTCAACCCGCAGGGAAGCGTGATGTCGATCGCCATTCGCAACGCTCGTCACTTCCTCACCGAGGCGCGCCGTGGCTGAACCGCAGCGATCGGACGTGCTGATCGTCACCGGCGCCAACGGGTGGCTCGGTCGGGCGGCGACCGCACGTCTCGCCACCCACTCGCACGTGGTCGCCGTGGCCCGCGATCTCACCGAGGGTCGCGCCCTCGAACGGTTCATCACCTCCTTGGGCGAGTCGGCCGCCGGATCCGTCGAACTGGCCTTCGCCGACCTGACCGTGCCGTCGACCCTCGAGCGACTGCTGTCCGGACGCTCCGAACGAGTGCAGGTCGTCCACACAGCCGGTGTCGTCCACGCGCGACGCTTCTCCGACTTCGAGGCGATCAACGCGACCGGCACCGCGAACCTGGTTCGTGCGGCCCGCCGGGCCGAGATCGCGCGCCTCGTGCACGTGTCGTCCAACAGCCCGTTCGGAACGAACGCAACCACCCACGACGTCTTCCGCCAGAACGAGCCGTACCGTCCCTATCTCGGCTACGGCCACTCCAAGATGCTCGGCGAGATCGCCGTTCTCGACGAGGTCGCGCGCGGTCTCGATGCGGTGATCGTCCGTCCCCCGTGGTTCTACGGACCCCACCAGCCGGCGCGTCAGACCACTTTCTTCTCGATGATCAAGGCCGGGCGTTTCCCGATCTTCGGCACCGGCGACCAACGGCGATCCATGGTGTACGTCGACAATCTGGTCGATGGCATCGATGCCGCTCTGCGCTGGACCGGCGAACCCGGTCGGGCCTGGTGGATCGCCGACGCTCGCCCCTACACCGTGGCCGAGATCGTCGAGACGGTCGGACGAGCGTTGACCGACGAAGGCCATGACGTGAAGCCGAATTCGGTGCGTCTCCCCTCGTTCGTCGGCGACGTGGCCGAGCGCATCGATCGAGTGCTGCAAGGCGCCCGCAAGTACGACCAGCGCGTTCACGTGCTCGGCGAGATGAACAAGACCATCGCCTGTGACGTGTCGCAGTCGATGCTCGAACTCGACTGGGAACCCGAGGTGTCGTTGTACGACGGAATGCGCACCAGCATCCGATGGTGTCGCGAGAACGGAATCGAGCTGTGACGCGCACTCTCGTGACCGGAGGATGCGGCTACTTCGGGTCGCTGCTCGTGCGCCATCTGATCGAACACGGACACGACGTGCGAGTGTTCGACCTGGTCGACGACATCGATCTCGACGTCGAGGTGATGGTGGGCGACATTCGCGATCCCGACGCCGTTCGGCGCGCCGTGCAGGGCGTCGACGTCGTGTATCACAACGTGGCGCAGGTGCCCTTGGCTCGCGACGAGACCCTGCTCGACACCGTCAACGTCACCGGCACGCGAGTCCTGCTCGACGCCGGCGCGGCGGCCGGAGTCACTCGTGTCGTGCACACCTCGTCGAGTGCGGTGTTCGGCGTGCCGCGAACCAATCCGGTCCTCACCACCACGCCACCCGCTCCGGCCGAGTCGTACGGTCGGGCCAAGGCGCAGGCCGAACTGATCTGCGCCGAGTACACCGATCGCCTCGACGTGTCGATCGTCCGACCGCGAACCATCCTCGGCCACGGTCGACTCGGGATCTTCGGCATCCTGTTCGACTGGATCGCCGACGGCGCCGACCCCTTCGTCCTCGGCCGGGGCGACAATCGCTATCAGTTCGTGCACGCCGACGATCTCGCCGACTTGTGCCGCCGTGTCGGCGATCTCGCGGGGTCCCACGTTTTCAACGCCGGAACCGATCGCTTCGGCACGATGTACGAGGCCCTCGACACCCTCTGTCGCCACGCCGACACCGGTTCACGCGTGCGTCGACTTCCACTCGGGCCGACCACGGTCGCGATGCGGACGGCGGCCGCGTTGCGCGTCGCCCCTTTCGCCCCCTATCACTGGCTCATGTACGGACGCTCGATGTGGTTCGACATCGACGACGCGACGCGCGAGACCGGATGGACACCGCGTTGGTCGAACGACGACATGTTCCGGCAGAGCTACGACTGGTTCGTCGAGAATCGCAGTCGGGCCGCAGGAGCGTCGCAACACCGTCGACCGGCCCGCCAAGGTGCGCTGACCGCGGTCAAACGCGTCACTCGACTGTTGCCCCGCTGAACGATCAGCGCACCGACCGAGAGAGCACCTGCCGGTGCAGCGGACGCAGGACATCGGCCGCCAAGGCGTCCCACGTCAGCGAACGAGCCCGCGCTTCGGCCTGACTCGACAGTTCGCGACGTCGTTCGGCGTCGGTCAGCACGGTCACGATCGGGGTCGCCAGGTCGTCGACCGGCGCGAGTAGGCCCGTCGAGCCGTGGATCACCGAACAACGGTGGCCGGAGATGTCGGTCGCCACGGCGGGCGTACCGCAACCCGCCGCTTCGGTGAGAGCCAGACCCCATCCCTCGGCGAGCGAGGCACTGGCCACCACCCAGGCCCGGCGATAGAGATCCCGCAAATCGTCGCGCGAGACTCGTCCGGCGAAGTGCACCCACGACGACGCGTCGTGGCGCGCCACCCACTCGTCGAGCCGTGTTCGCTCCGGGCCGTCGCCCACCAACGTGAGAGTCACGTCGGGAACCGCTCGTCGCACCACGAGCATCTGATCGAGCAGACGGTCGAAGCGTTTCACCGGCGCTTGGCGACCCACGGCGAGCACCGAGGGATGCCCGGTCTTCGCGACGTCGGCAGACGAGCGGAAGAAATCGTCGACGCCGACGGGTCCCGTGTGGACCAACTCGGGCCGCCAACCGAGCTCGATCAGTTCGTCGCGCGTGTCGTCCGACGTCGTGATGGTGGGGGTACGTCGGTAGAGCGGCGGGGCCCAGGAACTCTCGAGGCGTCGACCGATGGCGGCAAGGGGTCGCGGAAACATCTGGTCCCACATCGGCCCGTGAATGTGGTGCAGGATCAGCACACGCGGTCGGCGGCACCACACTGGCGACAACCACGGCACCCCGTTCCAGATCTCGACCACGGCGTCGTACCGCCCCATACTGCGAGCGATCTCGCCCGCGACGACGCGAGGGAACACACTCATTCGCCCACCGCGGCGAATCACGTCGTACCCGTTGCGACGATCCACGGCCGCGCGATCGCTAGCCGCCGACGTGCGATGCAGGACGTCGAGCCCGACCGCCGCCCAACGGGACATGAACTCGTCGGCGTGCACCTCGGAGCCGCCGGCATCGGGATCGTCGAGATCGCGCCAGGCGAGTACATGGATGCGACGAGTGCCCCGTCGGATCATCTCGTCGGCCAACGTCGCGAGTTCGGAGTTCGGCGGGACCGTCACGGGAAATACGGCGCTCCGACCGGGACTTCGAACACCGCGGTGGGGAGACGCAGTTCGCTGTAGCGCGCCGTCGCCGCGAACAATTCGTCGGAGATCGGCGTGAAGAGCAGCACTTGCATGTGCCCGTATTGCGAGTCGAGCAGATCGATCCACTCCGGATGTCCGGCCTCGATCATCATGTCCTCGATCCGTTCCCGCAATTCGTCGGACTCCCGTCGTTCGTCGGTCGAACGCGGATCGGTCTCGGCCAACTTCACCGCATCGGAGCGCCGCGCGAAAGCGGCGATGTTCTGGGGTCCGGTGACCAACCACAAGACGGCCGTGGCTTGCGTTTCGGTGATGGCCCGATGACGACGAGCCGCGGCTCCGGCCCAGGGTTCGACGTGGATGTCGACTCCTCGCTTCTCCATCTCGAGGACCAGGCCGAAACTGGTTCCGCCGAGCGATGCCGGGTCGTGCCATCGCAACAGAAGTTCGTCGTCGCGCGAGTCGAGCACCTCGTCCAACGGCCCGGCGAGACCGGCGACCACACGCGAATCGGGCGCGTACGGAGGACGGGCGCCGACCGATGCTCCGACACCGACGCCGGCGACCACGATGATGACGACGACGGTCGACGCGCGACCAGCGATTCGCAGGATCAGCCCGTCGTCGCCACGTTCGCCGAGCCACCCGACGACTCGACGACCCACTCCGACGGCGGCGACCGCGACGAGCAACCCAGCTTGGATCCACATCCACCGGATCACGTAGTCGTAGAACTCGCCGAACACCCGTGACGTGGCGACGAGCCCCACCGCCGAACTCGCGGCGACCACCACGAAGAATGCGAACAGACGACGATCCCGTCGGATGGCGACGGCTCCCCATCCGACGATCACTGCGTAGATCACGAGCCCGATCACGTCGGGCGAGTCGTACGGTGCCTTGCCCGGCCCGGTCACGAACGGACCGAGCGCGTTGAATTCACCGGCCACGGCCTTCAATGCGGAACCGAGCCCGACGGTGGCCGATTCGGGCGCGGTGAAGTGCTCCCACAGACGTCGCAGATTGCCGGTTCCCTCCTGGAACTGCTCGATCACCGGTGGCATCCACATGATCGCCGTCACCGCTCCGACCGAGCCGACGATGCGGGGCCACGCGTCGCGGCAAGCGATCGCACTCCAGACCAGGATCGCGGCCAGTGCCGCACCCACGATCGGCACGTAGCTGATGTGGGTCTGCACACAATGGAAGCCCACTGCGAAGGCCCATGGGATCGCCGAGCGATGGCCGATGAAGACCCCCCAGACCAGGACCAGGAAGAGCGCATAGGCGAAGAGCGGCACCCAGACGTTCCAGGGCTCGAGAAAGAACCGCGGGGCGAGAGCCCGACACGTCACGGCGAACACCGAGGCGACTGCGAACACGAGGGCCGACGGAGCCCAGCGTCGCAACAAGACGAGCACTGCGGCGACCGACGCCACGTGAACGACGAGTGTCGAGACGAGCACGGCCACACTGCCCCGACCGAGGACGACATACACGGGGTACAAGAGATAGGCCATCGACGGCCCGGGAGTGGATCCTTGATCGAAGATCGATCCGACTCGCGCCGCCACTCCGACGAGCGGCGGATGATCGGGGATGCTCCGCAACATGAGTTCGGTGTGCGACACGTCGCCCGTCGGATACCACGCGACGCCGATGTTCGAACCCACGGCGACGAACGCCGGCATCATGACGACCACGGCGAGGAGCGTCGGTCCGAGAACCGGATGGGCGTTCCACCACACGATCACCCGGGAAACGAACACCCACCTGTTCGTCCCTTCGGGTCGAGCGACGTCGTTCATATCGTGGCGGTCACGATCATGCGGGCCAGTCGCTCGGCTCCGATCGGACCGAGAGAGTCGCCGTTCCACGGCTCCACCACACCGGAGGCCGGACAGTCCTCCCACCACAGGCATTCGACGATCGCCCCGGGTTCGCCGAGCAGTCGAGTCGTCTCGACGGTCACGATGTCATTCGAGACGGCACCGTGACCGAAGGCCTCACGCACTGCCGGATCGTCGGTCGGCAGATGGACGACCACCACGCGGCGGCCGTCGGTGGCGGCCACGATGTCGGACACTGCATCGTCGATGTCGCACCCGGTGGTGGTCGGGGCCCAGACGACGATCCGCGAGACCTCGTCGGGCGCCTCGGTGATCAGGCCGGCCACCTCGCACCAGTCGTCCGGAGCCGAGACGCGCTCGAGCAGGAATCCCTCCTCTCGCAGACGACGATCGATCGACTGATCGGCCACGGCCAGGTCGTCACCGAGGGCCACGCGCACGTCGACGTCGTCGGGATCGCCCACCAGACCCGGCCACCACCACCACATCACCACCGCGAGTGTCGCGACCACGGCGACGACGAGACGACGGATCGACCGGCGGCCTCCGGCGACCCCGGAACTCGGTGACTCAGCCGGGGCGACCATCGGGGTGACGGTACCAAACCGAGCCGAAGGCGAACCCTATGATCGTTCGACACCGTCACCTGGTCCCCACATGTCCGAACGCGCCGCCATCCGCCACCCGATCTGGGTCCTCGCCCTGGTGAGCGCCCTCGCCGGACCGGTCCTGAGGGTCGCCGCCGTGGGCGCGAACTGGCCCGAATTGCTGGTCCACGTCCGTCTGGTGGCCGTGATCGTGCTCGGCCTCGCCGTGGTCCGCCACGTCGCCGATCCGCGTCATCGACTCGTTGTCGTCTACGGCACCTGGCTGGCGGTCGCCGCCGTCATCGTGGCGGTGCATCCCGAGGGATCGCGGCCCCCGGCCTCGCTCCTCGTGTTCGGTGGATCGTGGCCGGGAGCATCGGTCGCGCCCTTCGTGGGCCTGGTCGTGCTCGCGGTGCTGATCGCCGGTCGACGTCGCCCGCCGATCGATCTGCCCCGACCCTCGATCCCCCTCGTCGCCGTGATCATCGGTGCGGTCCTCGTGGGCGACTCGGCGGTCGACGTCATGGCGCGACAGCACGTCGAGCGCATGGTCGCGGTTCGCGGCGAAGTGTCACTCCTCGACGGACCACTACTGCCCACGATCCTGTGGAGCCTCGTGTTGGCCGTGTCGGTCGGATCGATCGTGGCGACCGTGGGGTCGGTGATGTTCCAGCGAATGACCCGAGGCGCATGGCGCGCACCTGGTTTCGCCGTGAACGCGGCGACCGTCACCGCCGGCGCCTTCATCGTGCGCTTCGCCACGTTGCTGACCGTCGCTCCCACGCGCACCGACGGCGGCGATCCTCTCTTCTATCACTCGACGGCCAACATCCTCGCTCGAGGAGGTGGCTTCCCCGAGCCGCTCAACTTCATCGCCCATCAGGACTGGATCGCCAGCGCGCTCCACGGGCCCTTGTATCCGGTGGTGCTCTCGTTCTCGTCGCGGTTCGGCGGTTCGACCTACTTCGATCACAAGATCGTGTCGATCCTGATCGGTACCGCCGTGGTGGCTCTCACGATGATGGTGGCCCGACGGGTGGCGCCACCCGATCGACGCGACGGTGTCGCGATCGTCGCCGGAGTCCTGGCGGCGGTCTATCCCAATCTCTGGCTGGTCGACGGAGTGCTCTTTCCCGAAGGCCTCATGGCCCTGTGCACGTTGGCCGTGGTGTACTTCGCCTATCGCTGGCGCGAGAAACCCGGCGTGTTCTTCGCCGTTCTCATGGGGGCCGCCACCGCCTTGGCAGCCCTCACCCGAGGCGAAGGACTCCTGCTCTCGGTTCTCGTCATCACTCCGTGGATCATGTTGCGACGCGAGATCCCGTGGAAGCGACGCTTCGTGCAACTCACGGCGGCCGCCATCGCATGCATCGTCGTTCTCGCGCCCTGGATGCTGCGCAACCTGCGTTCGTTCGAGGAGTTCGTCCCTTTGTCGACCAACGGCAACGAACTCTTCGTGTACGCGAATTGCGACGACACCTACAGCGGCAGTTTCCTCGGCTTCTGGCAATGGGATTGCCAACAGCGACTGCGCGATCAGGGCATCGACGGTGTCGGCGACGAGGCGGCCAAGTCGCTCTTCTGGCGCGAGGTGGGCTTCGACTACGCCCGCGAGAACGCCGACCAACTCCCCAAGGTCCTGACCGCTCGCGTGCTCCGTCAATGGGATCTCTTCCGCCCGTGGCAGAACGCCGACCTCGCCCCGGTCGAAGGCCGCAACCGCAACGCCGCGCGGGCCGGTCTGGTGATGTACTACGGGTTGGTCGCCGGTTCCGTGGCGGGAGTGCTGTCGCTTCGCCGTCATCGGCGGCCGATGTTGCCACTCGTCGCACAGTTCGTGAGCGTCACCCTCACCGCGGCCTACGCGTATGGCACCACTCGCTTCCGCGTCCCGGCCGAACCCGTGTTGTGCATCCTCGCCGCGGTCGGCTTCTGGCCCGTGGCGCGCTGGCTCCGACCACGCCTGCGCAAGCGCCTCACCTCGCCAGCGAGCGTCGACGTCGATCCCGTACACGATGCGGCTCCGGTGTTCGTCGACGGAGCGTCAGTGCGATTCAGCCGCATCACGAGGCGCACCGCGGCTCGCGCGATCGCACCGTGGGTGATCATCGGCAGCTGGATCGCCCTCGCGCTCCCGGCGCTCTACCGTGCCGTGGGTTCCACCATGGAAGAAGGCTTCATGCTCGTCTTCCCCGAGCGTGCCATGCGCGGTGACGTCGCCAACGTCGACTTCCTCCACCTCTACGGTCCCGGATCGTTGCACCTGTTGTCGCTCTGGTACCGGGTGTTCGACGTCTCTCTCGTCTCCGAGCGCACTTTCGGACTCTTGCAACATCTGCTCGTGGTCACCGGCCTCTACGTGCTCACGCGTCCGTGGGGGCGTCGACTGGCCACGTCGGTCGCGCTGGTCTCCACGCTCTTCGTCTTCACGCCGATCGGCCTGCAGGCCCTCGCGTGGTCGGGCGCGGTCGGACTCGGCGTCTGGTCGGTCGTGTTCGCTCGTCACGCCCACGAGAACTCCGACGCCCGATGGGCCCATGTCGTGTCGGGTGGCCTGGCGGGCCTCACTCTCACATTTCGGCCCGACCTGATTCTCGCCCTCGCCCTGGCTCACGGCTGGATGTGGTGGCGTGGTCGACGCGTGGGTGTTGGCGCCTGGACGATCGGATTCGTCGTCGGACTCACGTCGTTGTTCGTCCACCTCGTCCAAGCCGGTCCGGCGGCGATGTGGCGTGGCATGTTCGTCGAACCGGTCATCGACCTGCGCGGTGGACGCGAACTACCTCGCCCGCCGAGCTGGGATCACCTCGACGGCGCGTTGCAGGTCATCGGCGAGAAGTTCGCCCCGTGGTGGGGACTGCCCGCCCTCGGTACGCCCAAGCAATTGGTGCTCTGGTTTTTCGCGCTCCCGTTCGTCGCGATCGGCGTGGTGCTGGCGGCGCGTCGCATCACCCCGCGTGCCGCAACGTCTCCTCTCGTCGGTGCTCGCCGATCCGAGACTCTCACCGCCATCGGACTCTTCGGAGTGGGACTCTTACCGCAGGCCCTGCAACGCCCCGACTCGGCGCACTTCAACTGGGTGTCATGCGTGTCGTTCCCCCTCCTCGTCGTCGTGGTGGCCGATGTATTCCGGGTGTACGCGCCACGGTGGCGGTGGCGCGCCACCACTGCGAGCCTGGCCGTCGTCGGCGCCATCGTCCTCCTCGTTCCAGCCTTCACCGCCCGCACGTATCTCGGCTACGTCACCGACTCGGTGCGTGGCGATCTCGACACCCTCACCGTCGAGCGTGACGGGCGCGAGTTCTTCCTGGGTGACTATCGGCCGTGGCTGGCGAGCGTGGACGTCGTGCGCGATCTCGATTCCTGGATCGAACCCGGCCAAAAATTGTTCGTCGGTCCGGTCGACTTGCGGCAGACCGCCTACAGCGACGCCTTCTTCTACTTCTTGTTCCCCGAGCTCGAGCCAGCCACCTATTTCATCGAGATGGATCCCGGCCTCGCCAATCGCGAAGGATCGCGACTCGCCGACGACGTCGCGAGTGCTGACTGGCTGATCCTCACGCGATTCTGGAGCCAGTGGATCGAACCCAACGACTCGATCGTGTTCGGCTCCGACGTCCCCAACCAGATCGTGGAACAGCAGTTCTGCTTACGTGGCTCGTATCAAGTCGATCTGGCCAGGATCTACGAGCGATGCGAACGCGGCGACGGCATCGGCCCTTACGATCCGCCGTACGACGGAACCGTCGACTACGCCGTCGAGGTGCGCACGCCCGTTCCACCGCGACCCGACGGAACCTGCACGCCGACGTGCAACGGACAGCCAGCCCCCGACGGTGAAGGGTTCAACCCAGAGGCAGTCGCCGCCATATCGGATGCGGCACGTGCCGTAGCACCATGAACACCCATCGCAACAGTCCGGGTGCCCACACGATGCGACGACCCTGACGCAGACCGCGCGCCACCACGTCGGCGACGACGTCGGGAGTGGTGGCGAACGGTGCCGGCTTCAGCCCGGCCGTCATGGCCGAGTGAACGAATCCGGGACGCACGATCAACACGCTGGCTCCGGTGCCCTCGAGCGAGTCGCCGAGACCCTGCGCGAATCCGTCGAGGCCGGCCTTCGACGAGCCGTACACGAAGTTGGCCTTGCGTACTCGCTCACCGGCGACGCTCGACAACACGATCAACGTTCCGTGACCTTGGGCTCGCATGCGTCGGGCCACCGCCAGCGACACGGCGACCGCCGCCGTGTAGTTGACGTTCACCACGTCGGCCGCCGCGACGGGATCGTCATCGAACCTCGTCTGGTCGCCCAACTGTCCGAAAGCGAGAACCACCACGTCGAGGTCACCGTGTTCGGCGATCACTCGATCGAGCAGCGCACCATGGGACTCGATGCGCACGGCATCGAACTCGATCGCTTCCACCACCGCACCGGGACGGGCGAGCGACGCCACGGCCATCTCGGCCGTCTCGGGACGACGGCAGGCAAGTCCGACGTACGCGGTTCCCGGCGCCATGAGGCGACGAGCGATGGCCACGCCGATCTCACTGGTGCCTCCGAGGACCAGGACGTTGCGGGGTTCGTGGACGGCATTGGCCATGGGGATCACACCAGTTCCAGTCGGCGGGCCAGATCGCTGGCGAAGACGCGATCGGGATCCCAGTGATGTCGGACGGTTCGCCATTCGTCGAGTCGCGGATAACCGGCGCGAACCACGGCGGCCGTGGTCGACGCGTCCTTGGCCAAGTAGTGACGCCCACCGGCTTCGAGCACTGTGTCATCGAGCGAGTGCATCAGCTCGGCCAGACCGTCACCGGCCGCCGGCATGTCGACCGTGAGGGTCCAACCCGGCATCGGAAAGCTGAGAGGTGCAGGATTGGCGGCCCCGAAACGCTTGAGCACCACGAGCGGACTCGCGAGGCGCGACGCCACGATTCGTTCGACGATCGAGCGGAACGATTCCTCGGCACCGAACGGCACGACGAACTGGTACTGCACGAAACCTGCCCGGCCATAGAGACGGTTCCAGGACGAGATGGAGTCGAGCGGATGGAAGTACGACGGGATCGATTTGATGGTCCCTTGCCGGCGCCGTGGCTCCTTGCGCAACCACAATTCGTTGAAGATTCGCGACGTGAGGGCGTTGACCACTCCCCGCCCCGGCACCAGCGGCGGAACGGCACCGAGTTGTCTCGGTGCGTAGGCCAGTGGATCGGCTGCGTCTCGGGTGGAGAGATCACTTCGACGCGCGTGGTCCCCACGCCAGAGAACTCCGCGGCCGAAGTCGCGTCCGGTGGCGAGCAGATCGACCCACGACACCGAGTAGCGGACGTCGTCGTCACCGATCGACATCTCGCCGATCAGCTCGTCGAAGTCGCGACAGCGAACGGTGTCGACGGTGCAGCGACTGGTCTCGATCGGGATCAGGCGAAAGCTGGCGTCGAGCACGACGCCGGTGAGTCCCATTCCGCCAATCGTGGCCCAGAACAGATCGGCGTGCGACTCGGGTGAGCACTCGATCACGTCTCCCGACGCCACCATCACGCTCATCCGCGCGAGGTGGTTGCCGAAACTTCCGTCGACGTGATGGTTCTTGCCGTGGATGTCGGAAGCGATGGCTCCGCCCACGGTCACGAAACGAGTGCCCGGAGTGACCGGCACGAACCACCCCTGCGGCACCAGGATCTTCATGAGATCGTCGAGACTCGCACCCGCACCGACGGTCACGACTCCTCGCTCGACGTCGACTGTCGCCTCGTCAGCCGAACCGGCCAGTCGGACCACCGTGCCACCGGCGTTCTGCGCCGCGTCGCCGTACGACCGGCCGAGACCGCGTGCGATGACACCTCGCCCCGACGACACCCCGCCGTGTTCGGTCGACAGTCGTTCGGCCAGACCGACCCGATCGACGTCGACGACCCGCGCCGCCGACGGAGCGGTGAGACCCCACCCGCTCAGGACGCGACGCTCGAGGACCGGGCTCATGGGAAGACGAGCCTACCCAGGCCATAGGATCAGCTCACGTAAACGCCCGCAGCGAAGACGGCGACCCAGAGCACACCCATCGCCTGAATCGTCCGATCCCGAAAGAAGATGTCCTCGGGGGCACTGCCTTCGCCACGTTCGAGGAGCAGCGTGTAGCGCATCAACGCACCCACCATCGGCACGATCGACAACTCGTACAACGGCCAGGAGAGATCGGAGATCTCCTTGGTCTCGAACGCCCAGATGCAGTACGACACCAAAGTCGCGCCGATCGCCACCGTGAGAACGATGCGCAAGTATTCGATGGTGTACTGCGCCAGAGTCGAACGAGTGGACGTGGCAGCGGATCCCATGTCGCGCAACTCGGCGAAACGCTTCCCGGTGACGATGAACAACGATCCGAACGACGTGCACAGCAAGAACCACGTGCTCATCGGCACGTCCGCGGCTTCGGCTCCCGCGATGGCCCGGATCACGAAACCCGATGCGACCACCATGAGATCGACCACGGCGACGCGCTTCAGGCCCGCCGAATACGACGCCGTCACCGCCAGATAGACCCCGACCGCGATTCCCGCTCGCCATCCACTCGTGAAAGCCACGGCGAGGCCGACCACCACCATGGCCGATCCCACGACACGGGCGACGAAGAGCGGGATCTCCCCGGCCGCGATCGGTCGTCGACACTTGGTCGGATGAAGTCGGTCGGCTTCCACGTCGACGATGTCGTTCCAGAAATAAGTGCCGCTGGCCACCAACGAGAGAGCCACGAAGACGACGAGAGTGGGGACGAGTGCGTCGACGTCGTCGAGAACCCCCGCCGCCCCGGGCGCGGCGAACACCAGGACGTTCTTCAACCACTGCTTGGGTCGGCTCTCCCGCCAGATCGCACCGATCACGACGACGTCCCGCTCGGCAGGGCAACGGGAGCGACCGTGATCGGCGTCGAGCCGACGAGGGTCGCATGGTCGGCGAAAGCGAGCATGTCACGGTCTCCGGCCGAGTCACCGTAGGCGTGGACCTCGGACGGCATGATTCCTTCGGACGCGATCCACGACCGCAGGCGCTCGACCTTCACCTCGGCTCGGCAGTTCGATCCGCGCAGCTCACCGGTGCAGATCCCGTCTCGAACCTCGAGTTCGGTGGCGAGTACGGCATGGGCGCCGAGTCGTTCGGCCAACGGGACCAGGTAGTCGCGATACGAGGCCGACACGAGAACCACTCGATGACCTTGGTCGAGATGCCATCGCAGACGGGCCACGGTGTCGGGACGCATGCGACTTTCCCACACGGTCTCGGCGAAACGACGTGCCTCAGCGGCGATCTGGTCGTGTCGACGGCCACGTACGGCGGCCCGGGTGGCCAGGACCTTGATCCGATCGCGTCGACGACCGGCCGCGGCCACGACGATTCGCGGACCGTGCAGCACCAGACGCACGACGAAATGCCCACCACCCACCCGACGCAGGAACGGGATCACACAGTCGCGCGTGGTGAGCGTGTTGTCGACGTCGAAGGCCGCCACCACCGTCGGGCGTGACGGAGATTCACGCGTGTCGGAGCCCATGGCCCGCCAACCCTACCGAATCGCCGACGCGAGAAGAGTGGATCGCACCTCCCACCACGCGGGCCAACTCTTGGTGACCACCGTGGGATCGTCGATCGACACGCCGGGAACACGCAACGCCATCAACGACCAGACCATCGCCAAACGATGGTCGTGATGGGTGGACAGTCGAGCGCCATGGAGGGCGGCCGAGGGTTCGACGCGTAGTCCGTCGTCGAGGGCGACGGCGCGACCGCCCAATGCGTTCAGTCCGGCGACGAGATCGCCGATGCGATCGCTCTCCTTGCGACGGATGAAGCCCACACCGGTGATGGTGGTGGGTGAATCGGCGAAGCAGGCCACTGCGGCGACGGTGGGCACCAGGTCGGAGACGTCGGACATGTCGAGATCGACACCGCGCAGAGGCCCCCCTTCGACCTCGGCCCCGTCGTCGTCGAAGGCGACCCGGCATCCCATCGAGCCGAGAATGTCGACGATCGCCACGTCGCCTTGCCACGACTCGCGGCGCAGGCCCGGCACACGAACACGTCCTCCGGTGACGGCCGCCGCCGCCAATGGGTACGACGCCGACGAGGCGTCTGGTTCGATGGTCGAGTCGACCCCGCGATAGCCACTCGGTTCGACCGACACCATCGAATCGGCCACGACGATTCCCGTCGCGCCGAAGTCCGACATCACCGAGGCGGTCATCGCCACGTACGGGCGCGACACCAGCGGTGACGTGAGACGAATCTCGAGACCTCTCGGCAGACAGGGACCGATCAACATCAACGCGCTCACGAATTGACTGCTCACGTCCCCGGACATCGAGACCGCGCCACCTTGCAGATCACCTCGTCGCACGCGGACCGGCAGACGACCGGAGTGTTCGAGCGATTCCACGTCGGCGCCGAGTGTGCGTAGAGCATCGTGCAGTTGGCCCATCGGCCGGCGACGCAAGGCTTCACCACCCGACACGGTGGTGGAGGTCTCGCCGAGCGCGGCGACGGCGGTGAGGAATCGCGACGTGGTGCCAGCGAGTCGCGCGTCGATCTCGACTCCACCCTCGATCGATCGCCCGTGCACCGACCAACGATCGCGATCGACGGCTTCGACGGGAACTCCGAATCGCCGTAGGCCGTCGATCATGGCCTCGGTGTCGTCGCCGGTCGGAAGACCACCGAGACGACTCTCGCCGTCGGCGAGGGCCGCGCACACGAGAGCACGATTGGCGACACTCTTCGAACCGGGCACCGGGATCGTGGCCCGCACCGGACCACCCGCCACGTCGAGATCCATCACGCCAACCGTTGGACGGATGGCCGAAATCCACGGGCGATCAATCCCCCGCGGAACACGTCGGCCATCGACGCCTCGACGAGCACCACCGCGATGCCGCGATCACCTTCGACCGAGTGCACCACTTCGAAGTTGGGGATGTTGACGCCCAACTCGGCGGCCAACGTGAAGACTTCGGCGGCGGCCCCCGGACGATCGGGGATCGGAATACGCAGTTCCGCCAGATCAGCCGGCTGTTTGATGCGAGCGGGCAGATTGGCGCGCGCTTCGCGTGCCGCCTTCAGGCGCGTGAGCAAGGTGTCGCGGTCCCCGGACTCGACGATGGCTCGCATGTCGGCGAGTCCGTCGATGAGTGCCGACAAGGCGTCGACGATCGACGTCCGATTCTCGTCGCAAATGTCGAGCCAGATGGCGGGATGCCCCGACGCGATACGGGTCATGTCTCGGAATCCGCCGGCGGCCAGACGCAAGAGAGCGGCGTGCTCCTCGGCCCGCAACCCGGCCAGTCTCATGAGCGTGGCCGCGGTGAGGTGTGGTACGTGGCTGACGACGGCCACCAGATCGTCGTGGCGACGCGGATCGAGTCCGATCACTTCGGCCCCCAACTCACTGACCACCTCGGCAACGGTCGCGAAGGCCGCATCGTCGGTACTGGCCGTGGGGGCCAGCACCCACACCGCACCGGCGAACAACTGGGAATCGGCGCCGTCGAGGCCTTCGAGTTCGCTGCCCGCCATGGGGTGGCCGCCCACGAAGCGCGGATCGGTGATCGCCGAGCACACGGCCGACTTCACACTGCCCACGTCGGTCACGACACCGCGGGTGAGGTTCAAGGCGCGCCGCACCTCGTCGATCATCGACTTCGGAGGAACGGCCACGAACGTGATCTCGGCCTCGGGGTCGAGTTCGTCACCTGCCACGATTCCCCGTTCGAGAGCCAGTCTCACTCGATCGGGGGCGGTGTCGGTACCGCAGACTCGCCAGCCTCGTTCGGCGAGGGCCAGAGCCACCGACCCACCGATCAGACCGAGACCGAGAACGTTGGCCGTTCGCGCGGGACGGTCGCTCATCGGTGCCTCGCACCCGACTCGGTGTTCATCGCTTCGAGCGTATCGGGCGGCCCTTCGCGGTCGAGGTCCCTTTCCCGAGCGCGCGCACCTCGTCGAGTCGAAGCTCACGCCATTCTCCTGGCGCGAGTGCCCGATCGCCGATCGGTCCGATGCGGACACGAACGAGACGCGACACCGGATGTCCGACCGCCTCGCACATGCGCCGCACCTGGCGATTCCGCCCCTCGTGAATGGTGATGCGCAGGACTCCCGGTTCGGGCTGTGACACCGCGGCCGGCGCGGTCGGTCCGTCGTCGAGTTCCACACCCTCGCGCAGGCGACGCAACACGGCCGGCGGCACGTTGCCGTTCATGACGTGCGCCAAGTACTCCTTGTCGACCCCACGTGACGGATGGGCGATCGCCTGCGCGAAATCTCCGTCGTTGGTCAAGATGATGAGACCTTCGGTGTCGACGTCGAGACGACCGACCGGAAAGACCCGCGGTTCGTTCGGCACCAACTCGACGATGGTCGGACGGCCTTGTGGATCATGCGCCGTGGTGACCACACCCGTCGGCTTGTTGAGCAGGTAGTAGACGAGGTCGGGTCGGATCCCGATGGGTTCACCGTCGACGGTCACCCGATCGACGTCGACGTCGACCCGACGTCCGAGAACGGCCACGTCGTCGTTCACCCGCACGCGACCGGCGGCGATGATGTCCTCGCACACGCGACGTGAACCGAATCCGCGCGCAGCCAACACCTTCTGCAAGCGCTCGCCTTGTGGCAAGGCTCGCGACGCTTCGGCCCACTGCTCCCACAACGGAGGCTCGGGAGACCGGAATTCGTCGCGACGCGATTCGCTCATTGATCGGGAACGGTGTCGGCGGGCGGCACGCCCTCGGAGGGAGCGATCTCGTCGACCTTGGGAATGCGCAATCCGGCTTCGAGCGCCTCGACGACGTCGGCCCCCGGGACGAAGTCGACGATGGGCGGAAGATCGGCGATCGAGTTGATGCCGAGTTTCTCGAGGAACGCCGGCGTGGTCCCCCACATGACCGCCTGTCCGGGTCCCGGATCGCGGCCGACCTGGTCGATGTAGCCGCGACTCTGCAGAGTGCGCAGCACACCATCGGGATCCACACCGCGGATCGACGCGATCTGACTGCGCGAGATGGGTTGCTTGTAGGCCACGATCGCCAACGTCTCGAGGGCGGCACCCGACAGTCGGGCTCGCTGTCCGTCGAGGATGTACCGCTCCACGTACGGCGCGAACTCGGCGCGAGTCTGATACCGGTAGCCGCCCGCCACCTGGACCAGTTCGAAACCGTGACCAGCTTCGTCGTAGGCCTCGGCGAGCGAACGACACAGTCCTTCGACCACGTCGGGCGCGAGATTCAGCACGTCGCCGAGCAAGGCGAGCGGAACCGGCTCGGTGGCCACGAGCAGGACGGCCTCGAGGGCGCGCACGACGTCGGCGTCGACGGCAGGTGCGCCACCCGATGCGGTCGAGGATTCGTCGATGGTGTTCTCGGAAGTCATGTACTCAGCCTTCGTAGTCGTCGATGAGAATGGCGCCGACCGACACTGCCTCGTCGCCGATCCAGACGATGTCGATGTCGCCGAACTTCTCGCTCTGTTCGATCTCGAGATAACCCTGCTTGAACAGTTCGAGCAAGGCAAGAAAGCGAACGATGATTTCGATCCGATCGACCAGGTCGGACGTGAGGCGACGGAACGTGATACGGCGCACACGCGGCAGTTCGTCGACGAGTTCGGCGAGGGCGTCGGCGACGTTGGCCTTGATGATCCCGACATGGAACAGGTCGACCTTGGGTTCGGGCTTGGGCGTGGTCGCCCGCACGTACGCGGCGTGGACCTGCTTCGGGCGAACGCCTTCCAGCAGATCGGGCATGAGATCGGCGAAACGTTCGTCGGGTCCGACGACGCGGGCGAAACAGCGATCGGCGTCGTCGGCGAGCGATCCGAACACCCGACCCACGTCTTTGAAGGTCTTGCACTCCAGCAGACGCGCGAGCAGCAGATCGCGCTCCTCCCACAGGGCCAGTTCCTCGTCGAGGTCGACGTCCTCACGCCCCGGCAGGAGTCGCCGGGCCTTCAATTCGACCAGGGTCGCTGCGATCAACAAGAACTCGGTGGCCACGTCGAGATCGAGGGACTGCATGGCCTCGATCTCGTGCAGGTAGGCGTCGACGATGCGCGCCAGGTCGACTTCGTAGATGTCGACCTGTTCTTTCAAGATGAGGTGCAACAACAGGTCGAAGGGGCCCTCGAAAACCGGGGTGCTCACGTCGACGGCCACAGTGCGAGGCTAATCGGACCGGCCGTATCCACCCGGTCTTCGTGAACCGATCCCACTAACCTCGACCGGGTGACTCGTGTTCTGTCGTGCATCCAGCCCACTGGTTCGGTCCATCTCGGCAACTATCTGGGGGCTCTCCGGAACTGGGTGTCGAGCCAGCACGAATGCGACGCCTTCCACGGCATCGTCGATCTGCACGCTCTCACCGTCACCGACCGTCCCGGCGTGATCGGTGAGAACACCCTGGAACTGGCCGCCGCCCTGTTCGCCGTCGGCCTCGACCCCGACGTGGCCACGGTCTTCGTGCAGAGCCACGTCCCCGAACACACCCAGTTGGGCTGGATCATGGAGTGCACGGTGTCGTACGGCGAACTCAGTCGTATGACGCAGTTCAAGGACAAAGCCGCCAAACGCGAAGCCGATTTCGTGTCGGCGGGCCTCTTCACGTACCCCGCCCTCCAGGCCGCCGACATCTTGCTCTACGACGCCGACGACGTGCCGGTCGGCGAGGACCAGCGCCAGCACATCGAGATCACCCGCGACATCGCGGAACGATTCAACACCCGATTCGGCGACACCTTCGTGGTGCCGCGGATGGTCACTCCCAAGGCCGGCGCCAAGGTCACCGATCTACAGGAACCCACGGCCAAGATGTCGAAATCGAGTTCGGGCGACGCCGGGATCGTCTATCTCCTCGACGACCCGAGCGTCATCGCGAAGAAGTTCAAACGTGCGGTGACCGACTCCGACTCCGAAGTCCGCTTCGATCGCGCCGCCAAACCAGGGGTGTCGAATCTGCTCGAGATCCTGGCCGCTTGTACCGGTCGCACTCCCGAGGACGTCGCCGCGAGCTATCAGCAATACGGCCCGCTCAAGAGCGACACCGGTGACGCGGTCGTCGAACTCCTCCGACCCGTTCAGGAACGTCACCGCGCCTTGATGGCCGACCGAGCGGAACTGGCTCGCTTGCTGCGTCGAGGCGCCGACAAGGCCCGTCAGGTGGCGTCGGCCACGCTCGCGCGGGCCTATCGCAACATCGGGTTGCTGCCGCTCGACGAGTGACTCCTCGCGTCAGAACGACGTGACGCTCTGCAACCGGCCGAACACCACGATGCGCCACTTGACGCTTCCCGGTGGATGACACGCCACGAGCGTGATGGTCTGCTCGTTCGAACTCGACGCGTACAAGCGCGGATCGTCGGGACTCAACACCCCCACACTCGTGGCCGAGTAGGTGTAGATCTTGCCCTGCACGGCGAGATGAATCGGATCGCCGAGTCGAATGCGGTCGATGTTGCGGAACTCGCGACCCTTCGACGTGCGATGGCCGAACAAGGCGGTGTTTCCGGGTTGATTGGGTGTGCGCGACTCGGGCAAGTGCGACGGATCGATGTCGACCAGATCGGTGTCGTCGAGAACCCACGTGGTGAGACGGATCCGCGGCACGAACAGGAGCCCGGGGAAGTCCTCCCCGGCCGGCATCACGTTCACGGGACGCGGCGACGGAGCGGAGGCCGCTCCCCCGGTGAACCAGCCCACCACGTCGAGCACGAGATCGGTTCCCGCCGACGAATAGACGGCCACGCCGCGCGCCGACGTCGGCACGGTCGCATGCATCGTGTCGCGCACTCCGGCGCGAGCCGCCTGCGCCTGGCCATAGGTGGGACGGGCACGTCCAGCGGCGTGCAACGACACCGACCCCGCCGCATGAGTGCTCACCCCGACCTGGGCCACGATCGCTCGCGCCGAACCGAACGGCGCAACGGATGTCTCGAGTGTCCAGCGAGCGTGCAGCGCCACCCCCGCACCGAGTGGGTTCGGGGCCGACACGGTGTCGACGAGTCGAGTCGGTGGCGCCACGACGTAGAGACCATCGGATCCCGTTGCGGTCGACGATCCGGTGAACCAACCGATCACGTCGACGGCGATCCGACTGGACGCCGAACCAGCGAGCACGATCCGACCGGCCGTCGGCCGAACGACGATCTCGTTGGCGGAGATCCGGCCGGGAATCGCCATGACCACCGGCGTGCCCTCGGGCGTCGCCCACGATCCGAGCGTCGACGAGTTCCAGGCCGTCACGTCGAGCAGAACAGCCGCGGCATCGGACGGCACGGCTGCCGGTAGTGCAACGTCGACCCGGCGGGCGTCGGCCACTTCGGAGACCCGGATCGGATCGGTCACCAGGAGTCGGCCGGCCGACGAGGAAGCCGTGGGCGTGTACACGCCGATCAGATCGACGGTCATCACACCGGCACCAGAGGGTCGGAACTCCACCTGTCCGTTGGCACCGACCGGCACGGTGATCGAACGTACGAGCGGTTCACCCACGGCTCCGGAGACCAGGGTCGGCACGAGCGGCGGAGTCGTGCCGGACGCATGAACGCGAAGTTCGACACCCGCCACGGCGGGCGAAAAAGTGACGATGAGCCGCGCTGCCGCGACGGCGGCGGGCGCTCCATGGCGTCCGGCCACGGTCAGGTACTGGATGCGACCGGCGGTGAGCGGCGTCGGGGCCGAGGCCCCGATGACGCGAACGGGATCGAGGGCCGTGAACGAGTTGGTGGCCGGAGTCGAGGCGACGACCGGAGCCGCGTGAACGGTGGGTGACGCCATCGCACCGAGACCGATGGCACTCACCAGGATCGCCACGACGATCACCATCGTGCTCTTCGTTCGGGACAACATCGGATCGACTCTAGACGAACGGTCCGTCCGCGCCCCAGAAGACGACGTCCGCGTGTCGTATGTGCTCGTCACACGTCATCGGCACGGCGGAGAGCATCGATCAGTGAATCGTCCTCCCCGGCCAGCAGAGCGAGCGTACGGGGACGACTGGGCAGGCGCCGGCAGAGATCGAGTCCGATCTCCTCGTGACGGAAGTACGCGTCCCATCGACGGGGACGAAGAACGGGCCGCAGGATCGTGGCGAAAACTCTCTCCGTGGTCGCGAGAGGCGCCTGCGTCTTTCCGACGTCGTGAAGGAGTGCGGCCGCGATCTCGGCCTCGTCCGCGTCCGGCGCGAAGGTCACGAATCGACGGGCCACCACGACCGAATGGCGTCGATCGGCGAGAGTCAGGCGCGACCACAGGTCGCGCTCGCCTGCCGTGAGGATGCGACGTACGAAGTCGTCGTCGACCGCCGACAACGGCGATCGATCGAGCGACGTGCGCCAACGTCGGGCGAGATGAAGGACCCGACGCAGAGCGTTCACGACCCTCGCCCCACCGATGCTCGCGGGTGCGCGCGTCCGTACTGCTCGAACAGACGCTCCTGAGACACCTTGGTGTACACCTGCGTGGTGGAGATGGAGGCATGGCCGAGCATCTCCTGCACGATGCGCAGGTCGGCGCCATGATCGAGCATGTGCGTGGCGCACGAGTGACGCAGAACGTGCGGAGACAGATGCGCGCGGAGTCCGGCCCGCTCACCGTGACGCACCACCGCCGCCCACGCCGCCTGTCGACTCAGTCGACTCCCTCGTCGATCGAGGAACACCGCTTCGGCGTCGCCCCGTCGCTTCCATCGTGTCGGTTCGAGCAGCGGTCGACCCTCGCGCAACCACTCATCGAGCGCACGCCGAGCACAACTTCCCACCGGGACCAGACGCTCCTTGGCCCCCTTGCCATAGAGGCGAGCCAGACCGGCCTCCAGATCGAGATCGCCGATGGACAGCCCGCACACTTCGGAGATACGCGCTCCGGTCGCGTAGAGGAACTCGAGCAGCGCCCGATCACGTCGGGCCACCGGGTCGTCGCCGACGACCGCCCCGATCAGACTCTCGACATCGTCCTCGGTGAGCGGTTTGGGCAACCCGGCCGGCACCCGTACACCGTCGACGTCGGCCGTGGGGTCGTCCCGTCGATGTCCCTCGGCGACGAGAAAGCGATGGAGATTGCGAACCGACGCCATCTGTCGCGCCAACGACGATGCCGCCACGTCAGGACGACGGGCGTTCACGAATCGATCGATGTCACGCGCCGACACGATTCCAAGGTCGAGTCGGTTCGCGGTCAACCACGCGACGTAGTTCGCCAGATCGCGTCGATAGGCCGCCACGGTGTTGGCCGAACGACCACGTTCGGCGACGAGCCACGACAGATATTCGTCGACCTCGAGAGGAAGTGCCGTCTCAGACACGGGCGACGACCACCGTCATGGAGACGTCACCCGACCTGCCGCTCGGCCAGGAGCAGACCGATGGTCGCCTTGGCGTCGTTGATCTCGCCGCGCTCGACCATGGCGACCGCGTCGGCGAGTGGCACACGAAGAACGTCCATGTGCTCCTCCTCGACACCGTGCGCGGCTCGCCCCACATCGCGCAGGTCGGTCGCGAGATACACGTGCAACACGGCGTCGGTCATGCCGACCGAGGGAAAGAAGCGGTGGAGCAGGCGCCAGGTCGAGGCTTCGTACCCGGTCTCTTCGATCAGCTCGCGCCGCGCCGTCGTCTCGGGATCCTCTCCGTCGACGTCGCGCATTCCCGCGGGAATCTCGGTGACGAACGTGTCGAACGCTGCCCGGAACTGGCGAACCAGGAGAACGGAACGATCCTCGAAGAGCGCGACCACGGCGACCGCGCCGGGCGATCGCACGATGTCGCGAGAGAAGGGCCGACCCGTGGGATCGTCGAACTCGCCCACCACCACTCGCCAGACATGACCGTCGTAGACCGGGCGGTCGCCCCGATGGTGAAAGGACGGCCCGGGACGCGGAACTGACGACGGCGACGACGTCACGAGCTCGGCGTGGCGGCGACCGTTCGATCCGGTGTCCCGTGCTGGCGACGATGCTCGAGCGACGCACCGATCAGGTCGCGGAACAGGGGGTGCGGACGGTCCGGACGGCTCTTGAACTCGGGGTGGGCCTGGGTTCCGATCCAGAAAGGGTGGTCGATCAGTTCGACGAATTCGACCAGTCGTTTGTCCGGGGACGTCCCACTGCAGAGGAAGCCAGACTCTTCGAAGCGAGCCCGATACTGCGAGTTGAACTCGTAGCGATGACGATGGCGCTCGCTCACCACGGGTTCGCCGTACGCCCGTTCGACCTTGCTACCCGGATGCAACACGGCGTAGTAGGCGCCGAGTCGCATGGTGCCGCCCTTGTCGGTCACGTCGCGCTGGTCGTTCATCAGATCGATCACCGGATGCGACGTCGACGGATCGAATTCGGTGGAGTGAGCGTCGGACATGCCGAGCACGTGACGCGCGAACTCGATGGTCATCACCTGCATGCCGAGGCACAGCCCGAGACACGGCACCCCGTTCTCACGCGCGTATTGCGCGGCAGCCACCTTGCCTTCGACTCCACGGACACCGAAGCCGCCCGGGATCACCATTCCGTCGAGGTCGGCCAACCGTCCGGCGGCGAGGAGACCCTCCACTTCCTCGGCCTGGATCCAATCGATCTCGACCTTGGCCCCGTGATGGAAGCCGGCGTGCTTGATGCTCTCGACGACCGAGAGATACGCGTCCTGCAATTCGACGTATTTGCCGATGAGTCCGATCTTGACGGGCTGCGTCGCGTTCTCGACCATGTCGACCAGGCGCTCCCACGGAGCGAGATCGACTTCGGTGTCGAGACGCAGAACGTCGCACACCACGGTGTCGAGACCCTCCTCGTGGAGGATGAGCGGCAATTCGTAGATGTTGCGCGCATCGGCGGCGTTGACGACGGCTCGCTCGTCGACGTCGCAAAGGTTCGAAATCTTGCGCTTCAGACTCGAACTCAAGGGCTCCTCGCTGCGGCACACGATCACGTCGGGCTGAATACCGCGGCTGCGCAATTCGGTGACCGAGTGCTGGGTCGGTTTGGTCTTCTGCTCGCCGGACGGCCCGATGAAGGGGACCAGGGTGACGTGGATGTAGCAGACGTTGTCGCGCCCGGCTTCCTTGCGGTACTGACGAATCGCCTCCAGGAAGGGCAGGATCTCGATGTCGCCGACGGTGCCACCCACCTCGGTGATCACGACGTCGACATCATCGGACGCCAGACGGCGAATGCGCCGACGAATCTCGTCGGTGATGTGCGGAATGACCTGCACGGTCTTGCCGAGATAGTCGCCACGGCGTTCGGCGGCCAACACCGCTTGATAGATCGATCCGGTGGTCGCGTTGGAGTTGCGGGTGAGATTCTCGTCGATGAAACGCTCGTAGTGACCGAGGTCGAGATCGGTCTCACCGCCGTCGTCGGTCACGAAAACCTCTCCGTGCTCGAAAGGATTCATCGTGCCGGGGTCGATGTTGATGTACGGGTCGAGTTTCTGCATGGTGACCCGCAGGCCACGCATCTTCAACAAGCGGCCGAGCGACGACGCGGTCAGACCTTTGCCGAGTGAACTGGCGACACCTCCGGTGACGAAGATGTGCTTGGGCATGTCGACCTCCCGTCCGGTTGCATCACCGATGACGGGAGATCACCATACCCTCAAGTGCCGCGTAGGGGCGACACACCGCCCCTGGACTGCATCCGCCCTGATCAGGCCTGACGCGACTTTCCGGACAGAAGTTCTTTGGCGTGGCGACGGGCCGCCGTGCTCTCCGCGTCACCGGACAGCATGCGGGCGATCTCGGCCACCCGAATCGGACCGTCGACCACCCGAGCCCGGGCCACGGTGGATTCGGCGCCCTTTTTGCCGTCCCGGCCAGTCGTCGTCACGAATTCCTTGTCGACGACCACGTGATGATCGGCCCGCGCCGCCACCTGGGCCAGGTGGGTCACCACCAGGATCTGGCATCGTGTGGCCAGATCGGACAGTGCCGACGCCACATGAGTGGCCGCCTGGCCACCGATACCGGCGTCGACCTCGTCGAACACCAGGATCGGCGGTCCTGACGACAACACCAGACGCATGGCGAGCATGGCGCGCGCCAACTCACCGCCCGACGCCGCCTTGGCGAGAGGAACGGCTGGCAGCCCGGGATTGGCGGCCAGCAGGAACGACACCTCGTCGGCCGGGTCCTCGCCGTCGACAATGACCGTGACCGTGGCCTTGGGCATGGCCAGCGACGGCAGGTGGCGAGAAATCGCCTTCCCGAGCTTCGAGGCCGCCGCGCGACGGGCGTTCGCCACCACCGCGGCCGCCGCGCGTTCGGCCACCAACACCTCGCGTCGTTCGGCCTCCAACTCGGCCACACGGTCACCGTGCGACTCGAGTTCGGCGACCCGAGTCCGACACTCCTCGACGTACGACAGGACGTCGGCCAATGTCTCGCCGTACTTGCGGCGCAGATCCCGCAACGCTTGCCGACGTACGCGAGCCGCGGCGAGCCGCTCCGGATCGTCTTCGCACGACTCGGCGATCGAACGCGCTTCACGCGCCACGTCGTCGAGTTCGGCGACCACCGCTCGCAGCCGCGCCACCACCTCGTCGAATGGACGTCGCGCCGACAATCGGGCGATGAGCGCTCCCAGCCGATCGAGCACTCCCTCGTCGTCGGACAGATTCGACACCGTTTCGTGGGCCGCTTCACGGTGCGCCGCCGCGTCGGCCAGGGTGTCCTCGATTCGAGCGACGTCGTCTTCCTCGTCGAGCGACACGATGCCGACGCCGTCGATCTCGTCGATCTGGTAACGCAGGAGTTCGATGTCTCGTGCGCGCAGGCGTTCGTCGCCGCCGAGCGCGGCGAGGGACGCGTCGATCTCGGTGAGGCGAGCGCGCGCCGATCGCAACGATTCGAGATCGACACCCGCGAACTCGTCGAGGGCGGCTCGTTGAACACTCGTCGTGAGGAGACTCTGGTGGGCGTGCTGACCATGCACGTCGACGAGTCTCTCCCCGATCTCGACCAGCTGACCCACCGTGGCCAGTCGGCCGTTCACGTAGGCGCGGCTGCGGCCGTCGACGGGGACGACTCGGGCCAGCACCCATTCGTCGTCCCCGATCACGAAACGGCCTTCGACTCGGGCTTCGGTGGCGCCGGCGCGCACCCGGGCCGCATCGGCGCGCCCACCCACCAGCAGATTCACCGCCTCCACGATCATGGTCTTGCCCGCGCCGGTCTCTCCGGTGACGGCAACCAGTCCCGCTCCGAGAACCAGATCGAGACGGTCGATCACTCCCAGATCTTCGATGTGCAATTCGACGAGCATCGCGACGGCTACCGGTCGGACAGGCCGAACTTGGACTTCAGGACGCGATGGAAACTCTGCCCGTTCGCCCGGACGAAGATCGCCGGATGCTTCGATTCGCGACACTCGATGCGATCGCCGGGCTGCAGGACCCCCATGTACTCGCCGTCGACGGCCAGACCGACCGGCCGAGTACCCGTCACGTCGAGTTCGACGACCTCGTCGGACGCGAGGACGAGTGAACGGTCGAACAACATGTGCGGCGACAACGGTGTGAGGAGAATGGCCCGCATCCGCGGCGACACGATGGGCCCACGTGCCGACAGCGAGTACGCCGTCGAACCGGTGGGAGTGGCGACGATCATGCCGTCGGCTTGGTAGGTGGTGAACGGAATCTCGTCGATGCTGACCTGGAGGCGCACCGTGTGACCAGCTGTCAACTTCTCGAGCGACGCCTCGTTGAGAGCGCGATACCGGCGAACTCCCGCACTCGAGTGCGCCGTCACCTCGAGCACCAGGCGCTCCTCACGATCGAGACGTCCGGCGAAATGGTCGGACAGAGCATCGATCATCGACGGCGGTTCCACCGCAGTGAGGTAACCGAGCAGACCCACGTTGACCCCGAGGACGGGTGTCTCCGACTCCCCCACCAATGTCACGCAACGCAGCATCGTTCCGTCGCCACCGATGCTGAGGGCGAGAGCCAATGCATCACCCGGCTCTCCACCGGGTCTCGTTTCGATCGGCCAGTCACCGGCCGAAGCGAGACCGAGTCGGTCGCGATCGTCGGCGGTCGCCACGACCTCGAAGCCGCGCTCGGTCAGCCAGGCCTCGGCGCGCCGCGCCAAGTCGGCAGCCTCGGGACGATCGGCGTGACCGACCACGAGGACTCGGCGACTCGCACTCATGGCGTCAGTCTCCCATGAGCCACGGCGCACACGAGGAACTCTTTGTTGCCTTCCCCACCACGTATGGGCGAGTCGATCACGCCGCGAACCTCGGCTCCGGCCGTCTCGAGGGCCGACGTGACGTCGTCGACGGCTCGCTGCTGAACCTCGGGGTCGACGATCACCCCGCGCCCGCGGGACACGTCCCGGCGACCGGCCTCGAACTGCGGCTTCACCAGCAACACCAACTCGGCTCCTTCTCGACACACGCCGAGCAGGGCGCGGGCCACCAAGGTGAGCGAGATGAACGACAGATCGGCGACGACCATGTCGACCGGGCCGCCGATGACCTCGGGTGTGACGTCGCGAACGTTGAAGCGTTCGATCACCGTGACACGTTCGTCGTGACGAATACGCGGATGCAACTGCCCGTGTCCGACGTCGAGCGCGACCACATGGGACGCACCCGCCTGGAGAAGACAATCGGTGAAGCCCCCGGTCGACGCCCCGGCGTCGAGGACGCGTCGGCCGACGACGTCGATCGCGAACGCGTCGAGAGCGGCCGCCAGCTTCTCGCCGCCGCGCGACACGAAACGAGGCGGTGGACCTTCGACGACCACGGCATCGGCCGGATCGACGAGACGCGACGCCTTGTCGGCCACCGCACCGTTCACGAGAACCCGACCGAGATCGATCAACTCCTGGGCATCAGTTCGACTCGACACCAGTCGACGGCGAACCAGATCGGCGTCGAGACGACTGCGGCGGGACACACGCTCACCGTACCGACAGGGCGCGAGCGAGGTCGGCCAGATCGGCGACGTCGAAGTGGACGTCGAGGTCGCCGATGTCTCCGTCGAGATCGAGTGGAGCGCCGGGTGCGATCACTCCGGATCGCACCAAGGCGTACCGGCACAGCATCGTGCGGGCGAATCGGCCGTCGGTGCTCGGACGGTCGCCGACCATGACCGCGCCGGGCGACACTCCCCCGACGAGTTCGCGCACGGCGGCGGCCATCGGCTCGTGCGGTTTGCCGGCCACGATCGGGGCGACACCCGACGCGGTGGCGACCGCGGCGAGAATGCTGCCGCCACCCGGAATCGGACCGTCCGGAGTCGGATACGTGGCGTCGTCGTTGGTGCCGATCAATCTCGCTCCGGCGCGAACGGCCGCCGCGGCCCGCCGCATCGTCTCGTAGTCGAAGTCTCGGTGGAAGCCGACGAGCACCGCGTCGATCCCCCGCGGGTCGCGGTCGGCCTCGTCGGGCGTGACGACGTTCGCCGCCCGACGCCCGACCGCCTCGACGATCCCCGGGCCTCCACACACCAGGACCCGTTCACCCGCGTCGACGAGGGTCGCCCCCGCCATGGCCGAGGTGATCACGTCACCTTGGGCCGGGATGCCGATCACCGCCAGTGACTCCTCGACGACCGACACCGGCGAGAACGAATTGTTGGTCACGAACACGACACGCCAACCGGCGTCACGAAACGAGGTCACTGCATCGACCGAACCGGCGATCGGGCGATGGGCGAGCCAGATCACCCCGTCGAGATCGCACAGAAGGAGTCGATCGCTCACCTGTTCATCCTGCCAGTCAAACCTGGTGTTTCGACTCCCGTGTTCCGACTCCTGTGTTTCGACGTCTCGACCAGACCGTGCCGTTTCACTCGAGGCCGGTCGGAGTGCCAACCTGGACGGGTGCCGCGCTTCGAACCGTTCCGAGCCCTCCGCTACCACGGGGTCGACCTCGACCTCGTGCTGGCCCCGCCCTACGACGTGTTGTCCGACGACGACCGACGTCAGCTGGCCGAGCGCCACCCCCACAACATCGTGCACGTCGACGTCCCGGTGGAGACCGACGGACCGGATCGATACACCACCGCCGCGCGTGTTCTCACCGAGTGGATCGACCTCGGCGTCCTCGCGGTCGACCCCGAGCCGTCGTTCACGATCTACCGGATGGAGTTCGTCGACGCGCAGGGCCGATCGCGTCGCACCAGTGGCGTGATCGGCGCTCTCGAAGTGGTCGACGAGGGAGCAGGTGGCGTGCTTCCTCACGAGCGCACCACCCCGAAGGCCAAGACCGATCGACTCGACCTCACGCGGGCCACCCTCACGAACCTCTCGCCGGTGTGGGGACTCTCCCTCGCCGCCGGACTGACCGATCTGCTCGCAGCACCGGGAGAACCGCTGGGTGACGTCGTGGTCGACGGCGTGCGCCACGTGTTCGAGCGAGTGAGCGATCCCGGTCGCGTGGCGGCCATCGCCGAGGCGGTGGGTGCGCACGAGGTCGTCATCGCCGACGGACATCATCGCTACGCCATCAGTCGCACCTTCCGTGACGAACAGCGCGCGAACGACACCGGAACCCACGGCCGAGCCGAGACCACCATGACCTACATCGGCGAGTTGATCGCCGACCAGTTGAGCGTGGCCGCCATTCACCGCCTCTACGGCGGCACGACCTTCACCGCATTACGAGATCGACTGGCCGACTCGTTCGATCTCGAACCGGCCGGTCCGATCACGCCCGCCATCACCAACGAGATGGATCGACGCGGTGCGCTCGTCCTCGTCGCGCCCGACGGAACCGGAACCTGGCTCACGCCACGTGCCGCGTCGTTCGATGGCGTACGCGACCTCGACGGCGCTCGTCTCGAGCACGCCCTCGAAGGATTCGACCACGACGTGACCTATCAGCACGGGGTCGACCTGGTGACCGACATCGTCGCCCGCGGCCAGAACGGGGCGGTGGCCGGTGTGCTCATCCGTCCGGTCACCGTGGCCGAGATCAGGCGCACGGCCGACGAAGGACTCTTGATGCCACCGAAGTCGACGTTCTTCACGCCGAAACTGCGCACCGGGCCGGTGATGCGACCCCTGTTCGATCTCTGACGTCGTCAGATGTTCGACGCCTGACGACGACAGGTGTTCGATCTCTGACGTCGTCAGGATTTCGACGTCAGGTCTTCGACGTCACGTGTTCGAGGCGGCAAAGATGCTGGCGATCGCCGCATCGAGGGCGGCGTCGAAATCGGCGTCGGACTGCTGAGCCGACAAACCCTCGGTGAGAGCGCGCGAGAAGCTGGCGATCATGCCGTGATTACGCGACAACTTGGCGTTGGCGTCGTCGCGGCTGTAACCGCCCGACAGCGCCACCACGCGTAGCACGCTCGCATGCGTCACGAGTTCGGCGTAGAAGTCGTCGGTCGACGGCAAGGTGAGCTTCAACATCACCGGCTGATCGGTCGGCTGCTTGCTCAACTCGGCCAGAAGGGCCGACTTCAGGATCGTCTCGGCCTCGGCTTTGGACGGACTGTTGATGTCGACTTCGGGTTCGATGATCGGCACCAAGCCGGCGGCCAGGATCTGGCGACCGACCTCGAACTGCTGAGCAACCACTCGTTCGATGCCGACCGGATCGGCCAACTTGATCACCGAACGCATCTTGGTGCCGAAGATGCCTTTGTCGACCGCTCGCTTCAGCAGTTCGCCGAGCTGTGGCATGGGCTTCATCACCTGTACACCGTTCGCATCGTCCTCGAGGCCCTTGTCGACTTTCAAGAAGGGAACCACCTTCTTCTTCGACCAGAGATAGTCGGCGCTTCCGATCCCCTCGATCTCGCGGTCCATGGTGCCTTCGAAGAGGATGGCCCCCAGCACGCGATCGCCGTTGAAGGACTTGCTCGTGATCATGCGCGATCGCATGGCGTGGATCAGATCGAACATCTCCGCGTCGGAGGAGTACTCGCTTTCGGCGATGCCGTACAACCGGAGGGCTTTGGGTGTGCTGCCGCCGCTCTGGTCGAGGGCGGCGATGAAACCCTGGCCACTGCGCAGACGAGTGAGTTGCTCCTGATTCATGCCCCCAAGGGTAGTTCTCGCTTCGGCAGGTCTCCCAGTACCGAGGTGACCGTGGCGACGGCTTTGCTCACACGGTCCCGCCGGCCGGCCGGAATCACGTGTGAGGCCCGCACTTCGGTGCGACTTCCGGTGGCACCGCCGGCACGATAGAAACGCCGGCGGGTCTCACCGATCACGACCACGACATCTCCGGCCGCCAGCCGTTCGAGTTCACGAACTCGTGTCGGATCGACCACCGAGACCGGCACCGTCGATCGGGTCTCGAACTCGCTGTCGGTCGTCACCTCGAGCGACACCACCGAACTTCCCGACGGCAGAGTCCGCCAGACCGGATCACTGCTCAAGGTTCCGCACAACACCGTCACGTTCACGCATCTCCTCCTTCGTCACCGACGACCTTCGTCGCGACGCCCGGAGTGTGGAATCGCTCCCTCAGAGCGAGGCGAGACGGGCGGTCACATCGGCATAACGCTTGTCGATGGTGGCGATGCGACGGAACATCTCCCGTGCTCGCTGCACGTCGCCGGCTCGGTCGTACAGATCGGCCAAGACGTACCACTGCTTGAGGTGGTGGGGGCGGATCCGACGCGGAACCGCGGCCACTTTCGTCATCAGCGAAATCGCTCCCCGCAGATCACCCCGCTCGGCGAGCGACCCGGCGTAGACGATGCGCCCTTCGGCCATCACCTCGTGAGCGGGTGACGACTCCTTGATCTCGTTCCAGACCTGATCGACCTCGGTCCAGCGACGCAGCGCTCGGTAGCAATCGGCCAGCACCGGAAGGTCTTCCACGCGCGAACGCAGATTGCGGGCGATCTCGAGCGATGCAATGGCGTCTCGCCATTTGCCGAGGCGATACGACGACAGTCCGATGACTTCGTGCACCGCGGCCACTTGCGGCATTTCTTTGACCAGCGAACGAGCCATGCGCAACGAATCGGTGAACCGCTCCCCCTCGAGGGCTACTTGAGCCTGGAGGAGGCGTTCTTTCAAGCGGGCTGCCCGACGGGGTTCGAGAACGTCGTCGACATTGGCGGCAACGTCGGGATCGAGCTCTCCCGGACGACGCGGTGAGGCCGCTCGACGACCGGCTGGAGACGGACGGCTGGCTCGCTCCGTGGCCGATTCGGCCGCCTCCCGAATCGGACCCTCGTCGATCCAGATCTCGGGCTCGCGCTCGACGCGCGTCGGCTCGGCGTCCTTGCGCGCCTGTCCGGCACCACGGGCGCGAACCGCGGCTCGGCGGCGCTCGGCCTCGTTCTTGGGTTCGCGTTCCTCAGCCCGCACCTGACGTGGCGGTCGCCGACGGTCGTCGCGCCGGTCGTCGCGCCGGTCGTCGCGCCGGTCGTCACGACGGTCGTCACGACGCGGTCCACCCGCTCGCGAACCGCCAGCACGTGAACCACCGACTCGCGAACCACCCGTTCGAGGACCTCCAGCACGAGTGCCCTCCGGGCCGGCCCGTCGCTCGCCGGATTCACCGGGGCGACCGGCGCCCGACCGAGATCCGCCCGACCGAGATGCGCCCGAGCGGGGCGAGCCAGAGCGAGATGCGCCAGAACGGGACGAGCTCGAACGAGGACCAGTTGATCGGCCACCGGCCGAACCCGAACGCGGCGAACCGGAACCGGCCGAACCGCTGCCACTACGACGAGGCCCACCAGCGCGCGGGCCGGACCGAGGGGTCCCACCAGGGCGGGGCGAGGAGGAACGACGAGAGCGCGGGGAGTCGGCCATGGAAACGACAAGGTTACGACAACGGAGCCTCAACCGTGCTCAATCGTCGTGATCCTCACCGTCGTGATCCCCGTCGTCGTGATCCCCGTCGTCGTGCACGTCGTTCCACACCGACTTCGCACCCGAGTGTCCGGCGTCGAACATCGACCACGACGCGACGCCTCCACTCACGAGAACCGCCACCATCATGATCGGTCGCCACCACCGGGCCGAACGGAGTCTCGTCACCACGCGCGGCCCGAAGAAGGTTGCGACCAGCACGACGAAGAACAACAGCGACGCGGTTCTTGCCAATTCACCGGCCTCGGCGTGGTCGTGCACCAGCGCCCGAACGGCACGACCCTCGACTGCCTCCTCCAATTCTTCCCCCGATCCCGCAGCCAACACGGCGCCGACGGTTCCGAGGACCGCCACCACGAAAGTCGGCCAGATCAGTCGATCCCACCAACGAGGGCGGACCACCATCCCCACCACACCCACAAAAGCCAACGGGACCAAGACCACCGGCACATGGACGAACAGTGGATGGGACGGAAGATCGAAGACTGTTTCCATGATCGCAACGTAACGAGCCGACGACCCGTCACCGTGCATCACCACCGAAGTCCGAGAACGCGAAAAGACCCGACCGCAGTGGCGATCGGGTCTTTTCGTCGACTAATTCCGGCAGCGACCTACTCTCCCAGGGGGTCTACCCCCAAGTACCATCGGCGCTGGCGGGCTTAACTGCCGTGTTCGGAATGGGAACGGGTGTTTCTCCGCCGCTATGGCCACCGGAAATCTTGCGTCGTCAGGATCCCTGACAACTCCAGAGCAAGCACGAGCTGAGTTTCAACCAAGCCCTCGGCCGATTAGTACCGGTCGGCTCCACGTGTTACCACGCTTCCACCTCCGGCCTATCAACGTGATGGTCTCGTCACGGGCCTTACTGCGTTGACCGCATGGGAGTGCTCATCTTGGAAAAGGCTTCCCGCTTAGATGCTTTCAGCGGTTATCCCTTCCGTAGGTGGCTAATCTGCCGTGCCCTTGGCAGGACAACAGACACACCAGAGCTACGTCCGTCCCGGTCCTCTCGTACTAGGGACAGCATTCCTCAACACTCCTTCGGCTGCGGAGGATAGGGACCGAACTGTCTCACGACGTTCTGAACCCAGCTCACGTACCGCTTTAATGGGCGAACAGCCCAACCCTTGGGACCTGCTTCAGCCCCAGGATGCGATGAGCCGACATCGAGGTGCCAAAC
>JBDLRN010000094.1:0-11447 GCA_039800005.1 Actinomycetota bacterium | reverse complement strand
ACCAGGAGAACCGGGAACTCGAACCCGATCCCGAAGGCGGCGATCATGAGTGCCACCAGGCTCACGTACTTGGTGATCTGGAAGGCCTGTTCGACATCGGACCCCGACCAGCCGACCAAGAACTCGAGTCCTTTGTCGAGGGTGAGGTAGGCCAGCGCCCCTCCGGCCAGGAAGAGCACCACGGTGGACGCGATGAACGGAA
This sequence comes from Actinomycetota bacterium, assembly GCA_039800005.1. Classification (GTDB taxonomy): domain Bacteria; phylum Actinomycetota; class Acidimicrobiia; order Acidimicrobiales; family Ilumatobacteraceae; genus Casp-actino8. The sequence goes on along the minus strand of JBDLRN010000094.1, from coordinate 11,245 downwards.
TGGCGTAACGACGCTCGCGATCATGAAGTGCGGGCACGATGAAACGCCAGATCTGCCACAGAACGACCGGCAGGGCGAGAATGAGTCCGCCGTAGAGAGCGATCCTCATACGCGCGCTGAAACCGTCGAGCGGTCCGAGCGAGTACAGATCGCAATTGGTCACCAGATCGGGACGACGCTCGCACAGATTGTCGTAGGGCTGGCGCAAGAAGGCGAGCACCGGATCGTAGAACGCCAACACGGCGATCACCCCGAGACCGACGGCGAGCAGAGCCCGGATGATGCGGGTACGTAGTTCGGCCAAATGCTCGGTGAGAGTCATCGTCTCGGTGGCGGTGGCCAATTTGGTCCGTCGCAACTTGAGCAGACCCACGTCAGATCCCCTGGTCGTTCTCGGGACGCGGAGTCTCGTTGGTCGGTTCCGGCCGCTCGGGCTCCTCGATGGCCTGGCGCACCGCATCGGTCGTCATCTGCGCGGTCGCGCGCAATTCGCGCATCGGCTCGTCGAAAGCCTCTTTGAACTCGGACTGGAATCCCTTGCTCATCCGGCGCAATTCGCCGTACACCCGGCCGAAGCGGCGGATGGCCTCGGGCAACTTCTCGGGACCGAGAACCACGAGGGCCAGGAGCAAGATGACGACGATCTCGCTCCCGGACAGGTTGAACACAGGGCGAGTCTAGGGACCTTTGGCATCATGGACCCGTGCAGCAACGCCTGCCCTCGCTCCTCGATCCGCCCATCGGCTTCGCCCATCGGGGCGCGCGCGCCCACGCCCCCGAGAACACCATCGAGGCCTTTCAACTCGCTCAGCGACTGGGAGCGACGGGCCTGGAGACCGACGCCTGGATCACGGTCGACGGGGTCGTGGTCCTCGATCACGACGGGGTGCTGCGTCGTCGAACGCGCAAGAAGCCCATCGCCGAGTGCCGGCGCGACGAACTACCGTCTCACGTTCCCGCACTCTCCGAGATGATCGATCTCACCGACCGTCGACTCTCGATCAGCATCGACGTGAAGGATCCGAACGCACTGATCCCCCTCGTGGAACAGGCCCGTGACGTCGATCCCGACGTCGAGTCACGACTCTGGCTCTGCCATCACGACTGGCGGGTGGTCGCCTCGTGGCGTTCGCTCACCACGGCTCGCTTGGTCGACTCGACCCGCCTGGCTCGACTCGACGGCGGACCGGAACGACGAGCTGTCACATTGCGCGAACACGGCATCGACGCCGTCAACATGCACCACACCGACTGGACGGGTGGTCTCGTCACGCTCTTCCACCGTTTCGATTTGTTCGCTTTCGGATGGGACCTGCAACACGACCACTTCCTCACCGAGTGCCTGCGGATGGGACTCGACGCGGTCTACAGCGACTGGACCGACAAGATGATGGACGCCATCCATCGAGTTGTCGGCTGACGACCGACCCGGTCCGGACTCAGAGGAACGCCCAGGCCGACAGCGGCCACATGACCACGAAGGCCCGACCACGGATCTTGTCGACTTCGATGGGACCGAAGTCGCGACTGTCGAAACTCTGCAGGCGATTGTCGCCCATCACGAAGACCATGTCGGGAGGAATCACCGTGGCTGACGCATCGGTGTGCGAACCGCAACGTGCGACCGGATCCACCTGCGCCAATGCCTCGTCGTCGAGATACGGCTCCTCCAGTCGGACCCCGTCGATGAAGACGGTGCACGAGCGGATCTCCAGCGTCTCCCCCGGCAGAGCGATGACGCGCTTGATCAGATCGTCGTGCTGATCGGGCGACGTCACCCGATCGAACACCACGACGTCGCCCCGATTCACGTCGTGAAGACGGTACGACAACTTGTTGACGAGCACGCGATCCTGCGGTTGCAGGGTGCTCTCCATGCTGGGGCCGTCGATGTAGTACTGCTGGAACAAGAAGAGCCGGATGACGAGTGCCGCGGCGATGGCGATCGCCACCACCACGACCCACTCGCCGATGGTCCGAGCGAGCCTCGATCCGCCGAACTGCTCGTCGGACTCACCGGCGATGTCACGTTCGAGAGCTCGGTCGAGGTCGTCGATCGAAGCACCACCGATCGGGGTCGCGTCGTCGGACTCGGAATTCACGCCGGTCACCGTATCGGACGAGACGTCAGAGTGAGGCGATCAGCTTCTCGACACGTTCGTCACGACTTCGGAACGGGTCCTTGCACAGAACGGTCCGTTGCGCCTGGTCGTTCAACTTCAGATGGACCCAGTCCACCGTGTAGTCGCGCTTCTTCTCCTTGGCCGCCCGGATGAACTCCCCCCGGAGTCGCGCTCGGGTGCTCTGCGGTGGTTCGGTGAGCGCGGTGTCGATGTCGGAATCGCTGCACACTCGCTCGACCATCCCGCGCGACTGGAGTTTGTAGAAGAGACCACGACCGGTGTCGATGTCGTGGTACTGCAGGTCGATCAGCTGAACACGTGGGTCGCCGAGCGCGAGTCCGTGTCGGGCGCGGTACGACTCGATGAGATTCCACTTCACGACCCAGTCGACCTCGCGGTCGAGCTTCAATGGGTCGTTCTCAATCGTCGTGACGCAGTGTTCCCACATGTCGAGGGCTCGCTGCTCGAGGGGCGGGAAACCCTTGGTCTCGGCGTAGCGCAGAGCGCGATCGAGATACTCGCGCTGGATGTCGAGGGCCGAGACCTCACGACCGTTGGCGAGCGAGACCGTACGGCGACACGTCGGATCGTGACTGATGTCGCGAATCGCGCGGATCGGGTTCTCGAGGGTCATGTCGCGCAACACGACGCGAGGGTCCTCGAGCATGCGCAGCAGACAGGCCGTCGCACCGATCTTCAGGAACGTCGTGTACTCGCTCATGTTCGAGTCGCCCACGATCACGTGCAATCGGCGGTACCGCTCGGCGTCGGCGTGCGGCTCGTCGCGGGTGTTGATGATGGGACGACTCCGAGTGGTCGCCGACGACATCGTCTCCCAGATGTGATCGGCTCGTTGGGTGATCGAATACACCGGCCCACGCGCGGTCTGAACGATCTTGCCGGCCCCGGTGTAGATCTGTCGGCTCACGAGGAAGGGGATCAACACCTCGGCATGACGCGAACCGTCGTCGGACCGACCGGTCAGGTAGTTCTCGTGGCAGCCGTAGCTGTTTCCCGCCGAATCAGTGTTGTTCTTGAACAAGTAGACCGTGCCGCGGATCCCCTCGTCGCGCAGACGCTCTTCGGCCGACGCCGCCAGGGACTCGAGGATGCGTTCACCCGCCTTGTCGTGCACCACCGCGTCGTAGATGGAATCGCATTCCGGCGTGGCGTACTCGGGATGCGATCCGACATCGAGGTACAGACGTGAACCGTTCTCGAGAAACACGTTGGAGCTACGCCCCCACGACACCACTTTGCGGAAGAGATACCGGGCGACCTCGTCAGGACTCAGTCGACGTTGCCCGCGCAACGTGCAGGTGACCCCGTACTCGTTCTCGAGCCCGAAGATGCGCCGCTCCATGGCGGCAAACTACTCGCCTCCCTCCCGTCGAGGCGATCAGGAGCGAAGCACCCATCGGCGATGTGATCGCATGACGATCACGACGAGTGGCGATGCACCACGGCATCGGCGGTCGAGGTGTGGGGATCGTGTTCGCGCACCGCCCGCACGGCCCAGGTCACGATGGCGTCCTCGTCGGCAGGCTTCACGCCAGCCGGCAGATCGATGGTCACACCGAGGCGATCGCCCTGTTTGCGCACGGCGACGGTCGGCAGCCGTCCCAGTCGAGCGACGGCCGGGAGATCGGCCAAGGCCCGTTCGACGGCCTCGACCAGTCGCGGCCGCAGACCTGAGTCGTGCTCTTCGACCGCCTCGATGACCGCCGTGCCGGTCGGAGTGGCCCAGTCGGCGAAGGGTCCATCGCCATGTCCGTAGGCCTCGATGAGTGGGATGTGGCGGCGTACGGCGCAGACCGCGCCCATTTCCTGCAAGTGAGGCGGACGATCGACGTCACGGACGACCAACGCCACGTCACAGCCGAGGGATTCGACCGGGCACTGGTGGGAGGAATGAACGCCGACGCACACGCCGTCGGACGGATGAGGGAAGCATCGCACCACCTCGTGACCTCGGGCGCGGAACTGCTCGGCCAGAACCGATCCCTCTCGGCGGTCGCTGTCGATCATGAGGATCTTCATGGTCGAAGCCTCCCCCGGGCGAACGGGGAGCACCATCGGGACGAAGACCCCTGGTAGCGGGACCATGGTCACAGATCGGTCACCAACGTCGTCCTGGTCGACGAGCGAACCGCGTCGTCGGTCAGTTGCCGAGCAATTCGGAGACCCGAGCGTCGTCGAGACGCGCGAAGCACCGTCGGCCGTTGTGCCGCGACAGCACGGCCGCTTCGATGTCGTCGGCCGTCAGGTGGCGATCGGGTCCGGCGAGCGCGGCCACGGCCACCGAGAGCGCTTGGTCGACCGTGTGGTCGGGCGACCACAACCGACCGAGACGTTCGGCGATCGCTTCGGCATCTCCACCGAGCACGCTCGTACCGATCTCGTCGACCAGGGTTCCGTCGTAGAGAATGTGGAACATCTGGTCGTCGGCCGGCGTTGCGCCGACCTCGGCCACCAGGATCTCGACTTCCATCGGCTTCACTTCGTGCGTGAACGTCTGACCGAGTATCTGCGCGTAGTCGTTGGCCAGGCTGCGCGCTTCCACGTCGTCGCGCGAATACGCGTAACCCTTGACATCGGCGTTGCGAACGCCGAAGCGCCGCAACTGATCGAACTCGTTGTACTTGCCGACACCGGCGAAGGCGATGCGGTCGTAGATCTCGCTGATCTTGCGCAAGGTGTTGGACGGATTCTCGGTCACCAACAAGATGCCGTCGACGTACTGGAGGGCGACCATGGCCCGTCCACGCGCGATTCCCTTGCGCGCGTAATCGGCCCGATCCTTCATCATCTGCTCGGGTGCCACGTAGAAGGGCATGCTCATGACGGCACCTCCCGGGACGCCTTCTGCTGTTCGGCCAAGCGGGCGAACACGTCGTGAAGATCGGCGTCGTCGATCCGACGCCAGCCGTCGACGTCGATCACGGCCACGACCGGATAGATCCCGCGTAGCACGTCGGGGCCACCGGTCGCGGCGTCGACGTCGGCGGCTTCGAACAAGGCGCGACACGCCAACTCGATCGCGTCGACTTCCGAGAGATTGGGACGGTAGCCGACCTTCAACACGGTCGAAGCCGGCCCGCCGCCCGACCCGGTTGCCACGAACTCGCGCTCCTCGTAGCGCCCGCCGGTGACGTCGAAGTCCCACAGGCGACCCGTGCGACGCAAGGGGTCGTAGCCGGCGAAGATCGGCACGACGACCAGACCCTGCATCGCCGCGCCGAGATTCGACTTGACCATCTGCGACAATTGGTTGGCCTTGCCTTCCAGACTGATCGGACGGCCGTCGAGCTTCTCGTAGTGCTCCAACTGCAACTGGAACAACTTGATCATTTCCATCGCCACACCAGCCGTGCCGGAGATGGCGACACCGCTGTGCCGATCGGCCGGAACGACCTTCTCCATCTCACGATTGGAGATCCGGTGACCCATCGTCGCCCGACGATCGCCGGCCATGACCACACCGTCGACGCACCGGACTGCGAGAACGGTCGTGCCATGCGGCGCGATGTCGATCCGCGGAGAACCCTCGGCCACCGCGAACGGGTCGACACCGACCGATCGGAGAAGATCGGTGAAACTGCTTCCCGGATCGCGGTCCGGACCGAAGAGAGGAACTTTCACCTCTCACTCACCACCCTTTTGGATGTACGACTTCACGAAGTCCTCGGCATTGGTCTCGAGGACGTCGTCGATCTCGTCGAGAATGTCGTCCATCTCGGCCTTCAGACGCTCCCCTTGCGCCACCGACGCGTCGGGGGCCGCCGACGTCGAATCATCGGTCGTCGACTCTCGCTCTCCTGTGCTCTTCTGACGTTGAATGCGCTCAGCCATGGGTGCCTCGTCTCACGATCGGCCGGTTCGACCCGCCACCAGGTTCGGTCTCCATCCTGCCAGCGTCGCCGGGCGAACGCATGGTCAGTCCCCGAGTCGGGCCAGTAGCTCGGTCACATCGACACTCGAGTCGATGAGGTCGCCCACCAAGTCACGGGTTCCCCGCAAGGGTTCCATCATCGGAACCCGCCGCAAGGGGTCACGTCCCACGTCGAAGACGATGCTGTCCCAATTGGCAGCCACCACGTTCTCGGGCCACCGATCGAGAACCCGTCCCCGGAAGTAGGCCCGCGTGTCGGCCGGTGGCTCGGTCACTGCCCGAGCCACGTCGTCGCTGTGGCACATGGTCTCGAGACCCACGCGTCGGGCGATCGACTTCTCGGCGCGCATGTCGTGGTATTGGAGATCGAGCGCCTTGGTGCGCAGATCGAAGCCGACGATGTCATGGCGTTCGGCGTAGGCGTCGACGAGGCGCTTCTTGGCCACCCAGTCGACCACCGAAGCCATCGAGGCCGGATCGGACGACAATCCGGCCAGCACGTCGTGCCAGCGAGTCATGACCAGTTGGCCGTCGCCGCCCAGGCACTCGAGACCATGACGTGCCGCATAGCTCTCGGCCATTTCGAACAACGCCCATTGCACGTCGAGAGCCGTCATGCGTTCGCCCGTGCGGAGAGCGACCGTCTGGCGCAGAGTCGGGTCGTGACTCACCTGGCGGATCGCAGTCACCGGATCGGCCAACATGAGATCACGGGTGATCGCTCCGTCCTCGATCATCGCCAGCACCACCGACGTGGTGCCGAGTTTGAGAAACGTGGCGACCTCCGACATGTTGGCGTCGCCGACGATCACGTGGAGCCGTCGATACTTCAGCGGATCGCAATGCGGCTCGTCACGAGTGTTGACGATCGGACGCCTCAACGTGGTCTCGAGTCCGACCTCCTCCTCGAAGAAGTCGGCGCGCTGACTGATCTGGAAGGGCACGTCGGACGGAGAGAAAACCGGATGTTCGCACCCGACCTTGCCGGCTCCGGTGAACACCTGCCGGGTCACGAAGTGCGGTGTGATCTCGGCGACCAGCCGTCCGAACGGCACGCCGCGATCGAGGAGGTAGTTCTCGTGACAGCCGTAACTGTTCCCTTTGCCGTCGCTGTTGTTCTTGTACAAGACGATCTCGGCGTCTGATGGCAAGTACGAACGCACGAGTCGCATCGATTCGCGCACGATCTCCTCGGCGGCCCGGTCGTAGACGAGCGCTTGCGACGCAGTGCGACACTCCGGGGTCGAAATCTCGGGGTGTGCGTGGTCGACGTAGTAACGCGCGCCGTTCGTGAGCACGGCGTTGACCAGTTGCGGCTCGACCTCGGGCGGCAACGAGTCCTCCCAGGAGAAACCGCGCGCGTCCTGCCCTGGGTGTTCGTCGACGAAATCCCAATCGATGCGCCGATCGCTCCGAGCGACGTAGGAGTTGATCAGCACCGACGACGCAGCGACCGGATTGGGATCGGCTCCTCGGACGAGGATGCCGTACTCCGTCTCGATCCCGCAGACCTTGGGAATGGCCATGGGATCTAGAGGTACTGGCCCGTGGCCGTGCGCTCGATGGCGCGACCACCGGCGAGTCCGGGTGTGGTGCGACCCTCGTCGACGAGAGTGCGGATGAACACGATTCGCTCACCCTTCTTGCCCGAAATCTTGGCCCAGTCGTCGGGGTTGGTCGTGTTCGGCAGATCCTCGTGCTCGCGGAACTCCTGGCGGATCGACTCGACGAGATCCTCGGTCGCGACTCCCCGGTCCCCTCCTCCGATGAAACGTTTGATGGCGACCTTCTTGGCACGCCGGACGATGTTCTCGATCATGGCCCCCGACGCGAAGTCGCGGAAGAAGAGAACTTCCTTGTCGCCATTGGCGTACGTGACCTCGAGGAACCGGTTCGTCGGACCGTCGTGGTACATCTCGTCGACCGTGGCTGCGATCATCGACGCGACCGCCGCTTCCGGCGAGCCCGCTCGGGCGATCTCGCGTTCGGCGATCGGCAGATCGGTCGACAGGTAGCGAGCGAAGATCTGGCGGGCCGCGTCGGCCGAGGGGCGTTCGATCTTGATCTTCACGTCGAGTCGGCCCGGGCGCAGAATTGCCGGATCGATCAGGTCTTCGCGGTTGGTCGCGCCGATCACGATCACATTGCGCAACCCTTCGACACCGTCGATCTCGGCGAGCAACTGCGGGACGATGGTCGACTCCATGTCGGAAGAGATGCCAGTCCCGCGGGTACGGAACATCGAGTCCATCTCGTCGAAGAACACGATGACCGGCCATCCCTCCTCGCTCTTCTCACGCGCCCGTTGGAAGACCAGACGGATCTGACGCTCGGTCTCGCCGACGTACTTGTTCAACAGTTCGGGACCCTTGATGTTGATGAAGTAGCTGCGACCCTTCTCGTCACCGGTCGCCGCGGCCACCTTGCGCGCCAGGCTGTTGGCCACCGCCTTGGCGATCAGGGTCTTGCCACACCCGGGCGGGCCGTAGAGCAAGATGCCCTTGGGGGCCGGCAAGCGGTACTCGGCGAAGAGGTCGTGGTGCAGAAACGGCAGTTCCACCGCGTCGGCGATCTGTTCGATCTGGGTGTCGAGACCGCCGATGTCGCCGTAACTGATGTCGGGAACCTCTTCGAGGAGCAGTTCGTCGACCTCGGGTCGCGGCAATTTCTCGATGAGCATCTGAGATCGTGGGTCGCGACGCACCGAATCACCGGCACGCAGACGCGCCCCACGCAACGAATCGGCGAACTCGCACACCATCTCCTCGTCGGCCCGGCCGACCACGATGGCTCGGACGCCGTCCTCGAGGATCTCCTTGATGGTCACCACGTCGCCGGCCCCTTCGGACCGACGAACCATCACCACGTTCAGGCTCTCGTTGAGCACCACCTCGGAGCCCAGGTCGATGATCTCGGGGTCGATGTCGGGTCTGACGTTGACGCGCATCTTGCGGCCACTCGACAGCACGTCGACGGTCCCGTCGTCGTTGCGCCCGACCACCACGCCGTACGCCGACGGGGGTTGGGACAACTTGTCCACCTCGTCGCGCAGATTGGCGATGTGCTCCCGCGCCTCGCGCAAGGTGAAACTCAACTTCTCGTTCTTGGCGATCTCTTGAGCCAGATGTCCCTTGGTCTCGAGCAGCCTCTCCTCGAGCTGGCGCAGACGCAGTGGCACCTCGGCGAGACGCCGACGCAGGACGTCGGCCTCGGGAGAGGCCTCATCGGTCGGGTCGGCATCGGTCCCGACGACCTCGTCGGGTCGACCGTCGCTCGCGCGATCGGGTCGGTTGTGCTCAGCAGCCATCACGACCTCCGGGCGGCAACCTACACCCCGCGTGCCGACCGTGCGATGACGAACGCCCTGGTGTAGGCTCCTCGACGTGTGTCGAACGCGACACACGGTCGCAAGTTCACATCTTTCAACACCATGCCAGCGGGTGCTCCGGGCCCGCCGACACGAGGAGAACACGAGAACTCATGAAGGTCTGGATCGATCAGGATCTCTGCACCGGTGACGGTCTGTGCGAGGAAATCGCCCCGGACGTGTTCACCCTTCTCGACGACGGTCTGGCCTACGTGAAGGAAGGCGACAAGGTCTTCGCCACCGCCAAGGGCAACCCGCAGGGCGCCGAAGGTCTGGCCGAGATCCCCGACGGACAGCTCGACGGCGTCATCGAATCCGCCGAGGAATGCCCCGGCGAGTGCATCTTCATCGAACCCTGATCGCCCTCGCGATCAGTCGGCGAGCAATCGCCCGGCGGTGAGAAAACCGGTGTGAGCCACCATGCGGTGATCGGGTCGTACCGACGCCCCTTCGATGTGCCATCCGCGATGCAGGACTTCCATGGTGCGTGTCGTCGTCCACCGCGACGTCGCCATGGCCCGCCGGGTCTCGACGGCCTGAGTGATCGACGGCGTGTAGGCCACCAGGATGCCGCCGGTGCGCAGAGCCCGTTCGGCATGGGGCACCACCTGCCAAGGTTCGGGAAGATCGAGCACCACCCGATCGAAGGCCCGTTCACCGTCGATTCCCTGGTAGCAGTCCCGAACCTGCACGTGGTAGCGGTCGAGAACCCCCTCACCCAGGAACGAACGAACGTTGGACTGGGCTTTGGCGGCGAAATCGTCCCGTAGTTCGTATCCGGTCACGTGTGCCCCGGCCCGTAACATCGACATCGACAAGGCCCCCGACCCGACTCCACTCTCGAGCACCCGGGATCCCGGGGCGATGTCGGCCATCATGAGAATGGGCGCCAAGTCCTTGGGATAGATCACCTGTGCCCCGCGAGGCATCTCGATGACGAAGTCCTCGAGAGTCGGACGCAACACGATGTAGCGGGCACCGCGGGTGGACTCGAGGCGGCGACCTTCTCCCGACGCCACGATGTCGGCATGCGCGATGAAACCGGCGTGACTGTGGAACTCGCCGCCTTCTTTCAGGGTCACCAAGTATCGGCGTTGCTTGCTGTCGATCAGCAGCGCACGCTCGCCATAGGCGAAGTTCCCCGACTCGGGGACACTGGAGGACGAATCGGTCATCGAGGTCATTCTCCCGCCTGCGACGCGCGACGACGCGCCTTTTTGGACATCAACATCTCGACCGGCACCGCATCGTGACCAGCGGTACGTTCGACGAGACGGCAGAACGCGCACACATCGCTCTCGCCACCCGTCGGCGCCTCGCAGCGCGCGCACCGTCGAACGTCACCACGTCGATCGGACGTGGCGAGCAGCGGCAACATGCGATCGACGAATCCGGCGTAGAACGACGCCTTGGCGCCTGGCGACCGTTCTTCGAGTGAGTTCAGAAGGTCTTTGTACTGAAGATGACGGTTGCCCGCCGCCATCGGGCACTCCTCGATCACGTAGTCGATTCCCCGGACGATGCACCAGGCCGCGGTCTCTCGTTCGCTCAGGCGAACGAGCGGCTTGGCCTTACGCGGAAAGCCGTTCTCGGCCGGAAGAACCGGCATCTGACGAGCGAGATACTCGACGTCCCACCGCAAGGAGTTGCCGAACAGCACCGCCGCCTCGTCGTCGAGATTGTGGCCGGTCACCACCACGTCGTATCCACCGTCCCGGGCCGCCTGGTCGAACAGGTGGCGTTTGCTCAGACCGCAGGCCGAGCACGGAACCCGTCCGGTCACCTTGGCTGCGGTCGGAACGTCGAACCCGTGATCGTCACGCAGCGACTCGACCCGCAACGACAAGCCCCGTTGCCGCGCGA
>JBDLRN010000093.1:0-13478 GCA_039800005.1 Actinomycetota bacterium | reverse complement strand
TCGTTCTCAGAAGTCGAAGACTTCCTTCAGGAACGACTTGCGCTTCTTCGGGTAGCCGTAGCCCTGCTGGTAGTAGCGATCGCTCGAATCCCAACGAGCGGGCGGCGGCGGAGCGGCGTGTCCCGGTGCCGGCGCCATGGGCTGCGCCGGCGGCTGCTGCGCAGCCGGGGGCGGCGGAGGTGCCATGTCGGCCGCCGCGCGTTCGATGATCTTGTCGAGTTCACCGCGATCGAGCCACACTCCTCGGCACTTCGGGCAGTAGTCGATCTCGATTCCGTTGCGATCGGTCATGACCAGATCGACGTCGGTGTCAATCGGACATTTCATGGCGAGACTCCTGTTCGACGAACCACGATCTCGGTGGGGGATCTCGTGGGGGGATAGATGAAATCATTTTCGCACATCGCGGAGCGGATGTGAACGCGGAACAGTGGATTTTCGTCGCCCGCGGAGCAGTCGCCGCAGCCGTTCGTTCGGTCGATGGCACCGACGCGGAGCCGCTCCTTCGCCATGTGCGCCACGACCCGCCGCGCACGTGGGCGTCGTTCGACGTACTCGACTCCGTCGACGTGTTCTGGGTGGCACAGGTGGACGGCGAGGCGCCCGAGGGATCCCACGTCGTGCCCACCGAACTCGGCGACATGGGGGTGTGGCGCCATCCGAACGACCCTGCTCTACCCGGGTTGCGCACCGCCGTGACGCCCAGCGCACTGGCCGACGTTCTTCGGCACATCGCCCCCGATGTCGACGTCGAGGTCGTGGAGATCGTGACGCTCGAACCCCTTCAGCGGGCGACCGTCAGGGTCGGCGACGTCGGGCGGGCGGTCTACGTCAAGGTGATTCCCTGGTGGCGGCTCCACCACGTCGCCGATGCCCATCGTCGCTCCGTCGACGGCGGCCTTCCCTCTCCCCCAGTTCTTCACGTCGACGGCGTTCACGGCGTGGTGATTCTCGGGGAGATACCCGGTCGACCTCTCGCCGAACATCTCGAGCGCGGTCTGGCGATTCCTGATGCCGATCAGGTCTGGAACCTCGTCGAACGGGTGACGAGAGTCATCGGCTCACACGGAGACTTCCACGATCGCCAGATACTCGTCGACGAAGCCGGTCGAATCACCGGAGTGGTCGACCTCGACGACGCCGGAGGCGATCCTCTCGACGATCTGGCCGAGTTGATCGCCCACGTGACCGCGCGCGGCACCACGCACAGCCGACAACAGGAGCGGACAGCCAAGTTCGTCGACGACATGCTGACGACGTTCGCTCGTCACGTCGACATCGGCGAACTGCATCGACGAATCGAACGCGCCATGACCCGACTCGACGAACGCCGCTCGCTGTTTTCGGACGCCCGCACACTCGAGGGCAGCCACTCCTCCCGGACCGACGGCCAGTAGTCTCGCCCAGTGGACTTCTTCACCTTCGTCTACCTGTTCATCGGACTCGTCTGCCTGGTTCTCGGCGCCGAATGGCTGGTGAGAGGCGCATCGTCGATCGCCGCCAAGTTGGGCATCGCACCGATCGTCATCGGGCTCACCGTGGTCGCCTTCGGCACGAGCGCCCCCGAAATGGCCGTCTCGGTGAGCGGTTCCCTCGGCGGAAACACCGACGTGGCGCTCGGCAACGTGGTCGGCAGCAACACGTTCAACATTCTTCTCATCCTGGGTCTGTCGGCCGCCCTCGCCGGACTGTCGATCCAACAACGCCTCTTGAAATTCGACATTCCGCTCCTCATCGGCATCTCGTTGGTCACGTACGTGCTGATTCTGAACGACGTCATCGGGCGGGTCGAAGGCATCGTCCTCTTCGCAGGCATCATCGCCTACACCTGGTGGCTGCTCCGAAGCGCCCGTCAAGCCGAATCCCCGGCCGTTCAACAGGAGTACTCAGAGACGGTGGAGAAGCTCGAAGGGGCGACGGTTGCTCGTCCTCTCGTCTTCCAGATCGGCCTCGTCGCCGTTGGTCTGGGCCTTCTCGTCCTCGGCTCGCAATTGCTCGTGAACTCGGCCACCGAGATCGCCACCGAACTCGGAGTGAGCGACCTCATCATCGGACTCACCGTGGTCGCTGCCGGCACCTCGTTGCCCGAACTCGCCACCTCGGTGATGGCGGCCGTGCGCGGCCAACGTGACATTGCAGTCGGCAACGTGGTCGGCTCGAACATCTTCAACACACTCGGTGTGCTCGGCGCATCTGCCATCGTCTCTGACAACGGTCTCGGAGTCAGCCGGGAGGTCATCCGTCTCGACTTCCCGGTGATGCTGGCCGCCACGATCGTGTTGCTCCCGATCTGCTGGAACGGCTTCATGGTGAAGCGTTGGGAAGGCGCGCTGCTCGCCGCCTTTTACGTCGCCTACGTGACGTACCTCATCATGGAGGCCGGCGACAGCACGGCACCAGAACTGTTCCGAACGGCGATGCTGATCATCGTGCCCCTCGTGATCATCGTGTATTCGGCGGCCGGATTCCAAGGCTGGCGCGCCCATCGGGCCACCGTTCGCTCGTGACGGACCCTCGAACGATCGTCCGCCTGATCGGCGTGTACGACGCCGAGGGAACACTGCGTGGTGAACTCGCCTACTGGATGGGCGCCCGACTCGGACGACGGCACTGTTCGTTGTGCGACGTCACCCACGGCACGTTCACCGAGAAGGGCGACTGGAGGCGGCGCCGATCGTCGCTGCCCGTTCGCTTCGACACGTTCCACCGGGACGATCAGCCCGACGTCGTGCGTGCAGCCAGCGGGGATCGGGCTCCGGTCGTCGTGGCCGAGCTCGCCGAAGGCGTGGTGGTGCTGATGACCGACGTTCGCATTCGACTCGCTCAGGGCGACCCTGATCGACTCGTCGAGTTGATCGAGGAGTCGGTGGCCGAGTCGGGTCTCGTGTGGCCCGGTCAGCGCAACACGTACGAATCCATCGACAACGACCCGAACGCGTAGCCGTCCACGATGCGCGCGAGCGGCTTTCCTGCTGCAGCGGCCATCCCGGCGACGTAAAAGCTCGGCAGCAGATGTTCGGGTGTCGGAACCGCGCGCCGATAGGCCGCGTGTTGCCCGAGTCGCGCAATGCCGGCCGGATCGGTCGTGAGCACGTCGCGCGCGGCCTCGTTGAAGTCGTGCGCCCAGTCGAAACCCATCTCGGGCTGACTCCAATCGAGCAACCCGAGGTTGTGCACGATGTTGCCCGACCCCATCACGAGGATGCCGCGATGACGCAGGCTCTCGAGCGCACGGCCCAGATTCACGTGATACTCGGGTTCCTTGGTGGCGTCGATCGACAACTGCAGAACGGGTACGTCGGCCTCGGGATACATGTGCACCAGCACCGACCAGGTTCCGTGATCGATTCCCCAACTGTCGACGTCGCGCCCGACCCAGAAGCCGGCGAGCGCGTCGATCACTTCTCCGGCGACTGCGGCCGAACCCGGCGCTGGATAATCGACGGCGAACAGTTCGGGAGGGAATCCGTAGAAGTCGTGAATGGTCTTCGGCTTCTCCATGGCGGTGATCGCCGTGGCACCGAAGTACCAGTGGGCCGACACGGCGACGATGGCGCGCGGCCGGCGGAACGACCGAGCGAACTCTCGCCACGCACGGGTGTACCGATTGTCGTCGAGCGCGTTCATCGGGCTGCCGTGGCCCACGAAGATCGCCGGCATGACGTCGGAGTCGGTCGAGTCGGATGAGTCCATGAGGCCATTCTCCTGCCGGTTCGACCGGCCGGGTGATGTGAAAAACGACTCAGTCTATTTCTGGATCTATTCCAAATTCGAGGGCTAGGTTCGAGACATGACTTCACATGCGGCCGCCGACCCGGCCCAACTTCTGCGCCGACACGGCCTCAACGTCACCGCCCCTCGTCTCGCCGTCCTGCGGGCCGTGGCCGCCCATCCGCACGCGACCGCCGATCGCGTGTTCGACGTCGTGTCGGCCGACATCGGTTCGGTGTCGCGGCAGGCGATCTACGACTGCCTCGGTGCCCTCTCGGAGAACGGGATCATTCGTCGCATCCAGCCAGCCGGCTCGTCGGCCCGCTACGAGGATCGGGTCGGCGACAACCACCACCACCTCATCTGTCGCGAGTGCAACCGACTGATCGACATCGACTGTGCACTCGGCGCGCGTCCGTGCCTCACCGCGTCCGACGATCACGGCTTCGAGATCGACGAAGCCGAAGTCATCTACTGGGGCCGTTGTCCCGACTGCCGTTCGGCATCGTCAGCGACCCCGACGCCCGACAACTCTTCCCGATCCCCCAAGAAAGGAGCACTGCGATGAGCAGTACCGAAACGATGAGCAAGTGCCCGGTCGTGCACGCCGCCAACGTGCACGACGACATGACCCCCACCGCCTGGTGGCCGAAGAACTTGAATCTCGACATCCTCCATCAGCACGACCGCAAGGTCGATCCGATGGATCCGGATTTCGACTATCGCTCAGCGGTGAAGACCCTCGACGTGGCGGCCGTGAAGGCCGACCTCGTGAAGCTCATGACCGACAGCCAGGACTGGTGGCCGGCCGACTGGGGCCATTACGGCGGCCTCATGATCCGCATGGCCTGGCACGTGGCCGGCACGTATCGAGTGTCCGACGGACGCGGTGGTGCGGGAACCGGCAATCAGCGCTTCGCGCCCCTCAACTCCTGGCCCGACAACGCCAACCTCGACAAGGCCCGTCGTCTGCTGTGGCCCGTCAAGAAGAAGTACGGCAACAAACTCAGTTGGGCCGATCTCATGGTGTTGGCCGGCAACGTCGCCTACGAGTCGATGGGCCTCACGACCTACGGATTCAGTTTCGGTCGTCCCGACATCTGGCATCCCGAGAAGGACATCTACTGGGGTTCCGAGCGTGAGTGGCTCGACGCGTCGCGCTACGACTCCACCGATGATCGAGAATCCCTCGAGAATCCGCTCGCCGCTGTGCAGATGGGACTCATCTACGTGAATCCCGAAGGTGTGGGCGGCCAGCCCGATCCGAAGCGCACGGCGCACGACGTTCGCGTCACCTTCGCCCGTATGGCCATGAACGACGAGGAGACCGTCGCTCTCACCGCCGGTGGACACACCGTCGGCAAGGCCCACGGCAACGGCAGCGCCTCGACCCTTGGCGCCGAACCCGAGGGCGCCGACATCCACGAACAAGGTCTCGGCTGGAACAACCACACGTCACGCGGCGTCGGTCGCGACACCGTCACGTCCGGCATCGAAGGGGCCTGGACCACCAACGCCACCACGTGGGACAACGGCTACTTCCATCTGCTGTTCAAGTACGACTGGGAGCTGAAGAAGAGCCCGGCCGGCGCGTGGCAGTGGGAGCCGGTCAATCCCGATCCGGCCGATCTCCCCGCCGACGTGGAGGATCCGTCGAAGAAGGGCCGACTCATCATGACCGACGCCGACATGGCGATGATCGAGGACCCGGCGTATCGCAAGATCTCGGAGCGTTTCCGCGACGATCAGGCGTACTTCTCCGAGGTGTTCGCTCGAGCGTGGTTCAAGTTGACGCACCGCGACATGGGACCGCGCACGCGTTACATCGGACCCGAAGCCCCCGCCGAAGATCTGATCTGGCAGGACCCGATCCCGGCCGGCCCCACGACGTTCGACGTGGCGGCGGTGAAGGCCAAGATCGCCGCCAGCGGGCTGTCGGTCGGTGAACTCGTATCGACCGCGTGGGACAGTGCCCGCACGTTCCGCGGTTCCGACTTCCGCGGTGGGGCCAACGGTGCTCGCATCCGTCTCGCTCCGCAGAAGGACTGGGAGGGCAACGAACCGACTCGCCTCGCCAAAGTGTTGAAGGCGCTCGAGCCCATTGCCGCCGAAGCGGGTGCCAGTGTGGCAGACGTGATCGTGCTGGCCGGCAACGTCGGTGTCGAAATGGCTGCCAAGGCCGCGGGGGTCGACGTCACCGTTCCCTTCTCCCCCGGACGTGGCGACGCTTCTCAGGAGCAGACCGATGTCGAGTCGTTCGCCCATCTCGAACCGGTCCACGACGGCTATCGAAACTGGGTGAAGGCGGCGTACGCCGTCGAGCCCGAAGAGATGCTCCTCGACCGTACTCAGCTCATGGGCCTCACCGCCCCGGAGATGACCGTGTTGATCGGTGGCATGCGCGTGCTCGGTACCAACCACGGCGGAACAAAGCACGGCGTGTTCACCGATCGTGTCGGTGCACTCACCAACGACTTCTTCGTGAACCTGACCAACATGTCGTACTCCTGGGTTCCGGCCAAGGACGGCGTCTACGAGATCCGCGACCGGAAGTCGGGAACGGTGAAGTGGACGGCGACTCGTGTCGACCTGGTGTTCGGCTCGAACTCGATCCTGCGTTCGTACGCCGAGGTCTACGCACAGGACGACAACCGCGAAAAATTCGTCCACGACTTCGTGGCCGCCTGGACCAAGGTCATGGAGGCTGACCGGTACGACCTGAAGAACTGATCACTCAGCCGACTGGAGCCACACCACACTCCGGAACTCTTTCCGGAGTGTGGTGCAGCCATCGGAAGAACATGGTGCCGAGGGTGTGGCCGTACGTTCCGAGCCAATTGGGGCGACCCGGGTCGTGCTCGGCGAGAACGATGGTGACGGTGCCGTCGGAATTCGGCGTGACCTGACGGTCGTTGATGTTCATGTTGCGATCGGGATGGGCCTGGAACCAGCGGTCACCCACCTGCAACGACCAGTAGCGGCAATTCGCCGGTGGCCTGAGAGTCACTTCGAGCGCCTCGTGCGAGTCGAGACGCCACCATCCGAAGGCGTAGGTGACGTCGGGGTTCGGAACCGCAGCCACGATCTCCTCGGCGGATTGCAACACCAGTCGATTGGGGGTGTCGCGGAGGTCGGCGCCCCACAACTGGTTGAGTTGCGCGTTCCAACGGATGGTGTCGACCATCTGCTGAATACGCGCCGCAACAACGGCCGGGTTCTGCGAGAAGTCCCGCGGTTCCGATGCCACGAGACGCTCGATCGTCCATTCACCCCGGTCTTGCGACGAGCGGTCGTGGAAGTACTGGCGGATGATCACCCGAGCAGCCTGCGGGTGCTCGAATTCGTACACGAAGTTCCCGGCCGAGTCGACGAGCGAGTCGACGTCGACGTTGTCGACCATCGCCGTGGCTCCCCGTGCGCCGTCGTTGGCGTACACGCAGATCCCGACGTACGAACTACCACCCCGTCGCCCGATGATGCGGTGACGAGTGCCGGGCTGGACGACCGCCACGTCGTAGTCGATGTCGGGGCCGCTCGCCCCCAGCCAGCGGGTGGAATCGAGTTGATCGATGAAGCGAGGCACCATCGGGTTCACGTCGAGCAGCGAGAACTGCGCCGCGGTCGACACGATGAATTGCAGGTAACGATGTCCATCGGCCCGCTCACGGTCGTTCAACGGGTCAGGGTCGAAGTCGACGCAGTCCGACGCGAAGCGAATCGCTTCCGCCACCGCCTTCCAGGAGGGTTCAGATGCCATGACCCCACCATAATCATCAGCGACGAGTCCGAATCTGGTGCGCAATCTTCACCCATACGGTAAGAATTCCTCACCAGAACACCGGTGGGAGGGGCGTGGATGAACATGTCGAAAATGTCGAACATGGAGTTGGTGCCGACGGTCGACGTGAGCGATCCGACGACGGCGTCGTTGCAGGCACTCGACGCGGCGTGCCGTGACCACGGGTTCTTCCTGCTCTCCGGACACGGCCTCGACGACCTCATTCGGCACACCTGGCAGGAGACCGAACAATTCTTCGACGCCGATCGATCGGTCCATCGGTCGATCATGCGCGACCGCGACAACCCACTCGGCTACTACGACCGAGAGCTGACCAAACGCAAGCGTGACCACAAACAGGTCTTCGACTTCGTCGATCCGGCGAGCGGGGCACACGACGCTCGCAATCGCTGGCCAGCAGTCGTCGAACTTCCCGGCTTTCGCGAGTCGATGGTCGCGTTGTACGACGCCTTCGACGATCTGGCGACCAAGGCCCTGTCCCTCATCCATGCACTGCTCGAACTCGGTCCCGATTCGAGTCGCCAGGTCGTGGGCGACCGTCGCGGCAGCATGATGCGCCTCAACCACTACACGGTCGGCGATCCCGTACCGGAGGACGAACGCGACGGTCTGGCCGATCTCGGCGACACCGCCCTCGGTTTCCACACCGATCCCGGCGTGCTCACCGTGCTGCTGCAGGACGGAACCGGTGGCTTGCAGGCCGAGTCAGCCGAGCACGGCTGGATCGACGTGCCGCCGACACCTGGCACCATCGTGCTGAATCTCGGCGACTGCATGCAGGCCTGGACCAACGACCGGTACCGAGCGGCCGTGCACCGAGTTCTCCCGATGACGACCAGTCGTCGCTTCAGCATCCCCTACTTCTTGAATCCGCCGCGCGACTCGACGATCGCCCCGGTTCCCGAACTCTGCGACGAGGGCGTGCGGTACCGCCCGTTCGCCTGGCGCGAGTTCATGGACGCTCGGGCCTACGACAACTTCGTCGACACCGGGGCCGAGGACGCACAGGTGACCGACTTCCGAGTCACGGCCTGATCACCCGCGCATCTCCCGACCTCAATCGTTTTCCTCGGCTCGGTCCATCCAGTCGTTCAGGGTTCCGGCGTCGAGGGCTTCGGCGGCCCGATCGACTTCCTCGGCGGTGATCAGACCTTCCGACAACGCCGTGTCGACGTCGCCGGCGGCCAGGAGCACTGCGGCCAACAGAACCTTGTCGGGCTGGACGTCATCGGGAACTCCGTCGGGTAGCACGTCGACCACCGCCGACGTGTCGCCGCCGACCGATCCGCCGTCGTCGTCGCTGTCATCGGAACCACATGCCGACAGTGCCGTCAGCGACGCGACCACGGCGATCGCACCCCACCCGCTCATCGAACCACGGCGGTTTCTCATCAGTTTCCTCCCTGTCCGGACTGGTCGTTTCCCGACCCTGCATGCACCTGCGCCTGCTCCTGCAGACGTTCCTGCAACTGCTCCAAGTCCTGAACTTGCAGTCCGGCTTGGTCGAGCGCCTCCGACGTCGAGTTCTGGATCATGTCCTGGACTCGATCCTGGGTCTGCTCCCGCAGTCGTTCCAGTTCGCCGAGCGGTGGTGCCACGTCCCCGCTCGATTCCATCTCCTGATACCGGTTCTCGAACATCTCCTGGAACCGGCGGGCGTGTTCGTACTGCAGTTCGAGTCGCAATTCGCGCCAACACTCGACGTCACCATCGTCGCGACATTCGCGTACCCGTTCACGCAACTGCTCGAATGCCTCGCGCCAGTCGGCCGCGATCGCCTTCCACAGCGTGATTTGCTCCATGACTCTCTCCCGAAGCCTCTCGCGAAGAGCATCTCCGGGGAAACTCGATGCAGGAATCGACGTGCTCGATGCCGCCGACTCCTGCGATTCACTGGCCGTCCAACGGAATCCGAGTTCGTTCAGCGTCTCCCACGTGATGGCTCCCACGCGGATGGCCTCGAGAACTTCGGCTTGCACCCGATCATGGACAGCCTGATCGTCGAGCGGCACTCCTTGATCCGCCATCACGGCCTGCAGGACGTCGCTCGCCATGTCCTCGTCGGACAGCGCAGACGACACGCCCGACAGGGCGAACACCAATCCGAACATGACCGCGACGAGGAAGGCCAGGCGCCCCCAACGTCTTTTCTCCGGGACACCTCCTCGCCGATGGCCGTGATACTCCAGTGTGGTTTTCATGGTTCTCTCCTTCTGTCGTTCAACGACGTCCGACTCCCTCGATCAAGCTCTTCTTCGGCGTGGGCCTCTTCGTCACGGTGCGTGTCGAGACGATCGGTGCGAAACCGACGATGTGTCGATCTCCGCCTTCGATTTCGACCACTGATTCGCGACCCGACACGAAGGCGATCTCGTAGGTTCCGGCATCCACGGCTCCGACCCGATCCCGAATCTCCCACTCGAATCGGTGGAGCATGCGGCCTTCTCCGTCGTCGACCATGGCGATCGGGCCCGCATCGATCAGTCGTCGCACCGGAGCGATCTGGTGGATCTCGACCCACGCGTCGGGATCGCACAACATCACATCGGTCGACTTCGACATGAGGACGACGTCGATCCGCAGGGAGGCGCGACCCCACCGAATCGGTCGATCCACCTCACCGCCCCACTCGATCACGACATCGCGGTCGTCCGCATCGGATCTCGACAGACACGGTGCATCGACGGCCGTGACGGCCAGTGCCGTCGAATTCGTCGAACTCGACAACACCAGAGCGACAGCGAGACCCGCGAGCCCGACTCGATTCATGCCGCCACGATGACCGCGTCTTCCGCGAGCGTCCGGGCGAAAATGTCACGTCCTCGAAACGACCACGACCGTCACTCGCAAATCGGTGGCTGGACTTCACATGGCCGGTCCAGGGCCGACAGGATCATCGTCCGTGCGCGAGAAGATGTTCGTCATCGGATATCCCGACCGACTGGTCGCCGACCACGGTGCTCTTCTCGAGTCGGCACGAGCCGCCGATTTCGACGTCGAACTGATCTCTCCGTCGGCACTGTCGATCGTGATCGACGAGGGCGGGACCCGCGTTCTGGTCCACGGGGAGGACATCGTCCCGGATGTGGTTCTGCCGCGCGGCGTGAACCGCCCCTGGCCGTTCGTCTCTCAGGCTCTCGAGATCTGGGAAGCGCTCGGCGTTCGAGTCGTGCCGTCGCGTCGTGCTGCCGAACTCTGCGCCGACAAGCTCACGACCACCCGCGTGCTCGCTGCGGCCGGAGTGCCCGTCTTGCCATCCATCGGACTCGCCCCGGGCCCCGACAACGTCCTCCCCCACGACGAGATCGGCGGCTTCGACGGGACTCTGGTGGCCAAACCGGCTCGGGCGTCGAAAGGGCGCGGCGTCGAGAGCTTCGAGTCGCCCGCCGATGCCCAGTCGTCGCTTCGCGCCACACGACCGCTACAGGCCGGCATGGTCGACCATCATGTGGTGCAACCCATCGCCACCGGTGCCGGTATCGACTACCGGGTGGTCGTGGCGTCTCGTCACGACACGACTTGCGTCGTCGCCGTGACGAGACGGGTCGCACCGCCGGGAGAATTCGTGACCAATCGTCCGGGCTCGATCGTCGAAGACGTGCACGATCCCGAGTCGGTCGTTCCCGACGTCTGCCGGGTGGCCCGTGACGCCGCACGAGCACTCGGCCTGTCGTTCGGTGGTGTCGACGTCATCGAGCACGGTGCTCGACCGGTCGTTCTCGAAGTGAACTCGTGGCCCGGACTCGCCGCCGAGAAGCGAGGACGCCAGATCGCCGACGCCTTGATCGAGGTGGCTCGCTGCGCGATCTCGACCGGACCTTGATCCCAGTTCACTGAACGTCGAGGAGCCCCGGACTAGGTTGCCGACATGCTCTCGAACCGTCTCCGCCCCGCCATGACCCTTCTCTCGATCGGGGCCGCGTCTCTCCTCGTCGCCTGCGGTGGCGACGACGACGCGGGAGACGGGGGTGCCGACACCGTTTCGATCGAGGAGTTCTGCGATCGCATCGCCGCCCTCGAATCGGCCGCCGAACCCGACGACATCGGCGCCGCGGTCGGCGCAATCGAAGGTCTGGTCGACGCGGCTCCGACCGAGGAAGTTCGCACAGCCCTCGAAACTCTCGTTCCCGTGCTGTCGCGCATGGGCGACATCGACGAGAACGACCCCGACGCCGTCGGAGAACTCATGGGGCTTCTCATGGATCCCGAGGTCATGGAAGCGAGCACCGTCCTCGAGGAGTTCGGAACCGAACAGTGCGGTTTTTCGTCGGAGGACTCGGCATCGTCCGACACCGTTGCAGAGGTCTCCACCGACGAGGCGTCCGATCTATCCGAAGCCACCTTCGACTCCTCCGCCGTCAGTGATTTCCTCGAGGCGAACGGTGAGGCGTTCCTGAACGGGGGATCGATCGCTTCGGTCGCGATCCAGGGCGAGGGCGACGGCTACCGGGTGTCGGTCGATGCCACGTCTGCAGAGGGTGTCGACGCCGTGTCGATCTGCGAACTTCTCGTCGACTTCTACGACACGAACGCGCCTGACGTCGATGTGACCGTCGAAGTCACCACCGAAGGACTGCCAGCAGTTCTCCGTCAACCCGGAGGCATCTGCGAGTCGTGATCAGCGACGTTCGCGTTCGGTGATCGCGTGCGACAAAGCGTGCGCTCCGATCGGCACCGTGATCAACTGCAAGGCGATCACAGCGACCAACTTGGTGATCGAACTCCATTCGCCGAACTGGAGAATGGCTCCGGTTCCACACATGACCACACCGAGAGTCGCCGGTTTGGTGGCGGCGTGCATCCGAGAACGCGCATCACCGAGTCGCAGAAGTCCGATCCCGGCGATCAGCGCCAACAGGGAGCCCATGACGAGCAGTGTCGACGACAGGACGTCGAGAACCTCGTCGACCACGGCGATCATTCCGATCCCCTTTCGATGAAGCGCGCGATGGTGATTGCGCTCAGGAAGCCGACGACCGCCAACACGAGTGCGATGTCGAGGTAATCACCTGATTCACTCTGCGCCGCCCAGACCAGAACTCCGCACACGATGACGGAAGTGAGAACGTCGAGGGCGACGGCACGATCTTCCAACTTCCCCGGTTTCAGGATCCGGATCAACGTCAGGACCGCGGCCGCCAACAGGATCGCGATCGACACGTACGCCACGGTGGTCATGCCGTCTCCTTCAGAGCCAGAGCGGCCGTCACCTTGCGCTCGAGTCGTGCCATCGACTCTGCGAACTCGTCGTCGTCGACTCGTCCGAGGATGTGCACGTGCATGAGGCCGGACCTCTCGTCGAGATCGACGGTCATCGTGCCGGGTGTGAGGGTGATGAGATTTCCCATCAGTGTCATCGCCGTGGCCGATCGAGTCGACACGTGCACCGTCTTCACGGTCGCCTCCACTCGATCGGGCCGCGGGAACAGGACGGCCACGACCACGGCCCACGTGGACGTGATCAGACTGACGAACACGTACCAGCCGAGTTTCAGCGCCCCCCACGGACGGACGTGGCGAACCGACGGGCGCGACGTCGGGAAGAAGGCCACGAGGACTCCGGCGACGACGAGCCCGCCGACGACGTTGCCCACCGACACTTCGCCGTAGAGAGCGACCCAGAGGATCGTCAGGGCGGCGACGCGAACGATCACGGCCTCATCACCGCCTCGATGTACCGCGACGCATCGGCCAACTGTTGCGCGGCCGCTTCGCAGTAGTCGTAAATCGGCCCGGCCGACAAAGCGACCACGAGAGTTCCCGCGACCAACACGATCGTCGACGTACTCATCAGCCGATGACGGCGCAGTATTCCCGATCGACCCGACGACGGCTCAGGCTCGACGGCACCCCAGAAGAGACCGGTCCAGATCTTCGACATGGAGACCAAGGTGAGAAGACTCACGACGATGGCCACTACCGTCACGAGGTACTGAGAGGTGTCGAAGCCCTCTCGAACGAGCGACAA
>JBDLRN010000092.1:0-6513 GCA_039800005.1 Actinomycetota bacterium | reverse complement strand
TCAGCGGGTGAGGATGCGGGTGAGGAGGCCGGTCACCAGACGGGCTCGGGCCGGCATCGCCGTGACGTCGATCCACTCGTGATCGGCATGAGCTCCCCCGCCCACGGCCCCCAGACCGTCGAGGGTCGGCACCCCCGCCGCGGCGGTGAAATTTCCGTCCGATCCACCACCCACGCCGACTCCCGCCACGTCACCGAGTCCGGCTTCCCGCGCCGCCGCCTGTGCGAGCGGCAACAGTTCCACCGAGGTCGACTCCGGCATGGGCGGACGATTGATCCCTCCACGCACCTCGATCTCGGCACCCGGCACGACCGGCGCGAGTTCGGCGAACAACTTCTCGACCCGATGGCCTTCGGAAATCTCGGCCACGCGACAGTCGACCAGCACGCGCGCCTCGGCCGGCACCACGTTGTCGGCCGTTCCCGACGACGACACCGTGGGCGTGACGGTGGTGCCGCGCGCCGGATCACCGAACTCGGAGATGCGTAGAACCTGGTGTGACGCCTCGACGAGGGAGTTGATTCCCTTCTCGGGCTCGAGTCCGGCGTGCGCGGCACGACCACGCACCAACACTTCGAACGTCCCCGTTCCCTTGCGGGCCGTCTTGAACGCACCGCCGTCGGCACTCGGCTCGAACACCAGCACCGTGCCGCACACGAGCGCTCGTTCGACGATCAGCTCACGCGAACAACCCGATCCGATCTCCTCGTCGGCGGTGATGAGGATCTCGACACCCGAACGATCGGCCAGGCTCGCCACACCGTGGATGGCCTGCACGATGCCGCCCTTCATGTCGAACACTCCGGGGCCGGTGGCGCGCCCGTCGTTCACGACGAAAGGTCGCGCGGCGAGTGCTCCGAGCGGGAACACCGTGTCGTGGTGTCCGACCAGTAACACCTTGGGCGATCCACCGCCCGACCACCACACGTGCGGGCCGTTCGGCGAGTCGACGATCGTCGGCTCGATGCCGAGCCGTCGACGCATGATCTCCGACAGGGCCGAGGCGCTGTCACGCAACGCATCGAGATCGCGCGAGGGCGACTCGATCTCGACCAGTCGGCGAAGGTCACCGACCATCTCGTCGAGAACGGGCGTGTTCGGGTCGGTCACGTTTCCATTCTGACCGATGTCGGCCCGTAGAGTCGGCTCCATTGGCGACGCGAATCGCCCGGGGAGGACCGATCATGACCAGTATTCGACGCCGAACGGCGCTCGCTCTCACCACTGCGCTCGTGCTCGCGTCGTGCGGAGGCGACGACTCCGCGACCGACACCACGACGACCATCGCCGCAGCGACCACGACCACCGCAGCAGCAGTAGCAGCAGCGCCGGCCGAATTCGCCGCGACGCCGGGAGTTCGCCAGATCACCGTCACCGGCGCCACGCCCGGCGACGAACTGGCAGTCGAGTCGGCCGACGGCACGCGAACGGCCCAAGGTACGGTCGACGAGAACGGCGCGTTGATCTTCCGTCGGATCGAGCCGGGTGAGTACCGCGTGATCACGGCCGACGGGACCGAGGCCACGGCATCGCTGGCGGTGTACGGAGCCGACGCCGTGCCGGATCAGTCGTTCTACGACGAGCAGGAGATCGGCGCGGGATTCGGCTACGTCGAAATGCGCGACGGAACCCTGCTCTCTGCCCACGTGATGCTGCCCGGTCCGGTCGAGAACGGTCCGTATCCGACCGTCGTCGAGTACTCGGGTTACGCACCGAGCAACCCGAACGACACCACCTTCGGACTCTTGTTCAACACGCTGGGTTACGCGTACGTGGGCGTGAACATGCGCGGCACGGGCTGCTCGGGTGGCAGCTACCGCTTCTTCGAAGAGGCCCAAGTGGTCGATGGCTACGACATGATCGAAGCCATCGCCGCCCAGGACTGGGTGCTCGACAACGAAGTCGGCATGGTGGGGATCAGTTACCCCGGCATCAGCCAGTTGTTCGTCGCGTCGGCGCAACCACCGAGTCTGGTCGCGATCACCCCCATCTCGGTGCTCGACGACAGCTACCGCGCGACCTTGTATCCGGGCGGAATCCTCAACACCGGTTTTGCGGTGTCGTGGACACAGGAACGCATGAACGATGCGAAGCCCTACGGTCAGGCCTGGACGAAGGATCGGGCCGACGAGGGTGACGAGATCTGTGCCGAGAATCAGTTGCTCCGTCTGCAGAACCCGAATCTCACCGCCGAGATCGACGCCAACCCGTACTACTCCGCCGACGTGGGCGACGAGATCAACCCGTCGCTCCTGGTGCCCAAGATCGACGTTCCGGTGTTCATGGCCGGCGCGTGGCAGGACGAACAGACCGGCGGACATTTCCCGGCGCTCATCGACGACTTCACCTCGGCTCCGCATCTCTACGTCACGATGGTGAACGGGTTGCACACCGAGTCGTTGAGCCCGTCGGTGTTCCCGCGGATGGCCGAGTTCCTCAGCCTCTACGTGGCCAAGAAGGTGCCCGATCTGTCGGCCCTGCCGCTCGTCGCCGGGCCGCTCGGCGGGGGAATCTTCGGCGTCGAGGTGCCGATCGACGCGACCAATCGTTTCGCCGGTCTCGACTACGCCGATGCACTCGAAGCGTTCGAGGCCGAAGATCCGTTCGTGGTGCTGTTCGAACAAGGTGCAGCCGACGGCCAGCCGCCGGCATCACCGCTCGCGCGCTGGTCGACCTCGTTCGACACGTGGCCGATCGCTTCGGCCGAGGTCACGCGATTCCTTCTCGGTGACAGCGGCCGTCTGGCGACCGATCTCACCGCGACCGGCGAGACGTCGTACACCGCCGATCCCACCGCGGTCCCCGAGACGTTCTACGAAGGTTCGGGATCCGGGATCTGGCGCGCCGACGTGCAGTACGACTGGGTACGCAACCCCGAGGGAACGGCCGCTGTCTTCACGTCCGAACCGTTCACCGAAGACGTCGTGATCCTCGGTCCGGGTTCGGCCGATTTGTGGATCACGAGTTCGGCGGCCGACACCGACCTCGAGGTCACGATCAGCGAGGTCCGCCCGGACGGCTCCGAGGTCTACGTGCAGAGCGGTTGGCTGCGAGCAAGCCATCGCGCACTCGACGAGTCGGCTTCGACCGAACTCGTGCCGGCGCACACCCACCTCGAGGCCGACGCAGCCGAACTCGACTCTGGCGAGATCACACCGGTGCGCGTCGAAATCTTCCCGGTGGCTCACCCGATCCGCTCGGGATCACGTCTGCGCATCACCATCGATGCACCGGGCGGAAATCGCGGCGTGTGGAAGTTCCGCACTCTGAGCTCCGGCGAGACCGTCTCGATCGTTCACGACGCCGATCATCGGTCGGCGATCGTGTTGCCCCTCGTCAGAGGTCTCGACGTCCCGCGCGGCGTCCCGGCATGCGGGGCATTGCGCGGTCAGCCGTGTCGCGCCTCGTGACCGTCGTACCTCGAACCGATCGCTAGCGGAACGGTCACTCGGTGATCGCTTCGAGGCTCACGACGAGTTCACCGGTCGCGGCGTCTTCGATCTCGTAGAAGCCGACCTCGTCGGCCACGAACTCGAAGGCCACCGCTGTGCCCGACAACGACTGACCGTCGTTCGTGAGCACGAACTCGCGGGCGATGTCGGACGTGATCACCACGCGCACCGGCGACCCGACCACCATCGAACCGAGAGCCGGGGCGTCGACCTCAACGTCGACCTCCAGGTAGACCGATTCGGTGGCCGGGGTGCCGCTCTCAGGGATCACCTTTTCAGCCGTGCTCGTGGGCGGCATGGTCGCCGCCGGATCGGTCGGCGACGCGATGGCACTCTCCGCGGACGTGATGGGTGGGAGCACCTGCGAAGGGGTCGAATCACCCGAGCACGCCGCCAAGAATCCCCAAACACTGACCACCGATGCGGCCGCGAACGTCGTTTTCCACCGTCTCACACCCTCATCGTCCCACGTCGGACACCGATCGACATACCAGTCACGTCAGGTCCCCTCTGATAGATATTTCGGTCATGAAGCGCACCCTTCCCCTCCTCACCGGAATCGTCGGCGTGGCCGGCCTCTCATTTCTCTCCGCCTGTGGCGGAGGAGGCGGCTCGAGCCTGCCGGCCGAATGCAAGAAGAACTCGCCCCTCCAGATCTCGAGTCCCGGCCTTCCCGCCCTCGACGGTGAGTTCACGCCGACCGACACCGTGATCTTCCCCGGCAAGATCGTTCCCGGTGCCGAGATCTTCGAGAAGACCCCCGAAGAACTCGAGGCCCTCGAGTCCGAAGCCATCGGCACCGCCTTCCGTGTGATCGTCGCCGACTTCCCGATCAAGGAGAATCAGATCATGGGCGGCTTCAACTCGGGTGTCATCTCTCCCGAGACGGGCGGCACGAATCTGTATTTCTCGGTGTACCCGATTCGCCCCGGTGAGATGCAGGTCGGTGACGTGATCGGAGCCACCGAATCCTCTCCGTATCTGGCCGACGTGAGCTCGTCGGTCGGAGCCAATCTGTCCATGTATGTCGACACGACTCTCGACGAGAACTATTTCCTCGGCGGAGCGACCGACCAGTACGCCGGTGGCGTGACGGTGCTGGCCTTCGACGAGAAAAACCTGTGCCTCTCGGTCGACTACACGATTCCCGAGTTGTCGTCGGACTCCGGCGCGCTCTTCACGGTGAAGGGCGTCATCAGCGGCTCGATCGAAAAGTACGTTTCAGGCGACATCGCCGGCTGATTCACGTGAAGTCGTACGCCCGTCGATCGACGTCGTGGGTGCGTGACCAGTAGTCGAGGAGGCTCCACGGCATCACGGTGACGACTCGTCCGTGTGGGTTGCGGTAGTACGTGTCCATCCCGGGATGCGTCCAGATCATGCGCTCGTGAGCGGCGTCGACGGCCGCCACGTCGGCGTCGTGCGCCTCACGAGTCACCTCGATCGTGCCAGCACCGACTTCGACCATCGCCATCAGACACGACGTGATGTGCCGGGCTTGACATTCGGATTGAAAGATCGCGCTTCCGCCGTGGCCGAGTCCGGTGTTGGGACCTTGCAGACAGAAGAAGTTCGGGAAACCGGGAACCGCTATTCCGAGATAGGCCCGTGGGTCGTCATCTGCCCATTCGTCGGCGAGACGTCGTCCGTTGCGGCCCACCACGTCGAGTCGCGCCGCCATCTGCGTGACCTCGAACCCGGTGGCGAACACGATCACGTCACAACGGCGTCGAGTGTCGTCGCCGGTCACGATTCCGTCCGCCTCGATGCGCGCGATCGCATCGGTCACCAGTTCGACGTGCGGCTCGCACAGGGTTCGGAACCACCCGTTGTCGAGGAGGATCCGCTTGCCGTACGGCGGATAATCGGGCACGCACTTGGCGATCAGATCGGCGCGACCGTTGAGTTCGCGCACGATGTGATCGGTCATCTCCTGACGGTGCAGATCGTTGCGGCGGTTGATCGCCCGCTCGGGATGCGGCCAGTCAGGATCCTTCTGCAAATGCCGGAGCAGACCGTCGGAGTAACGCCAGGTCATCGTGAATCGATACCACGGTGCGTAGTACGGAAGATTCTCGATGAGCCACTGCGAACCGGCCGGAATCGGGTCGTGGTAGCGCTCGATCGGGCGCGCCCATTGTGCACTGCGCTGATACACGGCGAGTGACGCGACCTGATCGGCGATCTCGGGGACGATCTGCATGGCGGTCGCACCGGTGCCGATCACCGCGACCGATCGACCGTCGAGATCGAGATCGGCCGGCCATCGTGAACTGTGGAACACCGAACCTGCGAATGCGTCGAGTCCGTCGACGATCGGCATTTTCGGCGCGTGCAGCTGTCCGATCGCGCTCACCAGTACGGCCGTGTCGACGTGTTGGATCACCCCGTCGGTGCGCACGGCGACGGTCCAGCACCTGGTGCTCTCGTTCCACACGGCGCCCTCGACGTTCGCACCGAAAGTGGTGCGCGACGTGACCCCGAAATCGTCGGCGGTCCGCTGAAGGTACGTCTCGAGGTCGGGTTGGGCACTGAAATAGCGCGGCCAGGGATGCGGAGGTGCGAACGAGAACGAATAGAAGTGATTGGGAGTGTCGACGGCACAGCCCGGGTATCGGTTGTCACGCCACACTCCCCCGACCGACGGCCCCGATTCGAAGATTCGATACGGAATTCCGAGCCGCTGCAAGCGGACTGCCAGCGCGATGCCACTCGGTCCGGCCCCGATGATCACCACGTCGAGATCACTCGGAAGTTGGCGACCCTCGGGCCACGTGACGTCCTTGCTCTCGAACCCCATCTCCTCGCGCATCATGCCGACGTACCGCGGATCGATGCGGTCGGCGGTGCAAGCCGTCATCATCCGCAACATGAGGTCGTCATCAGGACTCTCGATCACCGGCCGATCGAATGCGTGGCGTACCACAGCAGCGCGTATTTCGTCGGCCACCTCGTCGGACAGTCCGGCCGCGGGATCGGGCACGATGCTCACGTCCTTGACGGTCAGGTACGGCGGCTCGAGCCAACGCGCGTCACCGGTCAGGTGCACGAGGCACATGAG
>JBDLRN010000091.1:0-3274 GCA_039800005.1 Actinomycetota bacterium | reverse complement strand
CACGTGTTCGGGCATTCGCCCTGATCCGCACTCAGGCGTCGCCTATCGAGCGACGACCGTCAGGCCTCCATCACGACCGGGACGATCATCGGACGGCGCTTGGTGCGCTCGCTGACGAATCGTCCGGCCGCCCGGCGCACGTCGCGCTCGAGACCCTCGGGGTCGCGCACTCCTTGGGACAGGGCCTTCTCGACCGCTTGGGCGACCACGTCACAGGCCTCGTCGAGCAGATCTTCGGCCTCGGGCGCATAGACCCAGCCGCGAGTGATGATCTCCGGACCGGTGAGCACCCGTCCGGTCTCGATGTCGACCGTCACCACGACCACGACCACGCCTTCTTCGGCCAGCACCCGTCGATCGCGCAGCACGCCTTGTCCGACGTCGCCGACGATGCCGTCGACGTAGAGATATCCGGCCGGCACGCGACCGACCGGAGTGACACCTTCGTCGGTGATCTCGACCACGTCACCGTCCTCGCACAGGAGCACGTTCGAACGTGGAATTCCCATCAACTCGCCGAGGCGAGCGTTGGCGACCATGTGTCGGTATTCGCCGTGCACCGGAATGAACCACTCCGGCTTCACGATCGAGAAATACGTCTTGAGTTCGTCGGCTTGCGCATGACCGGTCGCGTGCACGTCGGCCACACCGGAATGCACGACTTCGGCCCCGGCGCGCAACAGTCCGTCGATCACACGCGTCACGTTGAACTCGTTGCCAGGGATGGCGTGGCTCGACAGGATCACCGTGTCGTGCTCCCCGACCTTCAACCACTTGCTGTCGCCCCGCGCCATGAGCGACAGCGCCGACATGGGCTCGCCCTGGCTTCCGGTGGAGATGATGCAGACTCGATGCGGTGGGAAATCGTCGATCTGCTCGATGTCGATCAACGTGCTCTCGGGGACCCGCAGCACGCCGAGATCGCGGGCCAAGCGGACGTTGCGCTGCATCGAACGACCGAGCGTGGCGACCTTGCGATCGGTCTCGACCGCCGCGTCGATGATCTGTTGGACGCGATGGATGTGACTGGCGAAGCTCGCCGTGATGATGCGGCGTTCACGGTGCTCGTGGAACAGTGCGCGCAGCACCGACCCGATCGACGTCTCGCTCGGTGCGTGTCCGCGCTCTTCGGCATTGGTCGAGTCACAGAGAAGAAGTCGCACCCCTTCGTTGGCGGCGATCGATCCGAGTCGCGAGAGGTCGGTTCGGCGTCCGTCGACCGGAGTGAGGTCGAGTTTGAAGTCGCCCGAATGGAGGATCACGCCTTGTGGAGTGTGGATGGCGATGGCGAAGGCGTGCGGAACCGAGTGCGTGACCGGCACGAACTCGACGTCGAATGGTCCGATGCGCCGTCGCTCGCCGTCGGCCACCGCGACCAGTTCGGTGCGATCGAGCAGACCTGCCTCCTCGATGCGCCCGGCGGCCAGCCCGAGCGTGACCGCCGAACCGTAGATCGGGAACGACGCGTCACGCAGCAAGAACTGCAGGCCTCCCACGTGGTCCTCATGACCGTGGGTCGCCACGCAGGCTTCGATTCGATCGGCGTTGTCGCGCAGCCACGTGAAGTCGGGCAAGACCAGATCGATGCCGTGCATGTCGGCGTCGGGGAACATGAGACCGCAGTCGACGAGCAGGATTCGATCGTCCTGCTCGACGGCCATGCAGTTACGGCCGATCTCCCCGAGACCGCCCAGGAAGACGACGCGAACCGGAGCCGCCATCAGAAGCCTTCGGCCCGGCGAGCCTCGAGGTCGGCACTGACCTTGGCCGCTCGCTCGGCCACGAAGGCCGGCGGTGGGCCCATCGGCAGCCGACACTCACCGACCGGCACACCGAGATGGTTCATCATCACCTTGGACGGAATCGGATTGGGTGCGTCGTCACCGGTTTCGTAGGCGAAACTCGGCAGGAGGGCCTGATTCACACGGCACGCCCCGGCGGTGTCGCCACTCTCCCATCGGTCGAACATGATCTGGTGTTCGGGTGCCGACCAGTGAGTGGCCACTCCGATCACACCTGTGGCTCCGATCGACAGGAGAGGAAGCGTCAGTGAGTCGTCGCCGCTGTAGATCTCGAAACTGGACGGTGCGTTGGCGACCACTGACGCGGTCTCCCCGGGATTTCCGGCCGCATCCTTCAGGGCCACGATGTTGGGGACGTTCTTGGCGAGGTCGACGATCGTGGCCGTGTTGATCTTGCGTCCGGAGCGAACCGGAATGTCGTACATGACGACCGGGAGGTTCGTGCTGGCCGCCACGGCTTTCATGTGAGCGGCGATACCCGCCTGCGAGGGTCGGTTGTAGTACGGCGTGACCACGAGAACTCCGGCAGCCCCGAGGGCCGTGGCCTCCTTCGTCATGTGAATGGAGTGGAGTGTGTCGTTGGTTCCGGTGCCAGCGACGACCGGAATCGTCACGGATTCGATCACGGCGGCGAACAGGGACAGCCGTTCGTCGTCGGTGAGAACCGGAGCCTCACCAGTGGTGCCGGCGATCACGAGACCGTCGTTGCCGTGATCCTGGAGCCAGCGCGCCAGACGCCGCGCTCCGTCCAGATCGAGCGCACCGAAACTGTCGAAGGGAGTGACCATCGCGGTCACCACCCGGCCGAAACGGGCCATCAGAAACTCCCTTCCGCAGCGCGGTCGATTCCTTGGGTCAAGATCAGGTCTTCGTGCAGCTCCATCCACACGTCATGGAAGGATCCGCACATCACACCGGTGAACATCTGGTGCACACCATCGCGCACCTTCTCACAGGTGGCCTCGAGCCGCGGCGAATAGGTTCGCAGACGAGGCACCACTTCGGACATGCGGCCGAGGATCAGTTGCGACTCGGCGTGCAGGTCGACCAGCCGTCCGATCACGGCGCGGTCGTAGGCGAGGTCGGAGTGGTCGTTCACCTCTCCATCGCGCAACTGCCAATCACCGCACAGTTGCTTGAACGCCTCGTTGAGGACGAGAAACGACGTATAGAGCGAAGCGAGATCCGAGAGCTCGAGTCCTCTGACATCGGCAGCCAAAGCTTCGACGTGGGCTTGACGGCCCTGCGGCGTGAGTTGCCAGAGCGAGCGCGCCTCGCGATACATCGCCCATTCGTGCTCGGACATCGCTCGAAGATGCGATTCGACCGCACCGACGTCGAGTTCGGTCATGTCGGCCAACGTGTCGATCCGGGCGAAACCTTTGATCCGCAGCGCGTGGTGAGTGAGAAAACTCGGATCCGACGTGGCGGATCCGGACGACGACGGCATGACGTCGGATGGTAGTGCTCCG
>JBDLRN010000090.1:0-18428 GCA_039800005.1 Actinomycetota bacterium | reverse complement strand
ATCATGGGGTTCCCCGATCGGTACGGACGTTTGGTCGGCAAGCGCGCGTCGGGACGTTTCTTCGTCGATCACGTGGCCGACCATGGCACCGAGAACTGTGACTATCTGCTCACCTGCGATCTCGACGATCAGCCCGAAGACGGTTTTCGCTTCTCGAGTTTCGACACCGGTTACGGCGACATGGTCGCCATCGCCGACTGGAGCACCGTCCGCATCGTTCCGTGGCTCGATCGGACCGCCCTGGTGATCTGCGATCTGCTGACTCCCGACGGTCGCGATGTCGACATCTCACCACGTTCGATCCTTCGCGCTCAGGTGGCTCGAGCCGCGAGCGAGGGTCACGTGCCGATGATGGGGAGCGAAATCGAGTTCTTCATGTATCGCGAGTCGTACGGCGAAGCCTGGGCCAAGGGTTATCGTGATCTGAACACCCATTCGCCGTGGGCCGAGGACTACAACATCCACATCACGTCGCGCGACGAAGTGGTGATCGGCGATCTGCGTCGGGCTCTCGAGGTGGCCGGAGTGCCCGTCGAGTTCTCCAAAGGAGAAGCCGGCGCCGGACAGCACGAGATCAACATCGGCTACGCCGAGGCGGTCGAGATGGCCGACCGCAACCTGGTGTACAAGTTCGCGGCCAAGGAGATCGCCGCGCAACACGGTCGGTCGATCACGTTCATGGCCAAACCGTCCTTCGCCGACGTCGGGTCGTCGTGTCACGTCCACCTCAGTTTCTGGGACACCGAACGACGGGTGAACCGTTTCGCCGACGACGCCGACGAACACGGCATGTCGGACGTGTTCCGACACGTCCTCGCCGGACAAATCGCCACCGCGCGCGAGTTCTCGCTTCTCTGGGCGCCCACCGTCAACAGTTACAAGCGATTCCAGCCCGAATCCTGGGCGCCCACCGGCGTCGGTTGGGGAGTCGACAATCGCACGTTGGGATTCCGCAAGGTCGGCCACGGTGCGTCGACCCGCGTCGAGAATCGCGTGCCGGGGGCCGATGCCATCAGCTATCTCGCCTTCGCCGGCGTGATCG
Organism: Actinomycetota bacterium; assembly: GCA_039800005.1. Classification (GTDB taxonomy): domain Bacteria; phylum Actinomycetota; class Acidimicrobiia; order Acidimicrobiales; family Ilumatobacteraceae; genus Casp-actino8. The sequence goes on along the minus strand of JBDLRN010000090.1, from coordinate 17,386 downwards.
CCGGCGGGTTGTACGGAATTCGCCATCGACTCGAACTCGGTGCCCCATACGCGGGCAACGGTTACGTGGCATCTGACATCGAACGAATTCCGTCGACGCTTCCCGAAGCGATCGACGCGTGGCGCCAGAGCGATCGAGCCCGCGAATGCTTCGGCGACGACGTTCATCACTGGATCCTGCGATCGGCCGAGACCGAATGGGCGGCGTTCAACCGTTCGGTCACCGACTGGGAGATGCGGCGCTACTTCGAACGCATCTGATCGACCGACGGATCTTCATCGACACCCCGAAGCACGCACACACAGGAGCGGAAACGCATGAATCGATTGACGGGAAAAGTCGCGCTCATCACCGGCGCGGCGTCAGGTCTGGGTCGAACGGCGGCGGAGATGTTCGCCGCCGAGGGTGCTCTGGTCGTGGTGGCCGACGTGGTCGACGGTGACGAGGTCATCGAATCGATCGATGCCGTGGGTGGTGAGGCCACCTACGTCCGATGCGACGTGACCGACTCCGACTCGGTGGCCGCCGCCGTCGAACACGCTCGTGAGCAATACGGAGCCTTGCACGTGTTGTACAACAACGCCGGGGTGATGCTCGCCGACGACGACGGGCCCGAAAACACGTCGATCGAAACCTACGAGCGCACGATGGACATCAACGTGAAAGGGGTGTTGATCGGTTGTCGGCACGCGATTCCGGCGATGCTCGAATCGGGTGGCGGTTCGATCGTCAACGTCGCCAGTTTCGTGGCCCACCTGGGTGCGGCCACACCGCAGATCGCGTACACCGCGTCGAAGGGAGCCGTGTTGGCCATGACCCGCGAGATCGCGGTCATGTACGCCCGCCGGGGGATTCGCGCCAACGCCTTGTGTCCCGGACCGATCATGACGCCATTGCTGGCCAAGTTCCTGAGCGACGACGCCAAACGGCAGCGACGTCTGGTGCACGTTCCGATGGGTCGGTTCGGTGAACCGCACGAGATCGCGCACGGGGCGATCTTCCTGGCATCCGACGAGAGCAGTTGGATGACCGGCCAATCGCTCATCATCGACGGCGGCATCACCGCGGCCTACGTGACGCCCGAATGATCAGTGGTCGAGCACGACCACACATGTTCGATCAGTGGTTGAGCACGACCACACAGGTTCGATCAGTGGTCGAGCACGACCACACATGTTCGATCAGTGGTCGAGCACGACCACACCGTGCGACGTCGACAAGCGAGCGGTGACGAACGCGATCGGACCGCGCTCCACACGGATGATGCTCGCTTCGTCGTCGACCACGTCGGCCGTCGATGCCACCGAAAGAACACGCTCGATGCGCTCCGGATCGGGATGGGTGAGGATCAACTCGAGAACGAAACCACCCACCGGTAGCGACTGAGTGGGATGGGGTGTGGTGCCCCAATCGATGAAGAAGGGAATCACTCCGCCGTCGTCGAGACGCGGAGGCGTGAGGCGCCACTCGAGGACGACCCCGTCGGGGCGACGGCGCGACATGGCGTCGATCGGGCCGACGTCGTCACCGATGGTCCGCAGATCGCCGGCCACCTGTTCGAGATCCCGGTCGGCCCGAGCGCACCAGGTGACGAGTCCCGGGCGAGTCAGGTCGTCGATCCCGAAGGGCCGTGGCGCGTCGGGATCGGGCTGGGCCGGATCGGGGCCGACGATCTCGAGATACGTGTGTCCGCCCAGACCGAGCAGAGCGTTGTAGGTGCCTCGACCCACGTGAGCGCCGCCGGGGATCGGGGCGACCCCGGTGAGTTCTTCGATCTCGCTGACCGCCGCCGCCAGATCGGGAACGGCGTAGACGAGGTGGTCGATGGCGAGGGAGATGGTCATGGTCCGGGGGAGGCGATGCCGTGTGGGCACGTGCGCCGGTGAGAGCCTGCCAAACTCGGAGCCATGGCGGAAGCATCCTCTCCCACGGCGATCGATTCCCGCGTCGCCTTCCTCGGCCTCGGCGTCATGGGCGCCCCGATGGCCGGTCACCTCGCCACGGCCGGCCGATCGGTCACCGTGTACAACCGAACCGCGACCAAGGCTCTGGCCTGGGTGGCTCGTCACGGTGGACGGGCGGCACCCACTCCGGTGGAAGCCGTCGAGGGGGCCGACTTCGTGATGATGTGCGTGGGCAACGACGACGACGTGCGTTCCGTCGCGTTGGGATCCCACGGTGCGATCGCCGGCATGTCGCCTGGGTCGGTGTTGATCGACCACACCACGGCCTCCGCCGACGTGGCTCGTGAACTTGCGGCCGCCTGCGCCGAGCGGGGGATCGGTTTCGTGGATGCACCCGTGTCGGGTGGGCAGGCCGGGGCCGAGAACGGAGTGCTCACCGTGATGTGCGGGTGCGACGATCAGGCGGTCTACGAACGAGCTCGAGGAGCGGTCGGCCCGTACGCGCGCGCCTGTGAACTGCTCGGGCCGGCCGGAGCCGGCCAACTCACCAAGATGGTCAACCAGATCTGCATCGCCGGTGTCGTGCAAGGTCTGTCCGAAGGGGTGAACTTCGCCCAGCGAGCCGGGCTCGACGTCGATCGCGTGGTGGAAGTGATCGGCAAGGGAGCGGCTCAGAGTTGGCAGATGGACAACCGGGCTCGCACCATGGCTCGCGGAGAGTTCGAGTTCGGCTTCGCTGTCGAATGGATGCGCAAGGATCTCGACATCTGTCTGCGCGAAGCCGACCGCAACGGGGCGCGTTTGCCGCTGACCGCGTTGGTCGATCAGTTCTACGCTCAGGTCATCGCTCGCGGAGGCCGACGCTGGGACACCAGCAGTCTCGTTCATCTGCTCCAGAACGACTGACCGGGCCTAAGGTGGGGGAGATTCGAGCGACGGGGGTGGCGATGAGTCGACAGAAGTTGATCGCGATGGCCGAGCGGACCATCGCTCACAACAAGGCCGGCACGACCGATCTCACGGAAGGTACGACAACGATTCCGGTGTCGAACTACTACGACCCCGAGCGTTGGCGACGCGAGGTCGATCTGTTGTTCAAACGCGTCCCGCTTCTCGTCGCCACCACGGCTGAGATCCCCGACCCCAACGCCTACAAAGCGATCGAAGTCGTGGGGGTGCCGGTTCTGCTCTCGCGGGACGCCCACGGCGTGGTTCGGGCGTTCGTCAACATGTGCAGCCATCGAGGCGCGATGCTGGTCGACGAAGGAGTGGGTGCCGCGCGCCGATTCGCATGCCCGTACCACAACTGGACCTACGACCAGAGCGGTGATCTGGTCGGACTCTTCAAGCAAGCCGACTTCGGTGAGATCGACATGTCATGTCTCGGCCTGACGACGTTGCCGGTGGTCGAGCGAGCCGGTCTCATCTGGGTCACGCTGTCACCCACTTCGAGCCTCGACATCGACGCGTTTCTGGCTGGATACGACGAACTCCTCGAACATTGCGGTTTCGCCGGCATGAACCACTTCGGATCACGCCGTCTCGTCGGACCGAACTGGAAGGTGTCGTTCGACGGCTACGTCGACTTCTACCACTTGCCCATCCTGCACAAGAACACCTTCGGCCCCGACTTCCCGTGCGATGCGCTGTTCCATCGGGTGGGTCCGCATCAGCGGGTGACCGGACCGCGGGGCCCGTGGGCCAAACTCGAATCGATCCCGCAGGATCAGTGGCCGGATTCGATCCTGATCGGCGGGGTGTGGAGCATCTTCCCGCACGCGTCGATCGCCGGGTTCGACGTGGGCGAGCACAAGGTGTACCAAGTGGCGCGCATCTTCCCCGGTGATTCGGCCGACGAGTCGATCACCTATCTCGACTTCATCTCCACGGCGCCGCGCACCGACGAGTTCGTCGAGATCATCGAGAAGCAGATCGCTTTTCTCGAGCACGTCGTGCGCGACGAGGACTATGCGACCGGCCTCAAGATCCAGCGCACAGTCAAGACCGGTGCCAAGAAGGAATTCGTGTTCGGTCGCAATGAGGGTGGCGCGCAGTATGTGCACGGTTGGATCGACGAAATCCTGGCGACTCCCGACGAGGGCCTCACCGATCTGTTCCGTCGGGGAGTCGACGCCGGTCGTCTCGTCACCGACTGAGTACAGTCGTCTTCCGTGACCGGAATCGGAATCTGTCTACCCCAACTCGGTCGGCACGTGCGTGCCGACGTGGTGCGCGACTTCGCGATCAAGGCCGAAGAGCTCGGGTACTCCGGACTCTGGGTCCAGGACCATTTCATGTACCCCCTGTCGCCGTCGCGGGGTTACGGCGGTCCGGGTGTGATGCCGCCTGCTCAGTACCAGTCGGTGTATGCGCCGCTCGAGACTCTGGCTTTCGTCGCCGCGGTCACCTCGAAGGTCCGCCTCGGCACCAGCATCCTCGTGGCCGGTAATCATTGGCCGGTTCCGTTGGCGCAACGACTGGCGACGGTCGACCAGATGTCGAACGGGCGTCTGGTCGTGGGCCTCGGGGTGGGATGGAGCGCAGAGGAGCACACGGCGTCGGGCACCGACGTCGCGACGCGTGGTCGACGCATGGACGATTTCGTGCCGGCGTTGCTCGCCTGTTGGGGTGACGATCCCGTGTCGTACGACGGACCAGTGTTCTCGATTCCGCCGTCGTACGTCGATCCGAAGCCGGTGCAGAAGCCACGTCCCACCTTGTTGTCGGGCATGTGGTCGCACGAAGGGATGGCGCGTACCGCGAAGTGGTTCGACGCTTGGAATCCGGCCGGTCTCAAGCCGGCCAAGGTGATGGCGATGGTCGAGCAGATGAACGCCATGCGTTCGGCCGATCAGGCGCCGCTACAGGTGTTCGGTCGTTCGTTCGTGCAGGCGCCACTGGCTCCGCGTCCCGACGACGGTGACAACCTGGCGCGCATGGTGGCCGATGCCGCGGCGGCGCGGGACGCCGGTTACGTGGAGCTCGCGCTCGAACACAATTTCTGGGATGGCATCGAATCGCCTGGCGATTGGCTTGCCCTCCTCGATCGCTATCTCCCGGTCGTCGACGCCGCCCGCGGCTGACCCCCAGTGCTCTGGTGAGCCTGACGTTCTGGTGAGACTGGTGTTCTGGTGAGCCTGGTGTTCTGGTGAGCCTGGTGTTCTGGTGAGGATTTTTCACCGCATAGGTCAAAACCGCGCACCAGATTCTCGACATGAGACGAAGCCCTGATTTTCTGGCGCGACATCTTCACCTATGCGGTGAAAAAGCCTCACCAGAACACCGGTTAGGTGTCGAGTTCGGAGGGGGAGGCAAGGAGCCGGCAGACGGTCTGAGTGAACTCGGCCGCCGGCGCCCCGTCGAAGACGCGGTGGTCCCACGTGAAACTGAGGGTGAGACGAGTGCGGTTGCCCACCTGATCCCCGTCGAGTACGACGTCCTTGCGAAGTCGCCCCACACCCATGATCGCCGTGTTGGGAGGATTGATCACCGGGGTGAACGCGTCCACGCCGAACATCCCGAGGGCGCTCACCGAGAACGTTCCGCCCTCCAGATCGGCGAGGGCGAGCGATCCCGAGCGGGCCGCAGCTGCGAGTCGCTTCGTCTCGGCGGCGAGGGCCTCGAGATCGAGATGATCGGCGTCGCGCACGACCGGAACCACCAAGCCTTCGTCGAGAGCCACCGCCATACCGACGTGCACGTCGGGAAGGAGTGCGATGCCGTCGTCGGTCACCTGCGAGTTCACGATGCCGTGCTGGCGCAGTGCCCGCGCACAGGCCGCGATCACGTAATCGGTGAAACCAGGAACGATCGGTCGACCCTTGCGCGATTCGCGGTCGGCGACCACTGCATCCATCTCGGCGTCCATGGTGAGAGTCAGTTGCGCCATCTGCTGGAGCGAAGCGTGCATGCGCTTGGCGATGGTGCCGCGCATGCCACTCATCCGCTTCACCGATGTCGGCGTCTGCGAAGCCGACGGCAGTTCAACGACGGATGTCGCAGCAGCTGATGTGGTCGTGGGTGCCGGGCGAGCGGCCGACAGCAACTGGCGCACGTACGTTGCCACCCCGTCGCGCGACACGCGTCCGTCGGTGGGATCGGGCGCGACCGCGGCGAGATCGACACCGAGGAGATCGGCGAGTTGTCGCGCGGCGGCGGTCGCCAGAACTGACGAACCCGCCCCGGTCGGCACGGCGGTGGAGAGAGCCACGGCCGGACGCGGACGCGCTGCCGCCTCTTCGACGTCTTCGGACACGATGCGACCCTCGGGTCCGGTGCCGACCACGGTCGCCAGATCGACGCCGAGTTCGGCGGCCCGACGACGGGCGTTGGGCGAAGACATGATGCGACCGTCGACGCGCCGGGCGACCGGCGTCGAGCTCGCGGCGGGAGGCGAAGCGACGACAGCGGCTGGTGCGCTCGGTGCCGCGGGTGTCGACGTCGATGCCGTGGGACGATTCGGCGCCGGCGCCTCTTCGCCTTCGGCCAACAACAGGGCGATCACCGCACCACAGGCGTGCGTCGATCCCACGTCGGCCAGTCGATGCAGGCGACCCGACCCGGCCGCCTCCACGTCGCTCTCGACCTTGTCGGTCTCGATGCGCAGAACCGGCGTGCCGGGTTCGACATTCGCGCCGTCGTCGACCAACCATTCGAGGATGGTGCCCTCTTCCATGGTGAGACCGAGTTTGGGCATCAGGAAATCAGTGGCCATGAGATGTCTCCGTGGGGGAATCGAAGAGTCGCCGTTCGGCGGCGAGAACGAGAGTGCAGTCGACGTCGACGAGCAGCGGTCCGGACGACTCGATGCGAATCGTCACGCGACCGTTCTCGCCCACCGTGCGATCGCGCTCACCGTCGAAGGCGAGGATGGTCCGTCCGGTGATCACCACTTCTTCGCCGTCGGCCAGTGGACGCACCTCGGCCACCGGCATGGTGGTGAACGATCCGGGTGCCAGCGGAACCCGCACCGCGCGCCCTCCCTCGCCGAGAGTGACGAGCACACCACCGGGGGAGTGTCGATCGACCGGATGGACGCGACCGGCGATGCTCGACAACCCGGTGGACGATGGTGTGGCGATGGCGGCCACGACCGTACGAACCGTGTGCGGGTCGCGCACGGCACGCGCACCGATGAAGTCGGTGTCGACGAAGGCCAGATCGACGAGCGCGACGTCGTCGAACGACGTCGACTCGTCGTCGACTCGTACCACGATGCGCTTGCTGCGCCGCGCGACTTCGTCGAGACGCACCGCACCAGACGCCACGAACCCGGCCGCCGCGCCGGCCGACGTTCCGTCGATGGCCGAGGGATACACGTTGTTGGTGCCGGTCGACACCGCGATGAGGGGAACGTCGGGCCAGCCGAGGGCCACGTCCCGCGACGTCCCGTCGCCACCGAGGGCGATCACCACCGACACCTGCTCCTTCCAGAACCGTCGAGCGGCGGCGATGGTGTCGAAACGCGATCCCGAGACCGTCTCGTCGACGATCTCGATGCACGCGTCGATGCCGTCGGCCGCCCGTTCGGCGAGACGGTGACGATCGGGTGCCAAGAGGATGCGTTCGGCACCCGATTCGGCGGCGGCGGCGATGGCGCGACGAACGATGCCGACCTTGGTCACGTCGGACGTGTGCGTCGCCGGGGTCACCAGACGACGGATGTCCTTGCCCGCGTTGGGGTTGACGATGATCCCGACGGTCGACACGGAAGCGTCAGGCTCCGACCTTGCTTCGGAACATCGCCTCGCGAACACCGGTCTCGATGCTCGCGCTGGACGGGATGTAGTGCTGTTCGAGAGCAGGCGAGAAGGGCACGGGCGAGAACGGAGCACCGATGCGGCCGACCGGGGCGTCGAGGTAGTCGAAGGCGGCTTCCTGGATCTGAGCGGCGATCTCGGCGCCGAGTCCACCGAAGCGCACCGCTTCGTGCACGACGAGCACGCGGTTGGTTCGGCGCGCCGAGGCGACGATGGTCTCGGTGTCGAGTGGTTGCAGAGTGCGCGGGTCGATGACTTCGCACTCGATGCCGTCGGCGGCCAACTTCTCGGCGGCGGCCACTGACTCGTGCACCATGCGTCCGTAGGCCACGATCGTCACGTCACGGCCCGGCCGCACGACGTTGGCCTTCCCCAGCGGGATGGCATACGGCTCGACCGGCACGGGCCCCGACATGCCGAGAAGTCGCTTGTGCTTCACCATGACGGTCGGGTTGTCCTCCTGGATGCACGCCATCATGAGACCCTTCATGTCGTACGGCGTGGAGGGATAGACGACCTTCAGTCCGGGGATGTGACACAGGATCGCTTCGAGCGACTGGCTGTGCTGTGCCGCGGCCGACAGGCCACCGCCACCAGCGGTGGTGATGGTGAGAGGCAGAGTCGCTTCGCCTCCGAACATGTACTTCAACTTGGCGGCCTGGTTGACGATCTGGTCCATGGCAACGCAGATGAAGTCCATGAACATGAGGTCGACGATGGGACGAAGGCCGGTGGCGGCCGCGCCCACGCCGAGACCGACGATGGCTTGTTCGCTGATCGGCGTGTCGACCACGCGATCGGCTCCGAACTTGGCCTGCAGCCCGCCGAAGGTGCCGAACACACCACCGAAGGCGCCGATGTCTTCGCCCGCACAGAAAACGTTGGGGTCGGCCTCCATGGCTTGGCTCACGGCTTCGTTGAAAGCCATGACGTAGGGCAGTTTGCGTTCGTCGCTCATCGCGCACCTCCGGTCGTGTAGACGTCGACGAGAACTTGATCGGGTGAGGGGAGGGGGCTCTCCTCGGCGAACGCGATGGCGCGATCGATGGCGGCGCGCCAGTCGGCCCAGATGTCGTCGAACTGCTGACGGGTAGCGGCCTTGTTCTCGATCATGCGGTCCTCGAGAGTGAAGATCGGATCGCGCTCTTTCCAGCGTGCCACCTCGTCGTCGGACCGGTACTTGAGGCCGAGGTTCTGCACGCCGTGGTGGTTGTAGAACCGATAGGTCTTGGCTTCGATCAACGACGGTCCGCCACCGGTGCGCGCACGTTCGACCGCTTCGAGCGCGGCTTCGTGCACGGCGATGGCATCCATGCCGTCGACGATCACACCCGGCATGCCGTAGCCGGCTGCGCGGTCGACGATGTCGGTGATGGCCATGGTCTTGTCGCGCGGGGTGAACTCGCCGTACTCGTTGTTCTCACAGGCGAACACGATCGGGAGGTGCAGTGCGCACGCCATGTTGGCGGCCTCGTGGAAGGCGCCGATGTTGGTGGCACCGTCACCGAAGAAGGCCACCGCCACTTGTCCGCGGCCGCGGTACTTGTTGGCGAAGGCCGCGCCGACCGCGATGGGGGAGCCGGCTCCCACGATGCCGTTGGCGCCGAGCATGCCGAGCGACAGATCGCTGATGTGCATCGAGCCGCCCTTGCCCTTGCAGTAGCCGGTCGACTTGCCCATCAACTCGGCCATCATGCGATTCAGGTCGCCGCCCTTGGCCACCAGATGTCCGTGACCTCGGTGCGTCGACGTGATGTGATCGTCGTCGTTGAGGGCGGCACAAACTCCGGAAGCGACGGCCTCTTCGCCGACGTAGAGATGCAAGAAGCCGGGCAGCTTGGCCGCCTCGGCGAGACGGCCCGCCGCCTCCTCGAACAAGCGGATGCGCACCATGCGCTTGTGCAGATCGAATTGAACCTCGGGTGAGATGCTCATGGAACTCCTGGTGGGGATGGGCCTCGTAGGGATGGATGGTCGGGCGTCAGGCGTCGAGCCCGCGGGCCCAGCGCAATGAACGTCGAAGCAGTTCGTAGTAGGCGGGCTTCTCCCACGAGCATCGTTCGATGCGCGGGTAGTAGTCGATCACCGGCGCCATGTCGTAGTGGCCACGGCAATGACCGAGCGTGTTGTAGAGAACCGATCCCGACCCGAGTTCGCGCAGGTACATGACCGGATGAACCGGATCGCACGCGCTCCAGTCGTGTTCGACGAAGCCGGCGGCGTCACCTTTCCATTCGGTGTGGAGCAGAACCTTCAGGGCGCTGCGGTCGGCGTACTCGCTGAGATAGAGCTCGTCGTCGGTCTCGAACGACTCCACGCCGGCGACGAGCCAGTGCGCCGGGTCGCTGACCTGCACGCGATAGGGCTGGATCGGCGGATGGGCCACGAACTGGCTGCCGAGGGTGTCGGCCCACAGCGGGAAGACCCGCGGTGAGTCGACACCGTTCGGTCCACCGAGCGTGAGGGCGGAGTTGGTGCCGTGCAGGGCGACCCAGCGGCCGCCGCTTTCCACCCAACTGCGAATGGTTCGTTGCGCCGATTCGGAGGGTCGCACGTCGCAGGTGTACGACACGAGGATCGACGACGCGGTGATGCCCGACGTGTCCTCGTAGTCGGGTTGCACGCGTACGCGGAACTCGTCGTGCTCGGCGAGCAGAGTCAGCAGTTCTCGCCGAGCGAAGTCGATGTCGTGGTACTTGCCGCCGGCGACGAGGGTGACGTCGATGCGCCGTCCAGGTGCACTCATGATCGGTCGTGATCCGTCGCGGTCAGAAGTCGACGCGCTTCAGGAAGCCACCGTCGACGGTGAGGTTCACGCCGTTGATGTGCTTGGCGCGCGAACTGGCGAGGAAGGCCACGGCATCGGCCACGTCCTGGGGCAGGCCCATGTGACCGCCCGGGTGCGCCTTCTCGGTGGACTCGAAGAACGGGGTCATGTGCTGCTTGATCATGTCCCAGTCGCCACCTTCGACGAAGATCGGTCCGGGCGACACCACGTTGCAGCGAATGCCCTGCGCGCCGAGAACCTGGGCCTGGCCGAGCGTCCAGTTGGTGACAGCCGATTTCATGGCGCTGTAGCTGCCCGATCCGGGGCCGAAATGCTCGGCGGTGGCGGTGGTGCCGATGCTGATCACCGATCCGCCACCGTTGGCGAGATGAGGTGTGGCTGCTTCGACACCGTGCACGAGAGCCATGAGGTCGATGTTGAAGTTGTTGATCCAGCCGTCGAGTTTGCGGGCCGGCTTGCCCGACGTGTTGTGCACGAACACGTCGATTCCGCCGAGTTGCTCGGCCGACGACTCGACCCAGGCGCGCAGCGCGGCCGAATCACCGGCGTCGACGGCGCCACCGACGACCTTGCCTTTGCTCGAGAGAGCCGACACTGCTGCGCTCACCTCGTCGGCATTGCGTGCACAGATGGCGACCGATGCGCCTTCGGCGAGCAGAGTCTCGACGATGGCTCGTCCGAGTCCCTTGGTGGAGCCGGTGACGAGCGCCTTCTTGCCGGAAAGTCCGAGATCCATTGTTTCCCCCTGTTGTGATGATCGTCGTGACGATCGTTGTGATGATCGTTGTGTTGCTCGAGAGCCGGTGTTCGGCTCCCCGCGAACGACGGCCCGGAATCAGCGCCGGGTGTCCTTCCACGGTAGGTCTTTGTCGACCCTGACGTCACCGGGCAGACCGAGGACGCGTTCTCCGATGATGTTGCGCTGGGTCTCGTCGGATCCACCGGCGATGCGGTACCCCGGCGCACCGAGCACGTGCTCGCCCCAGGCGTAGGTGCCCCATTCGTCGGTGTCGGCGATCAGGGACGGGCCGAGAATCTTCGACACCACGTCGGTCACGAGGCGCATTCCCTCGGTCCAGACGAGTTTGCCGAGCGATCCTTCGGGTCCGGGGGCGGCGCCGGAGCGGCGAATGTCGGCGGCGCGGCGGTTGACGAATCCTTCGACGCGAAAATGGGTGTAAGCCTTGGCGAGGTCCTGGCGCATCACCGGATCGTTGGTCACGCCCATGGCGCGCGCAGTGGCGAGCAACTGGCGCCACGACCCGCCGACGCGAGATCCGCCGCCACCTCCGTCGCCGCTGTGGTCGCGTTCGAAGCCGAGCGTCGTGAGGGCGACCTTCCAGCCTTCGCCTTCCGGGCCGAGTCGCATGGTGTCGGGCACCCGCACGTCGTTGAAGAACACTTCGTTGAACGACGAGCCACCGCTCATCTGCTTGATGGGACGGATCTCGATGCCGGGCAGATCCATCGGGATGATGAACGCCGTCATACCCTTGTGCTTGACCACGTCGACGTTGCTGCGGGCGATGAGTTCGCCGAAGGCCGAGAACTGCGCTCCCGAACTCCACACCTTCTGGCCGTTGATCACCCATTCGTCGCCGTCGCGATCGGCGCGACATCCGAGGGCGGCGAGGTCGCTGCCGGCGCCGGGCTCGGAGAACAACTGGCAACAGAGATCACGTGTGGCGAGGAAGCGTCCGACGTAGTCGGCCTTCTGCTCCGGGGAGCCGAACAAGTTGATGGTCGGCGCGATCAAGCCGACGGTGACCGAGATCGTTTCGTGTCCGGTGGGCGTCTGGAACTGCGACTCGAGTTTGCTGAACGCGCGGGAATAGGCGCGGGGCAAGCCGAGTCCGCCGTACTCGACGGGAGATGTGATGGCGTGGTAGCCGCGTTCGGCCTTCTTCTGGATCCAGGCCATCCCGCGATCGAGGAGTGCTCGCTCCTCGTCGTAACTCAGCGAGTGAAACACCGACACCGAGAACTCGCCCTCGCCCCACACGAGGTCCTTCTCGTCGGTTCCGCTGGTGCGGTACTCGGCGTTCGCTTCCAGCCACGCCTTGGCCTCGCGGGTGAACTCGTCGAGGGAGGGAAGTGCGGTGTCGCTCACGACCCCACCGTAATTGACCGGCCGATCAGTACCGTAACCGTGCCTCGCTCCGGGCCATACTCGGGACATGGCCCGAACCAGGAAACCGGTGCGACGCCTCGGACGTCCCCCGGCCACCGACTCGCTCGAGACCCGCCAACGGATCCTCGACGTGGCCCGAGCAGAGTTCGCAGTTCACGGTTACGAGGTCACCACCAACCGCCAGATCGCTGCCCGAGTCGGCATCACCACCGCCGCGCTCTACCACTATTTCCCGTCGAAGTCCGATCTCTACGTGGCCGTGCTGGCCGAAGCCGAGGATGCGGTCGTGACCCGTTTTCGCTCTGCGGTGGACGGAGTCGCCACCCTTGCCGAGCGGTTGAAAGTCGTTCTCGACGAATCGCACACCATGAACTCCGAGGACCCCTCGCTCGCCCAGATCCTGGGTGCGTTCCGGATCGACGTGCGTCGCCATCCGGAGATCCGCGCCGCAGTCGAAGGCCGTGAGCAGCCGGTTGCGGTCTTCTTCGCCGCCCTCGTCGACGACGCGGTGAGGAGTGGAGAGATCAAGACTGCCGATCGCCGATCGGTCCTCGCCCTCATCGCGATCCTCCTGGTCGGACTGAGCGACGCGATGTCCGAGGATTTGCGCGCCCACCGTCTCGGCGTGGACGCCGCCAAGGCACTGCTCGTCGGCGGCCTGATCGGAGGGCACGCAGGTTCGGCATGACCTACTCGCATCTGGCCCGGGCCAACGATCTCGAGCCCTCGGTCGGGCATCATCACCTTCTCGAGAACTGCCCGTACCACCGCGAAGAGGCGTTCGACCCGCCGTTCCACGTGGTGTCTCGTCACGCCGACGTACTCGCCATGCTCCTCGCCCCGACCCAATGGCGGAACGGCGACGGGCCCGGAGTCTTCGTGCAGACCGGCGGAGTTCTCGGTGCCGCTGATGATCCCGACCACCGACGTCAACGACGAGTGCTCCAGGACGGGTTTCGTCCGGCCGCCGTGTCGGCCATATCGGTCCAGATCGACGAGATCGGACGACGTCTCTGGGATCGTTCCTTCTCGCACGACGGTGAGGGAGACTTCGTCCGCCTCTTTTCTTTCCCGTTCCCGGCCGAAGTGATCGCTGAACTTCTGGGTGTCCGTCCGGAGGACCGGGAGAAGTTCGGCGAGTGGTCCGACGACATCGTCGACGGATTGGGAGGCGGTGATCTGTCACTCGTCGAACGAGCCAACGTCGGCATCTATGAAATCGTCGACCGATTGGTCGAGGAACGCCGTCGAGCACTCGAGGCCGGGGTCGAGCCGCCGGACGACCTGGTGACGGTGATGACGCGCGCTTTGCTCGGGGGCGAACTCTCCCACGGCGAGGTGCGTCGCCTGAGCCAGCAGATCCTGGTGGCGGGTCACGAGACGACGGCCAGCCTCATCTCGCTCATGCTGTATCGGTTGATCCAGGATCCCGAACTGTTCGCGAGACTGCGACAGCGGCCCGACCTTCTCGAACCGGCTGTGGAGGAGTTCTTGAGATTCGACTCGCCGGTTCAGGGTCTCTTTCGCAGTAACCGTGAGGCGTGTCGACTCGGTGATTCCGAGATCTCGACCGGTACCAAGGTCCAACTCCTGTTCGCGGCCGCCAACCGGGATCCGCGCGTGTGGAATCGTCCCGACGTGATCGATCCGGAGCGTTTCGCCGTCGGAGGCCGCTCTCACCTTGCGTTCGGGTGGGGAGTGCACCATTGCATCGGGAACGCCCTGGCGCGTCATGAGGCGCGTTTCGCCCTGCGGGCCATGCTCGACTCGTTCGAGGAGATCGAGTTGACGGGTGACGTGGCGGTGAACTCCCCGTTCATCCTGCGTGGGCTGACCACGCTTCCCGTGCGATGGCGAGTCCGCTCGTCGTCGTCACCGGCCAACGCGACCTAGGGTGCCGACATGACCAGAGTGGCCATCGTGACCGGCGGAGCCTCGGGGATCGGGCGCGCCACCGTCGATCGTCTGCGTCACGCGGGTGTGTCGGTCGTCGTGGTCGATCGCGACACCGGTGGACTGGTCGACGGTGCCTCCTTGCGGGTCGTGGAAGGTGACGTCACCTCGGTCGAGGTCAACGCTCGGGCGGTGGCGATCGCCGAACAGGAATTCGGAGGACTCGACGCCGTGGTGCTGAACGCCGGAGTTGCGGCGAGTGGCGACATCGTCGAACTTCCGATCGAGGTCTTCGATCGCACGTGGGAGGTCAACGTTCGGGCGGTGTTGCTCGGCATTCGCGCCGCCGTTCCGGCTCTTCGACGCCGCGGGGGTGGTCGTATCGCAGTCACTGCGTCCACCTCAGGTCTGGCCGCCGATCCGAACATGTGGCCCTACAACTCGGCCAAGGCGGCCGTGATCAACCTCGTCCGCGGCGCGGCACTCGACCTGGCCCGTGACGGCATCACCGTCAACGCGATCTGCCCGGGTCCGACCGAGACCGCGATGACGGCCGGAATTCGCGACATCGCCTCCGTCCACGACGCTCTGGCGCGAGCTCTGCCCATGCAACGATGGGGGACGGCGGACGAGGTCGCCGCCGTGATCGAGTTCTTCGTCTCGGAAGCGGCCAGTTTCGTCACCGGCGCGGCCGTCCCCGTCGACGGTGGCGTGACGGCGAGCACCGGACAGTTCGCGCCGACGCCACGACACGAGAGGAGTCGTTGATGGATCACCCGGAGAACTACGAGGACGTCACGGTCTACGGTCTCGACGACGACAGAGAGGAACAACTCCTCCTGGCCCACAACGAGTGCACGTTCATCTGGTCCAACAAAGAGGGTTGGCCGGTGGGAGTGATCATGTCGTACGTGTGGCACGACGGCTTCTTCTGGCTCACCGCCGCGTCGCAGCGCGCCCGCATCTCGGCGGTGCTCCGCGATCCGCGAGTCTGCATCGTCGTGACCTCGACCGGCACGTCGTTGCCGCGCAACATGACCGTCACGTGGAAGGGCACCTGCGAAATCCTCGACGATCAGGACACCAAGAACTGGTTCTATCCCGCCTTGGCCCGGGCGATCATGGGTGGCCCGGGAAAGCGGGCGGACGCTTTCCGTGACTTCCTCGACTCGCCGCGGAGAGTGATCCTGAAGGTGACTCCGACTCAGCGAATCGGCTACGACGGCACCAAGATGGGGCAGGCCACCACCGAATGGATGAAGTCTCGAGCCGAAGCGGCCGAGTGACAGGAGAGACATGAAACTGGGATTGACCGCCGACGAGGTTCTCACCACCACCCGTTCGGTTCGTAAGCGCCTCGATCTCGAACGTCCGGTCGAGCGCGACGTCCTGGTCGAGTGTGTCGAGATCGCCCATCAGGCGCCCACCGGCTCGAACATGCAGGGCTGGCGTTGGCTCTTCGTCGAGGATCAGGCGAAGAAGACGGCCTTGGCCGAGATGTACCGTGCGAACTTCTATCCCTACATCAACGACCCCGATCGTCCGCGTCGCGACGATCAAGGCGAGCGAATTCTCGATTCGGCGAAGTATCTCGCCGATGTGCTCGACCAGGTGCCGGTTCTGCTCATCCCGCTCATCGCCGGACGGCTCGACACCGGAACACCGGCCTTCGGTCAGGCGTCGGCCTGGGGATCGTTGCTTCCGGCGGTGTGGAGTTTCATGCTGGCGTTGCGCGAGCGCGGGATGGGTTCGGCCTGGACCACACTTCATCTGCCCAACGAGAAGGAAGCGGCCGAACTGCTCGGTATTCCCTTCGACCAATACACCCAAGCCGGACTCTTCCCGGTGGCGTACACCGTCGGGACCGACTTCAAACCTGCCAAGCGTGTGCCGGCCGAGAAGTTCATCCGTTGGGATTCGTGGTCCTGACCCACGCGCGCGCGTCATCCGACGCGGTCCACTGAATGGCGTTCGCCAGAACGCGACCGAAAGACGGGTCGGCGTAGGTGGTCGGCCCGTCGCCGAACTGCAAGTCCACGAGTGGGGAGCTGCCGCTCGCCTTCGCCCAGGCGACGAGCGCGCTTCCCGGTGGATGCGACCAGCCGTTGTTGTCGTTCATGAAGCCGCGAATGGCGCGATCGGCCGAGAAGAATCGGCGATGATCGTCGACGGGGAAGTCGGTGCGCATCAACGGGACGACCTCGTTCTCGGCGACCGGAAAGCAATACAACTCGTCGGTGAGGTCGAACCCGTCCGTCACTCCGGCACACACCGGATGCGACGGGTCGAGCACCTCGACGTGGTGCGTCACGTCGAACACGTACCCGGAATCGGGGTAGGCCACGCCACGCCAGGAGGCCGGCCGGTAATGGAACCGGCCGCCCACCATGTCGGCGAACCATTCGGTGGCCGGCCACGAGGCGATCGCGTGGTGCATGAACACCAGGCCGGTCCCGGTCTCGCGCAACGAGTCGAAGGTGTCGACGACTTCGCGTGGTGGATGCGGGAACGTCACCGGCGGATCTCCGCCGGTGAACTGGAGGCCTGGCATGTCGTAGAAGACGACCACGTCGTGGCCGTGTCGAGGGCGATCGGATGCCGACCACGAGATGCCGTCGAGGCGGTCGAAGACATCAAAGAAAGGTCCGGCCTCGAACGGGTGCCCACCGGTCACCACCAGCACGTCGATCACCAGATCATTATTGACCCGATGATCACTTCCGTCCAGAGTCCGACTACGATCGGCTCGTCGTCGGGGGAGACGACGGTGCCACGTGAACGTCAGCCAACGGGCACGTGAGGACAACGGGAGAGGGGACTCGATGCTGCACTTCGCCGACATCTTCGAGGCACACGCCGACGCGATGCCGGATGCGACCGCCATTTCGTACGGCGACCGCGATCTCAGTTG
>JBDLRN010000089.1:0-22424 GCA_039800005.1 Actinomycetota bacterium | reverse complement strand
GGCGCGAGCCTGGCCCGACTCGAGGCCGAGATCGCCGTCGGTTCACTGGTGGCCCGCTTCCCCTCGATGCAACCGACGGGTTCGATCACCTGGCGCGACCGCCTCACGATTCGCGGCGTCGATCGCCTCGAACTCGAGTTCTGACCCTCAGCGCCGACGCGAGTGGTAGCGCGGGGCGAGACGGCCGTTCTCGTCACGAACGTCGAACTCCTCCGACACGTCCTCGACCCACTGGATCGAACCAGAGCGTTCCATCAAATCGGGGGCGACGGCGAGCGCGGCGATGGCGCGACCCACACCGAGCGGCGTCTGGGCCTTCGACATGTCGCTACCCCGCTCACCGGCCCACTCCATGATGAACTCGGTGGCCACCGTGCCCGGATAGATCGAACAGCACACGATGCCCTTGGGCTTCAACTCGATCGCCATGTCGGCGCTCAGCCGGTCGAGACCGGCCTTACCGGCGCCGTACGACGAACTGAAGTGGTACGACGATCCACCCGGCGAGGACACGTTGAAGATCGCACCTCCTGCACCCGAGGCGAAGAGCAGCGGTGCCGCATGCCACGACGCCACGTAATGGGCGCGCAATCCGATACCGACCTGGTCGTCCCAGATGCTCACGGCATGTTCCCAGAACCCTCCACCCCAGGCCGGCGGATCGGGAATCTTGTACACGTTGTTCACGAGAATGTCGAGCCGACCCACGTCGGAGCGCACGCGATCGAACAGTGCGGCGATCTGCGCGTCGTCGCCGTGATCGACCTGAACCGCCACACCGGTGCCACCGGCCTCGTTCACCATCTGGACCGTCGTGTCGATCGACAGCGGACCCGAGCCGGTCGTGCGGCCGGTCACGTACACCATGGCGCCGAGTTCGGCGAGGGCGATCGCCGTCCCACGGCCGATACCACGGCTCGAACCGGTGACCACGGCGACCTTGCCGTCGAGACGTCCGCTCATGCCGACACCGCCGCCGGAGTGAACTCGATCTCGAGGCTCGTGAGGCCACGCAGCATGAAACTCGGGAAGTACTCGTACGCGTTCGAGTCCGACAACGTGAACGAGTCGATGCGCTTCGACAACTCTTCGAGCGCCACCTTGCCTTCCAGGCGAGAGAGATTCGCCCCCAGGCAGAAGTGGATGCCCTTGCCGAAGGCCAGGTGATCGCGCAGATGGTCGCGGTCGGGATCGAACACGTCGGGATCGGAGTAGAGCTTCTCATCGCGATTGGCCGACGAGAACACGATGATCAGACGATCACCTTTCTTCAACGGATGGCCCCCGAGCTCGGTGTCGGTGGTCACGATACGCCACATGCCCTGGGTGGGCGTCGACATGCGCAGCGTCTCTTCGACGATCCGCTCGACACGTGACGGGTCGTTCTTGACCTTCGCCCATTGCTCGGGGTTCTCGGCGAGCAGACGCATCATCTCGGTGAGCATCTTGGTCGTGGTCTCGTTCCCCGCCACCAGCAACTGCTGGATGATGCTGAGCATTTCGGGCATGTCGAGCGGCCGCTTGTCGGTCACCTCGGGGTCGTCGTCCTCGACCGTGGCGTTCAGAAGGTTGGTCAAGATGTCGTCCTGCGGTTCGGTGCGGCGCTTGTCGATCTGCTCGGCGAAGTAGTGCTGGAACTCGTTGACGCCGTACTCGGCCTTGATTCGCTCGTCGATCGAGATGTTGGTGCCGATACCCGCGATCGAGTCGTCGGACCAGCGCTTGAAATCGGCCAACCGGTCGTCGGGAACGTTCAACGCCTTGGCGATCACTCGCACCGGCAACGGCACGCCGAACTCTTCGACGAATTCGATCCGACCCTTGTCGATCCAGGAGTCGATCAGAGCGACCGTGATCTCACGGATCGTCGGTTCGAGTTCGGCGATCACCTTGGGATGGAAGGCTCGCGAGACCAGGCGTCGGTACCGCGTGTGATCGGGCTGATCGACGGTGAGCATCGTGCCCACGCGCGGGTACCCCTCGGCGAACACTTCGGCGAAGCGCTTGCGCACTTCTTCGCTCATCGGCATTCCCGACGTTCCGAACGACGACGAATACGTTTGTGGATCTCGGAGCGTCTGCATCACGAGATCGTGACGCGTGACCATCTTGATGCCCATACCGGGAATCTCGTAGACGGGCTGCTCCTCACGCATCTTGGCGTAGTGCGGGAAGGGGCACTGCAAGGTGGTGGGGTCGAAGGGATTGAAAGTACCGAGGTCGACGGTCACGGCGACTCCTTTCTCAGGTGCCGCTCAAGCGGCTGACGACGGGGGCGACGGCGTCCATGTTGGACGTGCCGAACGAGACGTAGGAGATGCCGAAGCGCTCGCGGCGTTCGACCAGACGATCGCAGATCTCGTCGACCGATCCGATGAGCACGTGCGGATGTTCGGCCATGACCTCGGGAGTCATGCCGAACATCGGCGCCATCTTGGCGCGGGTGGCTTCGCCGTCCGGAGTGACGACGGTGAAGTAAGCGGCGATCTCGAGTTCGAGGTCGGCGAAGCGTGATCCGGCGCCGTTACGCACCCACTGGATCTTCTGCTCGGTCAACTCCGCCGTCGACGACCCGATGCCCTCCGGACCGAGACGACCGGTGGAGTTGTTGAAGTTCAGACTCACGATGTCGGCTTCACGACCGGCGATCGTCAGCACTCGCTGGGCCCCACCACCGATCATGAGCGGCGGACGCGGATTGACGGGCTTGGGCACCGCTTCGAATCCGACCGCGTGCACGTGCGAGCCGGTCAGGTTCAGTTCGCCGGGAGCGAACGACGCGCGCAGAAGACCGATCACTTCTTCCATGCGGTCGAGCCGCACGCCGGCCCGATCGAAGGGAATCCCCATGGCGTCGTATTCGTTCTGCAACCAGCCGGCTCCGAGACCGATTTCGAGCCGCCCGTCCGAGAAGAAGTCGAGGGTGGCCAACTCCTTGGCGAGCATGACCGGATTGCGATAGTCGACGCACAGCACCCGGCAACCGATCTTGATGGTCGAGGTCGCCTCGGCGGCCACCGCCATGGCCGGCACGGCCGCCACCGTCTGCACGGGATGACCAGTGGGCGTGAGGGCCGGACCCGGCCCGATCACGTGGTCGGCGAGATGGAACGACGAATAACCGAGGTCTTCGGCCTTCTTCGCCGTGTCTCGCCACTCCTTGGCCGACGACGGGGCGTAACCCTGGACGCCGAAACGGAACGGACGACTCATGACACAACCTCTCTTTGCGACCCCCCGAGCCGCCCACTCAAACTAATCCACTGATCAGTTCCGTGCCAGGTCCGTTGCGTCAGATCGGCTGCGCCTGCACGACCAGGCGTTCCAGCCCTCGAAGGACGAAGGAGTCCCCGTACCGGAAGTCGTTCCCGGCGGCGAGACGCAGATCGGCCAGGTGTTCGAGGATCACCTCGGTGGCGATGCGAGCTTCGGCGCGCGCCAGTCCGGCACCCGGGCAGAAGTGTTCTCCGTTGCCGAAGGCGAGATGCTCTTTCACGTTCGATCGTTCGACGTCGACCGCATCGGGATCGACGAAACGACATTCGTCGCGATTTGCCGAAGCGAACAACAGCCAGAGGTGCTGGCCGGCCGGAATCGGCACTCCGTTGATCTCGACGTCGACCTTGGTCTGTCGGAAGAGACCACCGACAGGAGCCTCGATACGGAGCATCTCCTCCACGAGCGGCTCGACGAGTCGGCGGTCGGCTCGGATGCGCTCCTGCAACTGGGGCGTCTCGGCGAGGTGTCGGACGATGTTGGTGATCAACTTGGTCGTGGTCTCGTTGCCGGCGACGAGGAACTGCGTGAGCATGCCGAGTTGTTCGTCGTCGGTGAGTTCTTCGCCGTCGATCACGGCATTCGCGATGTCCGACAGCAGATCGTCGGTCGGTTGCACCTTTCGGTCGGCGATACGAGCGAGGAAATACTCGTTGAAAGCCTTGGTCGACAGAACGAAACCCCGAACCTGCTCGACCGAGGGGTCCTGATTGCCGACCGGCATCACGATGTCGTCGGACCAACGCTTGAACGTGGCCAGATCCTCGTCGGGGACGCCCAGCGCGTGGGCGATGATCGTCATCGGGAGTCCGACTGCGAACGCCGACACGATGTCGACTTCTCCGTCACGACGGAGCGCGTCCTTCACGTCGTCGATCAACGACAGGGCCGTCGTATGGATGAGGGGCTCGAACCGACGAAGCCGGTCGGGCCGGAAAGCCGGATTCACCAGACGGCGTTGCCGACGATGATCGGGCGGATCGGCATTCAACAGAACAGCAGCGCGACCACGGGTCATCGACACCGATCCCAGAACCGACGCCATCTCCGGCTCCTTCATGAGCTCCATGATCCCCTGCATGAGCGACTGCCCACCGGGCTGCGGTCCTGTGGGGAACAGGCTCGAGAAGCGTTCGGTGTCGCGCAGAACTCCTCGCACGTCGTCGTAGCGGGTGACGAGCCAGGCGCCGAGGGACTCGTTGAACACCACTCCCCCGGCGGCCCGAATGTCGGAGAAGATCGGATACGGACAGGCGATGGCCGACTGATCGCGAGCGATCAGGGCATCCACTCGCTCGACGGTGGCAGGGTCGATCTGGGTCATCGTGGGGCTCCCTTGGCGCGGCACGCTCGGTCCGACTCGACCCGTTCGGTCTCACCCCGAACTTACCGATCGATTAGTTTGAGAGGCGAGGCGGCGGGGGCCGCTTCACCGAAGCCGACGGGGGTGGCCATGCCTGCGAGTCCGAACGCGGTGACGACGCACCAGACCTTCTGCCGGGTGTGTCACGCCAGTTGTCCACTCGAGGTCGACGTCCAGATGGGTCGCCTCACGGCGGTGCGCGGCGTGCCTGACGATCCCTTGTTCGGTGGCTACACCTGCATCAAGGGCCGGCAACTCCCCGACCAGATCACTCACCCAGCTCGCCTGCTGAAGCCTCTTCGCCGCCGTCCGGACGGAACCTTCGAAGAGATCGGTTCTTCCGAAGCGCTCGACGACATCGCCTCCCGACTGGCCGCCATCATCGATCGCCATGGCCCCAACGCCGTCGCCAGTTACACCGGAACAGGTGGCTACCAGAACTCGTTGGCCGTGCCGGCCGCACGCGCCTTTCACCAGGGGCTCGGTTCGTCGTCCTTCTACACCTCGGTCACCATCGATCAACCGGCCAAGGGAACCGCTCCGTTTCGAACCGGCATCTGGGAGGCCGGCTATCACAACTTCTCCGACGCCGACGTGCTGTTGGCGGTGGGCTACAACCCGATGGTCTCGAGTTTCGGGCCCACCGGAGGACTCCAGGGAACCAACCCGATCGTCGTTCTGCGCGAGGCCAAGAAGCGCGGTCTCAAGTTGATCGTCGTCGACCCACGTCGCACCGAACTCGCTCAACAGGCCGACGTTCACCTGGCCGTCAAGCCCGGTGAGGATCCCACCCTTCTCGCCGGAATCACCCGCATCATCCTCGAAGAAGGTCTCTTCGATCACGAGTTCTGCGACCAGTGGGTGGGTGATCTCGGGACCCTCATCGACTCGGTACGCCCGTTCGATCTCGACTACGTCGCCCGTCGATGCGACGTCCCGGCCGACGACGTGGTGGCGGCGGCTCGGATGTTCGCCGCGGGTTCACGCGGTACGGCGGGCTGCGGCACCGGCCCCAACATGGCCCCGCACTCGAGCCTGGCCGAGCATTTCGTGATCGTCCTCAACACCATCTGCGGTCGTGTGAATCGCGCCGGCGATCATGTCGAGAGCGGCAACTTTCTGTATCCCGAGATGCCCAAGCGCGCTCAGGTGATCGCCGCTCGCAATCCCACCCCAGGTCCGGCGTCTCGCTTTCGCAATCTGCGGGGTATGCGTGGTGAAATGCCCACGACGACGCTGGCCGAGGAGATTCTCACTCCCGGCGAGGGACAGGTGCGAGCACTCGTCGTGAACGGTGGCAACCCGGTCGTCGCTTGGCCCGATCAGGAACTCACCATGCGCGCCATGCGGGATCTCGAACTCTTGGTCGTGGTCGATCACCGCCTGTCGGCCACTGCCGAATTCGCGCATTACGTGATCGCCCCCACGTTGTCCCTCGAGCGAGCCGACGTTCCTCACTTGATGGACCGCTGGTTCCGTGCTCCGTACACCAACTACACCGAGGCGGTGCTGCCCCGACCGGGTGACGTCCTCAACGAGTGGGAAGTGTTCTGGGAGATCAGCCGCCGCCTCGGCTCCCCGCTCGCTTTCCCGGGTGGCGCGGCACCCACCGACCATCACCCCACCGACGACGAGATCCTCGACCTCGCCTACGCCGGGTCTCGTATGCCGATGAACGAGATCCGCCGTCATCGCCGCACGGTTCATGCCGACCGGGCGATGGTGGTCGTGCCAGCCGATCCCGATTGCACGGCCCGCTTCACACTCGCACCCGATGACATCGCCGCCGAGTTGGCCGAGATGCACCGCGAACCCGACGCTGCGGCCACCGTGAGCGACGACTGGGCCGAGTATCCCTTCCGGCTGGTGAGTCGACGACTCAAGCACGTTCTCAACTCTCTCGGCACGGAGCTGCCGGGTCTGGCGGCCAAGGGCACCACCAATCATGCCTACATGAACCCCGACGACATGCGTGAGCTCGGCGTGGCCACGGGTGGGCTGATCGAGATCACGTCGCCTCGCGCCAGTCTTCAGGCCGTGGCAGCCGTTGCTCCCGACGTTCGCCGAGGTGTGATCTCGATGGCGCACTCGTGGGGCGGATCGTCGCTCACCGACGAAAAGGTCCGCGACATCGGATCACCGACCAATCGCCTGGTGTCGGTCGATCAGGGGTACGACCGGGTGACCGGCATGGTGGTGCAGAGCGCCATTCCGGTTCGCATCGCCGTTCTCGAGGCCGTCCACTCGGGCGACATCGGCTAAACAACGTTCCGAACGCGAAGGAGACATCATGGCCCGCATCGACGTACCCGAAGGAGAGGGCCTCGAGGCCGCTCGCATGTGGAAACTCGCCCCGCACATGGGCCTCGGCGTCCACGCCATGACGGAAGCCGTGTACGTGCAATCGACACTGGGGATCCGTGAGCGCGAGGTCGCCCGGATGCGCATCGCACAACTCAATCAATGCGTCGTTTGACTGAACACTCGGGCTGCATCGGCGATGCAGCAAGGACTCACCGACGAGCTGTACAACTCGGTTCAGCACTACCACGACAATTCTGAATTCACGGAGCGTGAACGGCTTGCGGCCGAATACGCCGAGCGATTCGCCATCGATCACACGGCGATCGACGACGAACTCTGGCAGCGTCTTCGCTCCGCCTTCACCGATGCCGAGCTCTTGGAACTGACCGTGACGGTCGGATTCTGTGTCGGACTCGGCCGCGCCTTCCAGGTGCTCGGTGTCGAACGCGACTTCGACGTGCTCTGGAGCAAGGAACCGCCCACCGAAACCGAAGGGAAGAAGCCATGACACCTCTCGACACTGTGAATGCATTCATCCGAGCTCTCGAAGCGAACGACCTCGACACGGCCTGCGCCATGGTCTCCCCCGATTGCGAGTACGACAACGTTCCGATGATCAAGGTGTTCGGGCCCGAGGGTGTGAAGAGCATTCTCGGACCCATGTTCGCCAACTGCTCCGAAATCGAGTGGGTCGTTCATCGCGAGGCGCAATCGGGCACCACGGTGTTCAACGAGCGCCTCGATCGCTTCAAGATGCCGCACGGATGGGTCGAATTGCCGGTCAACGGTGTGTGGGAAGTGGTCGACGGCAAGATCACTCTGTGGCGCGACTATTTCGACGCCGCGTCGTACCTGAAGCAGATGCCCAGCGCGTGAGAATCTGGCGCGGGAACTTCACCCATACGGTGAATATTTCTCACCAGAACACCGGTCAGTGGCCTTCGCCGAGGTAGGAGGCCTCGATGAGGCTGCGGTCCTTGGCCAGTTCGGCCGCATCGCCTTCCATGGCCAACTCGCCGTGGCTGAGGACGTAGGCCCGATCGGCCACTTCGAGCGCCATGTGCACGTGCTGCTCCACGAGCAGCACACCCGCGCCGGTCTCGTCGGCGATCTGCCGCAGGATCGGCAACAGGCGCTCGACGATGATCGGCGCCAGACCGAGACTCATCTCGTCGACCATGAGCAACTTCGGACTCGTGGTGAGAGCACGGGCCATGGCCAGCATCTGCTGTTCTCCACCCGACAACAACCCCGCTCGGCGATCGAGAATCGCTTCGAGAGCCGGGAAGTAGCCCAAGGCCTTCTTCAGGTCGGCCGAACCCTTGGCCGCGCCGAGGCGAAGATTCTCGGCCACGGTGAGCTGATAGAAGAGCGAACGGCCCTCGGGAACGTGAGCGAGTCCGTCCCGCGCGATCAGATGAGGACGACGACCCTTCACGCTCTTGCCGAAGACCTTCACATCGCCGGAGATGATCGGCACCAGGCCCGACACCGTGAGCAAGGTGGTGGTCTTCCCGGCGCCGTTCGGTCCGAGCAACGCGACCACTTCACCCTCGTTCACGTGGACGTTCAACCCTCGAACGACCGACACTCCGTTGTAGCCGGTGTTGAGGTTCTGGATCTCGAGAAGTGCGCTCATGTCAGGACTCCTTCGCGCTGCTGCCGAGGTAGGCCTCGATGACCTTGGGGTCGCGCTTCACTTGTTCGGGGGTGCCCTCGGCGATCTTGACCCCGAACTCGATCACGTAGATGTAGTCGCACACGTCGAGCACCAGGCCCATGTCGTGGTCGACCAGGAAGATGGTGATCCCGGCGTCGATGATCTGCCGCAGCCGCTTCCCCAACTCCTGCGACTCGGCGGTGTCGAGTCCGGCGGCCGGCTCGTCCATGCACACCAGTTCCGGGCGGGCCGCCAGAGCACGCGCGGCCGACACCAGCTTGCGCTGGCCCTGGCTGATCTCGTTGGGATACTTCTTGGCCAGATCGCCGATACCCAGGACGTCGAAAGCGAAGTCGACGCCGGATCGATCGCGCTCACGATTGGGGCGCACCAGATCGAGCAGGAAATTCTTCGTGCTCTGCCGTTCGGAGGCGACCTGCACGTTCTCCTCGATGGTGAGATCGTCGAACAACTCGAGCGATTGCCAGGTGCGACCGAGGCCGAGTCGGGCTCGCTTGTGCACGGGCATCGACGTGATGTCGCGTCCGTCGAACTCGATCCGGCCGGTCGTGGGAACGAAACCGGTGATGCCGTCGATGAAGGTGGTCTTTCCGGCACCGTTGGGCCCGATCAGGCCGACCAACTTGCCCTTCTCGACGGTGAGGTCGACGTCGTTGACAGCCCGAAGACCACCGAACGTGACCGACATTCCCGATGTCTTGAGCAGACTCATGCCGAACCCTCCCCCTGGGTCGCCCCCACTGTACTTCGCTCGGCGAGGGCCGCTTTGCGTATCGCCTTGTCGATCTTCTTCTGCTTCAACAATCGCGACGCTCCCGCGAGACCCTCGGGATTCTGTACCGCAGTGATGATGAGCCCGATGCCGCCGATCATGATCGCGTAGCGCTGATCGAGGTGAAGGATGTTCTCCATGAAGTTGAAGCCGATCCCGTTGGGGGCGAGCAATCCGGCGATGACCGCTCCCGACACCGATGCAATGCCGCCCAGATAGGCGAAGGTGAGGAAACTCAGTGACGCGAAGGCTCCGAAGTACTGGGACGTCACCGATCCGAACCGATAACCCGAGAGGGCTCCGCCGATACCGGCGATGAACGCCGCCAGACCGAACGCCAACACCTTGGTGCGCGCCACGTCGATTCCGGCTGCGGCCGCCGCTCGCTCGTTCGAGCGGACGGCGAGGAACTGACGGCCGGTCGCCGAGCGTCGAACGCTGACGACGATCAGACAGAGCAGGACGACGAACACGAGGCAGATGACGCCGAACCACACGTTCGGTGGCACGTCGTCGCGCCCTTTCAGGCCGAACACCTTGAGCGCCGTGTTGTTGGGTCCGAAGTTCTTGCCGCCGATCTCGGGCGGATCGACCACCAGAGCTCCCGTGAGACCGGCGAACGTCTTGTTCTTGAAGATCAACTGCTCGATGGCCACCGCGGCCGCCAACGTGATGACCGCCAGGTTGACTCCTCGAACGCGAAGTGCGGGCACGGCCACGATCATGCCGAAAGCGGCCGCCACGATCGCTCCGACCAGAGGGGCGATCGGGAACGGAAGGCTCGAGAAGTACTTCGACATGAAGAAGCCGGCCGTGCCGGCGATCGTCATCTGAGCGAGCGAGATCTGACCCACGAATCCCACCAGCACCACGAACGACAGGGCGATCGCGATCGCGACCAACGTGTTGATCGTCGATTGGCGCCAGTCGTAGTCGAATCCGAACAGCAACACGAGAACGGCCGCCACTCCGACCAGCGTGAATCGCAGGACGTGCTTCGGCGCGCTGGCGAACGGCATCCGGCCGACTGCGATCGCTCCACGAACGGGAAGTGACTTGCCGCGCACGAACATCGCGACGACGATGACGAAGAACGGCAAGGCCTGCGCCAGGCCGGCGGCCGGAAGTACTCCCTTCGGGTACCACGACTGAGCACCCTGGTACTGCACCCAGCCTTGCAGCATGGCGATTCCGATGCCCGCCCCCACCGTGACGCCGAACGACGTGAAGTTGGCGAGCAGCGCCGCACCGAGGGCCGGAACGATCAACAACGGCACGGTGATGGTGTCGAGGTTGGTGATGGGCGCGGCCAGGATGCCGAGCAATCCGGCGACGACGGTCGACAACACCCAATTGGCTCCGGCCAGGAAGTCGGGCGAGAAACCGAGGACGATGGCCCCCTTCTCGTTCTCCGATGCCGCACGAGTTGCCAGACCGAAACGCGTGTACTTGAAGAGACCCCACAACGAAGCGGCGATCAGTGACACGACCACGACCAGAGTGAGCTGGTTGTTCGGAACGACTCCGAATTCTCCGGGCAGGTCGACCTTGCCCGACGGGAGCGGGAACTGCACACCGGTCTTCACCGTCTCACCGAATCGGAGCCGGATGAACTCCTGCAGCACCACGAAGAGGCCGACCGTGGTCACGACCTTGGCGAGCACCGGCGCGTTGCGCAGCGGCTTGAAGATGGCGAAGTGCAGGAAGAGGCCGAGCAGGATCGCGACCAGAATCGCGACGACCACGGCCGATGCCGTGGTCAGCCGATCACCGGGCAGATCGATCGAGGTCGGCCAGTTGGGCAGATCGAGATAGTCGCCGTCCTCACGAAACCAATTGACGGGAATCTCGATCAGAACGAGAGGATTGGGCAACGGCGGGACGTAGAACCGGCCCTCCATCTTCAATCCGTAGTACCAATAGGCCACGAAGATCGACACCACGCCGTTGGCGAAGTTGACGACCCCGGATCCCCGATAGGTGAGCACGACGCCGATGGCGATCGCCGCGATCAGTGCACCGGTTCCGACGTTCGAGAACATCGGACCCAATTGACGGGCGTCCCATGCGTACAAGACGGCGAACGATGCCACGAGGACCACGACACCGATGAGTGTCTTCCGGTACCTCATGAAGGGCTTGAGCGATTGCTCCATGCAGTGACTCCCCCGACGACTCGACGGTCATCCCCCAGATTCCGCCGACTGGAATGTGCGGAGGGTGCGGGGACGACTCCCCGCACCCTCCGTGACGTTGTTTACGACGACCGACGGATCAGCCGGCGGCCAGTTCCTTGTTCGGATTGATGGCCTTGCCGTTGTAGCCGTCCATCACCGACACGTACGACGTGCCCTGCTGCTGCTGGATACCGATCTCGTTGCCGCACAACGACGGGAAGATCGGACTGGCTCCGCAGGTCATATCACCCGCCACGGCCCACATCGGACCGGTGAAGGCCTTGCCGGCCTCACGCAGTGCCGCCGAGTCGGTCGCTCCGCCGTTCATGAACTTGAGCACGGTCAGGAACGTTCCGAAGGTCGGACCACCGAAGCCGGTGTAGTTCGGGCTGTCGTCGCCGTTCTCGCGACCCCAAGCCAGAGCGGTGTCGATGTAGGCATCGGTCGACGGGTCACCGGGGATTTCGTAGGCGAAGCCGTAGCCGCCGAAGTACCAGCCGTCGGGCAGATTGCCCTCGGCGCCGGTCTCGGCGAGGTGATCCTGCATCGGGACACCGAAGCAGAGTCCGGTCGTCACGACGGCCGTGTCGATCTCGAGCGTCTTCAGCGCCTCGTAGATACCGATGCAACCCTGCACCTGAACGAGAGGAATGAAGACGTCGGCCGTGTCGGCCCCGGCGGCCTGAATGGCCGTGGCCATCTCGGTCGGACCCGCGGTGTCGGGCACGGAGACGCCGGTGACTTCGAGGCCGAAGCCCGAGATGATCGGCTTGATGAAGCTCTCGAACGACGCGACACCGGCCGCGTTGTCGTTGTAGACCGCGGCGACCTTGGCGATCTCGCGCCCTTCGATCTCACCGAGGAACTTCGCAGCGAAGACCGCGAGGCCACCGATGACGCCCGGCACACCCGGGGTGTAGGCGATGCCGTCAGTGGCCAGGAATTCGGGAGTGGTGACCGGGTTGCCGATGAACACCGGCTTCTGACCGGCCAGCGTGTCGAGCAGCGGCTGGTTGCCGACCGCGTAGGCACCGGTGATCACGGCCTGGATGTCGGCATCGGCCAACATCTGCTGGGCGCAGGCCTGACCGTCCTCTTCCTTGGCCACGTTGCACTTCACGAGTTCGATCGGACGGCCGCCGACTCCGCCGAGGAAGTTGTTGGCCAGCCACACGCCGGCGTCGATGCCGAACGACGCCTCCGGCCAGGCCGGCGTTCCTTCGTCGGCGTTCACGTAGCCGATCTTGATCGGATCACCACTCGTGGCACCACCGGGTCCACCGGTGTACGCGAGGGCGGTGTCGATGGTGGTCTGCGACACCGGAAGTTCACCGGCCGGCGCCTCGGTCGTGGGCGCATCGCTTCCACTCGGTGCCTCGGTGCTCGGCGCATCGGTGCTCGGCGCCTCGGTGGTCGGCGCATCGGTCCCACCACTGTCTTCACTACATGCAGCGGCGAACACTCCGAGTGCCGCCACCATGGCAAGAGCCGCCCGGCGGCTCTTCAGACGATTTGTCACGTTCTCCCCCTGATTGGTCGATGAGGGGGCCAAGTGCCCGACCCCCGATCAGCCGTTCTAGCAGAATTGATCAACAGGTCAGTAACGGAAGTCACGTCCTTTTTCGGACCGTGGGTTATTTGTCGTTTTGCTTGTCAGGTGTCGATTCGCGGTAGTCGCCGAAGGCCGCGTCCCGTTCGGTCAGGGCCGCCGTCACCCCCTTGGTGGCGAACGACGACATGTACTCCTTCGACGAACGTTGATGGAATCCGAGTGCCTGGATCTCGGCGGTGGCTCGAATCCCGGCCCGGATTCCCATGGCTTCCATGGCTCGGTGGGCGGCGCGTTTGTTGAGGGCCAGGAGATCGGCCGGGATCTTGGCCACCCGTTCGGCGACAGCCACCACCTCGGCATCGAGGTCGGCCACGTCGAACGCGCGGTTGGCGAAGCCGGCCGCCACCGCCTCGTCCCCCGACATGGAGTCACCGGTGAGCAGAGCCTCCATGCCTCGTCGCAGACCCATGAGCCAGGTCTGCCACTGCATGTCGGGCGGGGACATGAGGCGTACCGGCGGGTAACCGATCTTGGCGTCACGGGCCACGTAGACGAGGTCGCAGGCGGTGGCGAGTTCGCTCCCGCCGGCCAGGCAGTAGCCGTGCACCTGGGCGATGATCGGTGTCGACATGTCCCACATCTCGAACCAGTTGTTGACGACGTGCCGCGACCACCATCCGTCGGCGTACGAACTCGCGCGTTCGACGTCGGTGTTCGGTGAGCCGAGGTCGTAACCGGCCGAGAAACACGAGCCGGCGCCTCGGACGATCATGACCGACACGTTCTTGTCCTTGTCACCGGCGCGCAGCGCGTCGAAGAGCGCGCCTCGTAACGCGTCGTTCAGAGCGTTGCGTTTTTCGGGGCGGTTCAAGGTGAGTCGGCGCACCTTGGGAGCCGGATCGTCGACGATCAGCACGGGTTCGGACATCACTTCTCCCAGTACGGCGCGCGCAACTTGCGCTTGTTGATCTTGCCCATCGTGTTGCGTCCGAGGTCGTCGACGAACTCGACCGAACGCGGACACTTGTAGTGGCTCAGTCGTTCACGACAGAAGCCGATGATCTCGGTCTCGTCGGGAGTGGCGACTCCGTCGCGGAGCATGACGAGCGCCTTCAACTCCTCGCCCATCTCGACGTGCGGCACGCCGATACAGGCCACGTCCAACACGGCGGGGTGTTGAACGAGCACCTGCTCGGCCTCGGCCGGATAGATGTTCACGCCGCCCGACACCACCATGTCGGAGAAGCGATCGGTGATGAACACGTATCCGTCGGCATCGACGTAACCGATCTCCCCGAGCGTGAACACTCCGGGGGCGATGTTGGCAGCCTTGGTCTTTTCCGGATCGTTCGGATAGATCACGCCCCGACCGGTCGCGTCGACGAAGAAGAGACGACCTTCGACACCGACTGGCACGTCGTTGCCGTCGTCGTCGAGCACCCGCACCGAGAACGGTGGGATCGGTCGTCCGACCGAACCCGGGTGTTCGAGCCACTCCTGACTCGTGATCTGGCACGTGGTGCCCACCTCGGTCGCGCCGTAGGCGTCGATGAAGATCGGCCCCCACCACTCGATCATCGCCCGCTTGATGTCGACCGGACACGACGCACCCGTGTGGGCGGCGAGCTTCATCGACGACACGTCGTACTTCTTCTTGATGTCGTCGGGTAACGCCAGAAGCCGCACGAAGTGAGTTGGCACCATCACCGATGATTCCGTGCGATGTTCGTGGATCGCCTGCAGCGTCCTCTCGGCGTCGAACTTGGCGAGGATCACCATCGGGACGCCGCGCACCAGGAGTCGCATGCCGTTCAGCGGACCCGTGTGGTACATCGGCCCCACCACCAGATGAGTGCCGAAGGCCGCGAAGCGATTGGCCTTCATTCCTTCCAAGTGTTCGGCCATGGTGTCGCCACCGGCGAACATCGTGGGTGGCAGTTCGGTGCCCTTGGGTCGCCCGGTCGTCCCCGAGGTGTACAGCAGATTGGCGCGAGGCTTCACGTCGAGCGGCGGGTCGGACGGATCGCCACGTTCGAGCCACTCGCACCACGGTGTGACGCGCGGGTCATCGACGTCCCAGCCGATGACTTCGATGGACGACCCTTCGGCGCGCGCCAACTCGGCCGCCGCCACGCCCCGCTCACAGGTCTCGGGTCCGACGAACAACAATCGTGATTCGGAGTCGACCAGGATGTAGGCGGCCTCGTCGGCGGTCAGGTGGAAGTTGACCGGAACGGTCGACGCGCTACCGAGCAGACACCCGAGATGCGCGAAGGCGGTTTCGGCGGCGTTCTCGGCGAACACGGCGACGCGTCGGCGGGGTCCGAGGTCGGCCGACAGCGCGTTGTTCGCCGTGCGATTGAGGATGTCGCCGACCGCCGCCCAGCCGTAGGTACGCCGCGGATCGCGGACGGCGACTTCATCGGGTCGTTCGAGAGCGAGTTCGGTGGCGAAAGCGGGCATGTTCGGACGCTAGAGCAGAGACGCCGGGGCATCGAACTTCGGGCGACTACACATCCGGGGACTCACCGAGACCTTCCAGGGACGAACGCGTGTTGCGGAAGTCGCCGGACAGATCGGCCGGTCCCTGATAGTGCGGACGGAGCAGGCGACGACTGAACAGCCACTCTCCGTTCGACTTCACGAATCCGTCGAGATACTCCGCCAACAGAAGGGCCCGCACGCCGTTGGCCGTGAGAAAGCGCTCGCTGATGGCCCATCGGCCGACCGCCCGATCCTCGCGACCCTCCTCGTACCAGGCGTCACCGTTGTGCACGGTCTGGACGACCGCCGCCATTCCGCCCATCGCGGCGTACCACAACTTGACGATCGCCTCTTTCCCCTCGACCAGGCGACCACCACCGAGATCCCAGACCGCCTCGTCGGCCCAGCAACTGGCCCACTGCTCACCGTTGCGGTGAACGACGGCGTCGGCGTAGCGGTTCATGAGGCGAGAGATCTGGACGTGTTCGACAGTCGACACCGGCCGGAGGCCGGTCGGGTCGAAAGCGGAGGCGGACGCGTCACTTGTCGTGGTCATGATGATGTTCTAGCCCAGTTCGGGTCCGCCCTCGGTCGGGCGGCTCCGGTTCGTCGAGGATCCGGGGTGCGCGACAATGGTCGGGTGAGCGCGTCGCCGTCCGAACTCGATCCGAACCGCTCATCCTTGCTCGATCCCACGATCTCGGAATGCCCGTACCCGGCCTACGACGTGTTGCGCGACGAGGCTCCGGTGTGGCGCGACAACTGGACCGGCATGTACGTCGTCACTCGATACGACGACGTGCGCGCCGTTCTGCTCGACACCGAGCGATTCACGAGCGCTCAGCATCGCGGCCGCGTCGACCCTCGGTCGAGTCGACTTCGCCGTATCTACGAGGAGAAGGGCTGGCTACCGGCCGCCACTCTGGCCGCGCGCGACGACCCGGAACATCGTGAGATGCGCGGCTTGTTCAACCACGCCTTTCGACCGGCCAAGATCCGCGAACTCGATCCCTTCATCGAAGATCTGGCCCACCGCCTGATCGATGCCTTCATCGACACCGGCCACTGTGACTGGGTCCGCTCATTCGCCGTTCCGCTCCCGCTCGTGGTGATCGGACGTCAGATGGGCGCACCCGAAGAGGACATCTGGCAGATCAAGGCCTGGACCGACGCCTGGGTACAACGCCTCGGTCTGATGCAGACCGAGGACGAGGCCGTCTGGTCGACCGAGCAGGAGATCGCCGCCCAGCACTACTTCCAGCCCATCTTCGAGCGATTGCGCCGAGAGCCCGACGACAGTCTGTTGTCCGATCTCGTCAACACCGTCGTTCCCGAGTGGGGTCGCACCCTCACCGACAACGAACTGCACGCGGAGATGATGGCCGACACCTTCGTCGGCGGTTCGGAGACGACCACCAACGCGCTCGCCGAAGGAGTCCGTCTCTTGATCGAGAACCCCGATCAGTGGGACAAGGTCACATCCGACCCCGATCGGTACGTACCACTTCTCGCCGAGGAGGTGTTACGCCTCGAAGGTCCGGTCCAGGGTCTCTTCCGCACTGCCTCCGTCGACGTCGAGATGCACGGCGTCACGATTCCGGCCGGTTCGGTCGTCAACGTTCGCTACGCCGCGGCGAATCGAGATCCTCAGCAGTTCGCGTGTCCGGCCGAGATGGATCTCGATCGCGAGAACCTTCGCACCCATCTGGCCTTCGGATTCGGAAGCCACCACTGCCTCGGCGCTCCCTTGGCCAGACGCGAACTCATCATCGGTTTCCGCGCCCTCGTCGATCGCGTCGAGGAGATGTGGTTCGTCGATGGAGCCAACGACTTCACGCATCACCCGAACTTCTGTCTCCGAGCCCTCAAGTATCTGCACATCGGATTCCGACCTCGTGTCGGATCCGGAAAGGAGCGCCCGTGATCGCCGACCATTCGTCACGGCCGATCGTCGATCTGTGGAGTCTGGCCGGACGTCGCGCCGTGGTCACCGGTGCGGCGCAGGGCATCGGCGCGCGTGTCGCCCACCGCCTCGCCGAGGCTGGCGCGTCGGTGCTGCTCGCCGATCTCGATATCGATCGAGCAACCTCCACCGCGGCCGAGATCACCGCCGCCACCGGAACCACGACCGACTCCTGTTTCGTCGACATCACCGACACCACGTCGATCATCGGCGCGGCCGACCGCGCGATCGCCACGTGGGGCGGTCTCGACATCTGGATCAACAACGCCGGCATCTACCCCACCACCGGGCCGGCCATCGACGCCTCCGACGACTTCCTCGACCGCCTGATGGACGTGAACGTACGGGGTACCTACGCGTGTTCGCGTGAGGCGGCTCGCCGCATGTCCGACGGTGGCGTCATCGTCAACCTCGCGTCCACGACCGGGTTTCGCGCTGCGCCGGGAATCAGCGCGTATTCGATCTCCAAACACGCCGTGGTCGGACTGACTCGCGCCCTGGCTCTCGAGTTCGCTCCGCTCGACATTCGTGTCGTCGGCGTGGCACCCGGCCCCATCGACACACCAGGGGTCCAGGATCAGATGGCACCGTTGAAGGCGGCCGGGCTCGACGTCGCCGGCATCATGGCCCGCAATCCTCTCGGACGTGCCGGTGTGCCCGACGACGTCGCGCGCGTCGTGCTCTTCGTCGCGAGCGACATGGCGGCGTGGATGACTGGCGAGGTCGTGGTCGTCGACGCCGGAAGTCTGGCCGGATGATGGACGAGCATCTCGTTCGTCGGCTCACCGAGGCCATGCGGTACGAGTTCGCTCGTACCGGCCCTCCCGACGGTTTTCCGGCCTTTCCCGACATACCCGTCGGTCGCTACGTCGATCCCGACTTCTTCGCGCTCGAGCGGGAATTCCTGTGGCCGAAGTCGTGGGCTCTCGCCGGTCGCATCGACGAGGTGAATCGACCGGGTGATTTCATCACCTTCGATTCACTTGGTGTACCCATGATCCTCGTGCGCGGCAACGATCTCCGAGTCCGTGCCTTCTACAACACCTGTCAGCATCGCGGGGCTCCGGTGGTCCGCGAATCCCGCGGAACCAGTCGAATGCTGCGCTGCCAGTACCACTCGTGGTCGTACGACATCGACGACGGGCATTTGGTCTCGGTGCCCGACGAACGTGACTTCGTCGGCCTCGACAAGTCGTTGCGGTGTCTACCGACCCTGCGCTGTGAGGAGTGGGACGGCTGGATCTTCGTGAACCAGGATCCCCAGGCCCAGCCACTGCTCGACTGGTTGGACCCGATCCCCCACGAGCTGGCCGAACTCCAGGGCCCGAATCTGCACACGGTGGCGAAGCGCAGCGAGATCGTCCCCTGCAACTGGAAAGTCACCGCCGAAGCCTTTCTCGAGGTGTACCACTTCCGCCACATCCACGGTCACGGAGGCGAGGCACTGCTCGACAATCGCGGCGCCGTGATGAGTTTGTTGCCCAACGGCGCGTCACGAATGATCACCCCCTATTCGAAGTCGGCGTGGTCGGCCCTCGGGATGAAGGACTGGGACGACTACCGACACGTCGTCGCACCGGGATTCGCCGACATCGACACCGTCAACGACATGGTGCGCTGCACCAGTTCGGCGTATTCGGTCTTTCCCAACCTCATCACGCCCATCGCCGCCAACGGCTTTCCGTTCATCACCTTCTGGCCGCTCGACGAGGCGACGACCCGCATCGAATGGACGCACTACGCCCTCGAGGAATTCGCCGACGAGTCCGAACTGCCCCGGCACTGGCAGGCACGCCTCGACAGCTTCGACCGCATCATGGCCGAGGACTTCTGGAACATGGCGCCCATGCAGCGCTCACTGCGCTCACCGGCCATGCGTGGTGTTCCGATCAACTATCAGGAACGGCGCATCTGGCACTTCCACGAGCAACTCGATCGGATGATCGGCGTCGACCGGATACCGCCGGAACTACGAGTACCGCAACTGCTGAACGACTACGTCGAACGCTGACTCAGCGGCGCTCGCGGGCCACGGCCGGATTGCCCTCGGTCCACATGATGGTGAGCTCTCGACGCTCGATACGCCAGCCGTCCGGAGTACGCACGTAGCGATCGTCGTAGCGACCGGCGACGATGAAGTTGGGCGGACCGGGGGCGGCGTCGCGGACGTGCTGGGCTTGCAGATAGCAGCGACCGCTCGCCCCATGGCCGTCGATGTGAATCTCGTGGTTGCCGATGAGGTGCTGGCTCACGTCGAGACCCTCGAGCGCCCGGCGCACCCGCTCCTTGATGGCCTCGCGGCCGATCAGTTCTTCGGTGAGGAAGGCCGTCCCGTCGGGAGTGAACACCCGATCGAGAGCGTCCCAGTCCTTGGTGTCGAGCGCATAGGTGTAGGCGACCGTGAGGTCGACGATCGCCTGCCGGTCGACCAACTGCTGCAGCGCGGGATCCATGCGCCAACCCTAGACCCGTTCGAGGAAGGGGTGACCGGCGGATCAACCCATGACGGAGTCGTCGATCCAACTCCCGTGGAAGCCGAAGGGGACGCGACGCGGCAGGTGCACACGAGCCACCGGCGGCTTCGCCAGATCGCTCGCGTCGAGGATCACCAGGTCGGTGGTGTCGGACGCGTCGTCGTACACGAAACCCATCGCCCATCCTTCGTCCTCACCGGAACTCGACGTCTCCTGTACGAAGACGAACTCTCCCGGATGCGCATGCGCGCCGAAGTCGTGGATCGTTTTCGAACCATCGGTCATGTCGTAACGGGCCACGATGCCGGGAGCATTCATGCCACCGGTCGCTTCTGGACGACTTCCCGACACCCATCCGTAGCGATGCTTCAGTCCGACCACTCGATCGTCGACGCGCGGGAACGCGTGCGCCCAGTCGTCGATCTGAGTCTCGGTGACCGCGCCGGTCGACATGTCGAAGGTCCAGCGGTACATGTAACACGGTTCGAACTTGTCCATCGATCCTCGCCACATGGATTCGTGGCGTCCGACATCGCACACCACCTTGTCGCCGTCGACGTAGGCGTTGAGCGGATGGAAGACGTAGCACGGGTCGACGTCGAACCACCGGATGTCGGCGTCGGTCCCGAAGCGCGGCACGATTCCGATACGTGCGCCGTAGTCGTCGTCCCAACCGATGGGCGGCTGCCCCTTGGCCATGGCGTCCATATCGAAGACGACCGGCAGATCCATGAAGATCGCATGGTCGCGCGTGATCATGAAGTCGTGCATCATGGTTCCCTTGGGTGTGGAGATCGGCGCCGTGTGCGCCAGATCACCGTTCGCATCGAGAACGTGGTACGTCACGTGCGGAGCCACCGGCGAGTACCCGAAGAAGTGGAGTTCTCCGGTCTCGGGGCACAGTTTGGGATGCGCCGTGAACGCCGTCGTGAGACGGCCGCCGAAGTCGTCGGGACCCAGGGTCTCGAGCTCGGGCGAGAGCTCCCACGGCAGGTGACCTTCTTCGAGAGCCCAGATCCGTCCGGCGTGAGCCAGAACGTGGGTGTTCGCCGCGCTGGCCGTCGGATCGAAGATGCATTCGGCATCCATCGCGTCGAGACCTTTCTCCCACTTCGGCGTGCGCACGTAGCGGTTGCGATACCAGGTAGCGCGCCCTCCTTCGAGACGGACGCCGTGCACCATGCCGTCACCGAAGAACCAGTGGCCGGCTCGACCGTCCTTGGGATTCGAACCGTTGCGCACGTACGTGCCCGACAGCGCCTTGGGAATGGTCCCGGTCACGCGCAGATCGGTATCGGTGATCTCGTCGAACACGGGGGCGTAGTTGCCGGTGAGGAACCAGGGCTTCTTCTCGTCGATGATGTCGGTCATGTCGGGTCCTCCTGAGTGAGATGGTCACTGACGAACTGATGTCCACCACGGTGCGATGCGAGCGGCGAATCGTTCCGCGTACACGCGCGTCAACTCGTCGGCGACGTGCGCGAGATCTTGAGGTTCGGTGCGCGGGAGGGGCGCCGCACCATCGACCGGGTCGAGCCATTCGAGCCGAAGTCCGGTGAGGACCCCGCCCAATTTCGGTGACGCCGTCTCGTGATGGTCGCTCGTCTGGTGAGCGATGAACGAGGCGAAGTCGCGAAACGACAGCAGCGTGTAGTACGTGCCGGGTTCGGATCCTCGCCAGTACTCGTAACGAAGCAGACCGTCCTCGGTGGCATGACTCTCGTTGTAGAGATCCCGCGAAATCGCCTCGAACTCGAGCTCGGCACCGGGGCGAACCGAGATGTGGGCAAGGATCGTCGCCACGGCCGAACAGTACCCGACTCAGTCGACCAGTTCTTCGCTGATGGCCCACAACGCATCGGCCTTGGTGGGGTCGACGGCCCGTGCCGCCACACCACGTCCGTCGACCGACTCGACGTCGTCGGGAATCACCGGCGACACGTCGCAGTCCTCGCAGTAGATCGCACCCCGACCTTCCAGGAAAGGGGACGTCAGGGCCCACACCTGGGTGGCCGCGCCCTGCGGAATCGACTTCCACGAGAACGATGCTCCACCGCCCTCCATGCGCGACATCAAGCTCTTGATCACCTCGGGAGTCATGTACCGACCCAGTTCGGTGTGGATGCCACCGGGATGAACGGCGAATCCTCGCACGCCCCGATCGCGCCAGCGGCGGTCGAGGCCGACGGCGTGCAGAACGTTGCAGCTCTTGGCCGCCCCGTAGGCGAGGAAAGGGTCGTAGGGCCGACGTTCGAAGTTGAGATCGTCGAGATCGACGTCGCCCATGCGGTGCCCGGCCGAGCTCACGACGACCACTCTCGACGCGACATCTGATTCGGATGCCGAGGCGGCGAGGACCGGGAGAAGTTCGCGAACGA
>JBDLRN010000088.1:0-35409 GCA_039800005.1 Actinomycetota bacterium | reverse complement strand
CGAGTTGCTCTTCCACTTCGGGAAGCACCTGGGCGACGACGTCGGGATCGGCCTCGGCGACGATGTCGGCGATGGCGCCGGTGTCGCCGTCCTGGGCGGCGGCCAGGAGAAGTTCGATGAGGGCTTGCTCCTCGGCGGAGGTGTCGGTGCTGTCGCCTCCGCACGCAGCGGTCGTGCCGACCAGCCCGGCCACGGCCACGGTGGTGAGGAGGAGATTCGTGAGCGAGATCTTGCGGGTGGTCGTCATGGCGGTCGTCGGTGTCCTTCGTGATGCGGGTGTGCAACCTCGTGCTGCACACCCGACAAGAGCCGTGACCACCCGAGCGCTCGCAGTTTTCCGACCGGATTCTTGAGGGTTCTTCGAATACGTCCCTGAACAGGTTCTCTCAGGGTCAGTCGAGGAGGGAAGCCAGGGAGTCGGCGAACACCTCGGTGTGGCGATCCACATCGGCGACCACGTGGGCGGGCGACATGAGTGCCATGTTGTGGAACGGCGTGAGCAGCACCCCCCGGTTGAGGGCGAACAGGTGCATGTAGGCATCGAGTTCGTGGTCGGACGCCGCGGCGGCGTCGGCACCGTGACGTGGCGGGGGACAGAACCAATATTCGGCTCGTGCGCCGAGTTGCTGCACGTGCCAGTCGAGGCCTCGGGAGCGGTAGCCGTTCTCGACCCCAGCCGTCCACGCTGCGGCCAAATCGATCATGCGCACGAAGTCGTCGTCGAGCAACGTGGTCGACAGCGTCGCTTTCACGGCGGCCAGAGCCAACGCGTTCCCCGTCAACGTTCCGCCGATTCCGGAGACGTCCACCATGTGATCGCCGATCAGTGCCTCCACACGTTCGGCGACCTCGGTTGTCATCCCGTACACGGCCACCGGCATGCCGCCACCGATCGGTTTGCCGATCACGAAGAAGTCGGGATCGAGATTCCAGGCCCGAGTGCATCCACCCGGTCCGGCACAGATCGTGTGCGTCTCGTCGACGACCCACAACACGCCGTGTCGTCGAGTGATCTTTCGGACCGCGTCGAGATAGCCGGGGTCGGGCAGGACGATGCCGATGTTGGTGAGCGCCGGCTCCATCAACAGGCACGCGACGTCGCCGTGGGCGAGTGCTGAGTCGAGCGCGTCGAGATCGTTGAACGGCACGACCCGCGTGGTGGCCTCCACGTCGGCGCTCGGTCCGATGGCGCCAGGACGATGTTCGGTTCGGCCTTCCTCGCCGAGTACGACGAGCGTCTCGTCGACAGTGCCGTGGTAGCACCAGTCGATCACGGCGATCTTCGGACGACCGGTGATCGCACGAGCCAGCCGCAGGACGAAACGATTGGCATCGGTCGCGGTCATGGCGATCTGCCATTTGTCGAGACCGAAACGCCGACGCAGTTCGTCGGCCACCCACACGGCGTCCTCGCTCGGGAGCATGGTGGTGATACCGAGTTGCGCCCGTGTCGCCAGTGCCTCGGTGACGGCGGGTAAGGCGTGTCCGGCCATCGCGCCGGTGTCGCCCATGCAGAAGTCGACGTATTCGTGCCCGTCGACGTCGACGAATCGAGCCCCCGATGCATGATCGACGAAGACGGGAAATCCGCCGGGCCAGCGCGTCATCCACGGCATGGGAACACCGGCGACCAGATGGCGACGGGCGTTTCCGGCGATCTCGGCCGAACGCGGATGGGTACGGGTGAAGAGTTCGAACTCTTCACGGTGACGAGTCGCGAGTCGTTCGCGATCCATGTGAACTCCTCGGATCAGTTGGGGTCGAAGGCGATGGGCAGCTTCTCGGGCCCGAAGATCGCCACTGTCGACGGCTTCCACGTGACCGCACCGTCGATCTTCATGTTCGGCATCCGGCGGGCGAGGATCGGCAGAGCCTCTTGCTGTTCGGCTCGGGCGAGCGCGGCCCCGAGGCAATAGTGAATG
The DNA here is from genome assembly GCA_039800005.1 of Actinomycetota bacterium. Lineage (GTDB taxonomy): Bacteria > Actinomycetota > Acidimicrobiia > Acidimicrobiales > Ilumatobacteraceae > Casp-actino8. Next base: position 33,487 of record JBDLRN010000088.1, on the reverse strand, counting down.
CCCGATCCGAATGTCATCTGAGGTTGACCGGCTGGCTCCCGCGTGATGTCGAACGTCTCGGGCTCACCGAAGACCGTTTGATCACGATTGGCCATGGCGAGCGCCGGTGAGATGAAGGTGCCGGCCGGGAAAGCCACCCCCTTGTATTCGATGTCGACACTGGCGAATCGACCGGTGCTGCGCACGGCGCCGGCGAAACGCATCGTCTCCTCGACCGCGCGCGGTGCGAGTTCGGGACGTTCGGCGAGCAACTTCCACTGCTCGGGATGGTCGGCGAGAAGAGCGACCGAGCACCCGAGTTGATTTCGCGTGGTGTCGGTGCCGCCCACGATGACCGCCTCGACCATCATCACCAACTCGTCTTCCGACAACTTGTCACCCGCCTCTTCGGCGGCGATCAGCGAGGTGATGAGGTCATCGGCCGGCTTGCGACGTCGATCGGCGATCAGATCGCGGGAATACTGCTCGAGTTCGTCCTGAGCGCGGATGATGATGTCGATCTCGTCGGCGGCGGTGGCGTTGAAGATGCGCAGCACGTCCTCGGCCAGGCGGCTGAACAGCTTCCAGTCCTCACGGGGCGCGCCGAGGAGTTCGCAGATGATCGGGATGGGGTAGTGCTCGAGCACGTCGACGGTGAGGTCGCATCGGCCCGTCGGCGTGTGCGGGTCGAGCAGTTCGTCGATCACCTCTCGCATGAAGGGGCGCAAGGCATCGGCCGATCGCGGCGAGAACGCCGGGGCGACCAGTCGGCGCAGGCGGGTGTGGGTCTCGCCTTCGGCGGCGAGGATCGACACGCGCTCCCGATTGGCGAGGCGCGGATCGGAGACGGCCCTGAGTTCGGAGATGATGCTGGCGGCGTTGTGCCACCGCTTGTCACGGAGCAGAGCGACGCAGTCTTCGTACGAGAACACGATGTAGCCGAAGGGGCCGCGGGCGATCCAGGTGTCGCGAGCGATCTGCTCCAGTGCGGCGCGCTGTTCGTCGGCGTCGGCGAATCCGAAGTCGACGACGGGAAGGTCGAGTTGATCGGCAGGGGTGGCCATTCCCCGAACCTATCGGGCGTCGGCACGGTCGTCGGATTCCCGACGCCCTCTGCAGCGTCGTCGGATTCCCGACGCCCTCTGCAGCGTCGTCGGGTTCCCGACGCGGTCGGGCCGATCTAGTCTCTCGTTCATGAAGGCCTACCGAAATTTTGTCAATGGTCAGTACGTCGACGCCGCCGATGGTCGCACCATTCCGGTCGTCAACCCCTCGACGGGCGAGCAGTACGCAACGGCTCCGCTCTCGGGTGCCACCGACATCGACGCCGCCATGGGTGCGGCGGCCGTGGCCTTCGAGGCCTGGCGTGACACGCCGCCCAAGGATCGTTCGCTCGCGCTCTTCCGCATCGCCGACGAGATCGAGCGACGGGCCGACGAGTTCATCGCCCTCGAATCCGAGAACTGCGGCAAGCCGATCGAGATCACTCGTTCGGAGGAGATCCCGCCCATGGTCGACCACGTGCGCTTCTTCGCAACTGCCGCCCGGCACCTCGAGGGCAAGAGCGCGGCCGAGTACGTGCCCAACATGACGAGTTACATCCGCCGCGAGCCGATCGGCGTGTGCGCGCAGGTCGCGCCCTGGAACTATCCGATGATGATGGCGGTCTGGAAGTTCGCTCCCGCCGTGGCCGCCGGCAACACCGTGGTGTTGAAGCCGAGCGACACCACTCCCGTCACCACCACTCTGCTCGCCGAGATCTGTGCCGAGTTCCTCCCACCCGGAGTGGTCAACGTGGTGTGCGGCGACCGTGACACGGGTCGGGCCATGGTCTCGCACGACACGCCGTCGCTCGTGAGCGTCACCGGTTCGGTGCGCGCCGGCATGGAGGTGGCCGAAGCGGCCGCCAAGTCACTGAAGCGGGTCCACCTCGAACTCGGGGGCAAGGCACCGGTGATCGTGTTCGACGACGCCGATCTGGCCGCCGCGGCCGAGGGCATCGCCATCGCCGGTTACTTCAACGCCGGCCAGGACTGCACGGCCGCCACCCGGGTCCTCTGTGCCGAGGGCGTCTACCGCGACTTCGTGGCCGCTCTCACCGAGCAGGCCAAGGGCACCGGCTGTGGAGCCCCCACCGACGACGTGCTCTTCGGACCGGTGAACAACTCCAACCAGCTGGCTCGAGTCGCCGGGTTCTTCGACCGACTGCCGTCGCACGCCACCGTCACCACCGGCGGACAACGGCAAGGGTCGCAGGGATACTTCTTCCCGCCCACTGTCGTGTGCGACCTGAAGCAGACCGACGAGATGGTCCAAACCGAGATCTTCGGCCCCGTGATCACCGTTCAGACCTTCGCCGACGAGGACGAGGCCGTCCGGATGGCCAACGGTGTCGACTATGGCTTGGCGTCGAGTGTCTGGACCAAGGATTTCGGCCGGGCCATGCGCGTCACCCGCCGTCTCGACTTCGGTTGCGTGTGGGTCAACACGCACATCCCGATGGTGGCCGAGATGCCCCACGGTGGTTTCAAGAAGTCGGGCTACGGCAAGGACCTGTCGGCTTATGCGCTCGACGACTACACGCGCATCAAGCACGTGATGGCGAATCTCGACAGTTGAGGCGAGATACCGGAGGATCAGGGTGTAGTTTGCGGTCCGGCTCCGATGCGGGCCGGTCCCGGAGGGCATCGAGGGAACAGAGGGGAGCACTGGTCGGGTCGTGAACGATCAGGTCATCGAACTGCGCGACGTCAGCAAGACGTTCGGCGATTTCCAGGCCGTCAAACGAGCCGACTTCTCCATTCGCCGCGGCGAGTTCTTCGCCATGCTGGGCCCCTCCGGTTGCGGCAAGACCACCACCCTCAAGATGATCGCCGGGTTCGAACAGCCCACGACCGGTCAGGTGATGCTCGAGGGCGTCGACGTGTCGGCGGTTCCGCCGCACAAGCGCAACGTCAACACCGTCTTCCAGCAGTACGCGCTCTTCCCGCACATGTCGGTGGCCGACAACGTGGCCTTCGGACTGCGCGCCAAGAAGGTCGCCGAATCCGAGGTGAAGAGTCGGGTGTCCGAGATGCTCGAGGTCGTTCGCCTGGGAGACTTCGCCACCCGCCGCCCGTCTCAGCTCTCCGGTGGCCAGCAGCAGCGCGTGGCGTTGGCCCGAGCGTTGGTCAACATGCCGAGTGCCCTTCTGCTCGACGAGCCGCTCGCCGCCCTCGACCTGAAGTTGCGCGAGGCGATGCAGATCGAGTTGAAGCGCATCCAGCGCGAAGTCGAGATCACCTTCGTGTTCGTGACCCACGACCAGGGTGAGGCTCTCACCATGTCCGATCGCATCGCGGTGATGAACGAAGGTGTGGTCGAACAGATCGGCACGCCCGAGGAGATCTACAACCGGCCGCAGAGTCTGTTCGTGGCCGGCTTCATCGGGTCGGCCAACCTGCTGCCGGGCCACGTGCGCGACACCACGAGTTCGGGTTGTGTGGTCGAACTGCTCAACGGGCAGCGAGTGGCGGCCACCGGCGAGCATCCCGTGGGCTCCAAGGTGTCGGTCATGCTTCGGCCCGAGCGGCTCCACCCGGTGGCCGAGAAGCCCGCCGACGGGTTCGGCCTGCGCGGCACCGTCACCAGCGTGATCTTCCAGGGGGCTTGGTTGCGAGTGGTCGTCGAGATGCCCGACGGCACCGAACTGTCGGCCGAAGCCGATGCCGACAGCGATCTGCCGTCGTTGCGGCCCGGAAACGAGCACTGGGTCGGCTGGTCGAACTCGGCGGCCTATGCGCTGGCCGGTTGGCCCGAGCGCGCCGGCGCCACCGGTCTCGATGTCGACCACGTGGAAGCGGCTCTGTGAACGAGCCGTCCATTGCCTCGATGTTGAGTACCGTTATCCGGGTCTCTCTGCTCGGCAGAGCGATCGACACCACGTCACAGAATCAGGGAGGACACTGATGAACGCACCGAAGCGGGGTTTTTCACGCCGCGAACTTCTCATTCGCTCCGGCGTACTCGGCGCCGCCGGACTCTCGTTGCCGGCGATTCTCGCCGCCTGCGGTGGTGACGACGGCGAGAGCGGAGGTGGCGGAGGCAGCCTCCTCATCGAGAACTGGCCCGAGTACATCGACCTGACCGAAGGTGACGTACTCGGCACCATCGACCGCTTCATCGCGGCGTCGGGTGTCGCAGCCACGTACTCCGAGGCCTACAACGACAACCTCGAGTACTTCGCCAAGATCCAGCCGCTCCTCGGCACGGGTAAGACCATCGAGCCCGACATCATCATGCCCACCCAGTGGATGGCCGGTCGTCTGCGCAACCTCGGCTGGCTCGAGAAGCTGCCGCTCGACAAGGTGCCCAACGCCAAGAATCTCGAGGACGCCTTCAAGAATCCGCCGAGTGACCCGACGGGCGAGTTCAGCCTGCCGTGGCAGTCGGGTATCGCCGGCATCGCCTACAACGTCGAGGCCACGGGCCGTGAGTTGAAGAGCATGGCCGACCTGTTCGACCCGGCTTTCAAGGGCAAGATCGGCATGCTGACCGAGATGCGCGACACGGTCGGTCTGTTGTTGCTCGGTCTCGGGGTCAACCCATCGGAGATCTCGTCGTTCGACCAGGCGGCAGGTGCCTTCGAGCAACTCGAGAAGGCCAAGGCCGACGGTCAGATCCGCGCCTTCACCGGCAACGACTACATCGACGACTTGAGCCTCGGCAATTTCGCGGCGTGCATCGGCTGGTCGGGTGACGTGCTCCAGCTCGGCAACGACAACCCGAACGTCAAGTTCATCGTGCCCGAAGAGGGGGCCACCCTGTGGTGGGACACCATGGTGGTTCCGAAGGGAGCGAAGAACGTCGAGGCGGCCGCCAAGTTCATGGACTTCGTGTACGACCCGGTGCAGGCCGCGCAGATCACGGCCTTCGTGCAGTACATCTCACCGGTCAAGGGTGTGCGCGACGAAGTCGCCAAGATCGACGCGGCCCTCGCCGACAACCCGCTCCTCTTCCCTGACGACGAGACGAAGAAGCGCTTCTTCCCGTTCGCCGATCTGAGCGAGGACGTGGAGGCGCAATTCGAAGAGGCCTTCTCGGCCATCATCGGGGCCTAGTCGTCACGTGGCCGCTCCCGTGCTGTCGAGGGTGAGATCGCTCACCGGAGTCTCGGGCGAACGGGCCGGCCTTCTCAGCCTCGTCCTCACGGGCGTGGCACTTCTGGCCGTCGGAGCGAGATGGGTCTCTGGACCCATCTCGCTTCTCGTTCTGGTGCTCGCCGCGCTGGTGGTGGTCGGGTGGATCACCTTGGCGCTCCTCGGCAGCCCGGAGACCAAGCGGGCCCTCGCTCCGTACGGTCTCTTGAAGCCGGGGTCGATGTGGCTGGCGATCTTCTACCTGGCGCCGCTGTGGACGCTGTTGCGGAGCTCGCTCTCGTCGAAAGAGTCGCGCTTCGACGTGTTCCCCACCTTCTCGTGGGAGTTCGCCAACTACGGCAAGGCCTTCACCGACTTCGGCCCTCAGTTCGCACGGGCCTTCCTCTACGCCGGCACGGCCACCTTGTTCACCATCTTGATCGGCTACCCGATCGCCTACGTGATCGCGTTCCGTGGCGGCAAGTACCGCAACATCCTGTTGGGTCTGGTGGTGATCCCGTTCTTCACCAGTTACCTGATCCGCACCATCGCCTGGACGTCGATCCTGGCCGACAGCGGACCGGCCGTCGACGTTCTGAATGCGCTGCAACTCACCGGTCCTCTCGAAGCCCTCAACATCATGGACAACGGGAAGTTGATCAACACGCCGGCGGCGGTGATCGGCGGCCTCACCTACAACTTCTTGCCGTTCATGATCCTGCCGATCTACGTGAGTCTCGAGAAGATCGACGTTCGTCTGGTGGACGCGGCCCAGGATCTCTATTCGTCGGCATCCCGCGCGTTCCGCCAGATCGTCCTGCCGCTGTCGATCCCTGGTGTGTTCGCCGGTACGTTGCTCACCTTCATCCCGGCAGCCGGTGACTTCGTGAACGCACAGTTCCTCGGCAACCCAAACACCACGATGATCGGCAACTCGATCCAGGACCAGTTCCTGCGTCAGAACAACTATCCGGTGGCCAGTGCCATGTCGTTCGTCCTCATGGCCATCATCACGGTGCTGGTGATCGTGTACAGCCGCTTCTTCGGAACGGACGATCTGGCATGAGCGTGACCACCAAGCGCGGCAAGATCGGGCGCCTCGCCCTCAACGTGTTCGCCGGTTTCGGCTTCGTCTACCTCTTCCTGCCCATCGCTTTCATCGTGGCCTTCTCGTTCAACGAACCGGTCGGCAAGTTCAACATCATCTGGCAGAACTTCACGCTCGAGAACTGGACCGACCCGTTCTCCGACACTGCGCTCACCGACGCTTTCGTGACGAGCTTGCAGATCGCCGCGGTGTCGACCCTGATCGCCACCGTGCTCGGATCGATGATCGCCATCGCCTTGTCGCGCTATCGATTCCGCGGCTCGGCGGCTTACAACTTCCTGCTCGTGCTGCCGCTCACCACGCCCGAGATCGTGCTGGGTTCGTCGCTGGCCACCTTGTTCCTCGGTCAGAGCGTGGTCGACTTCGGCTTCACCACCATCGTCATCGCCCACGCCATGTTCCAGGTGAGCTTCGTCGCCCTCACCGTGCGGGCCCGCATTCGTGGCTTCGACTGGACGCTCGAACAGGCGGCGCAGGACCTCGGCGCGTCGCCCATGCGCACGTTCTGGAAGATCACCTTTCCGTTGATCCTGCCCGGCATTCTCGCCGCCTCGTTGCTGGCGTTCGCTCTGTCGCTCGACGACTTCATCATCACGTTCTTCAACGCCGGCTCGACCCTCACGTTCCCGTTGCGCATCTTCGGTGCGTCGCGCGTCGAGTTGCCGCCGCAGATCAACGTGCTCGCCACGGTCATCTTGGTGGTCACGGTGACGATCATGGCGGTTGGCTCGGTGCTCGGCCAGCGACGTCGCAAGCGCCTCGGTCAAACGGCCTGACCGTGCTCGGCTGTTCGCCGAGATTTCTCAGTCGCTGGCTTCACCGAGTCGCATGGTGGCAGCGAGCGACAAGCCGCCCTTCGGAGAACCGCTCTCGATCTCGAGGTGATGCAGGGTTCCGGTGAAATGGCCCGGTGACGAATAGTCGTCGACCACCGATTGTCCGTCGTGGCGTCCGATCCACAGTCCGCCCGCAGCGGTGGTGACGCCCGGGAACATGAAGAGGCCGCCGTAATGCCCGTCGGCGACCGGTGTGCCGCTCACCGCGAGCGTCAGGGCGCCGGCGTTCATCGACACCTGAACGGCGTGCCGCCCGCGATCGAGCGGAGACGGAGCGTGCAGATGAGCGCGGTGATGCCCGTACACCACGTCGAAGCGCACCTGGCCGTCGACCACGTGCAGGGCCCAGCCGCCGTGGCGATCGCCGATGGCCCCGATCACGCCGCGGGTGGAGGAATCGCCGTCGAACTCGGCGGTCATGGTGAAGCCGCCGAACATGGCCGGCACGCGTCCGGCGGCGATCGGCTGATCGCCGGGTCGATACCGCGCGCGACGGGGAAGGGGATACTCGGTGGGATGGGCCGGGTAGTTGGCCGACGGGTCGAACAGGGGGAACACCTGATTCTCGGTGGCTTCGCGCACCCAGAGGTCTTCGAGTTCGCGTAACCGTTCGGGGTGGCGGTCGGAGAGATCGGTCGACTCGGAGAAGTCGGCGTTCAGATCGAACAACTCCCAGCGATCGGTGTCGTACGAGTGGCTGCCGGTGATGTGATCTCGTTCGCCGAACAGAGGTGACACGAAGTTGCTGGTGGCCTTCCAGCCCTCGTGATAGATCGATCGCGAGCCGTGCATCTCGAAGTACTGCGTGGTGCGGAACTCCGGTGCCGACGCGTCGCCGAACGAGGCCGATGCATCACGACCGGCGATGCGCTGTTGTGCCACTCCGTCGACCACGGCCGGCATCTCGTCACCGAGACAGGCCAGCAACGTGGGTGCGATATCGATCGAATGCATGAACTGCGAGCGCACGGCACCGGCATCGTCGACGCCTTTGGGCCAGCGCATCACGAACGGCGCGCGCACGCCGCCGAGCCACGAGTAACGCTTCCAGAGGCGGAATGGGCTGTTGCCGGCCCAGGCCCACCCCCACGGGTAGTGATTGGAGTGGTTCGGTCCGCCGATCTCGTCGATGGCAGCCAGGGCTTCGGCGATCGTCGAGTGATCGCCCAGCCACGACGCCGCTTCGTTGAGCGTCCCGTGCGGTCCGCCCTCGCTGCTCGTTCCGTTGTCGGACATGACCATCACGATGGTGTCGTCGGAGCGTCCTTGCCGTTCGATCTCGTCGAGCACCCGTCCGATCTGGGCATCGGTATGGGTGAGCATTCCGGCGAACACTTCCATGTAGCGAGCGAACAGCCGTCGCTCGTCGGCGGAGAGGCTCGACCATTCCGGAACCCACGACGGACGTGGGGTGAGAACGGTGTCGGTCGGAATCACACCGAGTTCGAGTTGTCGCCGGAAGATCGACCGGCGCAGTGCCTCCCAGCCGTCGTCGAACGCGCCGCGGTAGGTGTCGGACCATTCGGTGGCCACGTGGTGCGGCGCATGCGCCGCACCGGTGGCGAACCAGAGAAGGAACGGCTTGTCGGGCGCTGCCTGATGCTGGGAGCGCAGCATCTCGATTGCCTGATCGGCCAGGTCGTCGGTGAGGTGATACGTCTCGCTTTGCGAGGTGCACGCGGGCACTTCGATGGGTGTGTTGTCGCGCACGAGTTCGGGCGACCACTGGTTGGTCTCGGCACCGAGGAATCCGTAGTAGCGCTCGAAGCCGAGGCCGAGCGGCCAGCGATCGAACGGACCGGCGGCCGAGTACTCGGCCTGCGGTGTGAGATGCCACTTGCCGATGCACATGGTGTTGTAGCCCCGGTCGCGGAGAAGCCGAGGCAGGGCGGCGGCCGACTTGGGCAGTCGCCCGCTGTATCCCGGAAGTGCGAACGCCGTCTCCTGCGTCGCTCCCACACCGACGGCATGATGATTGCGGCCGGTCATGAGCGTGGCGCGTGTCGACGAGCAGATCGACGTGACGTGGAACCGGTTGTAGCGCAGACCTTCGGCGGCGAGACGGTCGATGTTCGGGGAGGCGATCGGTGAGCCGAAACATCCCAACTGGCCGAAGCCCACGTCGTCGAGGACGACGATGACGATGTTGGGTGCACGCTCGGGACGACTCGGATAGCTCACGATCGCAGACTAGATCGTCGTCCCGAAGGGCCGACTAGCGTGTGGGGGCCATGTCGACATCCCGTAGTTCACTGCCTCCAAGTACCGGCTCGCCGCGCATCGCGGTGCTGCCCGATCGCACTCCCGAATGGATGCGTGAGGCGGTGATCGCCGGTGGTGGCGAGATCGTCGACGTGAGCGAGACCACCGCACTGGTGTGGGGAGCGGCGCGTGATCCGCAGGGGCTCGCTGACGTGTTGGAGAAGAACGATCATCTGGAGTGGATCCAGTTGCCCTTCGCGGGAGTGGAGGAGTTCACCCATCTCATCGACGATGATCGTCTCTGGACGTGCGGCAAGGGCGTGTACGCCGAGCCGGTGGCCGAGATGGCGGTGTCGATGGCGCTGGCCGGTTTGCGCGGTCTCGTGCACTACTCGCGTACCTCTCAATGGTCGGGTCCGGTGGGTCGCAATCTCATCGGCGCGCGGGTCACCATCCTCGGGGGCGGCGGTATCACCGAGGAGATCGTGCGCTTGCTCGAGCCGTTCGACTGCCACATCACGGTGGTGCGTCATCGGGTGACCGACATGGACGGGGTCGACGTGGTGCTCGAGAGCGATCGTTACGTGGACGCTCTCCCGGGCGCCGACGTCGTGTTCCTGGCCCTGCCGCTCACACCCGACACCGAGGGAATGATCGGACGTAGCGAGTTCGAGTCGATGGAGTCGCACGCGTGGCTGGTGAACGTGGCGCGGGGCAAGCAGGTGGTGACCGACGATCTGGTGTGGGCGTTGTCCAACGGTGTGATCGGCGGTGCTGCTCTCGACGTGACCGACCCCGAACCGTTGCCGGCCGATCATCCGTTGTGGTCGCTCCCGAACTGCCTCGTCACACCGCACGTGGGCAACACGCCCGACATGGCAGTGCCGTTGCTCAGCGAACGCATCACCAACAACGTTCGTCGTTGGATCGACGGCCAGGAATTGGTGGGCCCGGTCGACCCGCAACTCGGATACTGATCGGGCCACCGAACAGGGTCGGCGTTAGCCTCGCCGTCATCGGCGCCTATTACGAACGACTCGGCGTGCCACCGCACGCGACCCAAGCGGAGATCCGCTCGGCGTATCGTGCGCTCGCACGCCGTCATCATCCCGATGCGCGTGGTGGTCGTCCGTCGCCCGAGATGGCGGGCATCAACGAAGCGTGGACCGTGTTGTCGGATCCGGCCCGCCGGGCGCGTTACGACGCCGATCTGCGCGTGGGGGTCGACACGCCCACGTTGCGGCAGTCCTCATCTCTTCGGCACGATACGCAACGGTCGTCGTCGACGGTTCGCCCGTCCGATCTGGCTCCGGCTCGGTTTCCGTGGCGTTTCGTGGTGTCGCTCGTGGTGTTGGCCACGGCGGCGATTCTGATTCTCGGTGCGCTCACCGGTGAGAGTGGTCCGGCCCCGATCGACAATTTGATCCAGGTGGGCTCGTGCGTCGATCTCGACGACTCGCGGGGCGAGGCTTTCGAGGTGGCCTGCGACGGTTTGCAGGAAGCCGAGGTGGCCGAGATCGTGCCCTTCGACGGGGTGTGCTCGGGCGGTCGGATGGGGTATCGGGACCGCCAGGGGATGGGCAAGGTGTGCGTGGTGGTCCGGTGACCAGCCGTTGGTAGCGTGGCGTCTCGCTGGGGCGATTAGCTCAGTCGGCTAGAGCGCTACGTTCACACCGTAGAGGTCATCGGTTCGAGCCCGGTATCGCCCACCAGTTCACCGCCCGGTCGCGAGACCGGGCGGTTCTGTTTTGCGGCCGTCGGACCCGGTGGTTGGGCGGTGGTCGAGGGTCGTACCCACCTGGATCGGTGATCAGTACTCTGTCGAGCGTGCGGCACACGTGTGAACGGATCGGATGCGGTCGCGACGTGGCCGTCGTCTACGGCACGGTGCCCGGTCAGGACGGATCGCTGACCCTTTGGATCGACACCTTCCGAGCCGATGTCTCGGCGGCCCGCGAGCGGGAGATCATGGGCTACGTGTGTCGCCAGCACGGCGAACGGCTCGCTCCACCGCGAGGGTGGATGGTCGACGACCGACGCGAGTCGGCGCCGCGATTGTTCCGGCCGCAACCCAACCTCTCCGTCGTGCGCGACACGGCGCCGCGGTCCCGCAAGGACAAGGTTCGGGACCTGCCCCGGCCGAGTCTGTTCGCCGAGAACTCGTCGCCGGCCGCATCCCCCGTCGTCGAGTCACCCGCTCCGGTCCCCGAGACACCCATGATCACGGAGACAGTGATCGATGAGGTGCTGATCGAAGAGCCCGTGATCGAAGAGCCCGTGATCGAAGAGCCCGTGGTCGTGGAGGCTGTGGTCGAGGAGCCCGTGGTCGAGGCGCCTGTGATCGACGTGCCCGCTCCCGAACCGGTCGCTGATCCGACGCCGCTGCGAGCCGCGAATGTCGTGGTGGGTCCCGAACCCTCCGTCGACCCGAGTGGTGACGTCACGCGCGCGTGGGAGCCCTACTTCGACCCCGACGACGACCTCGACGGCCAATTGAACGCCACCGGCTCGATGTTGCGGGATGCCTTTCGCTCCCGCCACAACGGCCGGCGTAACGGCTGATCCGGGATCCTGCCGTGCGTCTCGTTGTCGATCATTCTCTGGCGGCGTCGTGCGACGAGGTGTTCGCCGTCGTCGACGACCTCGGCCGCTATCCGAGTTGGACCGGTCTCGTGCACTCGGCCGAATCGCTCGGCGACGACACGTGGAGCGTGCAGTTGCGGGCCCGCATCGGCCCGCTCGCTCGCTCGAAGAAGCTCACCATGGCTCGCGTCGTACGTGAGTCACCGCATCAGGTGCGATTCGAACGGCGCGAGAACGACGGACGATCACACGGTGAATGGATCCTCGACGTGAACGTGGAAGCCGACGGCCCCGACCGCACGAGACTCGTCATGAGTCTCAGTTACGGCGGCCGCTTGTGGACGAGCGTGGTCGAGAAGGTTCTGCACGACGAGATCGAGGCGAGCAAACGGCGCCTCGAGGCGCTGTTGGCCGGCTGAACACGATCACTCGGCGAATGCCGACAGTCGACCGTTGGGCCGTCGGTCGACACGCAGAGCGAGGCCGAAACACTCCGACAGATTCGCGGCCGTCACCACGTCGTCGAACGCTCCCGCAATCAGAACCCGACCCTGGCGCAACAGAAGCGCGTGTGTCATACCGGGCGGCACTTCGTCGAGATGATGGGTCACCAACACGAGAGCCGGTGCCGTTGGATCGTCGACGATCTCGGCCAAGGCCCCGACAAGCTGTTCGCGGCCACCCAGATCGAGCCGGGCGCTCGGTTCGTCGAGCAGCACCACGCCGGGGTCGTTCATCAGCGATCGGGCCAACAACACGCGCTGTTGCTCGCCCGACGAGAGCGACCCGAAAGTGCGGTCGGCCAACTGAGCCACTCGCATGCGATCGAGACACTCGACGGCTCGTCGGCGATCGTCGTCGACGTAGCGATGCCACCACGGTTCGAGAGCGGCGTGGCGCGCCGTCATCACCACGTCGCGAGCCGGGAGAGCCGGTCGCAACTCGCCGGCGAACGACGCCGACACGTATCCGATTCGCCGACGGAGTTCGCGCACGTCGGTCGAGCCGAGCGTTTCACCCATCACCGACACCACACCCCGCGTGGGGTGGTCGTACATCGCGGCGATGCGCACGAGAGTCGTCTTTCCCGATCCGTTGGCGCCGAGAACCAACCATCGCTGATCGGGCTCGACGCGCAGTGACACCGCATCGAGGATGAGCCGTGCGTCACGTACGACCGAGATGTCCTGCAGGTCGAGGGCGGGCATCGCGGACATGCGGGGAGTGACGGTAACAGAAAGACCTGGTTGGGTACCCTGACTCCGATGTCGGGGAAGGGTCGAGAACACCTGCGAAGCGTGCGCGGAGCACGACGGTCGCGCATGGGAGTCGCCATCGTGGCACTCGTTCTCGTCGGCACCGTCGCCTCCATCGACGCCGCTTCGGCCGACGAGTCGGCTGCGCAACGCGCGGCAGCCGAGATCCAAGCCGCTCGTGATCGCGCCGACCGCGCGGCATCGGCGATGTTCGACGCCGAGTCCCGCCTCGACGCGCTCACCATCGAAGAGCAGAACCTGGTGGTGCAGGTGGCCGAACTCGAGGCGGTCGCCTCGCAGTTGCAGATCGACGTCGAGGAGCTCGCCGTCCAGCGCTTCGTCTCGGGCGGATCGAGCATTCCGTTGCTCTCGGGTCTCGACGGACCGAGTGAACAGGCGCAGATGGACGTGCTGCTCTCGATCGCCACCGACACGTCGCAGTCGACCCTCGACGAGTACGACGCCATCGCCACCGAACTGGCCAACAAGCGCAAGCAACTGAGCAAGGCCAAGGCGTCCACCGAGCAGGCCATCGAGGAGTACGGCAACGCCAAAGTTGCCGCCGAAGCCGAGTTGAAGCGTCTGCAGGAGATCGAAGCCGAACGTCTCGAGAACGAGCGCGTGCGAGCCATCCTCGAAGCGCAGCGGCAGGCCGCCCTCTCCGCGGCCATGGCCTCGTCGGGTGACGGCGGAGGCGGCGGCGGTGGTGGTAGCGCCGGATTCCTCGACAACGGCATCTACATGGATCGTTCCATCATCTGTCCGTTCCGCGGCTCGGCTGCCTTCGGCGACACCTGGGGTGCCCCTCGAAGTGGCGGGCGCCGTCACGAGGGAGTCGACGTTCTGCTGCCCACCGGCACTCCGCTGGTGGCCGTGGTGTCCGGACGCCTGCGCCAGGCGACGTTCAGCCTGGGCGGCACCTCGTCGCACATCTACGGCAACAACGGCAACACATATTTCTACGCCCACCTGAGTTCGTGGGAAGGCCCCAGCCGGTTCGTCGAACGAGGTGAGGTCATCGGTTACGCCGGCGACACCGGCAACGCCTCGGGCACCCCTCACCTGCACTTCGAGATCCGTCCCAACGGCGGTCGGGCCGTCAACCCGTACCCGTCGGTTCGTGCCGCCTGCTAGTCGGTGTGCGAACCTACGGCGGTGACCGAACTCGCCGATGCTCTCGCTCACGTCCTGCGGGCGGCCGAGGTCACCGATGTCACCCGGCTGAGTGGCGGGGCCTCGCGTGAGACCTGGAAGTTCCGGGCCGACGGTCACACCTACGTTCTGCAGCGGCAACGGGCCGGCGACGTGCGGGAGATGCGCGTGGAGGCCGACGTGTTGCGAGCCGCTTTCGCCGCTGGAGTACGCGTGCCCGAACTGGTCGCCAGCGGATCGGTGAACGATCCCGACAACCCGGTCGACGCGTCCTACATGATCCTCCAGCACGTCGACGGCGAGACCATCGCCCGCAAGATCCTGCGCGACGAGGAGTTCGCCCACGCTCGTGGGGTGCTGGTGGCCGACATGGCGCGATCGCTCGCCGCTCTCCACACCATCGATCCGTCGACCATCGACGGACTGCCGACCGTCGACCAGGTCGCGCAGTATCGAGCGACTCTCGACGATCTGAACGAACGGCTCGGTCAGGCTCATCCCACGTTCGAATTGGCCTTCCGATGGTTGGAGTCGAATCGGCCCACCTCGACTCGTCGCACTCTCGTCCACGGGGACTTCCGACTCGGCAACGTGATGGTCGGACCTGACGGACTGCGCGCCGTCCTCGACTGGGAGCTGGCGCACGTGGGCGATCCGATGGAGGATCTCGGTTGGCTCTGCGTGCGGGCGTGGCGGTTCGGTTCGTCACGACCGGTGGCTGGGGTGGGCGAGTACGACGAGTTGATACGTGCGTATCAAGAGGCGAGCGGACTCCTGGTCGACCGCGACGTCGTGCGCTGGTGGGAAGTGCTCGGAACCTTGAAGTGGGGCGTCATGTGCATGTTGCAGACGAGCGCCCATCTCACCGGTGTGTCACGGAGTCACGAACTGGCCGCCATCGGACGACGTGTGTGTGAGAACGAGTACGACCTCTTCCTCGCCCTCGACGGACGGTGGGATTCGATCGGAGCCCGGTCATGAGCGAACTGCACGACGTCCCGAGTGCGCAGCAACTCGTCGAGTCGGTGCGCGAATGGCTGGAGCGCGACGTCCTGGCCACCACCACCGGTCGGGTGCAGTTCCACACCCGAGTGGCCATCAACGTGCTGGCGATGGTCGAACGCGAACTCGATCTCGCTCCCGAGCAGACCCCGGCGCACGACGCGCGCCTACGCGCTCTGGGAGTCGAATCCGACGCCGAACTGGCCGATGCGATTCGTCATGCGCGTCTCGACGACCGGCTGGCCGATGTGGTGAGCGCGGTACGGGCCGACGTGATCGCCAAGTTGACGGTGGCGAACCCTAATCATCTGCTTCCGGAGCACCGGGATCCCGCGTGATACGGACCGGCTGGCCAGCGGCGAGTTGTCCGCAGGCGGCCGCGATCTCGGTACCGCGGTTCTGACGCACGGTCGCGTTCACACCCATCGATTCCAATTGGTCGCGGAAGTCGTGTACGTGCTTGCGGCTCGAACCGCGTACCGGATAGCCCGGGGTGGGGTTGAGCGGAATGAGATTCACGTGGGCCGGCAGGCGCAACGAACGACACAGAGCGGCCAACTCGACCGCGTCGCTCGGCCGATCGTTCACCTGATCGATCATGGCCCACTCGAAACTCACCCGGCGGCCCTTGGCGTCGAGGTAGTCGCCGCAGGCCGCCATGAGGTCGGCGATCGGGTAGCGCTTGTTGATGGGCACCAACGCGTCGCGGAGCGCGTCGTTGGCGGCGTGCAGACTCACGGCGAGGTTGACCGGTAGCGGACGAGTGGCGAGCTTGCGGATACCGGGCACGATGCCCACGGTGCTCACCGTGAGATGACGTGCGGAGAGGCCGCAGTCGTCGTGCAGGCGAACCAGCGAACGCCACACCGGCTCCTCGTTGGCGAGGGGTTCGCCCATGCCCATGTACACCACGTTGCTGACACGGCGACCCATGTCCTTGGCCCGACGCGACGCCCGCACCACTTGTTCGACGATCTCACCGTCGGTCAGGTGGCGGGTGAATCCGGCCTGTCCGGTGGCGCAGAAGCCGCAGGCCATGGCGCAACCGGCCTGGGTGCTCACGCACACCGTGGCCCGATCGCTGTACAGCATCAGAACGGTTTCGATGCGACTGCCCCCGTCGAGTTCCCAGAGGAACTTGATGGTGTCGCCTCGATCACTCGAGGTCTCGGTGACCGGTTCGAGGGCGAGCGGGAGATCGGCGTCGAGTCGGGCCCGCAGATCCTTGGGCAGATTGGTCATCTCGGCCGGCGTCGCCAGTTCGTCGAAGAGGCCCTTCCACACCTGGTCGACGCGAAAACGCGGTTGATCGGCCAGCACCGAGGTGAGATCGTCGCGCGAGATCGCGTAGCGCGTGAGGCTCATCGACCTGTTCCGGAATCGAGAGATGCGGCGAGTCGTCGATATTCGTCCATACGGGCCCGCAGCACGTCGAGGCTCGCCGTCCAGAACGCCTCGTCGCTCACGTCGAGTCCGAAGGCCTGACCGAGTTCCTCGGCGGTGTTCATGCCGGCGCGCGAGAGCAGGTCGTCGTACCCGGCGCGGAACCGCTCGGGATCCTCACGGAACTTCGCGTAGAGGCCGAGCCCGAACAAGAGACCGTAGGTGTACGGCCAGTTGTAGAAGTGGCTGCCGTAGTAGTGGGGCTTGAGCACCCACATGTGCGGATGGCGTGTCGAGAGATCGAGTCCGTCGCCGTACGCGGCGGCCTGCGCCTCGAGCATCATCTCGTTGAGCTCCTGCACGCCGAGCGTGCGTCGCTGTCGTCGGGCGAACAACTCGGTCTCGAAGAGGAAGCGACTGTGGATGTCGACCACGACCTGATTCGACCCGAGGAGGTCGACGTCGAGGAGGGCCAGGCGATCGGCCCCTTCGAGTCGTTCGAGGCCGGCTTCTACCACGAGGGTCTCGCAGAAGATGCTCGCCGTCTCGGCGAGGGCCATCGGGAGACGCTTCTGCAGTGGTGTGCGACCGGCCAACTGCACGTTGTGATAGGCGTGGCCGAGTTCGTGCGCCGTCGTCTGGGTCGACTCGAGCGATCCGCTCCAGTTGAGGAGGATCAGCGAACGATCGTCGACGAACGACATGCAGAAAGCGCCACCCACCTTGCCGTCGCGCGGCGGAGCGTCGATCCACGATTCGGCGATGGCTCGGTCGACGAGTCCGCCGAGACCGCTGCTGAATTCGGCGAAAGCACTCTTCACCAAGGCGATCGATTCGTTCCAGGTGACCGAACGGGCCGACACGGGCAGCGGTGCCATGAGGTCCCACCACGGCAAGCCCCCGGTGTGGCCGTGCAGCGATGCCTTGGCGCGCATCCACGCCCGGAAGTCGGGCAGCGAGGCCGACACCGCCGACTGCATGGCGTCGAAGGTCGCCCGACTCACGCTGTTGGCGTAGAGCGACGCGTCGATGGGGGCCGACCACTGGCGACGACGATTCACCGTGTTGGCTTCACCCTTGATGGCGTTCATGGCCGCCGCGCACGCGGTGGCCACCGACGGCCAGGCGTTCATCTCGGCGTCGTAGGCGGCCCGGCGGACCGCCGGATCGGCATCGGAAGCGAGACCGCGCACCGCGGGCATCGGCAGGCGAGTACGGCCCGACGGCAGATCGACGTCGGTCGAGAGTTGTGACGTGACGTCGGCTTGCAGGCGTCCCCAGGCCGACGAACCGGTGGTCGACAACTCGGCGTAGAGGCCTTCCTCGGTCTCCGACATCTGGTGCGCGGCTCGTTCGGCGAGTCGAGTGAGGGGGCCGAGGTGATCACGCGCTTCGGAACTGACCGACGCCAGAGCCGCCGGATCGAGATCGGCGACGAAATCGGCCAGACGAGCGAGCAGGGGAGTCACGCGCGAACCGAGCACGTCGAGCTCCGAGAGCGACGCCTGAGCCGTTTCGTCGCGCGAGTCGGTCGACACGGTGGCGTACACGTAGGCCTCGAGTACCTCCAGATCGGCAACTGTGGTGTTGAACGCTGCGATCGCTCGGTCGGCGCGCTGGCCGGTGGCCTCGTCGACGGCGGGATTCGAGTCGACGGCGCGGATGTCGAGTTCGTCGAAGAGCGTCTCGAGACGGGCCACGTCGGCCCCCACTCGCTCCATGGCGTCGACGAAGGTTCGACTCGTCAGCGACTCGTGGACGTCGCTGACGCTCCACGACGGAAGATTCACGGTGTCGGTCATCGTTTCCTCACTGGTCGTTCGTTGCGGGGGACTTCTTGGGCGCGATGTCACCGACATACGAACGGTCCGTGCGGTGCACTCGGAATCCGAGATCCTCGTACATCGTCACGGCGGGCGTGTTGTCGGCGTCGACGTAGAGCATGGCCGTGGTCACACCGCGGCTGTTGATGCTCTCGAGGCCGCTGACCACCAGACCGCGGCCGAGACCGCGACCGTGGAAAGCCGGATCGACCGCGATCACGTAGATCTCGCCGAGCACCGGATCGGTGTCGTGGTGGATCTTGGTCCAGCAGAACCCGGCCATCGTGCCGTCGATCTCGTGGACCAGGAAGCCGCGCGCGTCGAACCAGGGTTGGGCCATGCGCGACGCGAGGGTGACGTGATCCCAGCCGCCCTGCTCGGGGTGCCAGCCGAAAGCGGCGTTGTTGACGCGCAACCACTCGTCCTCGTCGCGACCCTTCTCGAAGGGCCGCGTGGTCACTGCGTCGGCGCGATCGCGCGCCGAGAGTGGGAGCGAACGGCGCATCTGGTGCAGGGTGCGGCCGCTCTGCAGTCCGAGTTCGGCGGCCAGATCGTCGTGCGAACTGGTGGGTTCGAAGACCCACCAATGAACGTGGCCTCCGCCCGAGTCGGCCACCACGTCGAGCGCCGCCCGCATGATCTCGGGTCCGATGGCGTTCATCTCGTAGCGGTGATGCGGATGAACGACCAACTCGACCGAGTACGACTCGTGGCCGCGACTCACCTGTGCGTAGGCGACCGGATGTTCGTGGCCGGGTTCCCAGGCCACGAGTCCGGCGAAACCTTCTCGTCCACCGTCGACCAGATCGAGCCACAGGTGATCGGACAACGGTCGGTGTCCGTCGGCGCGTTCAGCGTCGCGAATCAGATCGTGAACCGTTGCGATGTCGCCCGGCTCCATCTGACGTTTGATGTCGAGGAGCCGCATGGGATCACGCTACCCCTCGGTCGGAAACGATCGGGCCGGGTACTGTCGATCGAGTGGCCAGCCGACGTCGTCCCAATCACGCCGCGGCCCGCACTGCCGAGGTGGCCCGACGGCTCGCCGACTTGTATCCCGGCGCCGAGTGCGAACTGACGCATCGCAACCCCTACGAATTGCTGGCGGCCACCATCTTGTCGGCGCAGTGCACCGACGTACGCGTGAACATGGTGACGCCCGCCCTGTTCGAGAAGTATCCGACTCCTGAAGCGTTGGCGGCGGCCCGCCCGGCCGACGTCGAACGCATCGTGCGCTCGACCGGCTTCTACCAATCCAAGGCGCGCAACCTCATCGGGATGGCTCAGGCGCTCGTCGAGCGTTTCGACGGTGACGTGCCGACCGATCTCGACGATCTGGTGACCCTGCCCGGCGTCGGACGCAAGACCGGCAACGTGGTGCGTAGCGTCGCGTTCGATCTGCCCGGTCTGCCGGTCGACACCCACGTGGGTCGCCTCTCGCGTCGTCTCGGACTCACTCGCGAAACCGACCCCGTGAAAGTGGAACTCGACCTCGATCGCTATCTGCCCGGTGAGGAGTGGGGGAGGTTCAGTCTGCGACTGATCCTGCACGGACGACGGGTGTGCGACGCGCGACGACCGCGGTGCGAGGAATGCGAGTTGGCCGACATCTGTCCGTCGTCGACGGTGTCAGCCGGCGATACGCGTCGCGCGAAGTAGCGCGCGGTGCGCCGAACGCAGCGACCGTTCGGCCTCGTGAATGGCCGCGAGAAGATCCTCGAGGTTCTCGCCGAGTGTCGCCGATCCGAGTTCGCGCACCCGTTCGAAGTAGCGCTCGGTGCCGTCGGCGATGACGGCGAGTTCGGCGGCGATGGTGGACGGATCCTTGGTGGGCACGTTCGCACCTTAGGTCGGACGTCCGACCCGAGTGCCGGGTCCGTAACTCGGACGGTCCGACACCGGGCCCGTCGGTAGCCTCGTCCCGTGGCGCGCATCACGGTTCGAGACGATCTGTCGGCCCTCGAGGGCTATCACTCGCCTCAGGTCGACGTGCGAGTGCGTCTCAACACCAACGAGGCCCCCGATCAGCCGCCGGCGGCGTTCCGCGAGGCCTTGGCGGCCGCCGTCGCCGACGTCGACTGGAATCGCTACCCCGATCGCTCGGCGTCGGCTCTGCGTTCCGCCATTGCGTCGTTGCACGGCGTCGACCCGTCGATGGTGTTCGTGGCCAACGGCAGCAACGAGGTGCTGCAGACGATCATGCTCACCTACGCCGGTCCGGGTCGCACGGTCGCCACCTTCGAACCCACCTATCAATTGCACGCGCACATCGCCCGTCTCACTGGCGCTCGGGTCGTGGAAGGCGAACGCGGGAAGGGATTCGCTCTCGATCTCGACGAGGTCCGACGCGTCACCGCCTCGTCGAAACCTGAAGTGACCTTCGTGTGCTCGCCCAACAATCCCACCGGTGTCGTCGATCGTGAAGACGACGTGCGCGCCGTGATCGAGTTCGCCTCGGGTCTGGTGGTGGTCGACGAGGCCTACGGTCAGTTCGCGCCCTGGAGCGCGTTGTCGATGGTGGACGACGACTCGTCGGTGGCGGTGGTTCGCACGTTCTCCAAGACCTGGAGCATGGCCGCCGCGCGCCTCGGTTACGTGGTGGCGCCGGCCTGGATGGTCGCCGAACTCGACAAGGTCGTGCTTCCGTACCATCTCGACGCCGTGAAGCAGATCGCCGGCGTGCTGGCCGTCCGACACGTCGACGAGATGAACGAGCGTGTGGCGCGCATCGTGGCCGAACGCGAGCTTCTGGTCGCCGGACTGTCGGAGCTCGACGTCGACGTGTTTCCGAGTGGTGCCAATTTCGTGCTGTTCCGTCCGCGTTCCATGGCCGGACGAGCGGTCTGGCAAGGGCTGCTCGATCGCAGCGTGTTGGTGCGCGACTGCTCGGGGTGGCCGCGTCTCGCCGACTGCCTGCGCGTCACCATCGGCACGCCCGACGAGAACCGCATCTTTCTCCGCTCTCTTCAGGAGGTCCTGTCATGACGTCATCTCGTCGCGCTTCTCGCCGCCGGGTCACCAACGAGACCTCCATCGACCTGCACATCGATCTCGACGGTTCCGGAGTGTGTTCGGTGAGCACCGGCATCCCGTTCTACGACCACATGCTCAGTCAGGTCGGCAAGCACGGTGGGTTCGACCTCACCATCGCGGCCACCGGCGATCTGCACATCGACACTCACCACACGGTCGAAGACGTGGCCATCGCGTTCGGTGAGGCCTTCCGGGAAGCGTTGGGTGACAAGGCCGGGGTGCGTCGCTTCGCGAGCGGTCTCTATCCGCTCGACGAATCGCTCTGCGAGATCGCTCTCGACCTGTCGGGTCGGCCCTTCGTCGTGTGGGACGTGCCGATTCCCGAGTGTCTGCCCCTCGGCGATCCGGCCTTCGACCCCAATCTCGCCGAGCACGCCATCTCGTCGTTCGCCACGGCGGCGGCCATCACGCTCCACGTGCAGTTGAAACACGGCTCCAACGTGCATCACATCGTCGAATGCGTCTTCAAGGGGCTCGGCCGTTGTCTGCGTGACGCGGTTCGGGTCGAGGGCGGGGGAGTGCCCTCGACCAAGGGAGTCCTGTGACGTCACCGAGGATCGCCGTCCTCGACTACGGCATCGGAAATTTGCGGTCGGCCGAGAAGGCGCTCCAGCACGTGGGCGCCGACGCGTTTCTCACGGCGTCCGCGTCCGAGGTCGCCGATGCCGACGCCGTGGTGTTACCGGGAGTCGGAGCGTTCGGGGCGTGCATGGACGCCCTGCGACGTGCCGAACTCGAACCTGTGGTGCGCGACGCCGTCGAGTCGGGTCGGCCGTTCCTCGGCATCTGTGTCGGGATGCAGATGCTCTTCTCGCGATCCGACGAGGACCCCGACGCGATCGGACTCGGCATCGTGCCCGGAACGGTCCGTTGGATCCCGCCCGGAGTGAAGCGTCCGCAGATGCAGTGGAACCGTCTCGACGTCGTGCACGCCGACGACCCCATGTTCGCCGGACTCGCCGACGGCGAGACCTGGATGTACTTCGTGCACTCGCTCCACGGTTCTCCCGACGATCCGTCGGTGGTGGCGGCCACGTGCGACTACGGAACCACGCTCAACGCGGCGTTCCGGTCGGGCAACGTCTTCGCCACGCAGTTCCACCCCGAGAAGTCGGGTCGCCACGGCCTGCGTCTGTTGGCCAACTTCGTGAACGGTGTCTCGGTGTCCGAGGTGTCCCGTGGCTGAGCTGTTCCCGGCCATCGATCTGCGTGGTGGTCGTGTGGTGCGACTGCGTCAGGGCGACTACGCCGACGAGACGGTGTACGGCGACGACCCGCTCGCCGTCGCCACGTCGTTCGTCGATCAAGGCGCGACGTGGGTGCACATCGTCGACCTCGATGCCGCGCGTTCCGGAGACCCGATGAATCGCCCGGTCATCGCCGAGATCGCCCGCCGTCTGGTCGGCCGAGCCCGTGTCCAGACCGGTGGAGGCGTGCGCACGATCGACGACGCGCGCGCCCTCGCCGACGCCGGGGTGGCCCGCGTCGTGATGGGTTCGGCGGCCGTGACCTCGCCCGACCTGGTCGTCGAGGTCTCGGCGATCGTCGCCGTCGCGGTGGGTCTCGATCATCGGGCCGGCGAGATCGCCGTGCACGGCTGGACCGAGGGTTCGGGTCGGAATCTTCACGACGTGATCGGCTGGTTCCCCACTGCAGCCGCTTTCGTGGTCACCGACATCGCCCGCGACGGCATGCTCGCCGGACCCGACGTCGACGGATTGCGCGATCTCGCCACTCGCACGTCGGTTCCGCTCGTGGCGAGTGGCGGGGTGTCGTCGCTCGACGACGTCCGCGCCTTGGCGACCATCCCCGACTTGCACGGGGTGATCACCGGCAAGGCGATCTACGAAGGTCGATTCACGGTCGCCGAAGCAGTGCACACGCTGGAGGTCGCGACGTGAAGACGGCTCGCGTCATCCCGTGTCTCGACGTGACCGACGGTCGCGTCGTGAAAGGAACCAACTTCGTCGATCTGCGCGACGCCGGCGATCCGGTCGAGTTGGCCGCTCGGTACGACGTCGAAGGGGCCGACGAGTTGGTGTTCCTCGACATCACGGCCTCGAGTGACGGACGCGAGACGATGGTCGAAGTCGTACGTCGCACGGCCGATCAGGTGTTCATCCCGCTCACGGTCGGAGGAGGTATCCGAGCCGTCGCCGACGCCCGACGCATGCTGCGCGCGGGAGCCGACAAGGTGAGCGTCAACACCGCGGCGGTGCAGAACCCGGCCCTCATCGGCGAGATCGCGACGGAGTTCGGTGCGCAGTGCGTGGTGTGCGCGATCGACGCCAAGCGTCGCACCGACGGCACGCCGGGGTTCGAGGTGTACTTGCATGGTGGTCGCACGCCGACCGGGATCGATGCCGTGTCGTGGGCGGTGCGGGCGGTCGAACTCGGTGCCGGAGAGATTCTCCTCACGTCGATGGATCGCGACGGCACCAAGGAGGGTTTCGATCTCCCACTCACGCGGGCCGTCGTCGACGCGGTCGGCGTGCCGGTCATCGCATCCGGTGGTGTCGGAACGCTCGATCATCTGGTCGACGGTGTGCGCGTCGGTGGCGCCGACGCGGTACTCGCCGCGTCGATCTTCCACTTCCGCGAGTTCTCGGTCGCCGAGGCCAAGGCCCACCTCTCGGCGGCCGGCGTCGCAGTTCGACCTGTGTGAGAGCCGATCCCGTGGCATCCGACTCGTTCGTTCTGATCGACGGAGGATTGTCGACTGCGTTGCACGAACTGGGTGTCGACACCTCGAGTGCGCTCTGGACGGCGGAGGCGGCTTGGCGTCACCCCGACGACCTGGTGCGCGCCCACCGCCTCTTCGTCGAAGCCGGCGCGGAGGTGATCACCACCGCCAGTTATCAGTGCGATCTCGATCTGCTCGAACGGGCCGGTGCCGACCAGCCGACTGCACGGCGAGTTCTGTTCGAGACCACGGCTCTGGCCCGACGAGCGATCGACGGAACCTCGGCCCGAGTCGCCGTCTCGATCGGACCGTTCGGCGCGTCGCGGGCCGACGGGAGCGAGTACACCGGCGAGTACGGCGTCGATCACGTGACTCTCCAGCGTCACCACCGGCGTCGACTCGAAGTGCTGATCGACTCAGGGGCCGATCTCGTGGCGGTGGAGACGATCCCCCGCGCGGACGAGGCGGCGATAGTGCGCGACCTGTTGGTCGAATTCGGTGCGCCGCCGGCCTGGTTCAGTTTCGGTGCGGCCTCGACTCGTGTCACGTACGCGGGTGACGATCTGGTGGATGCGGCGCGACGTCTCGTGGACTACCCGAACCTGGTCGCCGTCGGCGTCAACTGCACGGCGCCCTCGCACGTGGGAGGCGCGCTGCACGCTCTGCAGGGGCTCGGTGTGAGGTTGATCGCCTACCCGAATCACGGTCGAACCTGGAACGCGGTCGACCGAGAGTGGGCCGGGGACGAGACCGTGATCGACGGCGACGTGGTGAGCGCTTGGATCGAAGCCGGGGCCACTCACATCGGCGGTTGTTGCGGGGTCGGCTCGGCGGGCATCGCTCGACTCGCCGCGTTGCGCACCCGTCCGGCGTGACTCGGGTGGCTTCGACGAGAGGGCGATGACCTAACGTCGCCTCATGTCGACTTCTCTCACCCCGAATCCCAAGATGGAATATCGCCGCCTCGGCGGGAGCGGCCTGCGCGTGTCGGTGCTCTCGTTCGGCAGTTGGGTCACCTTCGACAACCAGATGAAGGACGACGCCGCGCTCGAGTGCATGCAGGCCGCGTGGGACGCCGGCTGCAACTTCTTCGACAACGCCGAGGCGTATGCCGGCGGCGAGAGCGAGGCGATCATGGGCCGTGTCATCGCCGATCTCGGGTGGAAGCGTCACCACTACGTCCTGTCGACCAAGGTCTACTGGGGCATCGACGGCCCCGTCCCCAATCTGCAGAACACCCTCAATCGCAAGTATCTGCACCATTCGATCGAGGGTTGCCTCGAACGGCTGCAGGTGGACTTCGTCGATCTGTTGTTCTGTCATCGCGCCGATCCGGCCACGCCGATCGAGGAGACCGTGTGGGCCATGAGCGATCTGGTCGATCGTGGTCAGGTCCTCTACTGGGGGACGAGCGAGTGGTCGGCCGACGAGATTCGCGCCGCGTGGGAGATCGCCGAACGGCATCATCTGCACAAGCCGGTGATGGAACAGCCGCAGTACAACATGCTCGAGCGTCGCCGGGTGGAGAAGGAGTACGCGCGGCTCTACGACGACATCGGCCTCGGCACGACCATCTGGAGCCCGCTGGCATCGGGTCTGCTCACCGGCAAGTACTCGGACGGCGTGCCGGCCGACTCGCGCGGAGCTCTGCCCGGTTACAGCTGGTTGGCGTCCCGCCTCACCGACGAGACATCACTCGGCATCGTGCGCGATCTGAAGCCGATCGCCGACGATCTCGATTGTTCGCTCGCCCAACTCGCCTTGGCCTGGTGCACCAAGAACCCGCGCGTGTCGACGGTGATCACCGGCGCCAGTCGGGTGTCGCAGGTGCACGAGAACTTCGGGGCGCTCGACGTGATCCCGCTACTGACCGACGACGTGATGGCGCGGATCGAAGCGGTGCTCAGCCGCTGACGCGTCCGGACAACCAGTTGCCCACTCGTCGCGCGACGTCGTCGGAGTGACCGTTCAGGAAATGGTCGGCCGTGGCGACCACCGAGACGCCGGTGTTCCGC
Organism: Actinomycetota bacterium; assembly: GCA_039800005.1. Classification (GTDB taxonomy): domain Bacteria; phylum Actinomycetota; class Acidimicrobiia; order Acidimicrobiales; family Ilumatobacteraceae; genus Casp-actino8. Next base: position 7,315 of record JBDLRN010000088.1, on the reverse strand, counting down.
CAGTCGGCGACGATCGTCGCCAGTCGTTCCGGTGGGCAGAACTGATCGTGACCGGGAACCACCACCAACTTCGGACGGGGGTCGGTCGCGCACAACACACGCGCCTCGGCGGAGAGCGGCGGAGCCACGGCGATCCAACCGGTGACTCGTGGCTCGATCACCGACAGGCCCACCGCGGCCCCGAACGAGTAGCCGGCGACCCAGATCTCGTGGTCGCGCTCGGTGTCGACGAGGTACGAGACGAAATCCACACCGGCGGCCACGTCGAGGCGTTCACCGTCGCCGTCGTCGTGGGAACCTTCGCTTGCGTTCACACCGCGGAAGTCGAACCGCAAGGTGTGATAGCCGAGCATCGGAAGACGTTCGAAGAGTGCCGAGACGACCGGATTGAAGCGGTCGCCGCCGTAGAGCGGATGGGGATGGGCGACGACGACGGCCCCGCGGACGTCGATCTCGGGGGGCACCGTGCAGACGTCGGCCTCCAGGTGCAGGCCGTCGATGGTGACGAGGGTCGTCGTGTCCCGAGACATGGTTTCGACGGTACCGTGACGCCCCGTGGCGAAACGTTCCGAAGCGCAGGACACCGAAAAGTCGTCCACCGGGAAGTCGTCGATCGAGAAGCTGCCGATCAAGATGTTGAACGACCGGCTCCTCGTGCGGATCCCCGACAAGGAAGGGGAACGGCGGAGCACCGGTGGCATCCTGATTCCGGCCACCGCCCAGTTGTCGAAGCGGCTCGTGTGGGCCGAAGTGGTCGCCCTCGGTCAGAACGTCCGGAGCGCCGAGGTGGGCGATCGGGTGCTCTTCAGCCCCGAAGATCGTTACGAGGTCGAAGTCGGCGGAAGCGACTACATCATGCTGCGCGAACGCGACATCCACGCCGTGGCGGCGAGTCGAATCGAGTCGCACACCGGCCTGTATCTCTGAGAGGCTGAGGTGATGATCACTCCGACCCACGAGCAGTTGGCGACCGTCAAGTTCAACGCCGACGGGCTGGTTCCCGTGATCGCACAAGACGTGAACGGCGGTGACGTGCTCATGATGGCGTGGATGAACGCCGAGAGCCTGGCCCTCACGTTCGCCGAGGGGCGTATGGTCTACTGGAGTCGAAGTCGCCAGGAGTTGTGGCGCAAGGGTGACACGAGCGGTGATCGCCAGTTCGTGCGCGAGGCCTACGTCGACTGCGACGGCGACACCTTGTTGTTCAAAGTCGAGCAGGAGGGCAAGGGCGCCTGTCACACCGGAGCCCGCACCTGTTTCTTCCGATCCTTCGGCGAGTCCTGACCGAACCGTGAATCTGTCGTCGCTCGCCGTTCGTCCGACTCGTGACGAGTTTCGTGCTCTCGCACGCGAGCACACCGTCGTGCCGGTGTGGGTCGAGGTCCTCGCCGATCTCGAGACGCCCGTGGCCGCTTTCGCCAAATTGGTGGGGGAGGACGAGCCCGGCTTCCTGCTCGAGTCGGTCGAACACGGTGAGCGTTGGAGTCGTTTCAGTTTCGTGGGTCGGCGTCCCCGCGCGACTCTCACCGCTCGCGGTCTCGCGGTCGCCGTCGACGGTGACGTTCCCGCTTCGGTGCCGCGCGATCGGGGGATGCTCGCCGCGCTCGACGAATTGCTGCGGGTGTATCGCAGTCCGGTCATCGAGGGCTTGCCTCCACTCCAGGGCGGAGTCATGGGCTATCTGGGCTACGACGTGGTGCGCGAAGTCGAACATCTGCCCGACGTCCCCACCGACGACCGCGATCTGCCCGATGCGGTCATGAACGTGATCGGGTCACTGGCCGCTTTCGACCATTGGCGGCAGCGGGTGTACCTCATCGAGAGCGTTCCCGTGCTCGACGCCGACGACCGTCGGCTCGACGATCTCTACGACGAAGCTGCCGCGCGTTGTCTGGCCGCGGCCGACGACCTCGCCCGGCCACTGGCGTATTCGCCGGTCGAACCGCCGTCGCGGGACGACGTTCTTCCCGAGGCTCGATCCTCGATGGGAGGCGGCCGTTTCCAGAATGCGGTAGAGGTCGCCAAGGAGTACATCCGCGCCGGAGACATCTTCCAGGTGGTTCTCTCGCAGCGTTTCGACATCGAGCTCGACGCTGATCCCTTCGACATGTATCGCGTGTTGCGCCAGGTCAACCCGAGCCCGTACATGTATTTCCTGCGTCAGCCCGGACTCACCATCGTCGGCAGTTCACCCGAGCCGATGGTGCAGTTGCTCGGCGGCCGTGTGGTCAGTCGACCGATCGCCGGCACCCGCAAGCGAGGTTCCGACGACGAGCACGATCGCCGTTTGGCCGCCGAACTGAAGGAGAACCCCAAGGAGGTCGCCGAGCACGTGATGCTGGTCGATCTGGCGCGCAACGACGTGGGCCGCGTGGCCGAGTTCGGCACGGTCGTGGTCGACGAACTGATGTCGCTCGAGAAGTACAGCCACGTGATGCACCTCACCTCGCAAGTGAGTGGTCGTCTCGTCACCGGTCGTTCGCCCATCGACGTTTTGCGCGCCACGTTGCCGGCCGGAACGGTGAGCGGAGCGCCCAAGGTGCGGGCCATGGAGATCATCGACGAACTCGAACCGGTCAAGCGGGGTCCGTACGCCGGAGTCGTGGGTTACGTCGACTTCAGCGGCAACCTCGACACGGCGATCGCCATCCGCACCATGTTCGTGGGCGAGCGCGCGGCCTACTTGCAGGCCGGCGCCGGCATCGTGGCCGACAGCGATCCGGCCGACGAGGACCTCGAGTGTCGCAACAAGGCGGCGGCGTTGTTGGCGGCGGTTCCGGCCGCTCGTCGCATGACCGCGCGTCGACGCGCCGGGGGAACTCCAGCATGAGGTGTCGGGCATGATCGCTCGAGTCCGTCACGATGCGTGTCGCGTCTTCGGTCGCGACGCGGCGTCGTATCTCCACTCACAGGCGAGCAACGACATCGCGTCACTCGCTGTCGGCGAGTCGCGCTATGCGTTCCTGCTCGACCCGACCGGCAAGATCGTGTCACTCGTGCGGGTGACTCGCACCGCCGACACCGAGTTCCTCCTCGATCTCGATCGCGGAGGTCTCGACGATCTGGTGGCGCGACTGCGTCGTTTCATGATCCGCGTCGACGTGGCCATCGAGCCGGTCGACCTCACCTGTGTCTGTCATCGCGGTGACGACGTCGCGTCGGTGCCGGAGTCCGATGCGACGGTCGTTTCGGCGTGGTGGGCCGACGGCACGGCGATCGATGTATTGCTCGTGGGCGATCCGTCCGGTGACGAGGTGTCAGTCGAACTCGAGATCGAACGGGTCGCCGCGGCGTGGCCGCGGCTCGGCGCCGAGATCGAATCCGGATCCACGCTTCCAGCCGCCACGGGTGTGGTGCCGCGAGCGGTCAGCTTCACCAAGGGTTGCTATCCCGGCCAGGAGCTCGTCGAACGCATGGACAGTCGCGGGGCCGAAGCGCCCATGATTCTGCGCCGTCTCGACGACGCGGCCGGATCGTCGGTGGGTGACGAGATCCGCCGCGACGACACGGTGGTCGGTCGGGTCACGTCGGTGGCCGGCGGACGAGCGCTCGCCTACGTGCGTCGCGGTATCGAGATCTGACGCGGGCTACCCCTCAGTCGACGCGACGCATGGCGGCCAACAAAGTGGTGAGCCGTCGAATGTCGTCGCGAATGCGCAGTCGGGCGAACTCCTCGTCGTTGCGCAGGGCGAGCAACAAGAGCGTCTCGCTCACCTCGTCGGCGTCGGACGTGCGCGCAGCCACCGTCAACCACTGGGCGGCCGAATCGTCGTGGCCCTCGGCGGCCAGACACGCGGCCACCTCGATGGCGAGCAAAGTCGACGGGTGATGTCGATAGGCCGCCGCGCCGAAGTGTGCGCCGTCGGCGAAGTGGCCGGTCTTCTTCAACGCCCACACGAGCGTGTTCACGCTCTGAGCGGGCCAGTCGGCGGCGGGTGAGGGGAGTGGGCGGGGCAAGTTGTCGACGATCGGTCCGAGGAGGTCGGGGGTGGCGGCGTGTGGTGGCCACCAGTTGCGGGCGCGACCCGACGAGTCGGTGAGATCGGACAGCACGAGTTGCCGCGCCCGCTCGCGATCACCGGCGCCGAGCGCGTTCGAGGCCTGCCACCACGGAGACATTTGGCGGCCCGGGGGCAGCAGTCCGGGCCGTCCGCTGATCCAGGCCTCGTTCTCGGCGGCGGTGAGCATGCGCACCATGTCGGCTGCGGTGTCGGGTCGGTCGGGTCGGTTGATCGCGGCGAGCAACTGCATCTGGATGACGAGCAACACGACCGCGAACACCGCGACCGGCCGCAGGTCGGGAACGACCAACATGCCGACGAGCACACCAGCGGTGATCGGGACGCTCAGTCGGATCATGATGTCGCGACCGCGTCCGGGTCGGGCCAGATCGACGACCTCGGCCGCCACGTTGCCGCCGTCGAGCGGCATCACGGGAACCAGATTGAAGAGGCCGATGATCGGACCGGCCCACCAGATGGCCAACGAATGCGGTTCGGCAGCGAAGTCGCCGCTGTCGAGCGGGTTGACCCCGATCACGAGCAGGGCCACCACTCCGAGCCCGATCTGGGTGAGCGGTCCGGCGAGGGCGATTCCGGCCCGCTCGGCGCGACTCAAGCGTCGCACCGGGGTGAACGACGCGTAACCGGCGAGGAAATCGAGTGAGATGCGAGCGGTGGCGCCGGTGCGACGAGCGGCCAGCGCATGTCCGAGTTCGTGGGCCACGGTGAAAAAAGCGACCGAACCGGCCAACCAGGCGCCGAGTGGCACGCCGTTCAGCACGACGATCAGCACGAGAAAGACGAAGAAACCGGGCCGAACGTCGATCGGAAAGCCCAGAATCCTCATCGATCACAATGCTACGGGCCGGGCTGTTCGTTGTCGGGCCGACCGTCGTAGACTCGCCGACCGTGCCGTACGTCTACTCTTTCGATCACAAACACCGTCGTCCCCCCATGCAGATGAAGGATCTGCTCGGTGGCAAGGGCGCCAATCTCGCCGAGATGACGAGTGTCCTCAAGTTGCCCGTACCTCCGGGATTCACCATTTCGACCGATGCCTGTCGCGAGTACATGCACGGTGGCTGGCCGAAGAGCCTCGACGCCGAGATTCGTGCGCAGGTCGCCAAACTCGAGAAGGCGATGAAGCGCAAGCTCGGCGATCCGAAGGATCCGTTGCTCGTCAGTGTTCGTTCGGGTGCCAAGTTCTCGATGCCCGGCATGATGGACACCGTCCTCAACCTCGGTCTCAACGACCAGAGCGTGAAGGGTCTTGCCTCGGTCACCAACGACGAGCGTTTCGCCTACGACTCGTACCGTCGTTTCATCTCGATGTACGGCCGCATCGTTCTCGGCGTCGACGGCGCGCTGTTCGAGCATCCGCTGGAGGACGCCAAGCATCGCGCCGGTGTGAAGTCCGACGCCGAACTCTCGTCGGCCGTGTTGAAGGATCTCTGCCGGGCGTATCTCGACGTGGTGAAGAAGGAGACCGGCAAGCCGTTCCCGCAGAAGCCCGAGGCCCAGCTGCGTGGAGCCGTCGAAGCGGTGTTCAAGAGCTGGAACGGCGCGCGCGCCATCGCCTATCGCGTGCGCGAGAAGATCTCGCACGATCTCGGTACCGCGGTCAACGTGCAGACCATGGTGTTCGGCAACCGCGACGACAACTCCGGCACCGGAGTGGGCTTCACGCGTAACGCGGCCACCGGCGAGAACGTCCCGTACGGCGACTTCCTGGTCAACGCCCAGGGCGAGGACGTGGTCGCGGGTATCCGTAACACCGAGGATCTCGACGCGCTGCAGCGCCAGTTCCCGAAGATCCACGCCGAACTCATGAAGATCTTCGTGCGACTCGAAGCGCACTACAAGGACATGTGCGACACCGAGTTCACCATCGAACAGGGCAAGTTGTGGATGCTCCAGACCCGCGTCGGCAAGCGCACCGGTGCGGCTGCGCTGCGCATGGCCGTCGACATGACCAAGGGCACCAAGGGTCCGAAGGGTGTCTGGAAGATCAGCAAGTCGGAGGCCGTGTCGCGTGTGGCGGCCGAACATCTCGACCAGGTCCTGCACCCGCAGTTCGAAGGCGGCGACAACAAGGTCCTCACCAAGGGTCTCGCTGCGTCGCCCGGTGCGGCGGTCGGCAAGGTGTACTTCACCGCCGACGAAGCCGCCGACGCCGCCGATCGCGGCGAGAAGGTCATCCTGGTCCGTAGCGAGACCAGCCCCGAAGACGTCCACGGCATGATGGTGTCGCAGGGCATCCTCACCGCTCGTGGCGGACTCGTCAGCCACGCCGCCGTGGTCGCACGCGGTTGGGGTACCCCGGCCGTCGTGGGTGCCGAGGCCATCAAGATCTCGGGCAAGCAGTTCAGCGTGGGCGACGTGACCGTGCGTGAAGGTGACGTCATCTCTCTCGACGGCACCACCGGCAACGTGGTCGTCGGCGAGGTGAAGTTGTCGTCGGCCAAGCCACCCAAGGAATTCGAGACCATCTTGAAGTGGGCCGACGAGATCCGCAAGGGCAAGCTCGCCGTGCGCGCCAACGCCGACACCGGCGAAGACGCGACCAACGCCCGCGAGATGGGCGCCGAAGGTATCGGTCTGTGCCGGACCGAGCACATGTTCCTCGCGCCTGACCGTCTGCCGGTCGTGCGTCGCATGATCCTCGCTCGCACGCCGGCCGAAGAGACTGCCGCACTCGAAGAACTGCGCAAGGTCCAGAAGAAGGACTTCGTCGAGATCCTCACGGCGATGGACGGTCTGCCGGTCACGGTGCGTCTGCTCGACCCGCCGCTGCACGAGTTCCTTCCGCGTGTCGACGAACTCGAGATCAAGAAGGCCGAGCACGGATTGTCGGCTGAGGAGGAGAACCTCCTCACCGTCGCCAAGGAGTGGTCGGAGTTCAATCCGATGCTCGGAACCCGCGGTGTGCGTCTCGGCGTCGTCAAGCCCGGCCTCTACGCCATGCAGGTGCGTGCGCTCCTCGAAGCCGCCGCCGAGCGGGCCAAGAAGGGCGGCAAGCCGATCGTCGAGGTGATGATCCCGCTCACGGTCACTCGAGAAGAGTTGGCTCTCGCTCGCTCGTGGGTCGTCGAGGGCATCGCCGAGGCGACCAAGGGTTCGACGGGCAAGAAGCCGAAGGTGTCGATCGGAACCATGATCGAGACGCCGCGCGCGGCGCTGCGGGCCGACGAACTTTCCGAGGAAGCCGACTTCTTCAGCTTCGGAACCAACGACCTCACCCAGATGACGTTCGGCTTCAGCCGCGACGATGTCGAGAGTCGCATGATGCCGGCCTACCTCGAAGCCGGATTGCT
>JBDLRN010000087.1:0-9769 GCA_039800005.1 Actinomycetota bacterium | reverse complement strand
TCACCGATCTCGAGGTGGCCGCCGACATCGGTGCCGACGTGGCGTTCTGTCTCGCCGGACTGGGTCGAGCGCGCGTGCGGGGTATCGGCGAGATCGTCGAACCGGTGACGCCCGATCCGGGGATGGTGACCTTGATCGTCCCGCCGTTCTCGGTGAGCACGCCGGCGGTCTACCGCGCGTTCGACGAGCTCGAGAATCGCGGGCTCGCACGCCACGAGCACCACGTCGTCAACGACTTGGAAATCGCAGCGGTTCGAGTCGAACCTCGACTCGATACGTGGAAAACGAGGATTACCGAGATGGCGGGGACCCCACCGACCCTGGCCGGCAGTGGCGCGACCTGGTTCGTGATCGGCGATCACGGGTACCTTGCCGAGCGATTGCCCGAGGCAACCGTCGAGGTGACCCGCTACCAGTGATTACTTGCGTCGCTGGTGACGCGTGCGGCGCAGCATTTTCTTGTGCTTCTTCTTGCGCATCCGCTTGCGACGCTTCTTGATCAACGAACCCATGGTGGCCTCTCGACGGGATAACCCCTGAGACGCTAGCCATTGACCCCCGACAACCCCAACACGGGAACCCCCGTCCCACCTGGCCCCTCACCCCGTCAGCCGAACGTGACCGGGCGACCCGACCAGGTCAGGCGGTACGATTCGACGCACTGTCCGGGGTCGTTCAATCGGTAGGACAGCGGATTTTGATTCCGCGAATAGGGGTTCGATCCCTCTCCCCGGAGCACTGCATCGGCAACTCCCCGAGCGGCTGGGAGTCGAGCATCCGAGCGATCTGCCTCGGCCAAGGATGTTCCCCGTGCTATTCCTGTGGTCGTGCCCGTGTACGCCATCATCCTCGCGGCCGGCGAGGGAACTCGGATGCGCTCGGCCCGCCCCAAACCGCTCCATCTGATCTGTGGCCGTCCGCTCGTGATGCACGTCGTGCATTCGCTGTCGGCGGTCCGTCCCGATCAGATCGCGATGGTGGTGGGCCACGGTGCCGAGCGAGTGACCCGGCGGGTCCTCGACGACGCTCCCGACTGGGCGCACATGCTGTTCGCCGAGCAGGCCGTCCAGCGCGGTACCGGCGACGCGGCCTTGGTCGGTCTCGACGCCCTCGACGAGAGCCCGAACATCTCGAGCCCGAACGTCTCGAGCCCGAACATCTCGAGCCCGAACATCGACGACACGTCCACCGTGCTCGTCCTCACCGGCGACACCCCGTTGCTGCGACCCGAGACCATCGACGAATTGGTCTCCCACCACGAGACCAAGGGGTTCGGCGCGACGGTTCTGGTGGCCGATCTCGCCGACAGTCCGGGTGGCGCCACCGGCTACGGACGCATCGTGCGCGACTCCAAGTCGAAGCGGGTCCTGCGCATCGTCGAACAGCGCGACGCCACCACCGACGAACGAGCCATCACCGAGATCAACACCGGCATCTTCGCCTTCCGACGCGACCTGCTCGGTCCGGCGTTGCGCCACTTGTCGCCGAACAACTCGCAGTCCGAGTACTACCTCACCGACGTGATCGCGTCCTTGGCCGGCATGGGACATCAGGTGGGCGCGGTCACCGCCGATCCGGCCGAGACCCTCGGGGTCAACGATCGTTGGCAACTGGCCCTCGCCGAGCGCGAACTCCGGTCTCGCATCAATCGGCACTGGTTGCTGAACGGCGTCACGATGCTCGATCCCCGGCAGACCTTCATCGACACCGGTGTGTCGATCGGCCGCGACGTCACCCTGTTCCCCGGAACCATGCTGCAGGGCCGCACCTCGATCGGTGCCGAGAGCGAGATCGGCCCGCACACCCGCCTGGTCGACACGGTCGTGGGCGAACGGACGGTGGTCGAGAACACCGTGGCGCGCGACGCCGAGGTCGGCGACGACTGCCATGTCGGTCCGTTCGCTCATCTGGCACCGGGGTCCCGAGTGGCTGGGGGCGCGACGACCGGCCCGTTCTATAGTTCGCCCTGAGCACGCGATCCGCGGCAGAGATCCACGAGAGGGCGACACGGGTTCCATGGACAAAGTCACGACCAAACGAATGGCGCTCTATTCGGGTCGGACCCATCCGGCTCTGGCTCACGAGGTGGCCCGTCACCTCGGCATCGATCTCGGCGACCCGAACCTGGTCGAGTTCGCCAACGGTGAAGTGCGACCGCGTTTCGGTGAGAGTGTTCGCGGTTGCGACGTGTTCATCATGCAGACGCACTACGGGTGCGACGGTCGCAGCATCAACGACTCGATCATGGAACAGCTCATCATGATCGATGCTGCGCAGCGCGCCTCGGCCAAGCGCATCACGGCGGTGTGTCCGTTCTACGGTTACGCCCGACAGGACCGAAAGGCCGAAGGACGCGAGCCCATCACCGCGCGTCTGATCGCCGACCTGTTTCTTGCCGCCGGTGCCAAGCGCATGGTGTCGATCGATCTGCACAGCGGCCAGATCCAGGGTTTCTTCGGCGGTCCGGTCGATCACCTCACCGCCATGCCGGTCATCGAGGACTACATCCGCGCCAACGCCAAGGATCCGGTGATCGTGTCGCCCGACGCCGGACGCATCAAAGTGGCCGAGCGCATGCAGCAGCACCTCGGCGCCGATCTGGCCTTCGTGTACAAGCGCCGTCCGAAGGGCACCACCAACACCGCTCAGGCCCTCGACGTGATCGGTGACGTCGAGGGGCGCCTCTGCATCCTCACCGACGACATGATCGACACCGGTGGCACCATCGTGTCGGCCGCCGAGTTGCTCTTGAACAAGGGGGCCACCGAGGTGTGGGCCATGGCTACCCACGGCGTCCTGTCGGGGCCGGCCGTCGAGCGTCTGGCCAACTCCCGCATCGATCGGGTCGTTCTCACCAACACTTTGCCCATTCCGGCCGAGAAGTTGATCGACAAGATCCAGGTCATCTCGGTGGCGCCGATCATCGCCGACGCCCTGTCGGCCGTGTTCGACGACACCAGCGTGTCGGAGATCTTCGGCGGCGAGAACCAGGCCTAGTTCCCTGGCCTAGTTACCAGGCTGCGATCCCGGGGTGGGATCCTTCCCGACCAGGCCCTAGCATTGCCAGCCGGTATCGCCCCTGGCCCGCTCGTGTGGCCGGGGTCCTACGAAAGGCCAGTCATGTCGACCACACTCCGCATCACATCGGGCCGCGCCGAGGGCTCGGCCGCCGCCCGTCGCCTTCGTCGCGAGGAGCAGATTCCGGGTGTGCTCTACGGCCTCGGCATGACACCGGTGTCGGTGTCGGTCGCTCGCGCCGAACTGCGCGTGGCCCTGTCGGGCCCGGCCGGTGCGAACACCATCCTCACTCTCGAAGTCGACGGCAACTCCTACCCGGCCGTCGTCAAGGACATGCAGCGTCATCCGGTGCGTCGCACCGTCTCCCACGTCGACTTCCTGCGCATCGACCTGAGCGAGGAGCTCACCGTGTCGGTGCCGGTTCACTTGGTCGGCAACGCCAAGGCCGTTCTGGCCGAAGGTGGTCTCGTCGACGCCGCCGTCGACACCCTCGAGTTGGTCACCACCCCGGCCAACATGCCGAGTGAGGTCACCGTCGACGTGTCGAACATGCAGCCCGGTGACGTGATCCGCTTGTCCGACATCACCCTTCCGGCCGGATGCCGTGCACTCGGCGAGTCCGACATGCCGGTCGTCACCGCCGCGGTCGGCTCCAAGTCTGCACCTTCGGCGGCCGCCGGGGCTGCCGCCGAAGCCGCACCTGCGTCCTGACGCCACGCCGGTACTCGTGCCGGAGAAGAAGCACGCACCCACGTTCGACGCTCTCGTCGTCGGACTCGGCAATCCCGGCAAGCAGTACGCCCGCACGCGCCACAACGTCGGGGAAGAAGTCGTCGCCGAACTGGCTCGCCGACACGGCACCACTCTCAGTGCCGGACGCGACTCGGCACTCGAAGGCCAGATCCGGCTCGGCTCTCCGCCCAACACCAAGCGGGCCGTCCTCGCCTTCCCCACCACGTTCATGAACGAAAGTGGCAACGCCGTGGCCAAGTTGGTCCGGCGTCACGGTTTCGTGATCGACGGCGGTTTTCCGGCCCTGGTGGTCGTGCACGACGAGCTCGATCTGTCACCCGGCACGGTGCGCGTGAAGTTCGGCGGCGGTCTCGGCGGGCACAACGGACTGCGCAGCATCACCGACCGAACCGGGACCCAGGATTACGTGCGCGTGCGCATCGGCGTGGGCAAACCGACGTCGAAGGAACAGGGAGCCAATCACGTGCTGAGTCGCGTGCCTCCGGCCGAGCGCGAGATCCTCGACGTGGCGGTGCGTGTGGCGGCCGATGCGGTGGAGAAGATCGTCGTCGACGGCGTCGATGCCGCCATGAACACGTACAACTCGTTGTGAGCGTGCTCTCGTCGCTCCCGTCGCGGCTGCGCAACGATCCGGCGCTGCGCACCTTGATCGGAGCCGTCGACGGCACGATCGCCGTTCCCGACGTGGCCCGCGCCGTCACCGTCGCCGCGCTCGCTCAACTGTCGGGACGTCGTCCGATCGTCGTGGCTTGCCCCACGGGAACCATGGCCGCCCAGTTGGCCGACGACCTCGCGCACTTCATGCCATCGAGCATCTCATCTGGCATGTCATCGAGCACCGCGTCTCGTTCCGACTCACCGGGCGCGAGCGACGTGGTGCTCTTCCCGGCCTGGGAGACTTTGCCGTTCGAACGAGTGAGTCCGAGCGTCGACACCATGGGCCGACGCCTCGAAGTTCTCTGGCGACTCGCGCACGAGGATCGCCGACCGGCGGTCGTGGTGGCCAGCATGCGATCTCTGCTCCAACAGCTCGGACCGGATACTGATCGAATTGACGGAGTCGCCGCACCCGTCGTCGTGCGCAAGGGATCGACCCTCGATCCGATCGAACTCGTGAGCACTCTGGTCGCCCGCGGCTATCGACGCGAAGACGTCGTCGAGCATCGCGGAGAAGTCGCCGTACGCGGCGCGATCGTCGACGTGTTCCCCTCGACCGGTGACGTGCCGGTGCGCATCGACTTGTGGGGTGACGAGGTCGATCGCCTCACCACCTTCTCGGTACACGACCAGCGCAGCGACGCCGACATCGACGAGGTGCTGTTGTTCCCGGCGCGCGAGTTGATCATGACCGACGAGTGTCGGGCTCGGGCGTCGTCGCTCGTCGCGTCCGAACCATGGGGTCGCGAACACTGGGAGCGTCTCGCCGAGGGGCAGATCTTCGACGGCATGGAGAGTTGGCTCCCGTGGCTCACCGAGAAGCCCACGATTCTCACCGACGTGTTGCCACCCGAGGCCAAGATCGTCTTGATCGAACCGCGACGCTTGCGCGACCGAGCCCAGGATCTGCTCGCCGAAGAGGACGATCTCGCTCGCGCTCTCGCGTCGTCGTGGGCACGCGACGCCTCGCGCACGTTCCCCCGCCTGCATGTCGCTCCCGATCATCTGCTCGGCACTCCCGGAGGAACGTCGCGCGGCTCGTGGAATCTGATCCCGGTGGCCGACGGACCGGAGGTTCCACTGCTCGAGGCGAGCGGATGGGGTGTGGCCACCGGAATGGGCACCTTGGGCGAAGGTCCCGCCGGCCGTTTCGGCCACTTGCTCGCCGAGGGATACCGCGTCGTGGTGTCGGCCGACGGAGTCGGTTCGGCCGAACGCCTCGCCTCGTCGCTCGGCGACGCCGGTCTGGCGTTCTCGGTGGTCGATTCCACCGGCAACGACCCGTCGGTCGTCGATCTCGCCGGAAGCGGCGGCGTGATCACCGTCGCGCCACTGCATCGCAGCTTCACGATTCCGTCGGCCAAATTGGCGGTGATCGCCGAAGCCGACATCACCGGACGTCGTCGCGCACATCGCAAACCTCGCCCACGACGAGCGACGTCGACCACCATCTTCGAAGATCTCCAGCCCGGCAACTACGTCGTTCATCACGTACACGGCGTGGGCAAGTACGAAGGAATGGTCAAACGCACGATCGGCGGCATCGAGCGCGACTACCTCCTGCTCGCTTACAAGGGTGGCGACAAGCTCTACGTTCCGTCCGACCAGATCGACAGCATCCGCCAGTACGTGGGCGGAGAGACGCCGGTGCTGCATCGCCTGGGCGGCTCCGACTTCGCCAAGTCGAAGTCGCGCGTGCGCAGCGCCGTGCGCGAGATCGCCCAGGAACTTGTGGTGCTCTACCAGAAGCGGGTGACCGCTCACGGCCACTCCTTCTCACCCGACACGCCGTGGCAGCACGAGATGGAGGATGCTTTCCCGTTCGTCGAGACACCCGATCAACGCAAGGCGATCGACGAGACCAAAGCCGACATGGAACGGCCATATCCGATGGATCGTCTGGTGTGCGGTGACGTCGGGTTCGGCAAGACCGAGGTAGCGGTGCGCGCCGCGTTCAAGGCGATCCAGGACGGCAAGCAGGTCGCCGTATTGGTGCCCACCACCCTGCTCGCGTCGCAACACGGGAGCACCTTCGCCGATCGCTTCGCCGGCTACCCGATCCGGGTCGAAGTGCTGTCGCGCTTTCTCACCCAGGGCGAAGCCAACAAGGTGATCGCCGGGCTCGAGTCGGGTGACATCGATTGCGTGATCGGGACCCACCGCCTGTTGTCGAGCGGGGTCAAGTTCAAGAATCTCGGACTCCTGATCGTCGACGAGGAGCAACGCTTCGGCGTGCAGCACAAAGAGGCCATGAAGCATCTGAAGACCAACGTCGACGTGCTCACCCTCACCGCGACGCCGATTCCGCGAACGCTCGAGATGAGCCTGGTCGGCATCCGCGATCTCAGCCTTCTGCAGACGCCGCCCGCCGATCGCCAGCCCATCCTCACCTTCGTCGGCGAATACGACGAGCGCGTGGCCATGGAAGCGATCCGTCGCGAATTGCTGCGCGAGGGTCAGGTCTTCTGGGTGCACAACCGGGTGCAGACCATCGAGGAGTGCGCGGCCGGTCTGCGAGAGCTCGTTCCCGAGGCTCGTATCGCCGTCGCGCATGGCCAGATGGACGAGGGAACTCTCGAACAGGTCGTGCTCGACTTCTGGGAGGGCGAGTACGACGTGTTGGTGTGCACCACCATCATCGAGAGCGGTATCGACATGCCGTCGGTCAACACGCTCGTGGTCGAACGCGCCGACCTGCTCGGGCTCGGACAGATGCACCAGCTGCGCGGACGAGTCGGCCGAAGCGGTCAGCGCGCGTATGCGTATCTCTTCCATCCGGCCGACCGCGCGTTGTCCGAGGAGGCCTACGAGCGTCTGCGCACGATCGGCGAGTCGACCGAGTTGGGCAGCGGCTTCAAGATCGCCATGCGAGATCTCGAGATTCGTGGAGCGGGCAATCTCCTCGGCGAAGCCCAGAGCGGACACATCGCCGCAGTGGGTTACGACCTCTACTGCCAGATGGTCACCGAAGCGGTCGGCGAGATGAAGGGCGAGCCGACCAAGGAGCCGTCGGAGATCAAGATCGACGTGCCCACCCACGCTTTCTTGCCCACCGACTACGTGTCGAAAGAAGCACTTCGTCTCGAGGCCTATCGTCGTCTGGCCACCGTCGAGACGCGTGACGAGGTCGAGGACATTCGCAACGAATGGCTCGACCGCTACGGTCCGATCCCCGAACCGGCCGACATGTTGCTCCAGGTCGGTCGGGTCCGCGCCGAGTGCCATCGACTCGGACTCACCGAGGTGGTCGTCTCCCGATCGGACGCCCGTCTGTCACCGATCACGCTCAAGGTCTCCGACACCATGCGCCTGTCTCGGTTGGCCAAGGACGCCATCCACAAAGAAACCCTGCAGCAACTGATCGTGCCGGTCCCCCGAACACGTGAACCGGTCGAATACCTCCTCGACTTCCTGAGCCGTCTCTTCCCCGGGGCCGACAACTAGGTTGGAGGCGTGATGCCTCTCCCCCGTCTCTCTCGTCGCGTGTCCGTGATCGCCTTGTCGGTCGGCGCGACGCTCGCTCTGTCGGCCTGCTCCAGTGTCGAGTCGACCGCCATCCGGGTGAACGGACGCGAACTCTCCGGATCCGACTTCGACGAGCTGCTGGCCGGCTACGCCCTCGCCATCCCGAACGCCGAGACCGAGTCCGGCACGGTGCGCAGTGGTGTGGCCCACGGACTGTTGACCGACTGGGCCGCCACCACCATCTTGATCGAGCGTCTGAACGACGAGGGCGTGACGTTGAGTGATGCCGATCTCGACGCGGCCCGCACCGAACTCGAACAGCAGGCGGCCTTCGGTGACGCATCTCCCGCCGCGCAGGACTTCTACGTTCTGGCCACCGCCGTTCAACGACTGTTCGCCGACGCCTTCGGCCCCTCGACCGACGAACTGCGCGATCTCTACGACGCCGGGCCGAGTACGTCGGGGGTCTTCTGCCTCCGCGCCATTCTCGTGACCGACCAAGCGGTGATCGCCGAGGTCGACGCCCAACTCGGTGCCGGTTCCGATTTCGCCGACTTGGCTGCCCAGTATTCGATCGATTCGTCGGCCGCCGACGGGGGCGTCATCACCGATCCCGGTTCGGGTTCGGCTTGCTTCGACCAGGTGACTCTGGCGAGTCAGATCGTTCCGGAATTCGCCACCGCTCTCGGTACTGCCGAGATCGGCCGGCCCACGGCTCCGTTCGAACTTCCCAACGTGGGGTGGGTCGTGGTCGTGCTCCGTCCGTTCGACGAGGTCGCCGACGACGTGCGCGAGGTCATCGGTCTGGGTCTGGCCGAAGCCGAACGGGCCGATGCGATCCTGGCTGCCGACGTGTGGGTGAGTTCCGAGTACGGAGTCTGGGACGCCGACACCGGACGAGTCGTTCCGGCGTGAGCTCCGGCGCGGACCTGAATTCCGAATGAGCGTTCTTCACGTGGTGGGTCTCGGACCCGGCGGCGACGAATTCGTCACCGACGAGACCCGACGCGTGATCGGCGAATCGACGCGACGCTTTCTGCGCACCGCCCGCCATCCGAGCGCTCACCTCGTTCACGACGCCGTCTCGTTCGACGACGTGTACGAGTCGGCCGGCGATTTCGACGCCGTGTACCGGACGATTCACGAACGGCTGGTCGTCGAGACTCGGCTGGCCGCCGACTCTGGCGAGTCCGTCGTCTACGTGGTGCCGGGTTCGCCGCTGGTTCTCGAACGCACCGTTCGCCTGTTGATCGCCGACCCGCGCCTCGAGGTCCGACTGCATCCGGCGATGAGTTTTCTCGATCTGGTGTGGGCTCGCCTCGGAGTCGACCCGATCGACGACGGAGTCACTTTCGTCGACGGACACGACTTCGCTCGTCGGGCGGCAGGGGTGTCGGGCCCGCTGCTCGTCGCCCACTGTCACGCCAACTGGGTGCTGTCCGACATCAAGTTGGCGGCTGAGGATCTCATCGACGCGACCAACGACGATGTCGAGGTGGTGCTCCTTCATCATCTCGGCCTGCCCGACGAAGTGGTGACCCGCATTCCCTGGTCCGAGATCGACCGAACTCTCGAGGCCGACCACCTCACATCGTTGTACGTGCCCCGTCTCGCCGCACCGGTCGGTCGCGAGCTCGTGTCGTTCCACGAGTTGGCACGCACGTTGCGGCGTGAATGCCCCTGGGACCGCGAACAGGATCACCGCTCACTCGTGACCTACCTGCTCGAAGAGACCTACGAGGTGGTCGACGCGATCCTGGCTCTCGACCCCGACGATCCGTCGACCGACGAGCATCTGGTGGAGGAACTCGGGGATCTCCTCTACCAGATCGAGTTCCACGCGGCGATCGCCGAACAAGAAGGCCGGTTCACGATG
>JBDLRN010000086.1:0-10643 GCA_039800005.1 Actinomycetota bacterium | reverse complement strand
CGGCGCGGACGGAGATCGGACATGATCACTCCTCAGAATCCGTAGGCCTGAGCCAGCTCGGGGTCGCGAGCGGCGAGCTCGCGAGCCAACTGCACGACGACCTTGCACTGCTTGACCGAGGCGTCGTCTTCCATCTTGCCGTCGAGCATGATGGCGCCGGTGCCGTCGCCCATGGCGTCGATCACGCGTTGAGCGTGGGCCACGTCGGACGGTCGCGGGCTGAACACGCGCCGCGCGATGTCGATCTGCGCGGGATGCAATGACCAGGCACCCACGCAACCGAGCAGATAGGCGTTGCGGAACTGGTCTTCGCAGGCGACGGTGTCTTTGATGTCGCCGAACGGTCCGTAGAAGGGAAGGATGCCGTGCATCACACAGGCGTCGACCATGCGCGCCATCGTGTAGTGCCACAGGTCCTGTTGATAGGTGGCACGAGGCGCGTCGGCATCGGTCGGATTCGGGTCCTGACGCACCACGTAGTCGGGGTGGCCGCCGCCCACGCGGGTGGTCTTCATGCGGCGGTTGGCCGCCAGATCGGCCGGTCCGAGCGAGAGTCCCTGCATGCGGGGTGACGCGCCGCAGATCTCTTCGACATTGGCGACGCCACGCGCCGTCTCGAGGATGGCGTGGATGAGCAGCGGCTTCTTCAGGCCCGCCTTGGCTTCGAGTTGAGCGAGGAGACGATCGACGTAGTGGATGTCTTCGGGTCCTTCGACTTTCGGAATCATGATCACGTCGAACTTGTCGCCCACCTCGGTGACGATGGTGGTGAGATCGTCGAGCGCCCAGGGCGAATCGAGGCTGTTCACGCGCGTCCAGAGTTGCGTGGTGCCCATCGGAACGGTGCGAGCCACCTTCACCAGACCGGCGCGGGCCGCTTCTTTGTCGGTGGCCGGCACGCCGTCTTCGAGATTGCCGAGGATGATGTCGACGGTCGGCACGATCTCAGGGAGCTTCGACACCATCTTGTCGTTGGATGGCGGGAAGAAGTGGATCATCCGGCTCGGGCGGAAGGGGATCTCGCGGACGGGATCGGGGGCGCCGACGGCGAGGGGTTTGAAGAAGTCACGGGCACTGCGCACATCGAAAGGGTACGCCCTACCCTGGTGGAGTGCCCACTCCGCTCCAGATCCACGGCCACGAAGTCGACGCCGTTCTGTTCGACGCCGGGGGAATCTTCGTGATCCCCGATCCGCACGTGGTGTCGCCCCTGTTGCAGTACTACGGGGGGTCCGACGATCTCGATCGGTATCACCGTGCCCATTACGCCGGGATGGCCGCCAAGTCGCGTGCCGGATCATCCGAGAGCGATTGGTCGGTGTACAACGTCGCCTACGTCGAGGCGGTCGACGTTCACGCGCACGAGGTGGAAGAAGCATCGATGGTTCTCGACCGGACTCGTTCGGCGTGGTTGTGGCGCTATGCGCTCGCCGACAGTGTGCAGGCGTTGCGCGGTCTCCACGAGCGGCGCGTCCCCATCGGCGTGGTGAGCAATGCGACCGGACAGATCGAGTCGGTGCTCGCTCGCTCCAAGGTGTGTCAGGTGGGCGAGGGTGATGGTGTGCCGGTTCGAGTGGTGGTCGACAGCCATGTGGTGGGGATCGCCAAACCCGATCCCCGGATCTTCGACTTCGGTCTGGAGGCGCTGCCGGGAATCGATCGATCCCGGGTGGCGTACGTGGGCGACAGCGTGACGATGGACGTGGGCGGGGCGCGCAACGCCGGGCTCCTGCCGGTGCTCCTCGATCCCTACGACGATCACGACGGGGCTGATTTTCTTCGTATCCGGTCTCTCCTCGATCTCCTCGCATGACTCGGCCGGGCGAAAACGTCTCGGCCCGTTGGGCCGAGTGGCGAGAGCAGATCGACCTCGAGAAGTACGACGCGCGATGGGAGGCGATGGCGGCACGTGGTGACAACGTGCATGGTGAGGCCGACGCCGTCATCCGGTTGATCGAGACCCACTTGGGCGGCCGTGTGTGTCGGATTTTCGATGCGGGATGTGGCACGGGTCGGCTCGCCGTCGAACTCGAGCGACGTGGTCACACCGTGACCGGTGTCGATCTCGACTCCGACATGGTCGACAAGGCGCGGCCCAAGTCGCAGTCGATCACGTGGCTGGTGGGTGATCTGGCGACGGTCGATCTCGCCGAGCGATTCGACGTGGTCGTGATGATCGGCAACATCCTCAACTTCTGCGAACCCGGCTCGCAGTCGGCGATCGTGCGCAACCTGTTGCGACATCTGCGAAGCGGTGGACTGCTGGTCTGCGGTTGGTCGCAGGAGAAGCGGTCGGATTCGTATCTCGCTCCGGAGCTCGTCACCGACGCCGCCGAAGCCGGGTCCTCCCATGTGGCGACGTGGCGCAACTGGGACGGTGACCCGTTCGACGAACACTCGGGCGACAGTGACTACGCCGTGGTGATCGTGCGCGGATCCGCTGAATCTGGTGCGTGATCTTCACCTATACGGTGAAGATCACGCACCAGAACACCGGGGTCAGCGGCTCTGCTCGGTGAGGCGCCGAGCGATCACCTTCAGGCACAACGTCTCGTCGGCCCCTTCGAAGATCGACAGCACGCGCGCGTCGACGAACAGCCGGCTCACGCTGTACTCCTCGGCGTAGCCGTAGCCACCGTGGATCTGCATGGCTTCACGCGTGACCCATTCGGCTGCCTTGCACACGTAGGCCTTCACCATCGACGCCTCCGTGGTGCCCACACCCTTGGCCATCAACTTGGCCACCTGGTAGCCGAACTGACGCCCGGCCTGGATGAGCACGGCCATGCGACCGAGCTTCACCTTGGTGAGTTGGTACTCGCTGATGTTCTGTCCGAACACGTTGCGATTGTGCGCATGGTCGTAGGCGGCTTCGTAGGCGGCCTGCATCACACCCACCGCCCGCGCCGCGGTCTGCAGACGACCGTTCTCGAAACCTTCCATCTGGTAGTAGAAGCCCTTGCCGAGGCCGCTCTCTTCCCCGATGAGGTTCTTGGCCGACACCCACCAGTTGTCGAAGGCGATCTCGTACGAGTGCATGCCGCGGTAACCGATGGTGTCGATCGGTCGGCCTTCCATCTTCCCGGTCGACCCGTTCGGCTGCACCTGCTGGGTGAATTCGAAACCGTGTGCGTCACCGAGTGGCTTGGGAACGATGAAGACGCTCAATCCCTTGTGGGTGAGCGAACGATCGGGATTGGTGCGGGCCAGGAGCATGAGCACGTTGGCGCGAGCGGCGAACGTGCACCAGGTCTTCACCCCGTTGATCACGTAACCGGCTTCACCATCGGGGCCCTCGGCCGGAACTGCGGTCACCTTGATGCCGGCGACGTCGCTGCCGTAGTCGGGTTCGGTCACCGCGACGGCCGCCATCACTTCGGCGGTGGCCAACTTGGGCAACCACTCCTGCTTCTGATCCTCGGTGCCGCCTTTCACGAGGGCTCGGGTGAGGATCTCGGGGCGCGTGATGAGCGATCCGCCGATGCCGAGCGAGCCGCGGCTCAATTCTTCGGTGGCCACCACCATCGCGAGGTACTCGCCTTCGCCACCTTCGCTGAATCCGCCGTATTCCGACGGCACCGACAGCCCGAACGCACCCATGTCGGCGAGTCCGCTGATGATGTCTTCGGGGACGTCTTCGTTGTAGCGGTGCACGTGTTCGGCGCGGGGCGCGATGACCTTCTCGGCGAACGAGCGGAACGTGTCCTGCACCATCTCGAAGTCCTCGTCGAGATGACGCGGCCCGGGAACATCGGCGAGCGACGCGACGAACACGGGATCGCGGAACGTGCCGATGAACGGGCGAGCGGCGTCGAGAGCACCGGCCTCGAGACCCCAACTTTCTTCGCGGCCGATCAACTTCGACATGAGGTCGTGGGCCATGTCGGCGGTGTAGGCGCACGTGATGAGACCTTCGTGCGTTCCCTTGGCGCCGTAGTCGAGCATCGAGCGAGCCGTTTCGACGGCCGATGCAGCGTGAGCCAGGTCGTAGGCCAGCACCTGATGCACGTCGGGGCCACCCGATTCGGCGAGTCGTCGGAGTCCGGTGCCGACGGCTCGGGAAGCGAGGTCGATCACGTCGGCGGCGGTCTGAAGATCGGGGGTCACGGTCGTGCTCATCGGTTGAAACGCTAGTGGGGCGCTCGGAGAGGTCGGAAGTGGTGCCGAGGATTCGGCGGGGTCGGTGGCGGTCAGACGTCACCCGTCCCGAACCGACGCTGTGCGACACTGAGGACGTGCGTCTCGTGTGCGTGTACTGCGGTTCGAGTTCGGGCAATCGGCCGGAATTCGCCGACGAGGCCCGGGCTCTCGGGCGAGCCATCGCGGCCGCCGATCTCGGCCTCGTGTACGGCGGTGGCCGGGTCGGCCTCATGGGAGTGGTGGCCGACGCGGTGCTCGACGCCGGCGGTTTCGTGCACGGCGTGATCCCCGAGCCTTTGGTGCGCGCCGAGACCGCCCACACCGGGCTGTCGGTGCTGGAGGTGGTCGACTCCATGCATCAGCGCAAGGCACGCATGGCCGACCTCGCCTGTGGCTTCGTGGTGCTGCCGGGTGGGTTCGGCACCTTCGACGAGGCCTTCGAGATTCTCACCTGGAACCAGTTGGGTCTGGTGCGCAAGCCGTTGGTGTTCCTCGACGGCACCGGCTTCTACGGGCCGTTGCTCGATGCGCTCGATTCGGTGGTCGACGCCGGTTTCGTGAGCGACGCCTTCCGGCGCATCGCCGCAGTGACGCGAACGCCTGAAGAGGCGGTCGCGATGGCCAGTGGTCCGGCTCCCGACGTTCCGGGCAAGTTGGAATCGCTCGACGTGACGGCGAAACGGTCGTCGTTGTGAAGTTTCAGGCGCAGCCGACCGGAGTCGCATGGCCGACCGTCGAATGGCCGGAGGGAGGTGACGCACCGGCAGCGGTGCTCGACGCGAGCGACGCCCTGTTCTCGGGTGGTGTCACGCCGCCGCCCGGCGAGGGAACGTCACTCGCTCTCGTGGTGGTGCACCGTGGACGAATCGTGCACGAGAGGTACGGAACGCAGCCCGATACTCCGTTCGGTCCGGGCGGCCCCGTCGATCGGAACACGACGCTCGTCTCGTGGAGCATGGCCAAGAGCATCACGCACGCTGCAGTGGGTTGTGCAGTGGAGGACGGGCTGCTCGATACGTCGGCGCCGGCGGGAGTCCCCGCTTGGGCCCACGACGATCGCCGTCGCATCACGATCGATCATCTTCTGCGCATGCGGGACGGTCTCGACTTCGTCGAGGAGTACGTGTCGGGTGACGATGCGCCGGTACCGCACGTGATCGACATGCTGTTCGGGTCGGGATCCGACGACGTGGCCGGCTACACGATGGCGCGGCCGTTGAAACACGAACCTGGCTCGCACTGGAACTACTCGTCGGGAACCACCAATGTGGTCACGCGACTGCTCGGTGACGTGGTGGGCCACGGCGATGTGATCGAATGCTTCCTGCGCGACCGTGTGTTCGCACCCATCGGAATGACGTCGGCCACGCCGCGTCTCGACGCGGCAGGCACGTTCATCGGGTCGTCGTTCGTGTACGCGACCGCCCGCGATTTCGCGCGTTTCGGCTACCTGTACCTGCGCGGCGGCGAGTGGGACGGGCGCCGTCTTCTGTCGACCGAGTGGGTGCGAGGTGCGGCCGACATGCATGCGGTCGACCCCGAGATCGGCCACGGTTACGGACGTCATTGGTGGCTGTGGAAGACACGTCCCGACGCGTTGGCCGCTCTTGGCTACGAAGGACAGCGCACGATCGTCGATACCACGCGCGACCTGGCGGTCGTTCATCTGGGCAAGTGGACGTCGGAGACGCAGTCCGTGCTCGACGCCCACCTCGACCGGATCGTGACGGCGTTTCCCCCGCTCTGAACTCGATCTTGTCGGTTCGGGCGCGTCCGAACTGCTAGGAAAGGGGCATGTCGGAGGGCCGAAGTGAGCCGATCTCGGCTCGCCCGGGCGACGACGGGGTTCGCCTGAAACGTACGCCAGCCGACCGGCGGGCCTTCCGACGACGAGCCATCGTGCGAACTTTCAAGGTGCTGGCGACTCTCGTCGTCGTCTACTTCATCATCTTGAACATCCCTGGATTGCGCAACGCGGTCGACCAGCTGAGTGAAGTGCAGCCCGGCTTGCTGTTGGTCGGTCTCGTTCTTTCGTTCGTGGCCTTGTTCTGCTACTCGGTGATGACGCGCGTGGCACTCGGGCCGTCCGGTCATCACTTCTCGATCTGGCGCTTGTTCCGTATCCAATTGTCGACGCGCGCGTTGTCGAGTCTGATTCCGGGCGGAACTGCCGCTGGTTCCGCTCTCGGCTATCGACTCATGACGTTGTCGAACGTACCGGGGCCCGACGCCGGTTTCGCGCTGGCCACCTCGGGTCTCGCCTCGGCTGTCGTGCTCAACCTGATTCTGTGGACCGGTCTCGTGGTGTCGATTCCGCTGCGTGGTGTGAACCCGGTGTACGGCACATCGGCCGTGGCCGGCATCATCTTGATGCTCCTGGCCGCCGGCATCGTGTTCGGACTGATCGGCGGGCAGGCGCAGTCGGAGAAGATCGTCCGCCGGATCGCGCGCCGACTTCGCATGAACGAGGATCGGGCCGGCGAGGCGGTCATCCACATCAGTGGTCGAATGCAGGAGTTGTGGGACGACCGCGCTCTCATGCGCAAGCTCGGCATGTGGGCGGCGCTCAACTGGTTGCTCGACGCGGCGGCACTGTGGGTGTTCCTGCGAGCCTTCGGTGGTTCGATCTCGGTCGACGGTCTCATCGTGGCGTTCGGGTTGGCCAACGTGTTGGCCGCCATTCCGATCACGCCGGGTGGACTCGGCATCGTCGAGGGCATCTACGTGCCGGTGTTGGTGGGTTTCGGTCTGCCGCGCGCCACGGTGGTGGTGGGTGTGGTGTCGTACCGCATCGCCCAGTACTGGCTGCCGATCGTCGTGGGTGGTGTGGCGTACCTGTCGTTGCGCGTCGGTCCGTGGGCGATCTCCAAGGACCGACTCGAGCCGCTGCGTGACGTGGTGGCCTCGGCGACCGGCAAGGAGAGCATCCTCGATTTCTCCGAGCGCTATCCGGCCCGTGAACGCACGCGGGAGATCCCCAAGCCCGAGTCGTCGTCCACGAGAGATGCGACACGTCCGTTGTCGGATGGGGAGCCTCCGCACGAGCCGATGTAGGTTTTGCGCTCATGACGGTTCATGAGCGACCCTTCGGACGATGCTTGGAAGATTTCGTGGTGGGTGACGTGTATCGCCACTGGCCGGGCAAGACGATCACCGAGTACGACGATCATCTGTTCTGCATGATCACCATGAATCATCACCCTCTGCACACCAACGACTGGTTCGCGGCGCAGAGCGTGCAGGGTCGCAACGTGGTGGTGGGCAACCTCGTGTATTCGCTGGTGCTCGGCATGAGCGTGCCCGACGTGAGCGGCGCGGCCATCGCCAACCTCGAAGTCGAGACGTTGCAGCACAAGTCGCCCACCTTCCACGGCGACACCATCCACGCCGAGACACGCGTGCTCGACGTGCAGGAGAGCAAGTCGCGCAACGATCGCGGCGTGGTGACGGTCGAGACCAAGGCTTTCAACCAGGACGGCAAGGAAGTGTGCTACTTCCGTCGTCGGGTGATGGTGTGGAAGCGCGAGTTCGCGCCGTCTCGTCAGCGCCCGTACGACACCGATGCCGCATGGAGCAACGACTGAACGACCGCGATCTCGGCGTCGTCCAGGACGCGCTGCTCGGTTGGGCGGCCATTCGTCTGCGCGAGTTGCCGTGGCGTTCGACTCGCGATCCGTGGGGCATTCTCGTCAGCGAGGTGATGCTCCAGCAGACCGGCGTGGCGCGGGTGATGCCGAAGTGGCACGCCTTCATGGAGTCGTACCCGACGCCGCGCGAGTGTGCCGAGGCCGCGTTGGGCGACGTGCTGCGAGTGTGGCAGGGGCTCGGATATCCGCGCCGGGCGCGCAACTTGCAGGCTGCGGCGCGCGAGATCGTGGTGCGTCATGCGGGAGAGGTGCCGCAATCGTTGGAAGAGTTGTTGGCGTTACCGGGCGTCGGGCCGTACACGGCGCGCGCGGTGATGGCCTTCGCCTTCGAACACGACGCGGCGGTGGTCGACACGAACGTGGCGCGCGTCTTGGCGCGGATGGCGGGGGAGAAGCTGACGGCTCGTCGTGCCCAGGCGGAGGCCGATCGATTGTTGGCGTCGGGAACTGCGTGGTTGTGGAACCAGGGGCTCATGGAGTTGGGAGCGATGGTGTGTCGGCCCACGCCGACGTGCGGCGAGTGCCCGTGGGAGTCGTGGTGCGCGTGGCGCGGTGGTGACGATGGTGGCGAAGATCCGAGTGTCGGATCGGCGGGCGTGAGTGTTCCGCAAGGACGGTTCGAAGGGTCGGATCGTCAGGCGCGCGGGCGGCTGATCAAGGCACTGGGCGAGGGCTCGGTGCGCGTGGAGGATGTGGCGCGCGTGATGGATCGCCCGCCCGACGTGGCGACGCGGTTGCTCGCCGACTTGGCCGCCGAAGGCCTCGTGGTTGTCGACGTCGTCGCCATCACCCCCGACACCTCCACAGTGACCCTCCCTTGGTGATCTGGTGAGGATTTTTCACCGTATAGGTGAAGATCGCGCACCAGATTCCGGTCACACGCGGTGGACGAAAATGGTGTCGGTGTCGGATCGAGGTGAGATCCGCGACATTGCCACGATGATCAGATCACCGGTGGCCACGAACCCGGCCGACATGGATGCTTCGATCGCCAACCGGATCGATTCGTCGGTCGATTCGGTTCGAGCAGCCAGCACCGGACGAACCCCGAATCTCGACATCAACCGCGTCGCCACGCGCGGGTCGGCCGTCGCCGCGATCACGGGAACCACCGGACGACATGCCGACAACAACTCGGCGTTGTGTCCGGTGTAGGTGATGGCGAGGATCGCCTTGGCTTTCAGGCGTCCGGCCAACGATGCCGCCGACGCCGCCACGGCCGCTGCGTTCGGATTGTGATCGGCGAACGGCGACACGAATCCGTCGAGACTGTCGGCCTCTTCGAGGATCTGCGTCATTGCGCGCACGGCACCGACCGGGTCGTGGCCGATGGCGGTTTCGGCCGACAGCATCACGCAGTCGAATCCGTCGCGCACCGCATTTGCCACGTCGGACACCTCGGCTCGCGTGGGACGGCTGGAGGTGATCATCGACTCGAGCATCTCGGTCGCACAGATCGACACTGCACCCGACCGCAACGAGGCTTCGGCGATCGACCGCTGAGCCACCGGCAACCGAGCGAACGGGATCTCGACACCGAGGTCGCCACGCGCCGCCATCACGCCGTCGGCGACTCCGCAGATTTCGTCGAGCACGCGCAAGGCCTGCGGCCTTTCGATCTTGGCGAGGATGCGTACGTCGTCGGGCACCATGCGTCGCGCCTCCAGCACGTCCTCGGCCCGTTGCACGAACGACAGGGCGATCCAGTCGGCGCCGCTCTCGACAGCAGCCGCGATGTCGGCCTGATCTTTGTCGGAGAACATGCGCACGTTCACGTTGGTGTCGGGCAGGTTCACCCCTCGCTTGCCTTCGGCCGTTCCCGGCACCACGACTTCGGCGCGCACCATGTGAGGCTTCACCTCGACGGCGCGCAGAACGATGCGACCGTCGTTCACGAGGATGCGCTCGCCGGGCTTCACTCCGACGACGTCGGGGTCGAACCCGACCATCGCACCGTCGCCGTAACCACGCTCCCACAGCACGACTTCCGTTCCGCGGGCGTCGATGCCGTCGATGAGCCGCAGCTTGGGCCCCTGAACGTCGACGAGGATGCCGACCTTCGACGACTGGGCCCTCGCCGAGCGGACCGTCGAGGCCACTTCAGGAGTGGTGATGTGCGAGCAGTTGATCCGCACCATCGCCACGCCGGCATCGACCAACTCGGCCACGCGATCGTTCGAAGCAGGTCCGAGAGTGGCGACGATCTTGGTGCGACGCATCGACTCCATCATGCCCGGCCGAGGGTGGCCGGAGGGTTCACTCAGGCCGAACGGCGGGTGACCGCTGCGACGATCTCGTCGAGTGCGGCGTCGGCGTAGGCGCGCATTTCGTCGTCGGTGCGGTCCTGGATGGGGTGCGGGGTGAACACCCGCGCCACGTCGGGGAAGCCCAGCGATTTCGACTGCACGTCGGCGGCCGTCACGAATTCGGCGGATGCCACGAACACGGCCGGAATGCCGCGCCGTTCGATGTCGACGATGTCGTGCACACTGCACGACGTGCAACTGCCTCAATCGGCGAGGGCTTCGATCACCACTTGGCAGTTCATGGCGATCTCGTGTCGCAGATCGACCGGAGCCGGTTTGGTGAACGTGGGCTTCTTGTAACGCAACACGTTGGCGCCCATCTCGGCCAGTCGCTCCTCGAGGCGGTCGAGGAAGACGTCGCCGCGTGCTTTGGAGATGTCGAGCAACCCGACGGTGAGGCCCGCTAGCGATTCGGGACGACCGACGCGCTCCATGGTCATGGCGCGCTTCTCGTTCGTCGGATCGAGCAGAGTCGTCATCGCGTCACCTCCTTCGTGACCGGGGTGCTTCCCATGTCACCGTTGGCCCACCCGCCAATGATGGCAGAGAA
>JBDLRN010000085.1:0-4870 GCA_039800005.1 Actinomycetota bacterium | reverse complement strand
ACGATCCGATCGGATGGGTCGACACGGCCGTGGCGCATGTGCGGTCCTTGGAGCACACCGTGATGGTGTTGCACGACACGCCGGGAGCATGTGTCGATCGGCTGCCCGAACTGCTCGATCGCCTCGAGGCGCTCGAGGTTCAGTTCACGCAGGAGATCCCCGACGCGTGTGTCGCCACGCGCGACGGATCGCGTACCACGGTCCTCGATGCCCTCCTTCAGGTCTGACCAGTATCAGCCGGCCAGCACTATTGCTTTGGTGACGGCATGCGATTTGGGAGGAGCGCAGCGACAGTTCCCCTCCCCGCCGCCATGTGATCCGCATCACGGTTTCTGAGATCCCGGCCCAATATCGTCGAGGCGAGGCCTCTGCCGCGAAGAAGGAGAACGAAGATGAGCCCCGAAGAAGTGGTCGACCGCGTCTACGAACTGATTTCGTTCTCCGCCGGTAGTGAGCCCGATTGGCCGGCGCACCGTGCGCTGTTCACCGAACCGACGGTGCTCGCTTTGCGCGTGTTCCCCGATGACCCGCAGATCACCGTCATGGATTACGACAGTTACGTCGTTCATCAAATGCGTGATGGCCTATCCGACGAGGGGTACGTGGAGATTCCGGGCGAACGCACGACGACCATCGTGGGCGAGGCCGCAGTGGTGCTTCAGGAGTTCGCGATGAAGTTCAGGGATCGCCCACCCGTGCCTGCGTTCGACGCGTACAGCCTGGTGCGTGTCGACGGAGTCTGGAAGATCGCGTCGGTCATCAGCGACATGATCTCGGCCGAGGCTTGACCCTCTCAGGCCCGTGGGCAGAGAGATACGCGAAGCGACGGTTCCCCACTCCACCATCGGAGAGCACCTGCCTTCCGGGACGGCCGCGCGGACTTCGTTTTCTGGTGAGAATTCTTCACCGTATAGGTGAAGATCGCGCACCAGAATCCCGCCGGGAAATGGCAGTTGACCTGCTAGTAGTGTGTGAAGAGTCATGGCCAGGCGCGGGTTTTCGGTCGCCCACCTTCTCCGGCGGATAGGAGCGGCGCGAGCGGGTGTGGTTCTGGTCGCCCTCGTGGTGGTCGCCTGCGGTGGCGGTAGCGGGGGAGGCGGCGGTTCCGCGAGTGACACCCCACCTCCGGCCGTGGCGATGGTCGACCTGCAGGTGCTCGAGGACGGATTCGCGTTCGCCAACTTTCCGTCCGAGTGGTACCCCGAGGAGTTCGGTGCCGGAGACCTCGTGGCGATGTTCGGATCGAACGAATCAGTTTGTGTCGATGGTGTCGCCGAGCCCTGTGAATTGACCGCGGAAGCGGCGGCCTTCGCGCGCATGGTGAACCAAAGCCGCGCGGCGGGCCACTGCGAGGGCTTGGCCGTCGTGGCGCAGGCTCGTTTCAACGAAGCGGCCGAGCCGGCGACGTCGGTGCTGGTCGACGACGAGGAGACGATTCGCGCCATCATGCGCGGTTTCGCGACGCAATTCATCCCCGAGGTACGCGAAGAAGTCGGCCAGTGGTTGAAGACGTCACTCGAGGACAAGGTCGCTGCGTTGGCCAACACGTTGGCCGAAGGAAAGATCGTGTACTCGCTCGGTGTGTACGACGAATACGGCGGTCACGCGATCCTGCCGTACGCGGTGGAGTACCGCACGCCCGAGCAGGTGCGAATCATGGTGTACGACTCGAACTGGCCAGGTCGTAACCGCTGGGTCGACGTCGATCTCGACAAAGAAGAGTGGTCGTTCTCGTTCGAGGGCGAAGATCCGGAGAACGACCCGAACATCTGGACGGGCGATGCGTCGCGTATGGACCTCACGTCGATCGACGCGCGTAACGGATCGTGCCCGTTCTGCGAAGGATCGGTCGGTGTGGCGAAGAACGCTCTGCTGGTGCGTTCGACCGATCCCGACTGGTCGGTGGAAGTGGGCGGCAACACGGTGACCGCCACCTCGTCGTCGGAGGAATCGGGCGAGGTAGAAGTGACTCCGTTCAAGGCCCAGACCGCGCCGGGTGAGCGACCGAGCTACGACTTCTTGCTCCAGATACCGATCACACCCGATGGTGAGCGCGCCAAGTTGAACTTCCCGGGCACGGCGAGTGTGTTCGCCCTCACTCCGTCGGGGATCGCGCAGATCTCCACACCCGGTAATCCGGACGTTCCGATCGAAGTGGGGCCGACGAGTTTCGTGTCGCAGGATCCGGCGGTCACGTTGTCGTTGGCGGCCGGCAATCTTGTCGCCTCCGCGTCAGGACCGACGGCGAGCCTCGAGATCAAACCGGAAGGTCTGGCGGCGGCGGTCACCACGGCCGATGGTCAAGTAGTGGAAGTGGCGATCACTCCCGAGACACCTGCGGCCAAGATCGAAGCCGATCCCGAGAGCGGCGGAATCCAGGTGTTGGCGCAAGCTTCGTCGGGCGTGGTCGAAAAGCGTGACATCGCAGCTGATGGATCGGTGACCGTCACGATCCAGGACACCCCACTCGATCTCAATGCGACGACATGGGAGGCTCCTCCCGGTTTGGAGAGCACAGCGAACCCGTCGCTGCCGTCGCCGGACGAACGCAATCTTGCCAATCCTGACTACGAGGCAGATGCGCCGTACGTCGCGCCGGCCGAGGCAGTACCGGCGAGTGAGACGGTCCCTCCCTCGAGTGCGCCAACGACTGCACCACCGACGACCGCTCCACCGACAACGGCTGCGACGACGACCGTTGCACCCACGACGACGGCGGCACCGACCACCACTCGTCCACCCACGACGACGGCGGCACCGACCACCACTCGTCCACCCACCACGACGGCGGCACCGACCACCACTCGTCCACCCACGACGACGGCGGCACCGACCACCACTCGTCCACCCACCACGACCTCGCCACCTCCGCCGCCACCTCCACCTACGACGACGGCGCCTCCGATCGCGCCGGCGTTGGCCTTCGACGAGTTTCCGTCCATCACCTTTGGTGGAGGACCGGTCATCGTCGTCGTGATGTCGAACAGCCCAGCTCCGGTCGAGTTCAGCGTGAGTGATCCGAACGTGGCGAGCATCGCGTCCACAGGTGCGACGAGCGCGCAGATCACCATCGTCAACGCCGGATCGACTCAGGTCACCGTGTCGCAATCAGCCGTCACGGGATACGCCGCCGGAACGTTCAGCCGAACTCTGACCGTGAATCCAGCGACTCAGTCGGCACTCGTCGTCTCCGACGTTTCGGGAACGCCGGGTCAGCCGGTCACCTTGACGAGCTCGGGAGGGTCGATCTCCGGTTCGCCGACCTATGCGCTGACCGACGATGGTGCCGGGGCCTGCTCGTTGGTGGGTGACCAATTGTCGCGATCATCTGCGGGCAGTTGCACTGTGACTGCAACGTTGCCCGGTAACACGAATTATCTGCCTGTCACGAGCTCTCCGAAGGTCGTCGCCTTCACGAGTGCCGTTCACGGAACCGTCAACGAGGGTGGGAGCATCACTCTCAACGCTCCCGCCGGCACCCGGTTCTCTTCGGTGCTGTTCGCCAGCTATGGCACGCCGAATGGCTCTCCCGGCAACTTCACGGTCGGTGGCTGTCACGCTGCGAACAGTTCGTCGATCGTGTCGAATCTGTCGCTCTTCACGACCAGTGTCACTCTCTCCGCCTCCAACGACGTGTTCGGTGATCCGTGCGGGGGCACGTACAAGCGCCTCTACGTGTCGTTGGGCTTCGAACCCATTCGCACTTCCGCACCCGGCTATCTGCTCTACGAGGTGACGAATCCTCGACGTGACAACAATGCGATTCAGTACAGCTCCGGATACGGAAATGAACCCCTGGGCGCGGCTGCGCAGTTCGAGAATTCCGGTCGACAGATCACCCGGGTCTATTACCGCATGCAGGTCGACGTCGGTGGCGTGACCCGTTACGTGGAGGTGGGCTTCGATCCGTGGGTCGGACTCACTGCTCGGGACCTTCGCATTCCTGATCGTCTCCCGCAGAATGAGTTCACGATTCAGCGTTTCGTCGAGAACATGACCGTCGACTCGAACCTGGTCGCCGGCGTGAGCCCGAAGTCGGCTGGCGTCACGATCGGCGCCGGTCGACGTGGTTACTTGGAGATCTGGCCGTGGAACTACGGACCGAACGCGTCGCAGTCCGGTCCGGCAGGTAGCAACGGGTCGCTCTACGATTTCAACGACGTACCGACTCTCAACGAAGGCTACGGCTCGGTCCAAGTGCACGACGTCACGACACCGGGGACGGGTAGCACCCTCCTCGCCTGGAATCGACACAGCGAGAGTCCTGTCGCCGAAGTCGGCATCGGTAACTACATCGGTGGGGTGGGGGGCAATCATCCCGACTGGACCTTCACGTCGACCGAGAGCCTCGGAACGGCGAACTGGAAGCTGCAGATCAGCGTGGAGTGGAGCGCGGCTTCGGCGTCGTCGGCTGTCACGGTGAATCCGTCGGCGTGCAGTCTGTCCGTCGGAGCGGGCGACAACGGCAGTCCGTGCACCAATGCGTTCGTGCTACCGGGTGCGGGACAGACGGCGAACAAGTTCTACGACTACGGCTCGTCGCCATTTGCCGCGTGGGTCGATCTGGGCAGTGGATATCTCCTCTCGAAGTTGCGGCTGTGGACGGCCGACGACTCGGCGAGCCAACCCCATCGCAATCCGACCTCGGTCGTGTTGTACGCATCCGATACGACCAAGGCCCGCGGAGTGGAAATCGCCCGGGCATCGATCAGTTGCCCGCCTGTGAACGTGTCGCCGTGTTCGTTGGCCGACGTGACGACGTCGAACGCTCACCGATACGTGATCGTGGAGTTCGTGACGACTGCTGGCAGTTCTCAGTTCCAGATCTCGAGTGCCGTCTTCACTGGAGTCGCCGGAGTCGTACAAGCGG
>JBDLRN010000084.1:0-9383 GCA_039800005.1 Actinomycetota bacterium | reverse complement strand
CGATGTCGACCAACTCGTCGCTGAAGAAGAGAGGAGTGAGCGTTCCGTGACCATCACCGCAACGGGCGACGGGCTTGGTGGTCGGACCGGCCTCGGCGAAGGACGAGATGTTGTCGATGCCGGTGCCGTCGATGATCTGGTTGTCGATGATGGTCATGGCTTCTCCTGTTGTGGGTGTTCGGGTATCGGGGCAACGAAAAAGGCCGCCGGGATTCGGATCCCAGCGGCCTCGGTGGCTGTCTCGACGTGGTGTGTGACCTACGTGAGTCGCTCCTCGAGCCGCTGGGGCGGGCGCTTGGTTGCCGTGAAGGCGGGCTTCACGAATGCCACGGCGGCCGCACCAGCGTTGGCATACATGGCATGCACCGCTGCGGAGCCGTTCTGCCACATCGAACCGAAGCGCGACGACGAGCCGGCCGAGCCGGTGATCGAGTCGAAGGAGCGCATCGAGATGGACATAACGGAGAGGTAGGAAACCACGTACGAGGCCGGGCCGCAAACGAATTAGGTCAAATCACCCTCTGAGCAGGTGTTTCGGCTCTCTTCGAGGGCCTTTTGGTATTGCTCTTGGCCGCCTTCGACGGCGTATCCCAGCGATTCGAGTCGCACACGGAGTCGGGATTCGGCGAGGAGCGCATCCTCACGCAGGTAGTACTCGCCGGGGTCGGCGAGATCGAGGCGTGGTCGACAAAAGTTCTTGGCGACTTTGGAACTGTGTCGGAATCGACGACCGGTTCGGTGTTCCTCGATGCGCTCGGCCACCGGCTTCGCGGTCTGACCGACGTAGAGCCAGCCGAGATGGTCGGGCATCTTCGACCCGTCCAGCTCGATCACGTAGGTGCGATAGATGTCGGCTCGTCCGTTGACGGCGTAGCCCTGGCGGGCCAAGCGGATCTGCATCTCGCGCACGTGCTCCTCGGCCGCCTGTCGATCGTCGAACGATGCATCGTCCATGAGGTCGTAGCGAATCCGCCCCCACAAATCGGGCTTCTTCGCCCCGTTCTTCTCTCGGAGAGCATCGAGTCGTGGTCCGGGCTCGGTGACGGTGAGCGCGACGCGCACATGGGGAAGCAATGGCGTGCGCCGGGGTCGGTCATCGGCGTATTCGACGACGAAGACCCAGTGAGTCCGTGGCCGATCCGCCCCCTTCTCGTGTGTGCGTGTATGTCGACGTGTGGGCATGCGCATATTTTCGCAGGGCGCTCATCGGGGTCCCCGGGCCTGAACGAACGTCAGGCGATGCGCTGTGCGAACTCGCTGAACAAGGGAATCCCGATCACCAGGTTGAACGGAAAGGTGACACCGATGGCGGCACCGAGACCGACCCCGAGGTCGGCATCGGGCAGTGCGACGCGTACCGCGGCCGGGGCGGCGATGTAACTGGCACTGGCCGCCATGATGGCCAGCACGGCCGCTCCACCCGCTGAGAGGCCGGTCAGAGTTCCGGCGATCGCTCCGATCACACCGAAGAGGATCGGGAGCACCACGGCGAGCGCGACCAGGCGCGCACCGGCGCGACGTACATAGGCGAATCGCTGGCCGGCGAGGGTTCCGAGGTCGAGCAGGAAGAGGCACAAGAAGCCGGGGAACAGAGTGACGAAGAACGGCTCGACGGCATCGACGGCCGACGGCGAACCGACCGATCCGATGAGGAGTCCGCCTCCGAGCAACAAGATGCTCTTGCCGGTGATGACTTCGTGCAGTGCCGTCCTCATGGGCGAGCCCAGTGTGCGCGACGCGATCACGAGAGCGATGACGATGCCGGGAATCTCGAGGATCGCGACCAGGGCGGGAAGGAAACCTTCTTCGAGGATGCCCGAGGTGCGGTTGAAGCCTTCGGCGGCCGTGAAGGTGACGGCCGAGACCGATCCGTAGTGCGCGGCGAGCGACGCGGCATTCGTGGTGTCGAGTCGGCCGAATCGGCGGGCTGCGACGAATGTGATGAGGGGTGTGATCACGCCGAGCGCGAGGGTGGCGAGGATCGGCGCCCAGATGTCGGCGATGTCGGCATCACGCAGCCGCAATCCACCTTTGATGCCGATGGCGAGCAGCAAGTAGGTGGAGACGAGCGAGCCGACTTGGTCGGGAAGGCGCAGATCGCTACGAACGGCGACGGCCAGGATGCCGAGCACGAAGGCCAGAACGGCCGGAGAGGTGAGGTTGTCGACGACCAGTTCGCTCAGAGGCACCGGGCGAAACTAGCGGCATTTGATACAGGAAACCAAGTTCAAGAAACTGAATATGCTGGTCAGAGAACACCCTTGAGCAGGTCGCCGACGGTCTTGTGGGCCTCCAAGGGGTGGCGCAGACGTGCCTTGCGGTGGATCTCGTAGGAATTGCGTCGACCCGACTTGTAGACGGTGATGATCCCGGCTTCTTCGAGGTCGGCCAGGATGCCGTTCACCCGTCGTTCGGTGATCCCGACCTCGGCCGCGATGTCACGCACTCGGGTGTTCGGGTCGGCGGCCAGGCAGACCAGAACGTGTGCATGGTTGCTGAGGAACGTCCAGGTACGGGCTTCCTCGGCCATGGGCGAGAACACTACTGGCCGACCAAGGCTCACACCTGGATGTCACGTCGGTCGAAGAAGTGGACCGAGGCCACGAGACCGAGCGCGCTCACGAGCAGAAGTAGCAATACGTAGCCGAGGTCGACGCCGGTGGTGAGTGGCTGTGTGCCGAGCATCCACTGCAGCGGATTGAACGGATTGACGGCGTCGAAGAAATCGACCAGTGGAGCAAGGGAGTACACGACGAATCCGGCGATCAGAGCGACCATCGTGGTGCCGAGGCCCACCGATCTCTTGCCGGTGCGAGTTCCGACCACCGCTGCGAGGGAGTGACTCGCCGATCCGGCGAGGAGCATCATGAGTGACGCGTTGGCGAAGTGTCCGACGGCGATGCCCATGTCGAGAATCGACGATCCGATCACGAGCGCCACACCGAACACGATCGCTTCACCGAGAAGCACGAACGAAGCCGTGAGCCATCGTGTGACGACGTAGTCGCGCCGTTCGATGGGGAGCGAGAACATGACGTCGGCCGTTCCGCTCTCCTCCTCTTCCGACGCCGAACGTGCACCCCAAGTGGCGCCGAGGGTCATGAAGATGAACGGCACCACGAACGAGAGCAATTCGGTGGACAGGTAGCCGGCCGGGGAGGTGTAGTCCTCCATGCGGAACATCTCCTGGAACGCCTCCGGCAACGATTCGGTGAAGCCCTCCATGTCGGCCGACGAATCGCGGATGGTGGGATAGACCGACATCTGGACAGTCACCAAAGCGATGATGCCGAGCGACCAGGCGACGAGACTTCGCCAACGATCTCGGAGCGTCTTGCCGACGAGCGGCTCAAGAATCACGGTTGTTCCTCGTGAGCGAGAGAAAGACGTCTGCGAGAGTGGGCTCGTGCGACACGACCTTCACCACTCCGTCGGCGGCGGCGCAGCGGAGGAGTTCGGTGTGCGGAACGGTGGCCCGGATGACCAGCTCGGTGTCGTCGCCGACGACCTCGACGACACCGGGGCACGAGCGGTAGGTGTCGAGCGAGATCGGCTTCGCAAAAGTGAGGTGGATCTCGGTGTCGATGCGTCGTCGCAGAGACTCGACGGTGTCGACGGCCAAGACGCGGCCCCGATCGAGGATCACTACGCGGTCGGCCACGTTCTCGACTTCTTGGAGAACATGCGACGAGAGAATGATCGATGCTCCCTCCGACCGTCGTTCGCCGAGAATGCGCGCGAACTCTTCCTGCGCGATCGGATCGAGTCCAGACGTGGGTTCGTCGAGCACCAACACCTGTGGTCGGTGCATCAGCGCTTGGATCACCCCGACCTTCTGCTTGTTGCCCTTCGACAATCCGGCGATTCGCGCGTCGAGACGCAGTCCGATGCGTTCGGAGAGAGTGCGGATCTCGGTCGAGCAGTCGATTTCCCGAAGTCGGGCCAGCAGACATAGATAGTCGATGACCGACGTGTTGGAGTAGAGACCGAGCTCACCGGGCAGATAGCCAACTCGTTCTCGCCAGCCTCGCGGATCGTCGAACAGCGATCGACCCTCGACGAGGACCTCACCGCTCGTGGGTGAGATCAGACCCACGAGCACGCGCAACACGGTCGTCTTGCCCGAGCCGTTCGGTCCGAGGAAGCCGAGAACTTCGCCTCGTTCGAGGGTGAGCGAGACGTTCTCGACACCTCGGCTGTGTCCGTAGAACTTGGTTAGCCCGCGGATGTCGATCGCCGCGGGTGGGATGGCGGACATGATTTCAGAATACGAACGAGGTCGATCGGGTTCACGGGACGTTGGTCCCGGCCCGAACGACCGATCGGTACTCTCACCGGATGGAAGATCTCGATCTGGTGGTCATCGGTACCGCGTATCACACTCCGACTCCCGATCGCTTGGAAGTCCTCGAGAATCATCTGGTCGCGATCGATGCGTCGGGCGTCATCGTCGACGTCATCCCGGCTGGAACCGAACGGGCAGCCGCGATCGCCGCGTCGGCTCGTCGTGTCGTTCACCTGAACGATTCGGAGCGGCTGCTTCCCGGCTTGATCGACGCCCACGTTCACGCGCCGCAATGGCCGCAACTCGGAACGGGACTCGATCTCCCCCTCGAGGAATGGTTGTTCGCTTATACGTTTCCTCTCGAGGCGCAATACCGCGACGAGACGTTCGCCGATCGGGTGTGGCGTCACATGGTGCCGTCGCTCCTCGCTCACGGGACGACCACCGCGGTCTACTACTCGAGCATTCACGAAGGGGCGACGAGTCGTTTGGCCGAGGTGTGCGGCGAACTGGGTCAGCGCGCCTTCGTCGGCCGAGTGGCGATGGACCATCCCGATGGGACACCCGAGTGGTACCGGGATTCGTCGGTTGCGTCGGCAGTCGATGCATCGGCGCGATCGATCGACGACGTGCTACGCGCGGGAGGAGATCCGTCTCGCGTGCGTCCGATCGTGACTCCTCGTTTCGTACCCGCGTGCACCGACGAATTGTTACGTGCGCTCGGTGAACTGGCGGCGGCGACGGGTCAGATCGTGCAGACACATTGTTCGGAATCCGACTGGGCGCACGGTGACGTGCTCGACCGATTCGGGCGGACCGATTCCGACGTGCTGGACGGTTTCGGATTGCTTCGCGAGTCGACGGTGCTGGCTCACGCCGACCATCTGACCGACGACGACATGGATCGGGTGCATGAACGAAAGGCGGGCGTCGCCCATTGTCCGCTGTCGAATTCGTACTTCGCCAACGCCGTGTTTCCACTGCGACGCGCGCTCGACCGCGGACTGCGGGTCGGGCTCGGGTCGGATGTCGCGGGTGGCCCGGCGGTCGGACTCTTGCCCCAGTGTTCGCACGCGGTGACCGTGTCGCGCATGTTGGAGGATGGGGTCGACCCCGGTCGATCGGCGCGTGAGCGTGGTGTGCCCGGGTCGCGAGTCGACACCGTGACGGCCTTTCACGTGGCCACGGCTGGAGGCGCCGAACTGTTGGGCATCCCGGTCGGGACGTTCGAAGTCGGACGGAGGTTCGACGCTTTCACCGTGGACGTCGACACGGCGGGTTCGGCACTTCGTCGATGGGACGAGGTCGACGACGAACCCCGACTCTTCGAGAAGATCGTCCGGGTGGCCGGATCGGGTGACATCACCAACGTGTGGGTCGACGGTCGACGAGTGGCCGGCCGAGCCTGAATCGAGCGATGCTCAGGGCCGAGCGGGAGGAACACTAAGTTCGGACGCCGTGGACACGAATGCTCGCCTCCTACGTCTCCGACTGGTCGTTCTGTGCTTTCTCATGCTCTTCGTGGAGCTGGCCCTCATTCGCTGGCTCGGGGGAAACGTCCTGTACCTCGCCTATTTCTCGAACATCGTCCTGCTCGGAAGTTTCCTCGGCATCGGGCTCGGTTTCCTGTTGGCCAAGCGGACCGACTTTCAGATCTACAAGTTCGCACCGCTCGCGCTGGCCGCACTCGTCTTGTTCGTGCACAACGTGCCGGTCACCGTGGAGTCGACCGGCGGCGATCTCATCTTCTTCGGCGCCGAACTGAAGCCGTCCGGACCGCCGCGTGAACTGGCCCTGCCGGCAGTGTTCCTGGCGGTGGCCTTCATCCTCGCCTGCATCGGCAACGGCATCGCTCACACGTTTCGGCAGTTGAAAAATCTCGACGCCTACCAGTTCGATTTGATCGGTTCGCTGATCGGCATCGTCGGCTTCGCCTTGCTGTCGTTCGTCGGTGCTCCGCCCATCGTGTGGGGAGTCATCGTGACGGTGGTGTTCGTGTGGACGCTCTGGCCCCGCCAGATCGTCGATGGTGCCCTGTTGGCGATTCCGCTCCTCGTGTTGTTGGGAACCTGGGGTCTCGAATCGCGTGAAGACCAGGTGCTCTGGACGCCGTACTACAAGGCCAACTACGTCCTCGGCGACGGTGGTGCCGGAGTTCTGGTGAACGGGGTGCCGCACTGGTTCCAGACGTCCGACAAGGACTGGCCGATCTACCAGACGCTGTACGACCGCCGGGCGTCGAGCGAACCGGTGGATGATCTGTTGGTGATCGGATCGGGTAGTGGCAACGACGTGGCGGTCGCCCTGGCGAACGGCGCGCAGCACGTCGATGCGGTCGAGATCGACCATCGTCTCCTCGACCTCGCCAAGAAGCATCATCCCAACGATCCATACGGTGATCCACGAGTCGACGCTCACGTCGACGATGGTCGGGCCTACCTCGAGCGGGCCGACAAGCAGTGGAATCAGATCGTTCTCGCTCTTCCCGACTCGTTGACTCTCGTGCAGGGGGCGTCGTCGATTCGCCTCGAGAGTTACCTCTTCACCAAGCAAGCGGCCGAGGCCTATCGAGATCACCTGACCGACGACGGCGTGTTCGCGATGTACAACCTGTATCGCGAGACGTGGTTGGTCGATCGGTACGCGCAGACCCTGACCGAGGCCTTCGGACACGAGCCCTGTGTGACCAAACTCGAGGGCACCGTGGCCGTGCTCACCGTGGGAGTGCGGGCCGAATCGGTCGACTGCCCTGAGGGTGAGCAGTGGGCGGCCGGAACCGACGTTCCCGAGCCGGTGTCGGACGATCGGCCTTTCCCGTATCTGAAGACGCCGTCGATTCCGGCGTTCTATTTGGTGGCTCTCGGTCTCATCCTGGTGGCCTCGGTGGTGTTGGTACGTGCAGTGGGTGGCCCGATGGGGGCGATGCGTGGATATGCCGACCTGTTCTTCATGGGTGTGGCGTTCATGCTGCTCGAGACCAAGAACATCGTGCAGTTCGCGCTGCTGTTCGGCACCACCTGGTTCGTGAACGCGCTGGTGTTCTCGGGAGTTATTGCGTCGGTGTTGTTGGCCGTGGTCGTGTCGAAACGCGTTCGGGTGAAGAACCTGAGCGTGATGTACGGGCTGCTGGCGGTGTCGATCGCCATCGGGTGGCTGATTCCGCAGAACTCGCTCCTGCCGCTCGGTTTCTGGCCGCGTCTCATCGCAGCGTGCGCGATCGCCTTCGCACCGATCTTCATCGCCAACGTGATCTTCTCGCAGCGTTTCCGCGACGCCGGCGATTCGATGACCGGATTCGCCGCCAACCTGATCGGAGCCATGGTCGGTGGTGTGCTCGAGTACTCGGCATTGGTGCTCGGCTACCGCAACTTGCTGATCGTCGCTCTGCTGCTCTACACGGCGGCGTTCCTGAGTGGAAGGCGAACGCTCGCAACTGCTGGATGAACATCCAAGTCTGAAGTAGGGTGGTTCCATGAGACCCTCTCACCCGTCCTTCAATCGGCGCTTCGTTCGACAAGGCATCGCCGTCTTCTCGATCCTCGTGACGATCTCGGTGCCCCTCGAATCCCCCGCGAGGGCCGTCGCGTGCTCGGTCCCGGTGGTGAACGGTGTGTTCACCGTGAGTACCGAAGCCCACCTGGCTCTGATCGGAACCGATACGAACTGCTCGGCCGAATCGTTCGTCCTGGCGAATGACATCGCCCTGTCAGCCAGTCCGTGGGCACCGATTGCGGACTTCGAGGGCACCTTCGACGGGAACGGGCATGCGATCACCGATCTGCAGTTGAGCGGTATCGACGCCGGTCTCTTCAACGTGGCTGCGAACGGTGCCACGTTCTCCGACCTCGACATCACGGTGGCGGACTCCACGAATGCCGTCGATCAGGTGGGCGCTCTCGTGGGTGTTTCTTTCGGCTCGCTCGAGATCGACGACGTCGACGTGACGGGGGACGTGTTCGGGTCGTCGGGGACTGTAGGCGGCTTGGTGGGGGCGGTGTGGGGGTCGAATGTCGAGATCTCGAACAGTTCGGTGACGGGACACGTCACGAGTAACGGAAGCTACGTCGGCGGTGTCGTCGGAGTGGCGTTTGGTTCGTCGTCGGTGTCGGTGACGAGCAGCGGTGTGACCGGAAACGTGACCGGCGACGGTTATGTGGGTGGTGTTCTGGGCTATGTGCCGAATGCGACGGTCGTGGTCTCGTCGAGTTCGGTCGTGGGCAATGTGACCGGCACCGATTTCTACGTCGGTGGAGTCATCGGGATGTCGGCCACGGTGACGTCGGTGTCGGTGACGAGTAGCGGTGTGACCGGAAACGTGACCGGCCACGGTTATGTCGGTGGACTTCTGGGCTTGGTGCCGAACGGGGCAGTGACGATCGCGTCGAGTCCGGTCGTCGGCAACGTGACGAGCACGTACAGCAACCTGGGCGGGTTGATCGGTATGGCGAGTTCCATCCAGCCGGTGTCGGTGACGAGTAGCGGTGTGACCGGTGACGTCACGGGGACCACGTACGTCGGTGGTCTCTTGGGTTTCGTGCCGAATGCGACGGTGACGATCGCGTCGAGTCCGGTCGATGGCGACGTAGCTGGGTCCGGTGACAACGTCGGCGGTCTGGTCGGATCCTTGGCGGGAACCAGTCTGTTGACCCTCTCGGACGCGTCGTACTCGGGGAACGTGACCGGTGACGACTATGTGGGTGGTCTGGTCGGCTTCGTTCCGAACGCGCCCTTCACCGTGGCATCGGCCTCGGTCCTCGGCAATGTCACTGCCTCTGGAGACAATTCGGGCGGTCTGGTCGGTTTCGCTGCCACGAGTGGCTCCGTCTCGGTGTCGGACAGTTCCGTCGTCGGCGACACGTCGGGGTCGCAGTACGTCGGTGGATTGTTCGGTTTCGTGCCGAATGCGCCGGTGACGATCGAGTCGACGACTGTTCGGGGCGACGTGACGGGGGTCTTCGATCCGAACGTTCTGTTTTCGGGGAAAAACGTCGGCGGTCTGGTCGGTTACGCTGCCACCAGTGGCTCCGTCTCGGTGTCGGACAGTTCCGTCGTCGGCGACACGTCGGGGTCGCAGTACGTCGGTGGCTTGTTCGGTTTC
>JBDLRN010000083.1:0-3674 GCA_039800005.1 Actinomycetota bacterium | reverse complement strand
GCCTCCGCATAGGCGTTTCCTTCGTCGCGCAACGGGTCGTACTGCGCCGTCACGATGGCAACCGGCGGCAAGCCGGCGAGCGACTCGGCGAGCAGTGGCGACGCCTTGGGATGCGCTCGATCCGACGGGTCGGCGTAGTGGTTCCAGAACCAATCCATGAGCGACTTGGTGAGAACGTACCCCTCGGCGTTCTCCCGCATCGACGGATACTCCTTCGAGCCGTCGACCGCCGGCGTGAGGAGCAACTGGCCCTTGAGCGACGGACCGCCGTTGTCGCGCGCCAGCTGTGCCGCCACGGTCGCCACGTTCCCACCGGCACTCCATCCGGCAACTGCGATGCGAGACGAGTCACCACCGAGCGAAGCCGCGTTGTCGGCCACCCATTGCAACGCGGCGTAGGCGTCGTCGGCGGCGGCCGGGAAACGATGTTCGGGAGCGTGCCGATAGTTGACCGACACGATCACCACGTCGGACTTCACGCACAACTCACGACACAACGGATCGTCGGACGTGTGGCTGCCGATCACCCAACCACCGCCGTGGAAGTAGACGACGACCGGATGCGGTCCGGGAGTCGACGGACGATAGAGCCGATATTCGATCGGGCCGTCGGCGCCGGGCAACGTGCCGTCGACGATCTCGCCGACCTCGGGCCCGGGCGGACGCACGGCCGACGACATCTCCATGAACATGCGAGCATCCGGCGGCGCCATCGATTCGATGGGCGGCAGATTCAACATCGCCATGGCGTCGAGGAGCATCTCGACGTCGGGTTGAATCTCGCGCACCAAGCCGTCGTTCTTCGACGCCTTTCCGGAGCCGGCGAGTTCGAAGCCGAGATAGCCGCGAGCGCGCACTTCGTCGCAGATCTTGCGATAGCGACCCACACCACCGATGTACGGGAAGAGAACCCGCGGTTTGCCGGGAACGTTGGCTCCCATGTACCACGAGTTGGTGTCCTGGAAGAGAGTGATATCGGCGCAGTCGGCGCAGTGCTGGCGCCAACCCTCCTCGGCCACCGGGGTGGGCTCGATGGTGTCGAGACCCTTGTCGCGCATGTCGATGATCGTGTCGCGAATCCACTCGACGTGCTGCTCGATCGACATCATCATGTTCGACAGCACCGACGGGCTACCCGGACCGGTGACCATGTAGAGGTTCGGGAAACCGACCGACGTGAGACCGAGATACGTGAGCGGTCCGTTCTCCCATTTCTCCTTCAGCGTGAGGCCGTTCTTGCCGGTGATGTCGACGGCGACGATCGCACCGGTCATGGCGTCGAAGCCGGTGGCGTAGACGATCGAGTCGAACTCCTTGGATTCGTCACCGAAGTCGATGCCGGCCTCGGTGATCGAACGAATGGGCTTGGTGTTGAGGTCGACCAGACGCACGTGCGGCAGGTTGAACGTCTGGTAGTAATTCGTGTCCATGCAGGGACGCTTCGTTCCGTACGGATAACCGCGTGGGCTGAGGAGCTCGGCGGTCTCGGGATCCTTCACGATCTCTCGGATCTTCCCGCGCACGAATTCGGCCACCACCTCGTTGGCGTCGCGGCTCGAGCCGGCATCCATGAAGGTCGCCCCCACGGCGAGCAGTTCACCGCGTTGCCACGACTCTTCGAGCATCGCATGGGCCTGTTCGCGCGGGGTCGCAACGGCTGACACCGTCGACGGTGTGACCGGCACACCCGAATACGACAGACGAGCCTCGGCCTCGTACAAAGCCCGATCGGCTTTCAGACGAGCGGCGCGATCAGCCGGTTGCGGACCGTTGAGCGCCGGCACCG
This sequence comes from Actinomycetota bacterium, assembly GCA_039800005.1. GTDB lineage: Bacteria > Actinomycetota > Acidimicrobiia > Acidimicrobiales > Ilumatobacteraceae > Casp-actino8. The sequence goes on along the minus strand of JBDLRN010000083.1, from coordinate 1,888 downwards.
AGAAGTTGGGGGTGCGCTGGAACACGACCACTTCGGCGGCCTGTTCGGCGATGAGCGGGATGGACTGGATACCCGACGAGCCGGTGCCGATCACGGCCACTCTCTGCCCGGTGAAATCGACGCCCTCGTGCGGCCAACGGCCCGTCACGTACACCGGGCCGCGATAACGCTCGGTGCCGGGGATGTCGGGCTCCTTGGGAACCGACAAACAGCCCGTGGCCATCACGTAGTGACGACACGTGATGGTCTCACCCTTGGAGGTGTGAACATGCCACCGCTTGGCGACTTCGTCCCATTCGGCCTCGTCGACCTTCACCTCGAAGTCGATGCCCGAGTAGAGGTCGTGCTTCTTGGCCACGAATTGCGCGTACTTCAAGATTTCGGGCTGCGCAGCGTGCTTCTCCGACCACGTCCATTGCTCGTGCAGTTCGGGATCCCAGGTGTACTGGTAGTCGGTGGTCGAGATGTCGCAGCGCGCACCCGGATAGCGGTTCCAGTACCACGTGCCACCCACGTCGTCGGCCGTCTCGAGCACCCGCGACGTGAAGCCGTGCTTGCGCAGTTCGTGCAACAGGTACATGCCGGCGAACCCGGCTCCCACCACCACGACGTCGACATCGTTCTCGGCCACGTGTGTTCCCCTGTCTGCGGTCCCCCGACCACTCGCCCTCGAGTCTCGCAGATCGACCCGGCTCCACTCAATGCGTCCAGAGCGGACCGGCGATACCGTCGATCCATGTGACCACACCCCTCTCCCCTGCTTCGGTCTCGGCACGCGGACTCGTCAAGCGCTACGGCGAGGTGACCGCCCTCGACGGTCTCGATCTCGACGTTCCGGCCGGCACGGTGCTCGGTCTGCTCGGACCCAACGGGGCGGGCAAGACGACTGCGGTGTCGATTCTCACCACGCTCGTACGTCCCGACGGCGGCACCGCCACCGTGGCCGGTGTCGACGTGCTCGCTGATCCGCGCGAAGTACGTCGTCGCATCGGATTGTCGGGACAGTACGCCGCGGTCGACGAACACCTCACGGCGACCGAGAACCTGGAAATGATCGGATGCCTCTATGGCATGTCGCGTCGTGAGGCGCGTCGACGCGGCCAGGCTCTGCTGGAACAGTTCCGATTGACGGAGGCCGCCGATCGTCCGCTGAAGACGTTCTCGGGTGGCATGCGTCGACGCATCGACTTGGCGGGTGCACTCGTGGCCGATCCACCGGTGCTGTTCCTCGACGAACCCACGACCGGTCTCGACCCGCGCAGTCGCGGTGAGTTGTGGGAAGCGATTCGCGATCGGGTGAAGGGCGGCACCACGGTGCTGCTCACGACGCAGTACCTCGAAGAGGCCGATCAGCTGGCCGACGAGATCGTGGTGATCGACCACGGCCGCGCCATCGCCAAGGGAACGGCCGAAGAGTTGAAGCGTCGCGTGGGTGGGGAGCACCTCGACGTGCATGTGAGCGGTGTCGACAACGTGGCGATCACCGAGTCGGTGCTGGCTGGCGTGGCCACCGGCCCTCTGCGCGTGCATTCCGACACCGGCGAGGTGTCAGCCCCGGTGGCGAATGGTGTGGAGGCGCTGTCGACGGTCCTGCGCGAACTCGAGGCGCGCCGGGTGCCGATCGTCGACATCGGGCTGCGCCGGCCCACGCTCGACGACGTGTTCATGGAACTGACCGGCCACGAGACCGAGACGGAGGCGGCGTCATGAGCGTGTTACGCGATTCGGCGACCATCGCCCGCCGCAACATGATCCGCATCCGTCGGGTTCCCGACGTGATGGCGTTCGTGGTGGTGCAGCCGATCATGTTCGTGCTGTTGTTCGCCTACGTGTTCGGCGGCTCGATCGACATTCCGGGTGGCAACTATCGCGAGTTCTTGATGGCCGG
>JBDLRN010000082.1:0-28853 GCA_039800005.1 Actinomycetota bacterium | reverse complement strand
GCGTGACCCGGAGTGTCGATGAAGGTGACGTGTTTGCCACTCTGCTCGACCATGTACGCACCGATGTGCTGCGTGATGCCACCGGCTTCGCCTTCGACGACGTTGGCGTTGCGAATCCGGTCGAGCAAGGTGGTCTTGCCGTGGTCGACGTGACCCATCACGGTGATCACCGGCGGACGCGGCTGCTGGGCTGCTTCGTCGATGTCGTCGCTGTCGTCGAACAGCGCCTGCAACTCCATCTCTTCTTGCTGACCCGGCTCGACGAGCAGGATCTCGGCCCCGATCTCGAGGGCGAACAACTCCATCTGCTCGTCGGAGAGCGTCATGGTGGCCGTGACCATTTCACCGTTCTTCATGAGGAAGCGAACGACGTCGGCAGCCGTGCGATTCAGACGCGGCGCGAACTCCTGTGACGACACACCGCGCTCGATGACGACGATGCCTTCGGGAACCGGTGCCGTGGATTCGGTGTAACGAATCTCACCGGGCTGCAGCTCTTCCTCACCACGACGGCGACGGCGACCACGCGGGGCTCGACGGCCACCCGAGGGACGCGGACCGCCACCCGGACGACCAGGTCCACCACCGGGGCGCGGACCACCAGGGCCTCCGGGTCCACCGCCGGGACGCGGACCGCCAAAACCTCCGGGGCCACCGGGACGCGGACCACCGAAACCACCCGGACGCGGACCGCCAGCCGGACGCGGGCCGCCACCGGGGCGGGGGCCGGTCGAATAGCCACCCGGACGCGGGCCAGCCGTGCGAGGACCACCGGGCGGCGGGGGCACCGGACGGCCCGACGGACTCATCGGACGACCCGGCGGCGGGGCCGAGGGACGCGGCGGGGCCGTGGGCGACGCACTTGCGGCCGGACGATCGGCGAGAGGACGGTCGACCGGAGGACGGTCAGCGGCCGGGGTGGGACGAGGTGCCGGACGGACCATGCCCTGGGTGGTGTCACGGCCCGAGATCACGCGGGATCCTCCGGCCGGGGCCGACGGGGCCGACGTCGTCGGGGCGGGAGTGGGAACCGTCGGGGCGACCGGAGCTTCGGCAGCCGGCGCCACGGGCGCGGCAGGAGCCTCGACCACGGGAGCCTCGACGACCGGTGCAGGGATCGGCGGTGCGGCCTCGACGACGGGGGTCGCCGGGGTCTCGACGCTCGCGCCATCGGTGGCCGGCGCATCCTGTGAAGCGGCGTCCTTCTTGGGCGCCTCCTTCTTGGCGGCTGCCTTCTTGGCCGGCTTGGCCTCTTCGGGCTGCACCTCGCGGACCAGACCCTGTGCATGGGCCTTGCGCTCGATGATGTCGGCAAAGGCGGGAACGAGCGTCGACGACGGACCCTTGACGTCGATCATGTTCGCCTTGGCGAGATCGACGAGCTCGGCATTGGTCATGCCGAGTTTCTTCGCTAGTTCACTGACCTTGATCTTCGCCGTAGCCACTCAGTCGCAATCCTTCACAGTCGTCACGTCATTCGTCATCACACCATTCGTCAACACACCGGTCGCCGACACGACCTTCGTCGACAGAACTTCGCGCACCGGCTCGCGCAGGTCGCGCAAACCGTCACGATCGATCGTTCGCCGCCACGCCCGGGCGAATCCCGCCGGGACGGCTCGATCGAAGCATTCGATGGAGCACACCCACGCCCCTCGTCCCGCCGATCCGGCCGAGACGAGTCCACCATGACGAACCACGCAACGCACCATCTGGTGCGCCGAGCGGCGTTCGCGGCAACCCACACACGTGCGGGTCGGTTCGGTGGAGCAGACGCGGGTCATGAAATCAGGCCTGCTCCTCGGCGGTCGGGACGGCGGCCTCGTCACCGGCGGCGAAGCGGGCGGCGTTGGCGGCCTCCACTTCGGCTGCGGTCATGATCGTGCCGTCGGCGGCGTGCCACTCGTGCTCGCCCGTGTCGGCATTGAGCACCCATGCGCCCTCGGCGTACTCGTCGGAATCGACGAAAATGCCGGCCTTCTCGTTGCGGTCCTGAGTCTCGCTCTTGATGTCGATGCGCACACCCGTGAGACGGGCGGCCAGGCGAGCGTTCTGACCTTCCTTGCCGATGGCCAGACTCAACTGGAAGTCGGGCACGATCACGTCGGCCTGCGAACGATCGTCGCTGACCCGCACCTCGGTGACCTTGGCCGGCGACAGGGCCTTGGCGATGAAGTCGGGCAGGTTCTCACTGAAGGGAACGATGTCGATCTTTTCTTGGTTCAACTCGTTGACGACCATACGGACGCGCGCGCCGCGGGCACCCACGCATGCGCCGACCGGATCGACGTTGTTGTCGTTCGACCACACGGCGATCTTGGTGCGGTGACCTGGTTCGCGGGCGCAGGCCTTGATCTCGACCACGCCGTCGGCGATCTCGGGAACTTCGAGTTCGAAGAGTCGCTTGACGAGACCGGGGTGAGTGCGACTCACGATGATCTGCGGACCCTTCTGGGTGCGGCGCACTTCGACGATGTAGGCCTTCATACGAGCACCGGGGTTGGCGCGCTCGTAGGGAACCTGCTCGCTCTGCGGCATGAGAGCCTCGACCTTGCCGAGATCGAGCAAGGCGAAACGGCTGTCGGTCTGCTGCACGATGCCGGTGACGATGTCACCCTCGCGGTTGGCGTATTCCTCGAACTTGCGCTCACGCTCGGCTTCACGGATGCGCTGACCCATGACTTGGCGGAACGTCTGAGCGGCGATGCGGCCGAGTTCACCCTTGTTGGGCGTGTCGTCGCGCGGATTGACCCAGTTGCCGTCCTCGTCGATGTCGTAGGCGGTGAAAGTGATCTCGAGGGTGTCGGGGTTGAGTCCGACTTCCACTTCTTCGGCCGCTCCGGGGCGCCGCTTGTAGGCCGTGGCCAGGGCATCGACGAGGACCTGTAACAGGTCGTCGACCGAGATGTTCTTCTCCGCCGCCAAGAGGCGGACGGCTTCGGCCATGTCGAGATTGCTCATGTCGGCGTGGGCTCCTGGGTGACGTGGGTTTCGGGTGACGTTGGTCGGTGTGACGAGGGCTGGTCAGCGGTCGGTCGGGTCGGATTTTCGGGCACTTGAGTCTGCCGGGGGTTTGGCCGGCTTACTCGGGGGACGTCCGGGTTTCCCCCCGGAGTTTTTCGGGGATCGGCCCGACTTGGGTCGAGAACCGTCAGCCGTGCGACCGGGTTTGGGGGCCGGACCCCACTCGAACACGGTGCGGGCCCGGTCGATCTGATCGAGCGGAACGACCCGGTCGACGATGTCGCCCGGGCCGTCGGGCAGGATCCGAACCGTGCAGGTGGTCTCGTCAGCGGCGACGAGAACCCCCGAAACCCGGCGCTGACCGGCCTCGACGTCGCGCAGGCGAATGGCCACGGTCTTGCCCACCTCGCGCTGGAAGTGTCCGGGTCGGCGCAAGGTGCGTTCGAGACCGGGGCTCGTGACTTCGAGGGTGTAATGACCCGGGATCGGATCGGTGTGATCGAGTTCGCGCGACACCAGTCGCGTGCACTGGGCGAGGGCGTCCACGTCGACCCCGCTCGGCGATCCGGGCGGCGTGTCGATGGTGATACGCAACACTCCGCCGGCGTACTCGAGATCGTAGAGATCGAGCTGAAGGTCGGCGACGATCGGAGCCACCAGTTCGTGGAGACGACGCTCGAGAGCACTGGTCTCGGTCATCTCCACCTCCTCGTCGCAACACTCGCGGGTGTCGCTCACTGTCGTCGTTGCCGTCGTCGTGTCCGTCGTGTCCGTCAGGCGCGCATCGGGCCCCAAGACTGAAAAAGACGTGGGATTTCTCCCACGCCTTTCCACGGACCCGAGCGAACTCGAGCGATCAAGACCCTCTCAGCATACAAGGCTCGGCAGTAACCTTCGACCGATGTTGCGGATGTCGTCCCTCTTCGTGCGCACGCTTCGGGAGAACCCTTCCGACGCCGAAGTGCCGAGCCACCAACTCCTCCTGCGGGCGGGCTACATCCGGCGAGCGGCTCCGGGTGGCTTCACCTGGCTGCCACTCGGATGGATGGTGTACCGCAATGTCGAAGAGATCGTCCGCGACGAGATGAACCGGGCCGGGTTCCAGGAGGTCCACTTTCCGGCCCTGTTGCCCCGGGATCCGTACGAGGCCACCAATCGCTGGACCGAGTACGGCGACAACCTGTTCCGCCTGAAGGACCGCCGCGGCGTCGACTACCTGCTCGGCCCCACCCACGAGGAGATGTTCACCCTGTTGGTGAAAGACCTGTACTCCTCCTACAAGGACCTGCCGCTGGTGATCTACCAGATCCAGACCAAGTACCGCGACGAGGCCCGACCACGCGCCGGACTCCTCCGGGGTCGTGAGTTCGTGATGAAGGACTCGTATTCCTTCGACGTCGACGACGCCGGACTGGCCGCCTCGTACGAGGCCCATCGCGACGCCTACATCCGCACCTTCGAACGGCTCGGCCTTCCCTTCGTGATCGTGTCGGCCATGTCGGGGGCCATGGGTGGATCGAAGAGCGAGGAATTCCTGTCCCCGCTCGACGTGGGCGAAGACACCTTCGTGCGTTGCGCGTCGTGCGGCTACGCCGCCAACACCGAAGCGGTGAGCGTTCCGGTTCCGGCGGTCGTCGACGCGACGTCGGCACCCGACGCCGTCGTGTGCGACACCCCCGATTCACCCACCATCGCCACCTTGGTCGATCTCCTCAACAACCGTCCCGATCTCGCGCGGTCCGATCGTCCGTGGAGCGCGGCCGACACACTGAAGAACGTGATCGTGATGCTACGCCATCCCGACGGTCGTCGTGAGCCACTCGCGATCGGCGTGCCCGGCGACCGCGACGTCGACATGAAGCGACTCGAGGCCAACGTCGGACCGGCCGAACCCGAAGCCTTCACCGACGAGGACTTCGCACGGCACCCTCAACTCGTGAAGGGCTACATCGGACCGGCCGCCCTCGGTTCGGCCAACGGCATTCGCTATCTCGTCGATCCGCGTGTGGTGAACGGAACGCGCTGGGTGACCGGAGCGAACGTGGCCGGTCGTCACGTCGTCGGTCTCGTGATGGGGCGCGACTTCACCGCCGACGGAACGATCGAAGCGGCCGAGGTTCGCGCCGGCGACACGTGCCCCTCGTGCAGCGGAACGTTGGAGATGGCGCGCGGTATCGAGATCGGTCACATCTTCCAGCTCGGACGCAAGTACGCCGAAGCGCTCGACCTCACGGTGCTCAACCAGAACGGCAAGCAGGTCGTGGTGACCATGGGTTCGTATGGCATCGGCGTCTCGCGCGCCGTGGCCGCCATCGCCGAGTCGTCGTGCGACGAGCTCGGCTTGTGCTGGCCGCGCGAGGTGGCCCCGGCCGACGTGCATCTGGTGATCGCCGGCAAGGGTGGTGACGAGATTGCCGCCACCGCCGAACGAATCGCCGCCGAACTCGACGCGGCTCGCGTGCGCGTATTGCTCGACGACCGCACCTCGGTGTCGCCGGGCGTCAAGTTCAAAGATGCCGAACTGCTCGGCGTGCCGACGATCGTGATCGTGGGCAAGGGCCTTGCCGACGGTGTGGTCGAGATTCGCGACCGCAAGTCGGGTGAGCGACGCGACGTGAACGTCGACCAGGTGGTGAGCGAACTGATCGCCGTCGTTCGGGGCTGAGATGCGACTCGTTCGCGGCGTCGTCCAGCACTATTCGTGGGGGCACCCCACGGCGATTCCGCGTCTGCTCGGTGCCGAACCCGACGGTCGCCCGTGGGCCGAGTTGTGGTTCGGCACTCACCTCGGCGGACCGTCGCGCGTGATCGAAGTCTCCGACGAGCCGATCGGTGACGCAGAACGTCCGCATTCGGCCACCGACGACACGCGTGGTCTGTCGACGTCGCTGGTGTCGTCGACCGGTGAGTTGCCGTTCCTGGTGAAGTTGCTCGCCGCCGCCGAACCGCTCAGCCTGCAGTCCCATCCTTCGCTGCAACAGGCGCAGGCCGGCTACGCACGCGAGAACCGCATGGGCATCCCCGTCAGCAACTCGCGGCGCATCTACCGCGACCCATTCGCCAAGCCGGAGTTGGTCTGTGCGCTGGGGCGATTCGAGGCGTTGTGCGGTTTCCGCGAGCCCACCAAGACCGTCGATCTGCTGCACGACATCGGCGGCGGTGCCTCGAAATTGGCGACGATGCTCGCCGACCACGACCTCGGTTACACGTTGCGACAGGTGTTCAGCAATCGCGACGAGTACCTTCCGGTGCTGCACGACACCATCACCGCGTGCAGCCAGCACGTCTCGCCGAGCGCGAAGTGGGTCGTGAGGTTGAGCGAGAAATACCCCGACGACGTGTCGGTGCTCGTCACTCTGCTGCTCAACCACGTGGTGCTCGAACCCGGCCAAGCCCTCTATCTCGGGCCGGGCAACCTGCACGCCTATCTCTCGGGGATGGGCGTCGAGGTCATGGGCTCGAGCGACAACGTGGTGCGATGCGGCCTCACCAACAAACACGTCGACGTGAACGAGTTGTTGGCCACCGTCGTTCCCGAACCGCTGGTCGATCCGATCGTGCGTGCCGAGCCGGTCGCCCGAACCCAAGCCGGAAAGTTGTGGCGCTTCCCCACCCCCGACGCGCCCTTCGCTCTGTACGTCCATCGCATCCACGGCACCGAGACGATTCGCGCCCGATCGCGCGAATTGACTTTGTGCGGCATCGGGTCGACCGATCGCCTCCGTCAGGGCGAGGTGGTGTGCCTGCTGCCGGGCGAAGAACTCACGCTGACGCCGAGCTCGACGGATTCGACGACACCCGTCACCCTCTTCCGCATCACCGAACCCTGACCCGGTGTTCTGGTGAGGATTTTTCACCGTATAGGTGAAGAACCCGCACCAGATTCACCACGACTCGGGCGGAGAGATCACATCTCGCGGGTTGACGATCGTTCATCTCCTCGTGGACGGCGATGGAGAAGTTGTCAGAGTGGTGTTGCGGAGCCGAGCAGGACGCTTCCTCGAAGTGACCCGACTTCCGGACGGATCACTTCGGATTCACGGCCACGACATCGGTGGTGGAACCGAGATCTTCGGCTCCGACGAGTACGAATGGTTCAAGACGATTCCAGTCGAGAGGCTCGAGCGAAGTCGTGTGGTGTTCGGGGTGCCCGATGGAGTCGGATTACTCGATCATCTAAGAAATCGGTTCGCTGACGACGAGGGTCACCGATTCGAGCAACTCGTTCGTGATCACGAACTGTCCGAGAGATTCTGGTCCTGGCCATGACGAGGCGCCGTTGTCACTCGGAATCTGGTGCGAGATCTTCACCTATACGGTGAAAAATCCTCACCAGAACACCGGGGTGGGGTCAGGACTTGGTGCGGATGGTGACGATCTTCGACGAGGCGTCGTTGGCGTCGGCACCCTTTTCGTCGAGCAACTGCGATCGATCCTTGGCCGCCTCGCGTTCGGCACGCGCCGTGTCGGCCCGGGCGATGGCCGCATCGGCTCCGTGTTCGTGGATGAACTCGGCCCACTCGACGAGCGCCTCGACCATCTCCGCCTCGGGAACCACGGCGACGTTGCGGCCCTTCACGAAGAGGTGGCCGCGCTTGTTGCCGGCCGCGATGCCCAGGTCGGCGTCGCGCGCCTCGCCCGGCCCGTTCACCACACAGCCCATCACCGCCACTTGCAGCGGAATCTCACGATCGCCGAACGCTTCCATCGCCTTCTTCGCCACTGCGATCACATCGATCTCGGCCCGGCCACAACTCGGACACGCGATGAGGTCGATGTTCTTGCGCTCGCGCAGTCCGAGTGACTCGAGCAACTGACGTCCGGCCCGCACTTCTTCGACCGGGTCGGCGGTGAGGCTGTACCGAATGGTGTCGCCGATGCCTTCCATGAGAAGAGTGGCGATACCCGCCGTGGCCTTGACCAGACCGGCCGGCGGCGGTCCGGCCTCGGTCACCCCGAGGTGCAGCGGATGGCGCGTCACCTCACTCAACTGGCGGTAGGCCTCGACCATGAGCGGAACGTTCGACGCCTTGACCGAAATCTTGATGAGATCGAAGTCGACTTCTTCGAAGTACGCGATCTCCCGCAACGCCGACTCGACCATCGCTTCCGGAGTCACACGACCGCCGTACTTGTCGTAGAGCTCGGGGTCGAGCGAGCCACCGTTCACACCGATGCGGATCGGAATGGCGCGATCGCGCGCCTCGCTGGCCACCGCCTTGATGTGCTCGGGCTTGCGGATGTTGCCCGGGTTGAGGCGTAGGCCGTGTACACCGGCCTCCATCGCGGCCAACGCCATCTTGTACTGGTGATGGATGTCGGCGATGATCGGAATCGGCGACCTCGGCACGATGTGGGCCAGACCTTCGGCGGCTTCGATCTCGTTGCACGTGCAGCGAACGATGTCGCAGCCGGCCGCCGCCAGAGCGTAGATCTGCTGCAGCGTCCCTTCCACGTCGGCGGTCTTGGTGATGGTCATCGACTGCACCGAAATGGGTGCATCACCGCCGACCGCGACCTTGCCCACGTGGATCTGATCGGTCGGCTTGCGGTCGTATCGCTGCGAGGTGAATTCCATGGATCTCTCGTGTCGAATGCCCGAATCTCAGGCGCGGGTCAGAATGGTCTGGTGATGTCGAGGTAGAGGCCAGTGAAGGTCAAGAAGATCAACATACCGAGCACGGCCACCGTGACCGGCCACAACTTCTCGACGTCGGCCCGATACACCCGCCCCTTGCGAGAACGAACGCGCTCGTAGGTGGCGATGGCGGCGTGGCCTCCGTCGAAGGGCAGCATCGGGAACAGGTTGAAGATGCCGACGAAGATGTTGATGGAGGCCAGGATCTCGAGCACGGCCCACAATCCGTACTCCTCCCCGATGTCACCGGCGATCATGGTGATGCCCACAACGGTGGTGGGGCGAGTGGCGGGATCGGCATCCTCGTTGGTGAGTTGCTCGATCTGATTGAACGGATTGGCCACGGTGGCGATCCCTTCGAAGGTCGCCCACACACTGCGAGCGAGGTCACCGCCCACGTGGCCGGCCGCTTCCCACACGGGGATCGACTCGCGCGCGAAGTCGTCGGAGGCCACACCCATGAATCCCGGTCGCGCCGCCTGATCGTTCGTGGGCGCGGTCGACGGATCGCTCACGTCGGCGAGGATGAGCGTGGTCGAGAGCAGCTGGCCATCTCGCTCGTACTCGATGGCGATGGCGTCGCCAGCCGAACGTGATCTCACGTACGAGCGCATCTCCTCGGTCGAGTCGATCGACTGGCCGTCGATGACACGGATCACGTCACCGTTCTCCAAACCGGCAGCCATCGCCGGGGATTCGGCGGCGACTCCGGTGACGCGAACGTCACCAGTCTCCTGGAAACGGCCCCCGAACGTGTACACACCGAGCAGGAGCACCACTGCGATCAGGCCGTGCATCAGCGAACCCGCCGTGATCACGAGCATGCGCCAGCGGTAGGGCTTGTTCACGTACGCCACGTCCTCGTCGCCGGCTTCGACGGGATCGAGATTGTTCATGCCGACGATGCGCACGAAGGCGCCGAGTGGCAACGCCCGCAGGCCGTACTCGACACCGTTGCGGTGAGTGCTCCACAGCCGTGGACCGAATCCCATGAAGAACTGGGTGCGCTTCATCCCGGCCCAACCGGCGGTCACGAAGTGACCGACCTCGTGAAGGAACACCGACACGAGGAGGCCGAACACCAGCACGAGGCTCCACGGATTGGCGATCCCGAGCCACACCAACAGTCCGGCGATCACCACACCCGACACCATGGCCGTGGTCTTCGAGGTGGGTTCGGTCTCGGGCCGTTCTTCGGTGGAACCTCCGGCCATCATCTCGTCACGGAACGATTTGTAGAGCGTCATGCCGTCACTCCTGCGAGCACTCGGGTGGCTGCCGTTCGGCCCGATCGATCGGCCTCGATCACGTCGTCGACGGTCAGGGAATCGACGGTCAGGGAATCGACGGAAACCTGGTCGTGATCGTCGAGAGCCGACTCGATCACCGCGGCGATATCGACCCAGCGAATACGACCGGCGAGGAAGGCCTCGACCGCCACTTCGTTGGCCGCCGACAGAAAGGCCGGTGCGGTGCCGCCGCGCCGACCGGCCTGGTAGGCCAGCGACAGACAACGGAACGTGGCGAGGTCGGGTTGGGCGAAATCGAGTCGCGACAACTGCGACCAGTCGATGCGACCGAACGGTGTGGCGATACGCGCCGGATGAGCCAGGGCGTAGCCGATGGGCAGACGCATGTCGGGCAAACTCAATTGCGCCATGGTGCAGCCGTCGGTGAACTCGACCATCGAGTGGACGATCGACTGCGGATGCACCACCACTTCGATGCGGTCGTAGTCGACGTCGAACAATTCGTGCGCCTCGATGACTTCGAGCCCCTTGTTCATGAGCGTCGACGAATCGACGGTGATCTTGGGCCCCATGCTCCACGTGGGATGGGCGAGAGCGTCGTCGACGGTCACTTCGGCGAGGTCGTCGAGAGTGCGGCCGCGGAACGGGCCGCCGCTCGCGGTGAGCACGATGCGCAACACTTCCACACCGGGTCGCACGGTGGATCGCAGACACTGGTGCACGGCGCAGTGTTCACTGTCGACCGGCACGATCTCGGCTCCTGGTGTGGCCCGCAGTGGCCGCACGACCGGACCGGCGGCGATGAGCGATTCCTTGTTGGCCAATGCCAGACGACGGCCGGCCGCCAAAGTACTCAAGGTGATCGGCAGACCGGCGAAACCGACCACACCGTTGACCACCACGTCGCACCCGAAGGACCGATCACCGATCACATCGGCCAGCGATGCCACCACCTCGACACCCGGCAGAGCCGACGCCACCTCGGCCCGCCGGGTCGGCTCGCCCACGGCGACGACACTCGGTCGAAACTCGCGGGCTTGAGCGATGAGCACGTCGACCGAGGACGACACACCAAGAGCGACGACGTCGTATGCATCGCGTTCGGCCCGGACCACGTCGAGGGTCTGGACTCCGATCGAGCCGGACGAACCGGCGATAGCGACACGGGTGGTGCTCACGACATCGTCATTCTCGCACCCGCCACGCCGCGCCGGACCGTCGGGGTCGGGAATCGATCGTGACTCCCGTCGTGTCTCGCCCGGACCCGACTCAAGATGCGTACGGCTCGAGAACCTGCAGGAGGTAGTAGGCCGAGGGCAACACGAAGAGGAACCCGTCGAACCGATCGAGCACTCCCCCGTGACCGGGGACGATGGTGCCGAAGTCCTTGATGTCGAGATTCCGCTTGAACATCGACTCGAAGAAGTCGCCGGCCGGGGCGAGGACGATGATCACGAGGGCCAGCAGCAGCGCTTCGCCGAGATCGTTCCAGGTGTCACTCTGCAGACTGACGACCCACACCGCCACGAGAGTGGCGACGGCACCGCCGAGGAATCCCTCGATGGTCTTGTTGGGGCTGATCCATTCGCGCAACGGCGTGCGACCGGCGGCTGAGCCGACGAAGAGAGCCCCGACGTCGTTGGCCACCACGCCGACGGCAAGGACGAACAACGTGTCGGTACCCACGCTGCCGAGTCCGGGCACGTTCGACACACCGGCCAACAATGCGGCGTACGAACCCATGAGACCGATCCACAGTACGCCGAGTGACGTGATCGCCATGTTGGGCATGGGGCTCTGCAGGCTGTCGGCTCCGATGAAGGTGATGCCAGCGGCCATGAGAGCGAGCACCATGACGAGGGGCAGACCCGACTCGCCCACCCAATACGCCGCCAACGGACCGCCGATGGCGGCCAGGATGCCGACGATGGTGGCCGGGCGATAACCGCGTTCGGTGACCTTGTCGAAGAATTCGATAGCGGCCAGACCGCACACCAACACGACGATGGCGAGCACGGCGACCGGCTTCCAGAGCAAGGCACCGATGAACGCAGCGGCGATGATGAGACCGACGGCCACTGCGGTGGGCATGTCGCGACCCGCGGTTCCGCGCGCCGACGACGAACGAGGCGCGGCCGGGCGCGACGCTGGACGCTGAGTCGGACGTGAACCGGGCCGAGCGGTGGGACGGCTACCGGTGTCGTCGGCCACTCGTGCCGCCGGAGCGCGACGCGTCTCGGTGGTGTCGCCACTGCGGCGCACTCCACCGGACGGCTCACGACCGAGACCGCCCGACGGGTCGCGTCGCACTCCGCCCGAGGGATCGCGGCGGACGCCGCCGGTCGGCTCACCCAGGCGCACTCGCGGACGACTCCCACTCGTGTCGTCGCGCGGGAGATCACGCGGCGGTGCCGGCCGATCGGGAACGGGACGCGGCGCAGCACCCGAATACGAGCCCCAGATATCCACGTCGTCATCGTCGTCCGAACTGCTCGAGCCCGACAACGAACTCGACGACACCGGAGCGGTGGGCTCGTCGACCGGACGCGGACGCGATCCGGAACCCGTGGGCGAGTCGGGGAACAAACGAGGCAGTTCGCCGGTGGGCGGCTCGGTCCAGTGCGGCAACGATCCGGTGTCGGATCCGAAACTCAACGGGGCCGAGCCCGACTGATCACGATCGGCCGGATCATCGTCGGAAAAACGCAGTTCACCGAAGTCGTCGTCATCATCGTCGTCGAAACGGCCGTTCGCACTCTGGTCGCCGGTTCGGCGCCACATGTCGTCGCTCATCGGTTCCTCCCGCTCTCAGACCTCGAGCAGTTCCTGCTCTTTCTTGCTCACGGCCTGATCGATCTTCTCGACATGACCTTGGGTGATCTTGTCGAGTTCCTTCTCGGCTCGTTCGAGTTCGTCGGCCGAGATCTCCGCCGCCTTCTCGGCCGCTTCGAGTTGTTTGCGTGCGTCACGTCGGACGTTGCGCACGGCGATCCGACCGTCCTCGGCCATATTCTTCACCAATTTCACGTAGTCCCGGCGCCGCTCCTCGGTGAGGGGCGGAAAACTCAGCCGGATCACGGTGCCGTCGTTCGACGGAGAGATGCCGAGGTCGGAGTCGCGAATGGCCTTCTCGCAGGCGGCCAAGGCCCCCCGATCGTGAGGCTTCACCACCAGCATGCGGGCTTCGGGCACCTGAAACCCGGCCAACTGCTGCATGGGAACGTCGGCGCCGTAGTAGCTGACCATCAGCTTTTCGACCAGGGCCGGGGTGGCCCGACCGGTGCGCACCGTCGTGAACTGGGACTGGACGTGCTCCAGGGCCTTGTCCATCTTGTCGATGGCTTCGAGGAGGATCTCGTCGGTCACCCGACCAGCGTACCGACGGGTCGACCCTCCAGAACGGATCGAATGTTGCCCGGGGTGCTGACGTCGAACACCACGATCGGGATGCGGTTGTCACGACAAAAGGCGATCGCCGTGGCGTCCATGACCCGCAACTCCTTCTCGATGACCTCTTTGTGCGACACCCGGTCGTAGCGGGTGGCGGTGGGATCGAGCTTCGGGTCGGCGGTGTACACGCCGTCGACACCCGAGTGGGTGCCTTTCAGGATCGCTTCGGCGTCGATCTCGGCGGCCCGCAAAGCCGCCGCGGTGTCGGTGGTGAAGAACGGGTTGCCGGTTCCCCCGGCGAAGATCACGACGCGACCCTTCTCCATGTGTCGCTCGGCGCGACGGCGGATGTAGGGCTCGGCCACCTTGGGCATCTCGACCGCCGTCATCACTCGACTGTGTTGACCCACTCGTTCGAGCGCGTCCTGCAGCGCCAGACCGTTCATGACGGTGGCGATCATGCCCATGAAGTCGGCCTGCGCCTGATCCATGCCCTGGCCGGCCCCTTTCAGACCCCGCCAGAAGTTGCCGCCACCGACCACGATCGAGATGTCGATGCCGAGTTCGTCGCGCACCTCTTTGATCTCAGTGGCGACCTGACGCAGCGTGTTGGTGTCGAGGCCGAACCCACTCGGTTCGGCCAAGGCCTCACCCGACAATTTCAGAACGACCCGCCTCCAGCGGGGACGAGTCTCGCTGGGGGCGCTGGTCGAACCATCGGTCATGAGGCGATCAGCCGATCTCCACCTGAGCGAACTTCACGATCGACGCCGACCCGAGCACCTGCAGGACCGACTGCTTGTCGTCCTTGGCGTAGGGCTGTTCGAGCAAGCACACGTCCTTGAAGAAACCGCCGATGCGGCCTTCGACGATCTTGGCGACTGCCGCTTCGGGCTTGCCCTCGTTGCGGGTGATGGTCTCGAGCGTGGCGCGCTCCTTGGCGACTTCGTCGGCCGGCACGTCGTCACGCTTCAAGTACTTCGGTCGAGCGAAGGCGATGTGCACGGCGATGTCGTGCGCCAGATCGACGTTGCCGCCCTGGAGTTCGACGAGCACCGCGTTGACACCACGTCCACCCTGGATGTGCTGGTAGCTGTCGAGCACGTTTCCGGCGGCCGCTTCGACGCGCACCACCTCACCGAGTTCGATCTTCTCCTTCAGCGTGATCTTCAGATCTTCGAGAGCCGCGTTGCGCTCGGCGACGGCGGCCTCACCCTTGTCGGCCACGAGGGCCGCCATGGTCTCGGCCTCGGCCTTGAACTGGTCGCTACCGGCCACGAAGTCGGTCTCGCACTTCAACTTGACGATGGCGCCCACGTTGCCCTTCACGACGAGCGCGACCACGCCCTGGGTGTTCTCGCGATCGTCGCGCTTGGCCGAGGCGGCCAGACCCTTCTCGCGCAGCCACTGCTTGGCGGCTTCCATGTCACCGTTGGTGGACTCGAGAGCCTTCTTGCAGTCCATCATTCCGGCACCCGACGACTGTCGGAGCGCCTGCACGTCTTTCGCGGTGAACGACATCAGGCACCCGCGCTTTCGGTCGCAGCGTCGGCCGGTGCGGACTTGCTGGCGGCCAGCCGCGCCTCGCGCTCGGCCTGCGCAGCCGCGGCCTGGGCCCGCGCGTCGGCCTGGCTGGCGGCGAAGGCGGCCTGCTCCTCGGGCGAACGCTCGGCGACCGCACCGCCCGACTTGCCGGCGATGAACCGGCCTTCGAGCACGGCCTCGGCGACGACCTTGCACATGAGTTCGTTGGCGCGAATCGCGTCGTCGTTGCCCGGAATCGGGAACTGGATGAGGTCGGGGTCGACGTTGGTGTCGACGACGGCCACCACCGGGATACCGAGCTTGTTGGCTTCGGTGACGGCGATGTGCTCCTTCTTGGTGTCGAGCACGAACACGGCCTGCGGACGACGAGTCATGCTGCGAATACCGTTGAGGTTCTTCTTCAGCTTGGTGAGTTCACGGTCCTTCAGGAGCGCTTCCTTCTTCGGCATGGCGTCGAACTCGCCCGAGTTCTTGCTGCGCTCGAGTTCGAGCATCTTCTGCACGCGCTTGTGAATGGTCTCGAAGTTGGTGAGCATGCCGCCGAGCCAGCGCTCGTTGATGTAATGCATGCCGCACTTCTCGGCGTAGGACGCGATGGGGTCCTGGGCCTGCTTCTTGGTGCCGATGAACAGGACCTCGCCACCGTTGGCGGCCAGATCGCGCACGAAGGCGTAGGCCACTTCGATGCGATCGAGGGTCTGCTCGAGATCGATGATGTAGATGTCGTGACGCTCGCCGAAGATGAATCGCTTCATCTTGGGGTTCCAACGACGGGTCTGGTGGCCGAAGTGAACGCCGGCTTCCAGCATTTGACGCATCGTGACGATGGCCATGGTGATCATTCCTCCTGGTACTGCGGTTGCCGGCACGCCATCTCGCGCCTCCCGGAGGAAACGACCGCAGAAGAGCGACGTGCAGTGATGACGGGCCGTGCCGGCGAGCCGGACGACCCAGCCCGTTTCCGGGCCGTCGATCAGACTAGCCGCCGGGTCGACAGACCGCACGGGGAGCCGGGCGACGGGGCGTGCCGTCCACGGGCACGAGCCGGGACCGGGGACCGACCGACGTGAGGCGGCCGAGCCACGGAGTCGGATCGAGGTGGATTCCCGCCTCATTGCGGACGCTCAGGCTCACCGGGTCGTCGCGTCCGACCGCTCGACCCACCACCTGGCCGGGACGCAGCACCGCGGATCGTCTCAGCCCGGCGTCGATCTCCCCCAGACCACCCAGCGTGACGAAGAGTTCACCGACCCGGATCGTCACGTAACCCCGACCACCCACCGGACCGGCGAAGTGCACGACCCCGGCGATCGGCGCCCGCACGATCTCGTCGGTCGCGGTGACGTAGTCGATCGCCCGATTGCCGGCACAGTACGGACACGCCGGGGCCACGAAAGGCGCGGCGATCGGACCGGCCACCGGGGCCACGAGACACAGCGACACGAGCGACGACGTGAGAGACGAGACAAGGGACGCGAACACGTCCCAAGGTGGGCCGGTTCAGGGCAGTCCGGCGGCCGCGAGACGCGATCGCAGCAACAACACCGCCTTGGAGTGGATCTGCGAGACCCGACTCTCGGTCACGCCGAGCACGTCACCGATCTCCGACAAGGTCATGCCTTCGTCGTAGTACAAGGCGATGACGGTGCGTTCACGATCGGGAAGCTCGCGCACCTGGGCCCGCATCTCCGAACGAACTTCTCGGTCTTCGAGCACGGCGTCGGGGCCCTGATCAGGCGAGGCCGGCAGTTGACGAGGTTCGCTCTCACCGGCCACCACATGATCGAGTGGACCCACGTTGGCCACCGCGACCGCGCTCAACCACTTCTGCAGCTCCTCTTCGTCGATGCCGAGATGCGCGGCGATCTCGGCATCTTCGGGCGCGCGCTTCAGATCGTTGCTCAACACGGCGATCGCCTGTTCGATCTGACGCGACCGCTGACGCACCGAACGCGGAACCCAGTCGATGGCGCGCAACCCGTCGAGAATTGCGCCTTTGATGCGCGGTACGGCGAAGGTCTCGAACTTGAAGCCGCGCTCGGGTTCGAAACGGTCGACGGCGTCCATCAGTCCGAAGATTCCGGTGCCGATCAGCTCACCGGTGTCGACCCCGGCTGGCAATCCGGCGGCGACTCGGCCCGCCACGAACTTGACGAGCGGCGAGTAATGCACGATGAGTTGGTCGCGCGCCGCCGCATCACGTTCGGACGTCCAACGCGCCCAGGCCCGATGTATGGCGGGCGTGTCACGGGACGGCTTGTCTCGAGAGGTGACATCACGATTTGCGACATCACGGTTTGCGACATCACGATCTCGGTTGTCGTCGGATTCGGTCATGGTGCGAAACAGGCTCTACGCACGCGGGTGCGTCGATGTGTACACCGACCGTAGACGCTCCTTGCTCACATGGGTGTATCGCTGGGTGGTGGCCACGTCACTGTGGCCCAGGAGTTCCTGCACGATGCGCAGATCGGCCCCACCGTCGAGGAGGTGGGTCGCGAAGGTGTGGCGCAGGGCGTGGGGGTGTGTCGGCGAGGGACTGCGCTCGTCGACGATGCGCCGCACGTCGCGCGCACCCATCCGTCCGCCCCGACCGTTCAGGAACAGCGCCGCACCGGACGTCTCCCCCGCCACCTCGGGGCGGCTCTTCAACCACGTCCGCAACGCCTCGACCGAGGCCGCGGTCATGGGCACGCGCCGCTCCTTGGCGCCCTTCCCCCACACCGTGACGATGCCGCGCTTGGAGTCGACACCGTCGAGATCGAGACCGCACAGCTCGCTGACACGTAGTCCGCTGCCGTAGAGAAGTTCGAGCACGGCGTCGTCGCGGCGCCGTCGCCACAATGGGGTCTCGGGTGCCACGTCGTCGGGTTCGAGCATGTCGTGCAGTTCACGACCGTCGAGCACCCGCGGCAACCGACCCTCACCTGACGGGGCTTTCAGCCCGCTCGCCGGATCGGTGGCGACCAGACCAGCGCGACGGGCCCAGGCGAAGTAGCGACGCAGGGCCGAGGCCTTGCGGGCGATCGACCGTTTGGCGTAGCCCTCGGCCCCGAGGTGGGCGAGGTAACGGCGCAAGTGCAGACGATCGACGCGCGACGGGTCGGCTTCACCGCCGAATTCCACGAAGTCGCGTACGTCGCGACGATAGGCCTCGACGGTGTTGACCGAGGCACGCGTGAGCGATGCGGCGAACTCGTCGACGCGCCAACCCGATGACATGGGGTCAGAGTACCGAGATCACCGTTCATGAATTCACCGTTCATGAGTTCACCGTTCATGAGATCACCAAACCCGTGTGACCCGCTCGAACCAGCCGCTGGTGTGGCGCAACCACCCCCACGACTCCAACCGGCCGAGGCTCAACGCGACCTCGCCGAGCGTCATGGGCGAGCACTCGGCCACCACCTGATCGAGATTCAACGGCGAGTGACCGAACACCGCGAGCACGTCGGCGTCGGGGCCTCGCGGGGTGACGCGTAGATCTCGGCCCGCCGGATACGCCCCAATGCTCTCCAACCCGAGCAACGCGAGCACGTCGTCGCACGACGTGGCGACCAGAGCGCCGTCGCGCAACAACTGATTGGTTCCATCACTCGCGCGAGTCGTGGTCGCACCGGGAACCGCCATCACCGGCACGTCACGCTTCAACGCCTCGTCGACGGTGATCATCGACCCACCGGTCGCGCGCGACTCGACCACGACGACGGCGTGCGACAGCGCGGCGATGATGCGGTTGCGCAACGGGAAGCGAAAGCGATCGGGGGCGGTTCCGGGCGGCGACTCGCCGATCACCACGCCGACCCGCGCGACGGCCTGCCACAAGCCTCCGTTGGCTCGCGGATACACCACGTCGAGACCCGACGCGACGACGCCCACCGGGACGCCCACCGGAGAATCCTGGGCTGGGCCTCCGTCCTGAATCATCGACATCACACCCCGGTGCGCGGCGGCGTCGACCCCGAGTGCGAGCCCCGACACCACGTTCACTCCGGCCATCGACAGTTGGCGCCCGAGTTCGCTGGCGGCCGTTCGCCCGTATTCGGTCGCGTGACGCGTGCCGACGATCGCCACTCCCGTGCGATGCAGATGCGTCACGTCACCGCGTACGAACAGCGCCGGCGGCGGATCGATGTCAAGACGCAGTCGCTCGGGATAGTCGGACTCGTGGATCGACACCACTCGGGTGTCGCCGAGCCGTTCGACGACGTCGGCGTCGGATCGACGAGCCATGTCGAGTTCGAGTGCATCGCGCCATGCCCTGGCGAACTCCCGGAAAGGTTCGGGAATCCGACCCCGTCGGATCGACGACACGATCTCGGTGGGCACCTCGTCGCGCATCATCGTCAGGAGACGACGCGATCCCAGAGCGGGCAGGTCGAGCAACCGCACGATCGCCACGTGCTCGGGCGTGACCGGATTCATCCTCGTCGATGCGACGCGATCCGCGCCCGAAGGGCGAGCGCCGCAGCCACGTGATGGGCGGGGATCTCGTCGTGTTCACCGTCGCGATCGGCCAGAGTTCGCGCCACCCGCCGGATGCGATGCAGGCCTCGCCCGGTCAGCCGACCGGTCTCGAGTTCGTCGCGCAACAGGCGCGTTCCCTCGGCGGTGACCGGTGCATGGCGATCGAGTTCGGGACCGCCGAGACGACCGTTCAACACACCTTGGCGCCGAATCGACACCTCGCGGATCGCCATCACTCGCGCCTGAACCGAAGCCGTGCACTCGCCATTGGGCTGACCGAGCAGTTCGTCGGCCCCCGGACGATGAGCCACCACTCGCACGTCGAAGCGATCGAGCAACGGACCCGAGAAGCGACGCCGATATTTCGCCAGCGCCGCTTCGTCGCATTCGCACGAACCCGGCGGACCGCCTCCGCACGGACACGGATTGGTGGCCCCGACCAACGTGAAGCGCGCCGGCAACACGGCCGTGGAATGGGCTCGACTCAGTCGCACCACACCCTCTTCGAGCGGTTGACGCAAGGCGTCGAGCGCCGACGGCGCGAACTCACCCAGTTCGTCGAGGAACAACACGCCGCCGTGCGCCAGGCTCACTTCACCCGGTCGCAGCGACGAACTTCCTCCACCGACCATCGCCACCAGGCTCATCGAATGGTGCGGCATGCGAATGGGCGGCACCGTGATCAGTCCCGAGCGGGGCAGCGGTTCGCCGGCCGCCGAGCGAATCATGGTCGCCTCGAGTGACGCATCGGCGTCGAGTCGGGGCAGCAACCCGGGCAGGCGTTGC
The DNA here is from genome assembly GCA_039800005.1 of Actinomycetota bacterium. GTDB lineage: Bacteria > Actinomycetota > Acidimicrobiia > Acidimicrobiales > Ilumatobacteraceae > Casp-actino8. Next base: position 8,813 of record JBDLRN010000082.1, on the reverse strand, counting down.
GCCAACATCGTCTTGCCCGATCCTGGTGGCCCCACCAACAACAGGTGATGTCCGCCCGCGGCCGCGAGTTCGAGTCCGAGACGAGCCGCCGCTTGACCACGCACGTCGATCAGGTCGGGTACCACAGGATCGACCACGTCACCGCGCGGATCGGGTGGGTCAGGCCAGGGGAACTCACCTTCGAGATGCTTCACCAGACTGGCGAGATCGTGAGCCACCCGCGTGTGACGTGGCTCGACGAGTCGGCATTCTTCGAAGTTGTCGGCGGCCACCACCACGATGTGATCGCGCAGACTCGCCGCCATCGGCGACACTCCGGCCACCGGTCGCAGTCCGCCGTCGAGCGACAACTCGGCGAGGAACGCGTGCTCGCGCAATTCCCGGGTGGCCGACGACTTCACCTGGCCGTCGGCCACCAGGATGGCCAGTGCGATGGCCACGTCGAGACCACTGCCCACTTTGCGCGAGGTGGACGGAGCCAGGTTGATGGTGATGCGACGACTCGGCCACGTGAATCCGCTCGACATGACGGCGGCGCGCACCCGATCACGCGCCTCACGACACACGTCGTCAGGGCGACCGAGGATCGAGAATCCGGGGAGTCCGGTGGCGAGGTGGCATTCGACGACGACCGGCGCCCCATGGGTTCCGATCACACTGGCAGTTCTGACGTTGGCGATCACGTCCCCCATGTGGGACGTACCCCCTCGCCCGCGGTGACCGGTGTTCTGGTGAGGATTTTCGACCGTATGGGTGAAGAACTCTCACCAGATCCACGTGCGAAACTGTCGGGAATGTCGCGCCGTCGATCTTTTCTCGTTCTGGCCGTCGCCACGACCGCGCTCACATCGTTTGCGCTCACGAGTTGTTCCGACACCGATCGCAGCGCGACCCGGTTCTGCAGTGCACTGGCCGTCGATCTCCCGCTGCTCGGTGGACCCTTCGTCGACGGTGGTGACGTCGACGATCTGGTGGGCCGCTACGAGAAATTGAACGGCATCACACCACTCGCCATCGACGAGGAATGGAACGCGCTGACCGAACTCGTTCGACAGGCCGCCGAGGTCGACGTCGACGATCCGGCTTCTCGCCAGGAACTCGCTGACACGGCGTACAAGACCGAGCGCTCGGCTCGCGACGTGGCGATCTGGGTGGAGACCACCTGCGGACTCACCATGCCCGACGTGGTGGGCGTGGAAGGCAGCGTCCCGGTGAGTGTCCCCACCACGATTCCGGAACTTCCGGAATTACCGGCGATCACGAATCCGTGATTCACGGATCCCGAAAATCTCAGTCCCGGAAACTCAGACGATCTCGCCGCGCTTCAAGATGACCTTGTCGACCAGGCCGTAGGCCTTGGCTTCCTCGGCGGTGAACCAACGATCGCGCTCGGCGTCGGCCTGGATCTTCTCGAGCGGCTGACCGGAGTGCAACGCAGTGAGCTCGGCCATGCGGCGCTTGGTGTAAGTGATCTGCTCGACCTGGATCGCGATGTCGGCGGCTTGTCCGCGCAGACCGGCCAACGGCTGGTGCATCATGATGCGCGCGTTCGGCAAGGTGTAGCGCTTGCCAGCCGCACCGGCGGTGAGGAGGAACTGACCCATCGACGCGGCCAGACCCATGCACACCGTGGCCACGTCACAGCTCACGAATTGCATGGTGTCGTAGATCGCCATCCCGGCGGTGACCGATCCACCCGGACTGTTGATGTACAGCCAGATGTCGGCGTCGGCATCTTCACCTTCGAGGTAGAGCAACTGCGCGCAGATCTGGTTGGCGATGTCGTCATTGACGTCGGTCCCGAGCATCACGACCCGGTTCTTCAGGAGCCGCGTGAAGATGTCGGGGCGGCCACCACCGTCACCGGCTTCGAGAGCGTGGATTCCGGACGGGATACCGGGTTGCGACGTCGTCATGCACCCGAGGCTACCTCTCAGGGGGCAGAATGACCGGGTGACTCCCGGCCCGTTCTCACCCAACACCGACGAACTGGTCGCCAACAATGCCTCGTACGTCGAATCCTTCTCCGATCACGACCTGGCCCTGGCACCCCGGCGCCATCTGGCCGTGGTCGCCTGCATGGACAGCCGGATGGACATCTTCGAGATGCTCGGCCTCAGCCACGGCGACGCTCACATCATTCGCAACGCCGGCGGCGTGGTGACCGACGACGTCGTGCGATCACTCGTGTTGTCGCAGCGACTGCTCGGCACCCAGGAAATCGTCCTCATTCACCACACCGACTGCGGACTGCAACGGGTGAACGAAGACGACTTCAAACGCGAGATCGAGGCCGAGTGCGGCATCAAACCGTGGTGGGCTCTCGAGTCGTTTCGTGACCCCTTCGAAGACGTGCGCCAGAGCATGGGGCGCCTGCAGTTGAGCCCGTTCATCGTCTACAAAGAACACATACGCGGTTTCGTGTACGACGTGGCCGACGGACGACTCCACGAAGTGCAGGCCTGAGACGCGACATCACGCCGGCGACTGATTTCTTCAGCCGCGTCGTACACCCGACAACACGACGAGCACGTGGGAATCCTTCTCCGGCGCGACGCCGGGCGCGAAGAGTCCCGTCTCGACGTCGTGCAGCAGTCCGGCCACACCGGCCGTGCCGGTGGGACTCGCGTCGATTCCGGTCGCACGCGGCGCGAGCTCGGCCGCTCGTCGCACCACGGGTTCGGGCGCGACCACGACACGCCCACCGGTGCGCTCGATCTCGCGCAGATCGACCACCCAGTCGTAGGTCTCGTCGTCGAGGATCCCGTCGGCCATAGACACCGGTTCGTGCTCCCAGGGCCACATGTAGTGCGTCCAGTCTGCGGCCAGGTCGTTGGCCGTCTTCGCCGACTCCCGGTACCGCGCCCAGGCTCTTGACAGCGGTGCACACCCTTCGGTCTGCACGGCGACCAAGGGCGCCGACACTCCCCCTTCACCGAGACCACGCGAGAACGACGCGGCGAAGGCACCCCCGCCCACTTGTGCGTACGCGGCCTCGAGAGATGTCAGACCATGCGTGCGCAATTGCTCGGCAGCCTCCCAGCCGATGGTGCGGCCTCCGTCGAGACACAGGGCGTTCTCGGGCCCCTGCACACTGAACGGAATCGATCCCGACGCCACCGCCTCCCGAAACCGCAACACCGTCGGATCGCCCGGCGGATCGTCGGCGCGTCGCGGACAGCGATGCACACGCGCACCGAGGCGATCGAGAGTGTCGACCACCACTCCCCCGGCCCACTCGGGGATGAACACGTCGATCGGCCACTCGGCCGCAGCGGCCAGTGTGGAGGCGGCGATGGCGGCGTTCCCACACGACGAGATGGCGAGCGGCGGACGAGTCGGTGTTGTGCCCGACGGGCCGCTCGACTCATTTGTCCATGGAGCACGCTTGGTGCGTTCGGCGATCACGAGATGCACGAGGATCGAGAACAGGTGACGCGCCTTGTGGCTGCCGGCCACATTGTGCGTCTCGTCCTTCACCCACACCCGGCCGGGAAAGTCGAGGGACTCGCCCAGACCTGGCGCCATCTCGAGGGGTGTGACACGAAACCCGGTGCCGGCCACCGTCTCGATTCGCGCGTCGAGCTCACGAACGAGTGCGACCAACACCTCGTCGTCGAGCCCCGCGGAGTGCGCATACCCCCGGAACGCCAGACGATCCAGATATCGCACGAACGGGTTGGCGTCGTCGAGGAAAGGTTTCGGGTCGTCGAGAAACGGGGTCACTCGCGCGGACGAATCCTCGCCCTCGATCACGAGCACGTGATGGCGATCACCCGATTCGAAGGGGCATCGCCACGGCATGGTCGTGTCGATCGCCACGACATGACTGCACGACGCGCACCGGAGGTGCATGTCAACCAGCGACGCGGGCGTTGAACTCGTCGATCATCTCGTCCCAGATCGGCAGGTACCGCTGCAGACCGGTCCAGAAGCCGAGATCACGACGGGCTTCGAACAACTCGAACGGCGTTCCCTGCTGCTCGACCCACGTGTAGTAGCCGAGATTGAAGATGCGATTGCGATCACGGGTGGTGCAATCGATCATGTTCTCGGTGGTCACGTGACCGAGATGGCGTCCGAACACCTCGGCGGCATCGGCGGTGGACATCTCGCCGGCGAAACGCGTGGCCAACGTGGTCTTGCGCGAGCTCGGATACAGGGCCCCACCATCGGTGGCCACGGTGATGACCGCCTGATCGGGGTGCAGGTCGAGCAACTTGGCGGTCTTGATGGCGGCCAGGGTGTTGGCGATGGCCGAGAAGCCGAAGTGTTCGAGCGCGTCGACCACGTCGGGGCTCACCCCCTTCACGTCGACGAGGTACTTCCGTCCGGCCGGCGTGTTGAACAACACGTCGAGTTCGTCAGTCGCATGATCGGAGATGGCGCACACCACGTCGGTGTTCATCACGTTGTGGATGAGTGGAATGTGCTTGTCGCCGATGCCCTGGATGTTGTGCTCACCGAAACCGTTCTCGAGCATGGTGGGACATTCGAGGGCCTCGACGGCCACGATCTTGGCGCCGAAGTCGTGCTTCAGGCGATCGCCGGCGGCGATGGTGCCCGCCGAACCGGTGGCCGACGTGAACGCGGCCAACGAGATGTCGCGACCCTGCTTCTTCATGGCGTCGCGCACCGTTTCGAACACGTGGCCGAGGGCGCGGCCGGTGACCTGGTAGTGGCCGAGGTGGTTGCCGAACTCGCAGAACTGGTTGAACACGAAGTTGCCCGGATCGAGCGACAACTCGTTGCACGCGTCGTAGATCTCCTTCACGTTGCTCTCGGTGCCCACGGTCTTGATGACGTCCTCGGCTGGATTGACGCACCAACGATCGAGCCAATCGAAACGTTCCTGACTCATGCCGGCCGGAAGAATGGCCACACCGCGCACACCCATGATGCGACTGATGGCCACACCACCGCGCGCGTAGTTGCCGGTCGACGGCCAGATGGCGCGATGACGCGTGGGGTCGAACTGACCGGTCACCACACGCGGCGCGAGACACGAGTAGGCGGCCAAGACCTTGTGCGCGGTGATCATCGGGAACCGGTCACCGAACACGACGATGACCGGGTTGTCGATCCCGGTGATGGCCTTGGGCAACACGACGTGATCGGGCACGGAGACACGGCGGCCGGCCAGGTCGTTGTACCAGTGAACGCGCCACAGGTTGCGGGCGTCGGGCCCCTGATGATCGGCGTCACCGACGAGGGACGGGTCGATGCGGGTGGGGTCGGCCAGCTGGGCGAAGGTGGGCAGCACGATGCCCTGTTCGCGGAAACGCTGCACACTGTTGGCCAGAGCCGTCTGGTCGACCACTCGGTCGGCCAGACCGAACTGGTTCTCGAGAGCGTCGGAGATGATCTGGTCGGGTGTCGAGGTGTTCGGCGTGGGCGGAGCGATGGTCACCTTGACAGTTTGTCAAAGTTTCCTGCTCACGACACCCATAGCATCGGCCCGTGCCATCACGGCTGGGTGGAAACACCCGTCTCGCGGGCGTGGCGAAACTGGCAGACGCGCAGGATTTAGGTTCCTGTCCCGAAAGGGGTGTGGGTTCAAGTCCCTCCGCCCGCACGAGAAATCCCGAGACATGAAGCTCACGTCATGACACTCACACCTCTGTCACTCAGCGAGACCCCCCAGGTGGCCGACCTCCTGAACCGGTGCCACGCCGTCGACGGCCCCCCGATCAGATCGACGGCCGACGAGTTGCAGCACGAGTTGAACTCGAGCCTCACGACGACGGATCGCGACGTTCGAGTCGTCCGTCTCGACACCGGTCGGATCGCCGGCATCGCCTGGACTCTCCACCTTCCGTCCGCGACGGCACCGCAGCGGTGCGACATCGAGGGGTACGTCGACCCGGAGCATCGGGGACGAGGATTGGGCCGCGAACTCATGTCGTGGGGGATCGACCATGCCCGCGAACTGCTGAGCTCCGAGTCGTCACTCAGCGGTCACCCGGAGCGAGCCATTCGAGTGTCACGGTCGTCCGCCAACACGACCGCCGCCCGACTTCACCACGAGATGGGTTTCGTCGACGTTCGTTGGTTCGACGACTTGAAGCGGCCGCTCGACCGTCTCCCCGACCTGGTGATTCCCTCCGGAATCACGATCGAACCCTGGCCCACCGAACCTGCCCACGTGCAGTCGGCCCTCGCGGTGAAGAACAGTGCCTTCGCCGATCATTGGGGATCGGTTCCCACCACGCCGGAAGGTTGGAACGAAATGGTGCACGGGTACGGCGCCCGACCCGACCTCTCCGCCGTCGCGCGTGACGAGATCACGGCCGAGATCGTGGCCGTTCTGCTCGCACGGCGATACCCAGCCGACGACGAGATCCACGGCCATCGCGAAGCGTGGATCGGCACGCTGGGCACTCTCGCCTCGAACCGCGGACGTGGTGTGGCGTCGGCCCTCGTCGTCCACGCCATGCACGGCTTTCGCAACGCGGGACTCACTCACGCCATGATCGGCGTCGACGCCGACAACCCCTCGGGGGCCCATCGCATCTACCGCGGTCTCGGATTCGTCGATCATTTCCGGATGGTCACCAGCGAGATCGTGCTCTGAGAGACTCGTGGCGTGAAACTCGGCGATCTGCCCACGCCAGCACTGGTCATCGACGCCGGGGCTTTCTCGTTCAATCTCGGCACGATGGCCACCACTCGTCCAGGCCTCACCCTTCGTCCTCACGTGAAAGCCCACAAGTGCACCTCGCTCGCTGCTCGGCAAGTGCTCGCGGGACATCACACCTTCACCTGCGCCACACCGCGTGAAGTGGTGGGCATGATCGACGCCGGCGTGGGCACCGAGATGCTGCTCGCCAACGAGACGCTCGATCCTCATCGACTCCAGGCCATGCGTGACGCTCAGCGACGGTCCGGGGTGACGGTGATCGTCGCCGGCGATTCTCCCGAGACGATCGACGCCGCCGCCGAGGCGGGCATCACCGATGTTCTGATCGACGTGAACGTCGGTCTCCCCCGCTGCGGCTGCGCGCCCCACGATGCACCCGACCTCGCTCGACTCACGCGATCACGCGGCCTCGTCGTGCGTGGAGTGATGGGCTACGAAGGCCACCTGATGGCGCTCCCCGATCGCGACACACAACGTGCGAAGGTTCTCGAGTCGATGACGGTTCTCGTCGACACGTTCGACGTGGTTCTCGACGCAGTCGAACGGGATTCTCGATGTTCGATCGTCTCGGCCGGCGGCACCGGCACGTGGGATCTCTACGACCCGACTCATCCCGTTCTGTCGCGTGTGAACGAAGTTCAGGCCGGGAGTTACGCGCTCATGGACACGCACTACGGCACGCTCGACTTGCCTTTCCGGCAAGCGTTGTTCGTCGTGGGAACAGTGATCTCACGTACGGGGGAGCCGGGAACTCCCGGATCCTGGAGCGTGATCGACGTGGGACTCAAGTCTCTGGGGATGGATCACGGCAACCCGACCATCCACGAAGAAAAGAACAGCGCGAGCATCTGGTTCTGCAGCGACGAACACACGACGCTGAGTTTCGGGGAGAGGTCCTCGAAACATGATTTCCCGACTCTCGGCTCCCGTGTTCTCGTGCGTCCGGCCCATGTCGATCCGACCGTGGCGATGCACGCCAACATGCATCTCGTCGATGACGTGTCACTCGGTGGCGATGCGTCGATCCTCGAGACCTGGCCGGTCGATCTACGCGGCTGGTAGCTCTCGGAGTTCTCGGGCGAGGGCCTGGAACGCTCGCGCCCGGTGCGAGATGGTGTTCTTGATCTCGTCGCCCAGTTCGGCGAAGGTCAGGTCAGGACGTTCATTCGGACCTGTATCGGAAGATTCCTCCGGGACGAACAATGGATCGAAACCGAAACCGTGCTCGCCCCGTTCGGTGAGAGCAATGGTTCCCCGACACTCACCTTCCACGACGAGCTCCCGACCGTCCGGCCACAGCACCAACGCCACGGTCACGAAACGGGCTCGGCGCGACTCGGGCGTGAGACAGCCCCGTGATTCCAAACTCTCCAGAAGTTTTCGTCGATTCGCGCCGTAGGGATCGGTCGCGTGGTCGGGCCGGTCGCTCGCGTACCGCGCCGTTCGAACACCCAATTCGCCCGGCAGAGCCTCCACGAACAGTCCGGTGTCGTCGGCCACCGCCGGTTTACCGGTGGCGTCGACGATCGCTCGAGCCTTGAGACGTGCATTTCCCGCGAGAGAGTCTTCCGTCTCGTCGACATCGGAAACATGAGACGGACGCGGAAGCAGTACGACTCCGACGCCGAAATTCTCCCGGAACAACTCCTCGATCTCGCGCACTTTGTCGGGATTGGCCGAGGCACAGTGAAGCTCGAGCGAAGTCACACAGATCTCAACTTCGTCGTAGCACGGGTGGAACCGAGATCATCTCTTCCTGGAGAGAAAACACCTCGGCCAGACCGCCCTCGGCCAGACCGAGCAACGAGTCGAGTTCGCTTCGACTGAACGACATGCCTTCGGCGGTTCCCTGCACTTCGACGAAGCGACCCGCCGACGTCCCGGAATCTCCGGATCCCCTTAACATCACGACGTTCATGTCGACCTCCGCGCGACTGTCTTCCACGTATGGGAGATCGACCACCGGTACGCCGTCGACGATGCCCACGCTCACTGCCGCGCACAGAGAGTGCAACGGATGAGCCGTGATCGATCCGGCCAGAACGAGTCGGGTGAGCGCGTCGTGCAGGGCCAGATAGCCGCCACAGATGCTCGCCGTCCGTGTGCCACCGTCGGCCTGCAACACGTCGCAGTCGACCACGACCTGTCGCTCCCCCAACGCCACCATGTCGCA
>JBDLRN010000081.1:0-4310 GCA_039800005.1 Actinomycetota bacterium | reverse complement strand
CGCCGTCCTGAAGAAGATTCGCAAGCTCGGGCTCGACGCACCCGGGCGAGAACTCGGTGACGATCTTGCGAATGGTGACCTGGGTTCCGACCTGCTCGCTCTGGTCGCCGAGTGCCGAGAGCAGGGAGTCGACCCCGAGGTGGCGCTGCGCGAGACGGTCGAACGGCTCCGAATCCGAGTCGAACGGGAGTTCCACGAGGCCGAGACGAACGCCGACAACTAACGTGATCTCATGAGCGAGATCGCCCTCGTCAGCGCCCGTGAAGTCCTCGACTCCCGGGGCAATCCGACCGTCGAAGCCGACGTGGTTCTCGCATCCGGTGCACACGGTCGAGCCATGGTCCCGTCAGGAGCGAGCACTGGCGAGCACGAAGCGGTCGAGTTGCGCGACGGCGGTCGCCGCTTCGGCGGCAAGGGCGTCCTCACCGCGGTGGGTTTCGTGAACGGTGAGATCGCCACTGCGCTGCGCGGCGTCGATGCACTCGACCAGCGACTGGTCGACTCGACGCTCGGCGACCTCGACGGCACACCCAACAAGGCGCGCCTGGGTGCCAACGCCATCCTCGGTGTGAGTCTGGCCGTGGCCAAGGCGGCCGCCGAAGAACTCGACCTTCCTCTGTGGCGGTACGTCGGCGGATCGAACGCGCACGTGCTTCCCGTCCCGATGATGAACGTCATCAACGGCGGTGCCCACGCCGACAACTCCATCGACCTGCAGGAGTTCATGATCATGCCGGTCGGCGCCCCGAGTTTTCGGGAGGCCCTTCGTTGGGGAACCGAGACCTACCACCAGTTGAAGAAGATCCTCCACGAACGGGGACTGGCCACCGCCGTCGGCGACGAAGGTGGCTTCGCGCCGAATCTGTCCACCAACGAGGACGCCATTCGCATCCTCGTCGATGCCATCGCCGCAGCGGGTTTCGCACCCGGTGACGACATCGCCATCGCTCTCGACCCGGCCATGAGCGAGTTGTACGCCGACGGTCGATATCACCTCGCCGGCGAGGGCAAGGTGCTCTCCCCCGACGAGTTGGTCGGGTATTGGACACGCCTCGTCGACACCTATCCGATCGTGTCGATCGAGGACGGCATGCACGAGAACGACTGGGACGGGTGGGCGAATCTCACGCGGGTGCTCGGTTCGCGCATCCAGTTGGTGGGCGACGATCTGTTCGTGACCAACAGTCGACGACTGACCGAGGGCATCGAGCGGCGTGTCGCCAACAGCGTTCTCGTGAAGGTGAACCAGATCGGATCGCTCACCGAGACGCTCGAGACCGTCGAAACCGCCACTCGCCATCGCTACACGAGTGTGATGAGTCACCGCAGCGGCGAGACCGAAGACGCGACGATCGCCGATCTGGCCGTGGCCACCAATTGCGGTCAGATCAAGACCGGTGCACCGGCGCGTAGCGATCGAGTAGCGAAGTACAACCAGTTGTTGCGCATCGAGGAGCAGTTGGGCGATGCGGCATCCTTCCGTGGACGTGTCGCCCTCGCTCCTCTCGCCTGACCTGCCACCATCGGAGGCTCGAGAGCGGGCACAATGTTCGAGTGGCAGCGAAGAAAGGGTCCCCGTCGCGCACGAAGACGACCCGGGTACGTCGTGGTGATCTGACCCGCCCCACCCCGCGCCAGGAACGTCTGCTCCCCAAGCGCATCGGCTACACCGTTCTCACCCTCGCCCTGTTGCTCGTCGTCGGATCTTTCGCCAACTCCTTCTTGGTCCTGCCCGTGCGATCGTGGTTCGGTCAGCGGGCCGAATTCGAGGATCGATCCCTCGAACTCGACGCCCTGCGCGAGGCGACCGATCGCCTCCAGGCCGAGGTCGACCGTCTGAACACCCCCGAAGGGGTCGAGGACGCGGCCCGCCAGGAACTCGGCTTCGTGATGGTCGGCGAGGATCGTCGGACCGTGGTCGGCGATGCCGAGGCTCCGGTCGACCTTCCGTACGGCTGGCCCTATGACCTGGTCGAGCAGATCGTGCAGGTACGTGAGGCCGAAGCCCTGGCCCGTAGCGCCGCCGACGCCGGGTGAGACCCGCCCCCGGGTGGCGAGTAAGGTCGAGTCGTCTCACGTCCTAGATCCAGGGGGTTCAACGTGTCTGGTGGCAGCATCCTCGGCAACCGTGTTCTTCGCAAGGAAGATCCGAAGTTCCTCACCGTCGGCGGCACGTACGTCGACGACATGGACGAACCCATGCTCGCCGGAGCGGCGCACGTGGTCTACGTCCGCTCCACCGTGGCGCACGGTCGCATCAATTCGATCGACACCAGCGACGCCGAGGCGATGCCCGGCGTGCTCGGCGTCTACACCGCCGCGTCACTCGGTCTGCAGCCGGTTCCGGCCGCCTTCAATCCGATGGTCGCCCGCACTCTTCTCGCCAGCGACAAGGTGCGCTACGTGGGCGAGCCCATCGCCGCGGTGATCGCCGAAACGCGCGAGCAGGCGACCGACGCGGCCGAGGCGGTCTTCGCCGACATCGATCCGCTCGACACTCTCATCGATCTCGAGCAGGCGATGGCGTCGTCCACCCTCATCTACGAAGGCGCCGGCAGCAACGTGGTGTTCGACACCACCGTGCTCGGCATGCCCGACAACACCGGTGACGCGTTCTTCGCCGATTGCGAAGTGGTCGTGAAGGGTCGCTTCCTCAATCAGCGCGTGGCTCCGTGTCCGCTCGAGGTACGTGGCGCGGCCGCGGCGTGGGACACCGACGGTCGACTGAACCAGTGGCTGTCCACTCAGCACGCGCAAGGCGCCGTCGCGCCGCTCGCCGCTGCCAACGGTGTCGAACCCGACAAGGTTCGTGTGCGCACTCCCGACGTCGGCGGTGGGTTCGGCGCCAAGATCGGCTCGTACGCCGAAGAACTGCTGCTCGGCGTGTTCGCCAAGAAGCACGGTCGTGCCATGAAGTGGCGCGAGACGCGCAGCGAGAGCATGGTCGCGCTCGGACACGGTCGCGCCCAGTTGCAGTACGTCACCGTCGGCGGCAAGAAGGACGGCACTGTCACGCACTACCAGCTGCACGCCATCCAGGACTGCGGCGGTTTCGCCGACATGGGCACGATCCTCGCCCCGTTCATGACCCGCCCGATGTCGAGTGGTGTGTACGCCATCCCCAACATCGAGTGCCGCACCACCTCGGTGGTCACCAACACCACGCCGACGGTCGCCTATCGCGGTGCGGGCCGTCCGGAGGCCACGGCCGCCGTCGAACGTGCCATGGACCTGTTCGCCCTCGAGATCGGCATGGATCCGGCCGAGGTGCGTCGCAAGAACCTGATCCCCAAGTTCCTCGAGCCGCACACCACCGCCATCGGCCAGACCTACGACGTGGGCGACTACGAGACGGCCCTCGACAAGGCGCTGAAGGCCGCCGACTATCAGGCTCTGCGCGCCGAGCAGGCCAAGCGTCGTGCAAGCGGCGACGTCAAGCAGCTCGGTATCGGTGTGAGCGTGTACGTCGAGATCACCGGCGGAGTGGGCAACGGCGAGTCGGCCAAGGTCGAAGTGCTCGACGACGGTCGCGCCGTCGTCTACACCGGCACCTCTCCTCACGGTCAGGGCCACGACACCGCGTGGTCGATGCTGGTGCAGGAGCAGACCGGTATCCCGATGGATCGCATCGAACTCGTCTGGGGTGACACCGACCTCGTTCCGATCGGTACCGGCACCATGGGTTCACGTTCGCTGCAGCAGGGCGGCAATGCCGTGTTCCAGGTGGCCGGCGTGCTCGCCGAGAAGGCCAAGGCCGTGGCTGCACGTCTGCTCGAGGCCAACGAGGCCGACGTCGTTCTCGACAAGGAGCGTGGTGTGTTCCACGTGGCCGGCACTCCGTCGGTCGCCAAGTCGTGGGCCGATCTCGCCCAGGCCGAGAAGGCCAGCGGCGGACTCTCGCACAACGACGTGATCAACGTGTCGGGCGCGACCTTCCCCTTCGGTGCCCACGTGTCGGTCGTCGAAGTCGACACCGAGACCGGTCAGACTCGACTCGTCCGTCAGGTCGCCTGCGACGACGCCGGCAAGGTGCTCAACCCGATGTTGCTCGACGGCCAGATCCACGGCGGTATCGCCCAGGGTGTGGCCCAGGCGTTGTTCGAAGAGGTCATCTACGACGCCGACGGCAACCCCACCACGTCGAACCTGGCCGACTACGGATTCCCGTCGGCCGCCGAGTTGCCGAGCGTGGAAGTGGTGCACATGGAGACGCCCACACCCGTCAACGCCATCGGCGCCAAGGGCATCGGCGAGTCCGGCACCATCGGATCGACGCCGGCGGTGCAGTCGGCGGTCATCGACGCGGTGTC
>JBDLRN010000080.1:0-37452 GCA_039800005.1 Actinomycetota bacterium | reverse complement strand
TTCCTCGGCCCGAACGGCGCCGGTAAGAGCACCACGGTTCGGGTGCTCACCACCTTGTTGAAGCCGTCGGCCGGTTCGGCCACCGTGGCCGGTTTCGACGTGGCGACGCAGGCCGACAAGGTGCGCCGGTCGATCGGAGTGGCTCTGCAGGACGCCGCCATCGATCCGCTCATGACCGGACGCGAACTTCTCGATCTGCAGAGCGTGCTCTATGGAATTCCGAAGAACGTGGCCGCCAAGCGCGCCCCCGAACTCTTGGAGCGCGTCGGCCTCACCGCGGCCGCCGATCGTCGGGTCGGCACTTACTCGGGTGGCATGCGCCGTCGTCTCGACCTCGCCTTGTCCCTCGTGCACGAGCCGTCGGTGCTGTTCCTCGACGAACCCACCACCGGACTCGACCCGATGAGTCGACTCACATTGTGGGAGGAAGTGCGTCGCCTCAATCGCGAAGGCACCACCGTTCTGCTCACGACGCAGTACCTCGAAGAAGCCGATCAATTGGCCGATCGCATCGCCATCATCGATCACGGCAAGATCGTTCGCGAAGGCGTGCCACGCGACCTGAAGGCACAGGTCGGCTCCCCCACCCTCTTCATCGACGTCGACAACGCTCATGTCGACGCGGCACGTGAGGTGCTCGGACGTTTCGGCGACCTGCGTCCCACGTCGGAAGGCAAGCTCGGCGTCGGACTCGCACAAGGAGCCGAAGCGGTGGCTGCTGTGATCCGCACGCTCGACGAAGCGGGTGTGCACGTTCGCCATCTCGAACTCAACGAGCCGAGTCTCGACGACGTCTTCGCCGAAGCCACCGGCTACCGGCTCGAAGGCGCCGCCCAGGAGGGTGCGAGCCGATGACCGCCGTCGTGCACACATGGGTGCTCACCCGCCGCAGCGTCCGCGGCCGCCTTCGTCAGCCGGCTGCTCTCACTCCGTCGTTCGTGTTCCCACTGTTCTTCGCCGCTCTCGGTTCGGCCAGTTTCAGCCGGGTGGCGCAACGACCCGACTTCGCCGACATCGCCCCGTCGTTCTTGAACTATGCGGTCGCTGGCGCCATCGTCCAGGGAGTGCTGTTCGCGTCCACCTCGGCGGCCGGCGACCTCGCCACCGACATCGATCAAGGATTCTTCGAGCGCCTTCTCGCCTCACCGGTGTCGCGCACGTCGATTCTGCTCGGTCGACTCGGGAGCGCCATGGTGGTGGCCGTCGTCCAGGTGGCGGTGTTCCTCGGCATCTTTCTCGCCTTCGGTGCCCGAATCGAAGGCGGCGTGTTCGGGTTCTTCGGTCTGGTGGTGGCCGGCGCACTCCTGGCCCTCGCGATGAGCGGACTCATGTCGGGTGTCGCCATTCGTTCGGGTAGCCCCGAAGTGGTACAGGGCGCGTTCCCTCTCGTGTTCGCCCTCATGTTCCTGTCGTCGGCCTTCTTCCCTCGTCGTTACATGACCGGCTGGTATCAGGACGTGGCCACGTGGAATCCGATGTCGCACGTCGTCGAAGGCATGCAAGGCTTCATGAACCAGCCTCTCCACGTCGACCAGTTCCTGCGGGCCTGGCTGATTCCGTTGGCGATCGTGATCGTGAGTCTCGCCTTCGCACTCCGCGCCCTCTCCAACCGATTGGCGGCGATGTGAGCGCCACCGAACTTCCCCTGTCCAGCGCTCCGCGTTCCTACACGGCCCGTCCGTCGGCGGTGATCGGCGCGCTCGTCCGGCGAACCTTGCTACGTGTGCGCCGCATGCCATCGGCATTCGTGCCCTCGATCATCATGCCGGTCTTCCAACTCATCGCCTTCAGCGGCGCGTTCGGGGCGGCGGTGCGTTTCGCCGGCATCGAGAACGCCATGGACTGGTACGTGCCCCTCAACGCCGTGCAAGGCGCGAGTTTCGGCGCGATGGGCGTCAGTTTCGGACTCATCAACGACATGCAGACGGGGTTTTTCGACCGACTCCTCATGGCTCCCACCAAACGATGGTCGCTCGTTGCCGGCCCGATCGTCGGCTCGATCGCGCGCGCGGCGTTGCCGGTCGCTCTCGTGATCGTGGTCGGCTTCCTCGGGGGCATGAACGTGCCCGGCGGCTGGCTCGCCATCGTGATGGTGATCTTCGCCGCCGTCGGCATCTCGCTCGTCGCGTCGGCCTTCGCTCTCGGTCTCACGTATCGCATGCGCAACATGGGGGCGGCCACGCTCACGCAATTCGCCGTCTTCTTCACCATCTTCCTGTCGACGTCGCAGGTGCCGTTGTCGTCGATGGCCGGCTGGCTGCACGCCGTGGCACGTGTCAATCCGATGACCAACGTGCTGCGTCTGGCACGTCAGGGTCTGCTCGGCGACGTCACCTGGGACCAGACCTGGGGCGGATTGTTGGCCATCGCCGTGTTGTTGCTGTTGTCGGGTTGGTTCGCCATGAGCGGCCTGAAATCTCTCGAGAAGTAGTCGACCGAGAGACCGTTCACGTCACGATCGAGGCGCCAGGCGGCAACTGGTCGAGCAGAGCGTCGGACACCCAGCAACGCGTGAGGTGCAACGTCGACTCGATGCGCACGACACGCTTGGGTTGTTCGACCGCTCGACCGCACATCGACAGAGCCGCCTTCAGGCAGTTCTCCTCGTCGGCGAGCACCATCGGCATCCGACTGCGACGCACTCCGGAGGGACCCGCCGTGAAGCAGTTGACGTAGGTCTTCTGCCAGTCGATCTTGTCGGCCAGCGACACCGGGATGAAGTCGGCCAGACCGATTCCGAGCAGGTTGCCACCCGACACCTCGGTGATGTCGAGCAACACGATCGTCGACACGTCGGGCGACTCGAGATCGTCGAGACCGTGCACCCAGAACCGACCGGTGACGTTGGGATCCATACCGGTTCCCGAGACGTCCTTGCCGGCCTTCTCGATCACGAGCACGTCGATCTCGTCGAAGGGCAAGGGTGGGACGAGATCACGCGAGATCTGCGCCAGGCGAGCTTCGGCCGCGCCACCCACGTCGTCGGCGTCGAGACCTTCGACCCGCACCACGCGCCCGCTCGCCGACTCGATCGACGCGACACCACCGAGCAATCGTCCGGTCGCTCGTAGTGCAGTGATGCCGTCGAGCAGTCGCTGACGCATCTCCTCCGGACCACACGAGTGGATCTGCGCGGCTCCGGGTTGTTTGCCGAAACCGACCACCGCCATCTTGGTGCAGCCGCTCTCGATCGAACCCTTGAAACACGTGTGGGGCTTGACGCGATTGACGGGCAGGATCCGATCGGCTCCGGCCGCGTGACGATCGAGATACAAGGGCATACCGGACTGCGTGCGCGCCACTTCGACGGTGTCCATGGTGGCGCGAATCTCGGCACCGATCGTCTCGGCGGTCATGCCGAGTGACGCCATCATCGCGACTTGTCCGCTCGCCGTGGCCCCACCGTGGCTGCCCATCGCCGGGACGACGAAGGGCTCGGCGCCCAGTTCGCGCAATCCGGCGATCGTGCCGCGCAACATCTCCACGCGACCTGACAACCCTCGACTACCGCCGCCCACGGCGACGGTCATCCCGTGCGTGACGCTCGTGGCGAGTCGTTCGATCACCGCGCGGCATGCCGCGTCCTCCACGTCGCGGAGCGGCTCCGGATCGGGTACGTCGAGACGTACCTCGTGCAGGTGCGGAATCGTGAGATCGGGATGGAACGGCAGGTCGACACCTGCCCGCAACTGCGCCCAACCGGCTCCGATCTCCGCCATGCCGTCATCCTGTCAGATCACCTACCCTGCCCCTTGTGCGCATCGTGTCGTTGCTCCCGTCGACCACCGAGATCGTCTTCCAGTTGGGTCTCGCCGACTCGTTGCTCGGCGTCACCTTCGAGTGCAACTTTCCTTCCGAGGCGCGTGCGAATCGCGAAATCGTCGTCGGCGGGATGGACACCAAACATCTCACTCCTGGCGAGATCGACGCGCTGGTGCGCGAACGTCTGGCGCGCGGTGACGAGCTGTATCGACTCGACGAGGACGCCTTGCGTCGCTGCGATCCCGACCTGATCCTGAGCCAGGACCTGTGTCGGGTGTGCGCGGTGCCGAGCGGTGACGTCGACGAGGCGGTCGACCGACTCGGCTGTCGGGCCCTCGTGCTGCAGATCGATCCGCAGACTCTCGACGACGTGATCGCGTCGGTGAACACCATCGCCGACGCGGCGGGAGTTTCCGAACGCGGACGAGCACTGGTGTCGTCGTTGCGCGAGCGCCTCGAACGGCTGACCCTGGCCACCGAGGCCGCCCTCGCCGGTCGCCCCCGCCCCCGCGTGTTCGTCCTCGAGTGGGTCGACCCACCCTTCCTCGGCGGCCATTGGATTCCCGATGTGATCACCGCCGCCGGCGCCGAGCCCGTCCTGACCAGGCCCGGGGCCTCGTCGGTGCCAGTGACGTGGGACGACATCGTCGCCGCCCGACCCGATCATGTGATCGTCGCGCCCTGCGGGTACGGACTCGACGGGGCGATCGATCAGGCTCGAACCATCCTCGACCGACTGCCCGCCGAAGTGGCGGTCTGGGCTATCGATGCCGATGCCGTGATGGTGCGCCCCGGCCCACGCCTCGTCGACGGGGCCGAGGCCATCGCGGCCGCCCTGCTCGGCCCCGACGTCGGAACGGCTGCCACCGACGTGCTCACCCGGGTCCGCTGAGCCGAACTCTCGGGCCGTCTCGCCGACCGACTCCGGCCCCCGGACCATTGTGCGGGGGCTTCTCCCATGGGGCAGAATGAGGGGGTGCGGGCCGTCGCCCGACGAAGGGGGTTCTCGTGAAGATCACAGTCACCGTGAACGGTGTCCAGCACACGAACGACGTCGAGCCACGCACGTTGCTCGTCCAGTACGTCCGCGAGGTGCTCGGTCTCACCGGCACCAACATCGGCTGCGACACCTCGTCGTGCGGCGCGTGCAGTCTGCACGTCGACGGCGAAGCGGTGAAGAGCTGCACACTCCTCGCCGTGCAGGCCGACGGCTGCTCGGTCACCACGATCGAAGGAATGGCCGGCGCCGACGGTTCGCTGCACCCGATGCAGAAGGCGTTCATGGAGAACCACGGCTTGCAGTGCGGCTACTGCACACCGGGCATGGTGATGGCCGCCACGTCGCTCCTGAAGGAGAACCCCAATCCGACCGAGGAAGACGTGCGCATCGGACTCGAAGGCAACCTGTGCCGCTGCACGGGTTACCACAACATCGTGAAGGCCGTGCTCGCCGCGGCCGGAAAGTGAGCCTCCGATGATTCCCGCCTCTTTCGACTACGTCCGTGCCTCTTCGGCCGCCGAAGCCATCGCCCTCATCGGAGAGCACGGCTCCGACGCCAAGTTCCTCGCCGGTGGCCACAGCTTGCTGCCGCTCATGAAGTTGCGTCTCGCCCAGCCGTCGGTGCTCGTCGACATCGGACGTGTGAAGGATCTGTCGTACGTGAACGACGCCGGCGATCACATCGCCATCGGCGCTCTCACGCGTCACATGGACGTCGAGACCTCGTCGGTTCTCAAGGAGCACGCGCCGCTGCTCGCGCACGCGGCGTCGCACGTGGGCGATCCGCAGGTCCGTCATCGCGGCACCATCGGCGGTTCGATCGCTCACGCCGATCCGGCGTCCGACCTGCCCGCCACCACGCTCGCCCTCGGCGCCACCTACGTGGTTCAGGGTCCGAAGGGCACCCGTGAGATCGCGGCGGCCGACTTCTACAAGGGCTTCCTCGAGTCGGCGCTAGCCGCCGACGAGATGCTCACCGAGATCCGCGTCCCGAAGATGAACGGGGCCGGTTGGAGCTTCCAGAAGTTCAACCGTCGAGCCCAGGACTGGGCCATCGTCGGTGTGGCGGCGTGGCGTCGGGGCAACGAGTCCGGTGTGGGTCTCGTGAACATGGGCCAGACCCCGGTGCTCGCGTCGAGTGTGTCGTCGGCTCTCGCCGGTGGCGCGTCGATCGCCGATGCCGCCGAGAAGGCGGTCGCCGAGGCTGCGCCGAGCGCCGACAACAACGCCAGCGTCGAGTACCGCACGCACCTCGCCAAAGTTCTGGTGCGTCGCGCTCTCGAAGCCGCCAGCGCCTGATCGCTCGCTCGCGAGCCGGGTTCACCCGACCTGAACGGCCGGTGAACGCCAGGTAGCCTCGCCGATCGTGCCTGTTGCGCGACTACGGCTCGGACTGTTCGCCATCTACGGCATCGTTTTCGTCTGGTCGTTCTTCGTCAACGGTCTCCCGATCGCGCGCCTGGTGGTGCTGGCCTGGGTCGCGGCGGCCGTCATCATCGCCCACGTCGGTCGCCCGTGGCACGAGCAACGGCGCATGACACTCGATCTGTCGCTCTACGCCGCCATGTGGCTCTCGTACGACTACAGCCGCGGTATCGCCGACACCCTGGGATTCCCCGTGCAGGTCGAGACACCGCGCAATCTCGATCGCATCCTGTTCTTCGGAACCGACCCGAACGTGTGGGTCCAGGACGTGTTCCACCGCAACTCGACACCGTGGTACGAGGTCGTGCTCTCGCTCGTGTACTTCACGCACTTCTTTCTGCCGGTCGCAGTGGCCGTGCTCCTTTGGATCACGACGCGCGAACAATGGGTGCGCTACATCCGCCGCTTCGCGACCGTGCTGTTCGGCGGCGTGCTGATGTTCGTGTTGTTGCCCACCGTTCCGCCGTGGATGGCGGCCAGCGCGCGTCACCCCTACCGAATCCTGCCGGCTCTCGCTCGAACGACGGGACGGGGCTGGAACGAACTCGGACTCGAGACCGTGAGTTCGTTGTTGATCCGCGGTCAACAGTGGGCCAATCCCACCGCCGCCTTCCCATCGCTTCACGCGGCGTTCGCGCTCTTGGTGGTCGTGTTCTTCTGGCCCCGGCTGACCCGACGATGGATGCGCATCGCAGCCGGCTCGTTCCCCGCGCTCATGGCCTTCAGCCTGGTGTACTTCGCCGAGCACTACGTGGTCGACATCCTGGCCGGGTGGGCCCTGGTGGCCGGTTCGTTCTGGTTCTGGGGGCGGTACGAACGTGCGCGCCAACTCCCGGATCCGGTCGCTGTCGCGCACTAATCTCGAAGGCGGAAGAGGTGAGACCGTGAGCATCGTGGGTGACGGCGAGTTCGACCCGCGGCATCTGGACGCCATCGCAGACGCTGACCCCTATCCGTATTGGCTCGAGGACGCCGACGAGCCCGATACGAATCCCATGCTGGTGCGCACCGAAACGTGCGACCTGTGTGTGGTGGGGGGCGGATACACCGGGCTCTGGACCGCCATCATCGCCAAGGAGCGTGATCCGTCGCGTGACGTGGTCTTGATCGAAGCCCACGAAGTGGGCTCGGCGGCGAGTGGACGCAACGGCGGGTTCATGGACTCGTCCCTCACTCATGGCATCGCCAACGCGCAGGAACGCTTCCCCGACGAGGTCGAGACCCTCGAAGAGCTCGGGATGAAGAACCTCGGGGAGATCGAGGCGGCCATCCAGCGATACGGCATCGACTGCGATTACGAGCGCACCGGCGCCATCGACGTGGCCTACTCGAGTCATGCACCGAGTTATCTCGACGAATTGCGCGACGACTTCCAACAATTGCGTTCGCTCGGCCAGCGCGTCACGTGGCTCGATGCCGAGCAGATGCAGGCCGAGGTGCACTCCCCCACCTATTCAGGCGGCCTGTGGCATCACGACGGTGCGGCACTGGTCGATCCGGCCCGACTCGCATGGGGATTGAAAGCGGCCGCCGAATCTCTTGGCGTACGCATCTACGAAGACACCAAGGCCACGTCGATCGAACGTGATGGCGTGGGCGTGATGTTGCACACGCCGCTCGGCAAGGTACGCGCCGGCAAAGTCGCCCTCGGAACGAACGCATTCAAACCGCTGCTGCGACGCCTCGGCCACTACGTCGTGCCGGTGTACGACTACTGCATGGTCACCGAACCGCTCACGAACGAGCAACTCGATCGCATCGGTTGGAAGAACCGGCAAGGCCTGTCCGACATCCCGAACCAGTTCCACTACTACCGACTCACAGCCGACAATCGCATCCTGTGGGGCGGCTACGACGCGGTGTACTACTTCCGCGGCAAGATGGCGATCGAGCAGGAGAGCCGACCCGAGACGTGGGCGCGTCTCAGCAAGCACTTCTTCACCACGTTCCCGCAACTCGACGACGTCACGTTCTCGCACGCGTGGGGCGGTGCCATCGACACGTGCTCGCGGTACTCGGTGTTCTGGGGTCGGGCCATGGGAGGACGCGTGTCGTACGCACTCGGTTACACCGGACTCGGAACCGGTGCGTCACGTTTCGGCGCCGAGGTGATGCTCGATCTGCTCGACGGACGACGATCGATCGCCACCCAGACCGATTTCGTGAAGTCGAAGCCGGTGCCGTTCCCGCCCGAACCGTTCAAGTTCATGGGCATTCAAGCCACGCGGTGGAGTCTCGATCACGAGGACAAAACCGGCAAACGCAATCTGTGGTTGAAGACCCTCGACCGCCTCGGCCTCGGCTTCGACAGCTGACCGGCGTTCTGGTGAGGATTCTTCACCGCATAGGTGAAGATCGCGCACCAGATTCGGCGTTCAGCGCCTGATCAGAGCCGTTCGATGATGGTGACGTTGGCCTGACCGCCGCCCTCGCACATCGTCTGCAGACCGAAGCGTCCGCCGGTGCGCTCGAGTTCGTGCAGAAGAGTGGTCATGAGTCGGGCACCGGTCGCGCCGAGCGGGTGACCGAGGGCGATCGCTCCGCCGTTGACGTTGACCTTGCCATGATCGGCGCCGATCTCGCGCATCCAGGCCATGACCACCGGCGCGAACGCTTCGTTGATCTCGACCAAGTCGATGTCGTCGATGGTCATACCGGCCTTCTGCAACGCGCGCTTGGTGGCCGGGATCGGCGCCGAGAGCATCATGATCGGATCGTCGGCGAGCACGCTCATGTGGTGGATGCGGGCGCGCGGGGTGAGTCCGTGGGCCTTGATCGCCGCTTCGTTGGCCACGAGCAACGCTGCCGAACCGTCGGAGATCTGACTGGCGCACGCCGCCGTCAACTTCCCGGTGGGGGTGAGAGTCGGCAGCGAGCGGATCTTCTCGGGGTTGGGCTCGCGCGGACCTTCGTCGTGCGTGACACCGTTCAGCGGTGCGATCTCGGCGTCGAATCGACCCTCGGCTCGCGCACGGATCGCTCGGTTGTGCGACTCCATGGCGAACTCTTCCATCTCTTCGCGCGTGAGCTTCCACTTGTCGACCATCATCTCGGCGCCCACGAACTGGCTCACTTCTCCGGTGCCGTAGCGAGTGGTCCAGCCCGGCGATCCGGTGAAGGGGTCGTCGAAGCCGAGGGCCTGGCCGGCGGTCATGGCCGACGAGATCGGGATCATCGACATGTTCTGCACACCGCCGGCGACGACCAGATCCATCGTGCCGCTCATGACGGCCTGAGCGGCGAAGTGCACCGCCTGCTGAGCCGAACCGCACTGGCGATCGATCGTGGTGCCGGGAACGTGCTCGGGCAATCCGGCGGTGAGCCAGCAGGTGCGAGCGATGCAGCCGGCCTGCGGGCCGACCGAGTCGACGTTGCCGAACACCACGTCGTCGACGGCGTTCGGGTCGACACCCGTGCGCTCGATGAGGGCCTTGATGCTGTGGGCACCGAGGTCGGCCGGGTGCACGGTGGACAGGCCGCCTCCTCGCTTTCCGACGGGGGTGCGGACGGCGTCGACGATGTAGGCCACAGGCGTTTGACTCATGCCCCCACGCTAATCCGACCGACGAAATTCACCCACTCTGTAGCGCAGGCGCGTTCCAGCGCTAGCGAACGCTACAGAGTGGGCGAATTCGATCGAATAAGTCGGGGTGTTATTTGGCGGCGGCGAAGCCGGCATCGAGGTCGGCCAGGATGTCCTTGATCGACTCGAGGCCCACGCTCAGACGCACCATGCCCGGATCGACACCAGCCGACTTCTGCTCGTCGGCGGTCAACTGGCTGTGCGTGGTCGACGACGGCTGGATCACCAGGCTGCGGACGTCGCCGATGTTGGCCACGTGACTGTGCAGCGACAGGCCGGCCACGAACTTCTCACCGGCCTCGCGTCCACCCTTGATGGTGAACGCCAGCACCGAGCCGAAACCCCGGCCGCCGAAGTACTTCTTGGCCCGCTCGTGCCACGGACTCGACGGCAGACCGGCGTAGTTCACGCTCTCGACCTGCGGATGCTGGGCGAGGTACTCGCCCACCGCCTGGGCGTTGCTCCAGTGGCGCTCCATGCGCAGCGACAACGTCTCGAGACCCTGCAACAGCAGGAAGGCGTTGAAGGGCGAGATGGCCATGCCGAGGTCGCGCAGCAACTGCACGCGCGCCTTCAAGATGTACGAGCCGGGTCCGAGGGCCGGCCAGTACGCCAGGCCGTGGTAGCTCGGATCGGGTTCGGTGAAGTTGGCGAACCGACCAGAGGCCGAGAAGTCGAACTTTCCACCATCGGTGATCGATCCGGCAACCGACGTGCCGTGTCCACCGGCGAACTTGGTGAGCGAATGCACCACGATGTCGGCGCCCCACTCGAGCGGACGGATGCCGTACGGAGTGGGCACGGTGTTGTCGAGGATGAGCGGCACTCCCACGTCGTGAGCAACCTTCGACACACCCTCGATGTCGAAGACGTCGTTGCGCGGATTGGCGAGCACTTCGCCGTAGAAGGCCTTGGTGTTGGGCCGTACGGCCGACTTCCACTGCGCGAGGTCGTGCGGGTCGTCGACGAACGACACCGCGATGCCCATCTTCGGCAGCGTGTAGTGCAAGAGGTTGTACGTGCCGCCGTAGAGCGACGGCGACGCGACGATGTGGTCACCGGCCTCGGCGAGGGTGAGGATCGCCAGCGTCTCGGCGGCCTGACCCGACGACACCACGAGCGTGCCGGGCAAGCCGATGGCCGTGGTGACCCCGCCTTCCAGAGCGTTGACACGCGACTCCACCGCCAACTGGGTGGGGTTCATGATGCGGGTGTAGATGTTGCCGACTTCGGCCAGCGCGAACAGATTGGCGGCGTGCTGGGCGTCGCGGAACTCGTAACTCGTGGTCTGGTAGATCGGTACGGCCCGAGCACCCGTGGTGGGATCGGGCTCCCCGCCCACATGGATCTGCTTGGTTTCGAAACCCCACTCTGCTGACATGAAAAGTGCCCTCCTGGACGTACGTCGACGACGAGGAGGGCACCCTAACCACTAATTCCCGACCGAACAAGTCGGAATTCAGATTTTCCCGGGATCAGCCGCCGGAAGCTTCGCTGACCTTCTGCTTGCCGGCCGAGATCCAGGGCATCATCGAACGCAGGCGCTTGCCCACCTCTTCGATCTGGTGTTCCTGGCCGGCCTTGCGCAGTTCGTTGAACTTGCCGCGACCGCTTTCGCTCTCGGCGATCCACTCCTTGGCGAACTTGCCCGACTGGATCTCCTTCAGGATCTTCTGCATCGTCTTCTTGGTGGCCGGAGTGACGACGCGCGGCCCGCGCGTGACGTCGCCGTACTCAGCGGTGTCGGAGATGCTGTAGCGCATACCGGCGATGCCCTCTTCGTACATGAGGTCGACGATGAGTTTCACTTCGTGCAAGCACTCGAAGTACGCCATCTCGGGCTGGTAGCCCGCCTCGACGAGCGTCTCGAACCCCGCCTGCACGAGCGAGGTGAGTCCACCACACAGCACGACCTGCTCACCGAAGAGATCGGTCTCGGTCTCTTCCGAGAACGTGGTCTCGATGATGCCGGCGCGTCCGCCGCCGATGGCCGACGCATACGACAGCGCGACCTTCTTGGCGTTACCGGTGGCGTCCTGCTCGACCGCGATGAGAGCCGGCACACCGCCGCCCTCGGTGTAGGTGCGGCGCACGAGGTGACCCGGGCCCTTCGGCGCGATCATGATCACGTCGACGCCCTTGGGCGGACGAATGCGCTTGAAGCGGATGTTGAAGCCGTGCGCGAAAGCCAGCGCCTTGCCGGCCTTCATGTACTTCTTGATGTGCGCGTCGTAGGTGGCCTTCTGCTCGGTGTCGGGCATGGTGAGCATGATCACGTCGGCCCACTTGGCGGCGTCGGCGATCGACTTCACCTCGAGCCCGGCGGCCTGCGCCTTGGCGGCCGACGACGAACCCTCGCGCAGTCCGACGACCACGGGAACGCCGCTCTCCTTCAGGTTGAGCGCATGAGCATGGCCCTGCGATCCGTAGCCGATGATGGCGACCTTGCGTCCCTTGATGATCGAGACGTCGCAATCAGCGTCGTAGTACATCTTTGCTGCCATGTTCAACTTGCCTTTCCTTTGACGGCCCGCAGGCGCGCCTCTTTGTCGAGTTTGGGTAGGGCCACGCGGCCGGTTCGCTGGAGCTCAACGATGCCGTATCCACGCAGTAATTCCTCGAAATCGTCCAGTTTTTCCGGACTTCCTTCGAGAGAAACGGTGATCGCCTCCACACCCACGGCGAGGATCTTGCCCTCGAAGATGTTGGCGAGCTCGACCACTTGGCCGCGCTCCTCGGCGCTGATCCGGACCGTGGCGATCATGAGCTCGCGCTCGACCGAACGGCGGGGATCGAGTTCGCTGATCTTCACCACGTCGATCAGTTTGAACAACTGCTTCACGATCTGCTCGAGCGGAGCCGACTCGACGTCGACGACGATCGTGATGCGAGACAGATCGGGATCTTCGGTGGGCGCCACGGCCAACGAGAAGATGTTGTAGCCACGTCGGGCGAAGAGGCTGGCGACGCGCGCCAACACGCCCGGGCGGTTCTGCACGAGCACCGACAAGATGTGGTGCGCGGGCTGGTGGGACATGGGTGCAGGTGTGAGGCTCATCGCAGGAACTCCCGGATCTTGTGCTGGTCGGGGTGCAGCAGGATGTCGTCGTTGCTCTGTCCGGCCGGAATCATCGGGAAGACCTTCTCGCTCGCGTCGACGCGGAACTCGACCACGACCGAACGATCGTCGATGCTGTTGGCCTTCTCGATGGCGGGCTGCACTTCCTCCGGGCTCTCGACGCGGATACCGACGCATCCCATCGCCTCGGCCCACTTGACGAAGTCGGGAACCTCGGGCGACAGGTACACCTCGCTGTAGCGCTCCTCGTAGAACATCTCCTGCCATTGGCGGACCATGCCGAGGTACGAGTTGTTGAGCACCGCGACCTTGATCGGGATTCGCTCGACGCTCGCCGTGACGAGTTCTTGCGCCGTCATCTGGAAGCAGCCGTCTCCGTCGACGGCCCACACGGTGCGATCGGGTCGACCGACCTTGGCACCGATGGCGGCCGGGATCGAGAAGCCCATGGTGCCGAGTCCACCGGAGTTGACCCAGGTGTAGGGCTCCTGGAAATTCCAGTACTGCGACGACCACATCTGGTGCTGGCCGACGCCCGAACACAGAATGGTTCCTTCCGGCGACATGTCGCGCAACTGCTCGAGGCAGTACTGCGGCTTCAACGCGTCGCCCGGTTCGGACGGCGCGTAGTGAAGCGGGAACTGCTCCTGCCAGCCGCTCACGCGGCTCTTCCACGCCGAGATGTCGGCCTGCGCGACACCCGACTGCTTCAGATCCTTGATGGCCTTGATGATCTCCTCGATCACGAGTCGACAGTCGCCGACGATCGGCACGTCGGGACGACGCACCTTGCCCTGTTCGGCCGGATCGATGTCGACGTGGATGATCTTGGCGTCGGGCGCGAACGCGGCGACCTTGCCGGTGATGCGGTCGTCGAAGCGCGCGCCGAGTGCGACGAGAAGGTCGCTCTTCTGCATTGCGGTGACCGCCGTGGCGTTGCCGTGCATACCGGGCATGCCGAGGCAGAGCGGATGGTCGTCGGGAATCGCACCGCGTGCCATGAGTGTGGTGACGACCGGCGCGTCGACCATTTCGGCCAACTCGAGAAGCGCTTCGGCTGCCCGCGCCTTCAGGACGCCGCCGCCCACGTAGAGCACCGGCTGCTTCGACTCGAGGATGAGACGCGCTGCTTCTTTGATCATGCGCGGATGACCCTTGAGCGTGGGGCGATAGCCGGGAAGGCTGTCGATCACCTCGTCGTCGGTCGGCCAGTGCCACGTCATGGTGTTCTGCAGGACGTCCTTCGGGACGTCGAGCAGGACCGGTCCGGGACGTCCGGTCGTGGCGATGTGGAACGCCTGGCGCACCATCAGCGGAATCTCGTCGGGCGACATGATGAGTTCGTTGTGCTTGGTGACGCTGCGCGTGATGCCGACGGTGTCGCACTCCTGGAACGCGTCGGTTCCGATGGCGGTGGTCGACACCTGACCCGTGATGCAGATCATCGGGATCGAGTCCATGTAGGCGTCGCACAACGGCGTGACCATGTTGGTGGCCGCCGGACCCGACGTCACCATGGCCACGCCGGGACGACCGGTCACGTGGGCGTATCCCTCGGCCATGTGCCCGGCACCCTGCTCGTGACGCACGAGGATGTGGCGGATCGGACTGCTCAGCAACGGGTCGTAGGCCGGGAGGATGCAGCCGCCAGGCAGTCCGAAGATGGTGTCGACTTTTTCCTTCTCCAGGGCCCGGATGAGGGCCTGGGCTCCGGTGATCTTCTCGCTCATGTCGATTCCTGTGTGGTTGGTGGGTGGGCCGGGAAATGAAACGGCCTCCCACTTGGGAGGCCGAGGCACGCGTTCGAGGTATGGGCGAACGCGTCTACACGAGTACTACGACGAGAGAGGTCGTGGAGATCGCGTTCATTGCTGAGGAGTCTGCCAGACCGGCGCCACGTTTCACAACCCACGGAGGACATCGGGTGCGATCAGGCCGGGAAGGCGCCCTGGAGGCGAGCGGCGGTGAGCGTGTTCTCGAGGAGGCAGGCGATAGTCATGGGTCCGGTGCCACCGGGCATCGGAGTGATGGCCCCGGCCACGGATTGAACGGCGTCGAAGTCGACGTCGCCCACGATGCCGGCCTCGGTGCGCGAGATCCCCACATCGATCACGGTGGCGCCCGGTCGAACGTGCGCGGCGGTGATCATGCGGGCCACGCCCGCCGCGCCGATCACGATGTCGGCCTCTCGGCACAGCTCGGTCACGTCGCCCGAGCGACTGTGGGCGATGGTGACGGTGGCGTCGATTCCCTTGCGGGCCAACAAGACCGTCAGCGGCAGCCCCACGAGCATCGAGCGACCGATCACGATCGCGCGCCGGCCGGCCGTGGGAATGTCGTACCGCTCGAGCAGGCGTAACACGCCGAGCGGGGTGCAGCCCACCAGACCGGGCAGGCCCCGCATCAGCCGGCCCATCGACTCGGTGGTGAGGCCGTCGACGTCCTTGTCGCCGGGGATGAGTCGCAGGACCGCCTCTTCGTCGTATCTCGGGTCGTCGCCGGGCGGCAGCGGACTTTGAACCAAGATGCCGTGCACCGAGGGGTCGGCGGCCAGTCGGCCGACCACCTCTTCCACCCGGGCCTGACCGGCATCGGCCGGAAGGATCTCGTTCCGGCTCACCATGCCGGCCTTGGCGGCCTGGACGTGCTTGTTGCGCACGTAGCGCTGGCTCGGGCCGTCGTCGCCCACCAGCACCGTGGCCAGGCACACCGGCGGGGAACCAGCTGCCGCGATCTCGCCTGCCAGACGGGCGACGATCTCGTCGCGTAGGCGGTTGCCGTCGAGGAGAACGGCTCCTCCGGGGGTTCGGTCGGCGGCGGTCACGAGGGGTCATGCTACGGACCGAGTCGAGGGCCTAGCCTGAGTTCGCTCATTCACACCAGGTGCGGCCGACCGGTCAGTTGGTCAGGCGCCCACGAGAAGATCGGCGAATCCACATGTCCACGCCCCCGTCACCCACCGTCGCCCCGGCCACTGGCCGCCTCGGCGTCCTCACCGTCGGCCTCGGTGCCGTCGCCTCCACTCTCATCGCGGGCGTCGAGCTCACCAAGCGCGGCCTCGGCAAGCCGATCGGCTCTCTGGCCGAGATGGGCACCATCCGCCTCGGCAAGCGCACCGAGGATCGGTCGCCGCTCATCCGCGACTTCGTTCCGTTGGCCGCTCTCTCCGACATCGTGTGGGGCGCCTGGGACGTGTACCCCGACGACGCCTACGTGGCGGCGAGCCGCGCCGGCGTACTCGAGAGCGGCAAGCACATCGAGGCCATCAGCGACGCGTTGCGCGAAGTGCGCCCCATGCAAGCCGCCTTCGAACGCAAGTACGCCCGCAACCTCGACGGCGAGCACGTGAAGCCCATCTCGTCGAAGCGCGGCATGCTCAATGCGATCCGCGAAGACATCAACAAGTTCCGCGAAGACAACAAGTGCGATCGTCTCGTCATGATCTGGTGCGCGAGCACCGAGATCTACATCGAACCGGGCCGCGCGCACGTCGACCTCGACGCGTTCGAGAAGGCGATCGACGCCGACGACGAGACCGTCTCCCCTGCCCAGTTGTACGCCTACGCCGCGTTGCTCGAAGGCGTTCCGTTCAACAACGGCGCACCGAACCTGGCCGTCGACGCTCCGGCCCTGCGCCAGTTCGCCACCGACAACAAGATCGCCATCTCGGGCAAGGACTTCAAGACCGGCCAGACCCTCATGAAGACGGTGCTGGCTCCCATGTTGAAGGCCCGCATGCTCGGTCTCGACGGTTGGTACAGCACCAACATCCTCGGCAACCGTGACGGCGAAGTGCTCGACGCGCCCGAGAACTTCAAGACCAAGGAAGAGTCGAAGCTCGGCGTGCTGGAAGACATCCTGCAGCCGAAGAAGTTCCCCGATCTGTACGGCGACATCTTCCACAAGGTGCAGATCAACTACTACCCGCCGCGCGGCGACAACAAAGAGGGTTGGGACAACATCGACATCACGGGTTGGCTCGGCTACCCGATGCAGATCAAGGTCAACTTCCTCTGCCGCGACTCGATCCTCGCCGCGCCGCTCGCGCTCGACCTCGTGCTGTTCTCCGATCTGGCGCAGCGCGCCGGGCTCGGCGGCATCCAGGAATGGTTGAGCTTCTACTACAAGAGCCCGCAGGTGGCTCCGGGTCTGTATCCCGAGCACGATCTCTTCATCCAGCTCACCAAGTTGAAGAACACCTTGCGCTGGATCATGGGTGAGGACCAGATCACTCATCTCGGCCGCGAGTACTACGAAGACCTCTGATTCGGCCGTGGCTCCACGGCGTTGGAATCCGTCGTCCTGGGTGAGCCTGTCCCCCAACGGGATCGGCCACACCAAGCCGAATCATCTCGCCGAGATGACGCGCGTCGCCGTGAACGTGCGGCACGCTCCGAAGAAGGCGTGGCAGATCCTGTCGAAGGGCGTGTGCGACGGCTGCGCGCTCGGCGTGGCCGGCTTTCACGACTGGACGCTCGACGGCATCCACCTCTGCACGACGCGCCTCAAGTTGCTCGAGGTCAACTGTGCCGATCCGTTCGACCACAGCGTCTTGCACGACGTGTCGTGGCTGAAGTCGCGCACGAGCACCGAATTGCGCGAGATGGGTCGGCTCGCTCATCCCATGCGCCGACGACGCGGCGACAAGGGTTTTCGTCGTATTTCGTGGGACGAGGCACTCGACGCAGTCGCCGGTGGAATCCGCGCTGCCGGACCCGATCGCACCGCGTTCTATCTCACCAGTCGCGGTCTCACCAACGAGACGTACTACGTGGCCGGCAAGGCAGCGCGGGCGATGGGCGTGGCCAACATCGACTCGGCGGCGCGTACGTGCCACGCACCGTCGACCATCGGACTCAAGTCGACCATCGGCGTGTCGGCCAGCACGTGCAGTCTGCAGGACGTGATCGAGACCGATCTGATCGTGTTGTGGGGCGCCAACGTCGCCAACAACCAGCCGGTGTTCACCAAGTATCTGTACGAGGCGAAGAAGAACGGTGCTCGAGTGGTGGTCGTCAATCCCTATCTCGAGCCGGGCCTCGAGCGCTACTGGGTTCCCTCCAAGCCCGAGTCGTTCCTGTTCGGCACCAAGTTGTGCGATCTGCACGTTCCGGTGCGCCCCGAAGGTGACGTGGCTCTCGCCAACGCCGTGTTGAAGATGCTCGTCGATCGCGATGCCGTCGACCGTTCGTTCGTCGACGCGCACACCACTGGATGGGACGAGCTGACGCGATTCCTCGACACGCATTCGGTCGACGACTTGTGCGCGCAAGCCGGGGTGCCGGTCGAAGTGGTCGGCCAGCTGGCGGAGGAGTACGCCCGTGCCTCGTCGGCGATCTTCGTCTGGAGCATGGGCATCACCCAGCATCGTCACGGTGTCGAAGGTGTGAAGGCTCTCGTCAATCTGGCGTTGGCACGCGGCAACGTCGGACGCAACGGATCCGGTCTCATGCCGATTCGGGGCCACTCGGGCGTGCAAGGTGGCGCCGAAATGGGCGCGTATGCGACCGCGTATCCCGGCACGGTGTCGATCACACCGGAGTCGGCCCGGTCTCTCGGTGAGGCATGGGGCTTCCCGGTTCCCGATCGACCCGGACTCACCGCTCCCGAGACGATTCTCGCCGTCGAACGCGACGAGATCGACGTGTTGTTCCTCGACGGATCGAATCTGCTCGAGATCATGCCCGACCCGACGCGCGTCGCCACCGCCCTCGAACGGGTGCCGTTGCGCGTGCATCAGGACATCGTGCTCACCTCTCAGATGTTCCTCGACGGCGACGACGTGATACTGCTTCCGGCCGCCACGCGCTACGAACAAGAGGGCGGCGGCACCAGCACGACCACCGAACGCCAGATCGCCTTCAGTCCTCGAGTGATCGATCCGCCGGGTGAGGCTCGAAGCGAGTGGCGCATCTTCGCCGAGATCGCCATCCGCGTCAGCCCCGACCGGGCCGCACAGTTCTCGTGGGAGACCAATCGCGATCTGCGCGCCGAGATCGGACGAGTCGTTCCGTTCTACGCGGGAATCGAGGATCTCTCCACCACCGGTGACGCCGTTCAGTACGGCGGACGCCATCTCTGCGCCGACGGCGTGTTTCCCACCACCGACGGGCGTGGTGCGTTCAGCGTGGTCGAGGTGTCTCCCCCGTCACTCGGCGAGGGCCAGTTCTTCTGCAGCACCCGGCGCGGCAAACAGTTCAACTCCATGGTCTTCTCGCCCACCGATCCGCTCACTGGCGCAGCGCGCGACGCGGTGTACATCGACGTCGACGACGCCCGCTCGCTCGGCGTCGCCGACGGGGATCGTGTGCGACTCACCAGCGCGACCGGATCGTTCGTGGGGCGCGCACATCTCGTGCGCCTCGCCCCACGCAGCGTCCAGGTGCACTGGCCGGAGGGCAACGTGCTCATCGACGCGTCGATCAACGACGACGCCAGTCGCATCCCCGACTACAACGCCATCGTCACCGTCGAGAGGATCTCGTCATGAAGACTCGCATCCTTCTGTGGAGTCTGGTCACCGACGTGGTGTCGGTCGTCGTCTTCGTGGCGGTCGGCCGGCGCAACCACGACGAGGGCACCGGCCTCGACGGAATCTTCTCCACCGCCTCCCCGTTCCTGATCGCACTCGTCGTGTCGTGGTTGGTGGCTCTCGTGTGGCGCGATCCCCTGTCGAATCGATCGGGCACGACCGTGTGGGTCGGCACCGTCGGCCTCGGCATGGTGTTGCGCAACCTGGTGTTCGACGAAGGAACCGCCACCGCCTTCGTGATCGTGGCGACGGTGTTCCTGGGTGTCGTGTTCAACAGCTGGCGCGCGTTGGCTCGACGTCGTGTTTCTGGTGCGGGAACTTCACCCATACGGTGAAGAATCCTCACCAGAACACCGGTCAGAGGAAGTTGGTGATGGCGCCTTTTTCGGCGCCCTGGGCGAGGCGCGCGTATTTGCCGAGTACACCACTGGTGTAACGCGGCGGGTTGGGCACCCACCCCTGACGGCGCTTCGCCAACTCGGCCTCGTCGACCAACAGGTCGAGAGACAACGAGCTCACGTCGATCCGGATGCGATCACCGTCGCGCACGAAGGCGATCGGACCGCCATCGACCGCTTCGGGTGCCACGTGACCGATGCAGAATCCCCATGTTCCACCGCTGAAGCGTCCGTCGGTGATGAGCGCACAGTCGGCACCGCGACCGGCACCCTTCAATGCACCGGTGATGGCGAGCATCTCGCGCATACCCGGACCGCCCTTGGGTCCTTCATAACGGATCACGAGCACGGTGTTGGGCTGGATCTCGCCGGCCATGATGGCGGCCATCGCGCCGTCCTCGCCGTCGAACACTCGCGCGGTGCCCTCGAACTGGCGCTGGTCGGAGGTGAGTCCGGCCACCTTGACGACCGAACCCTTCGGCGCCAGCGAACCGCTCAACACCACGATGCCGCCCTCGGCGTTGATGGGCTTCGACAACGGATGCACGACCTCGCCGTCGGGATCGGGCGGCGCGATTTCGGCCAGGTTCTCGGCCATTGTCTTGCCGGTGCAGGTGAGCACGTCACCGTGCAGCAGACCGGCGTCGAGCAAGTGCTTCATCACCAGCGGCACACCGCCGACGCGATGCAGATCGGTCATGTGGTACTTGCCACCCGGCTTCATGTCGGCGATGTGCGGAACACGCGCCGCGATGCGGTTGAAGTCGTCGAGTTCGAGCGACACTCCTGCTTCAGCGGCGATCGCGAGCAGGTGGAGCACTGCGTTCGTGCTTCCGCCGAGCGCGTTGAACAACGCGATGGCGTTCTCGAAAGCCTTCTTGGTGAGGATGTCGCGAGGGCGGATGCCGAGCCGCAGCATGTTCACCACGGCTTCACCCGCGCGACGTGCGTCGTCTTCACGACTCGGGTCGACGGCGGGAGCCGATGCAGACCCGGGCAACGACAACCCGAGCACCTCGCCGATCGACGACATGGTGTTGGCGGTGAACATGCCGCCGCAGGCGCCCTCACCCGGACAGGCGGCCTTTTCGATCTCGGTCAGTTCGCTTTCGCTGATCGTGCCGGCGGCGCAGGCGCCGATTGCTTCGAACACGGTGGTGATGTCGATGTTCTTGCCGTCGTAGCGGCCCGGCATCGTCGATCCGTTGTACACGAACACCGCCGGAAGGTTGAGACGCGCGATCGCCATCATCATGCCGGGCATGCTCTTGTCGCAGCCGCCGGTGGCGACGAGTCCGTCGAGACGCTCGGCGTGCATCACGGCTTCCACCGAATCGGCGATGATCTCTCGGCTCACGAGGGAGGCGCGCATACCTTCGTGACCCATCGAG
Organism: Actinomycetota bacterium; assembly: GCA_039800005.1. GTDB lineage: Bacteria > Actinomycetota > Acidimicrobiia > Acidimicrobiales > Ilumatobacteraceae > Casp-actino8. The sequence continues at coordinate 16,282 of JBDLRN010000080.1, read as the reverse complement.
ATACCGTCGCTCACCGTGATGGTGCCGAATTCGAGCGGCACCCCGCCAGCGGCGCGGACGCCTTCCTTGGCAGCGGCCGTGAGGCGACGCAACGACACGTTGCACGGCGTGATCTCGTTCCACGACGAGGCCACGCCCACTTGCGGCTTGTCCCAGTCGGCGTCGGTGAGGCCGACCGCCCGCAACATGGCCCGCGAGGCGGCCTTCTGAATGCCGTCGGTGACGTCGCGGCTACGAGGTTTCACGTCGACGGGAGTGCCGTCGGGAGTGGGACGACCGGGAGCGGAGTCGGGAGAGGCCATACCTCGAGGGTAACCAACTCCCCTGGAACGGAGCCGACGACGACCGAGGCTTGTCAGGCTTCCCTAACATCTGTTAGGTTCTCCTGACGTTCAGTTCCCCCACCGGCTTTCGCTCCTGAAAGGTTCATCATGTTCCGCTCTCGTCGCCTCGTCTCGTTGACCGGCGCTCTCCTCGTCGTTGGTGTCGTCGCCTCGTGTGGTGGCGACGACACCAGCACACCGTCGACCGACACCTCCGAGACGACCGCCACCGACACGGTTCCGGTGGCCGGCGACCCGTGCGCCGACGCCAGCGGGTCGATCACCGTGTACTCGGGCCGCAGCGAGTCGTTGGTCGCCGATCTCTACACGCAGTTCACCGCCGACACCGGCGTGGCGGTCGAGGCGCGCTACGGCGACAGCGGCGAACTCGCCGGCCAGATCCTCACCGAGGGTTCGGCCACACCGGCCGACGTCTTCTTCTCGCAGGACGCAGGTGCCCTCGGTGCCGTGTCCGAAGCCGGTCTCTTCACGACGGTCGAAGCGTCGACTCTCGAGCGCGTGCCGGCCGAGTTCAGTTCCACCACCGGTGACTGGATCGGGGCCAGCGCCCGAGTCCGTGTGCTGGTGTACAACCCTGAGCTCGTCTCCGCTCCGCCGACGTCGATCGACGAACTGCTCGATCCTTCGTGGAGCGGTCGCATCGGGTTCGCCCCCACCAATGCGTCGTGGCAATCGTTCGTGACCGGGTTGCGTGTGATCCGCGGCGAAGACGGTGCGCGCGAATGGCTCACTGCCTTCGCCGCCAACGATCCCGTGGCCTACGAGAAGAACGGCGCGGTTCGCGACGCCGTGAACGCCGGCGAGGTCGCCATCGGACTCGTCAACCACTACTACCTCTACGAGAAGATCGCCGCTGAGGGTGCCGACGCCGTCGTGGCCGAGAACCAGTACCTGCCCGGCGACGTCGGCGGTCTGGTGAACGTGGCCGGAGCCGGAGTGCTGTCCAACAGCGACAACTCTCGAGGTGCCCAGTGCCTGGTGTCGTACCTCGTCTCCGAGGCCGCCCAGACCTACTTCACCACCACGACCTTCGAATACCCATTGGCCGAGGGCGTCGCCGCCTTCGAAAGTCTGCCGGCCTTCGACGAACTCGATCCGCCGGCCATCGATCTCTCGGACCTCCTCTCCATCGCCGAGACGCAGGAACTGCTCGCCGACGTGGGCCTGCTCACTCTCTGACGGCACACTGTTGCGGTGACGTCGACTCCTCGGTCGATCCGATTTGCGAAGCTGCCGGCACCTCTGGTCGTTCCAGCGGTGCTGGCAGCCGTCGCGTCATTGGCTCCACTCGCCTACCTCGTCGACGTCGCCTTCGACCGCGGCGCGAACTACCTCTGGGACGAGATTTGGCAACGACGCACTTTCGATCTCGTCGTCCGTAGTGCCGTGCTGGCCGCGGCAGTCACCGCCGCAAGTGTCGTCATCTCGGTGCCGCTCGCCTGGGCCGTGATGCGCAGCGACATGCGCGCCCGTCGCGTCTGGCGGGTCGTACTCGCACTTCCGCTGGCGGTGCCGAGTTATCTGGCCGCCTTCGCCTGGATCAGCTGGGAGTCGTCGCTCGCCGGTTTCTGGGGCGCTTTCCTCGTGCTCACCGCCGTGTCGTACCCCTACGTGTACTTGCCGCTCACGGCCGCCTTCGCGCGACTCGATCAGGCGCTCGACGAGATCGCCACCGTTCACGGTCGCGGTTCCGTCGCGCGGCTCATGATGTTGTCGGCACGGCAATGTCGCGGCACGCTCGCCGCTGGATCACTTCTCGTCGCGCTCTACGTGTTGAGCGACTTCGGTGCCGTGGCCACCATGCGCTACGACGCTTTCACCTGGGTCATCTACGGCGCGTATCGCGCCGGGTTCAATCCGACCCGCGCCGCGGTACTCGCCCTCGTTCTCGTGCTGATCGCCCTCGTGCTCGTGGCGGCCGAGGCGATGGCGCGCGGACGAGCCGTCACCACCATGACGTCACGTGCCGTGATCCGACCGCGCCCGATTCGCCTGCGCCGCCATGCCGTGTGGCTGCAGGCATTGGCGGTGCTCGTGGCTGTCGTGTCTCTCGCCTTTCCGATGTGGCGCATCGTCGTCTGGGTCACCCGCTTCGGCACCGAGGACGGTGTGGGAGACGTCGCATCGGCCCTCTGGGGTTCGGTGCGGTATTCGATCGTCGCAGCGGTGATCACGGTTCTCGTCGCGCTGCCCATCGGACTTCTGGTGGCCCGCTACCGCACCCGTGCATCACTTCTGCTCGAACGATCGACGTACGTCACCCACGCTCTGCCCGGCATCGTCGTCGCCATTTCGATGGTGTTCATCGGAGTCCGCGTCTTTCGGCCCGTTTACCTCGAGGCTCCGCTGTTGGTGCTCGCCTACGTCGCACTCTTCTTGCCTCTCGCCGTGGGCGGCATCCGCTCCAGTGCCGAACAGATCCCGCTCGGCCTCGACGACGTGGCCCGATCGCTCGGTAGTCCTCCCATGTCGGTCGTTCGTCGTGTCAACTTGCCGCTGATCGCGCCCGGCATCGCCTCGGCCACGGCGCTGGTGACCCTGGCCGCCATGAAAGAGCTGCCGGTCACCATGTTGTTGCGCCCCACCGGCTCCGAAACGCTCGCCACCCGACTGTGGACCTACACGACCGTGTCGGATTACGCCGGAGCCGGACCGTACGCTCTGGCCATCATCGTGTTCGTGGCCATTCCCACCGCGATCGCCACCGGACGACGTTGACTGTCGAAACGAATCGCCCATGAACTCCCGCCCCACGCTCTCCGTCTGCGACCTGTCGAAGAAGTTCGGCAAGGTCGACGTGCTGCGTGGCGTCTCGTTCGACGCCCCCGAAGGAAGTGTGACCGCGGTGCTCGGCCCGTCCGGTCAGGGCAAGACGACTCTCCTGCGTCTCATCGCCGGTTTCGAACGGGTCGACGCCGGCACCATCGAGATCGACGGCACCTTGGTCGGCTCACCGCAGGTCCACGTCCGTCCCGATCGTCGAGGCGTCGGCATCGTTCCGCAAGAAGGCGCACTCTTCCCACATCTCACGGTGGCCGGCAACGTCGGGTTCGGCCTGCCGCGCGGCAGTCGCGCGCGTGTCGACGAAATGATCCATCTGGTCGGCCTCGACGGTATGGCCGATCGTCGACCGTCGGAGATCTCGGGGGGCCAACAACAGCGCGTCGCGCTGGCGCGCGCCCTCGCCCCGTCACCGCACCTGGTTCTGCTCGACGAACCGTTCTCGGCGCTCGACGCCGGTTTGCGGGCCGGCATCCGCGACGAAGTGATCGGCATCCTTCGTCGCACCGGAACCACCACCCTGCTCGTCACCCATGATCAAGAGGAAGCCATGTCGATCGCCGATCACGTGGTGGTGCTGCTCGGCGGAGTCGTCGCTCAACAAGGCGCCCCGACCGACATCTACGATCGACCGGCTTCGGTCGACGTCGCGCGATTCATCGGCGACGCCAATCTGTTGTCGGCTCGAGCCAGCAACGGACGAGTGACGCACTCCCTCGGTGAGCAGGAGTGTTCACAGCCCGATGGCGACGTGACCGTGTTGGTTCGCCCCGAGCAATTGGCCATCGCCGCCGGAGGGCGTTCGGGTGTGGTGGAACGTCGGGCCTATTACGGCCACGACGGCACTCTCGGCGTGCGCCTCGACAATGGCGAACTCGTCTCGATCCGCGTGCCGGTGGACGATCTGGCCCCCGTGGGAACGCCTGTCGAGATCGTGATGCGCGGTCAGGCGACCGTGTTCAGCCCCTGAACCGGGCCGAGTCGTCGCGAGCGCTTGCTTCAGGCGGTCACTTCTTCTTGCCGAAGCCGAACAGGTGCTGACCGACCTTGCGCATCTGGATCTCTTCGCTGCCTTCGGTGATCCGGTAGCGCCGATGGTGACGGTAGATGTGCTCGAAGGGCATGTGTCGGCTGTAGCCCACACCACCGCAGGTCTGCATGGCGCGATCGGCCGCGTCGCAGGCGAGTCGATTGGCGCGGTAGTTGCACATGGCCACGAGATGGGTGAACTCCATGAAGCCCTCCACGTCGGGTCGATCGGACTTCACCGAGTTGTCCATCAGCCACGCCGTGTACCGGATGAGTTGACGCAGCATGGCCGCTTCGGTGTGCATCTCGATGAGCGGGAACTGGATGGCCTGATTGCTCGAGAGTTTCTTGCCCCAGGTGACGCGGGAATTCGCGTAGGCGACCGCTTCGTCGATGCAGTACTGCGCGGCGCCGAGCGAGGACGCCGCCTGCCTGATGCGGTTCTCGTGCACGAAGTGCTGGGCGAGGTCGAGACCGTGATCGAGACGACCGAACACCGCGCTGCTCGACACGCGCACGTCGGAGAGCGTCACTTCGGCGTGATCGGTGGGCATGTTGAAGGTCCACCAGAAGAAGTCGACGCTGAAGCCGGGTGAATCGGTGGGCACGAGAAAGGCCGAGATCCCGATCGGACTGCCCGGATCACCCGACGTACGGGCGAAGATGATGTCATGGGTCGCGTGGTGCAGACCCGAGTTCCAGCGCTTCTTGCCGTTGATGACCCACTCGTCACCGTCACGCACCGCGGTGGTCTCGAGATAGGTCGCGTCACTGCCGTGATTGGGTTCGGTGAGACCGAAGGCGAGACGCTTGGTCCCGTCGAGGAAGCCGGGCATCCACTCCTTCTTCTGCTCCTCGGTGCCGAAGTCGCGCATCATGAGCACCGTCGGGAAGTTTCCGACCACCGACGACTCGTTCTGCAGATCGTTGTGCAGCCCGAGACCTTTTGTGGCGAGGTGTTCGCGAATGATGGCCATCTCGAGATTGCTGGCGTCGCGTCCTCCGAACTCGGCCGGCAGAGCGAGGCGTAGCCACCCGGCCGCATCGGCCCGGCGGCGCATCTCGCGCAACAACTCCTCCCACTCCGCACGGGGAACGCCACCGTTGTCGAAATCGGTCCGCGCCCACTCACGACGATGATCGAAGAATCGCTCGTTGTCGTCGGCGGCCTGCAAGGGCACGATCTCGGCCTCGATGAAGGCGTCGAGAGCGTCGAGGGTGGCCTGAATATCGGCGGGAATGGCGAAGTCCATGGACCGACCGTAACCCTCGTCACCGCCCGTCCCGAACCCCAGCCTCGGCCGGTGCCGGCCGAGGCGAGTAAGGTTTCTGACACCTCGTCAGAAACCGCCATGACTGCCCTCGACTCCACCACCCGCCCCGAACTTCCGGCCGACGATCGCGAGTTCCGCGAACTCGTCCGCGACTGGTTACGCGCCAACGTGACCGGAGAGTTCGCCGCTCTACGCGGTCGTGGTGGGCCCGGCGACGAAGAGGTCGGCTTCGACATCCGCGTCGAGTGGGAGAAGGTCCTCGGCGAGGCGGGCTGGATCGGACTCGGTTGGCCCAAAGAGTTCGGCGGACGCGGTGCGTCGGTCGACCAGCAGATCATCTGGGCCGAGGAGTATGTGCGCGCCGAGGCGCCGGCTCGCACCAATCACATGGGCGAGAATCTGCTCGCCCCCACCATCATCGAATACGGCACGCCCGAGCAGTGCGCTCGTTTCCTTCCCGGCATCCTGCGCGGCGACGAACGCTGGTGCCAGGGGTACAGCGAACCGAATGCCGGAAGCGATCTCGCCAACGTGCAGACCAAGGCCCGTCTCGAAGGCGACGAATGGATCATCGACGGCCAGAAGGTCTGGACGTCACTCGCTCACGTGAGCCACTGGTGTTTCGTGGTGGCGCGGAGCGAACCCGGTTCGCAGCGACACCAAGGGCTCACCTTCCTGCTCGTTCCCATGGACCAACCCGGCGTCGAAGTGCGTCCCATCCGACAGGTCACCGGCGGCGGCGAGTTCAACGAGACCTTCTTCACCGAGGCCCGTACCACGTCCGACATGGTGGTGGGTCGCCCGGGCGACGGCTGGAAGATCGCCATGGCTCTGCTCGGTTACGAGCGCGGCATCTCGACCCTCGCTCAGCAAGTGGGCTTCGAACGCGAGCTCGACGCCACCATCGAACTGGCGCGCCGCTTCGGTCGCATCGACGATCCGGTGATCCGCCAGAAATTGGCCGCCGCCCACTCCGGTCTGCATCTGCTCAAGTGGAACGCCCTGCGTTCGATGTCCGCCAAGGGAGTGCCGGGGCCCGAGGCGAGCATCTCCAAATTGTTCTGGGGCACGTGGCACCGCGACCTCGGCGAGTTGATGATCGAGATCATGGGACCGGCCGGTCTCGTCGGCGAGGCCCTCCCCTACGAACTCACCCTCGAGCAGAAACTCTTCTTGTTCACTCGTTCCGACACCATCTACGGTGGCTCGAACGAGATCCAGCGCAACGTTCTGGGTGAACGCGTTCTCGGCTTGCCGAAGTGACCGTGTCGCTCGTTCGACACTGAGGGGGAACACATGACATCGCGTTCGTCGACAGCGGCTCCGGCCTACGTTCCCGGCCACGGACTGCTCACCGGCAAGAGCGTCCTCATCACGGCGGCCGCCGGTAGCGGTATCGGTTCGTCCACGGCGCGCAAGTGTCTGGAAGAAGGGGCGCGGGTCGTGATCTCCGACAAGCACGAACGTCGATTGGCCGAAACCGCGGCCGAACTCGGGGTGGTCGGCATCCCGTGCGACGTCACCGACGAGGCGAGCGTGCAGAGCCTGATCGCCACCGCGGCAGCCGAACTCGGCGGCATCGACGTCCTCGTGAACAACGCCGGCCTCGGTGGCACCGCCGAGCTGCACGAGATGACCGACGACCAGTGGTCGATCGTGCTCGACGTGACGTTGAACGGCACCATGCGCTGCACCCGGGCCGCCCTCAACCACATGTACGGGCGAGGTCACGGTGTGATCGTCAACAACGCGAGCGTGCTCGGCTGGCGTGCCCAGGCCGGTCAGGCTCATTACGCGGCCGCCAAGGCCGGAGTGATGGCTCTCACTCGCTGCGCCGCCATCGAAGCCGCGCCGCGTGGCGTGCGCATCAACGCCGTGTCGCCGAGTCTGGCCATGCACGCCAATCTGGCCAAGGTCACGAGCGACGAGTTGCTCGCCGAACTCACGCAACGCGAAGCATTCGGCCGTTACGCCGAGCCGTGGGAGATCGCCAACGTGATCGTCTTCCTCGCCAGCGACTATTCGAGTTACATGACCGGCGAAGTCGTGTCGGTGAGCAATCAGCACGCATGAGCGTCGACCTCGTACTCGACGGCGCCGTGGCCGTCATCACGCTCAATCGACCCGAGCGCAAGAACGCCTTCACCCGCGATCAGTACGACGCCTTCGCCGCGCGTCTCGACGACATCGCCGGCCGAGACGACGTTCGCGTCGCGATCGTCACCGGGGCCGGTGGATCGTTCAGTTCCGGACAGGACCTGAAGGAGATGGCCGAACTCGCCACGGCCGTCGCCGGCTCGTCGGAACAGTCCGATCCGTCGGGAACCGGCACCGGATTCACGGTCCTGCTCGACGCTCTTCAACGATTTCCCAAACCGCTGCTCGCGGCCGTCGAAGGAGTGGCCGTCGGCATCGGAATGACCCTGTTGCCGTACTGCGACATCGTCGTGGTGGCCGAGTCGGCTCGAATGCGCGTGCCGTTCAGCGAACTGGGTGTTCCACCCGAGGCGGCGAGCAGCGCACTTCTCGTCGATCTGGTCGGGTGGCAGCGGGCGGCCGAGATCTTGCTCACGTCACGTTGGGTGTCGTCCGACCAAGCCGTCGAGTACGGGCTCGCCCTCGAGAAGTCCGCGGACGGCCATGCGCTCGAACACACACTCGGCATCGCGCACACGATCGCCGAGAAGTCGGCCTACTCCACGACGGTGATCAAGCAATTGATGGTCGCCGCGCGTGGCAGGCGTTCACACGATGCGCGCGCCCGTGAGGAAGCTCTCTTCGCCGAACTGTTCCGCGGCGGTGGCTTCGGTGGCTGACGACAGATCCGAGAAGGCCGACTTCCCCATCACCCGTTTCATGGGGATGGACGTGTACCGAACCGGTCGCGGCACGGCGCGAGCAACCGCCACCATCGGCGAGACCCATCACAACCCCAACGGCGTGGCCCATGGTTCGGTGATCTTCGCCATGGCCGACACGTCGATGGGTGCAGCCACCATGAGCGTTCTCGACGACGGCTTCTACTGTTCGACCATCGAGATCCAGATCCGTTATCTGCGTCCGGTCGTGTCGGGTCCGGTGGTGGTCGAGACGCAGGTGATCAAGCCCGGTCGTCGCATCGTTCATCTCGAATCGCGAGCCACCGATGCCGACGGACGCCTGGTCGCCACGGCCACCGGCTCGTACGCGGTGCTCGAAGTCCCCTCGGTCTGACCCACCGATAGGTTGACGACATCCCTGTGGATCGGAGACCCATGTCGAACGACCTCACCAACGAACTGTCGGCCCGCGTGGTCGACCACGAGCGCGCCGAACGCGCGGTGCGCGAACTTCTCGAGGCCATCGGCGAGGACCCGACTCGCGAGGGTCTGCTCGACACTCCCGGACGCGTGGCCCGCATGTGGGTCGAGGTGCTCGACGGCACCAACAACGACCCCGACCATCATCTGGAGCGCACCTTCGAGATCGAACACGACGAGATGGTGCTCGTGCGCGACATCCCGTTCACGTCGGTGTGCGAGCACCACATGCTCCCCTTCAGCGGTATCGCCCACATCGCTTATCTGCCCGGCACCACCGGACGTTTCACAGGCCTGTCGAAGTTGGCTCGTCTCGTCGAGGGCTACGCCCGTCGACTGCAGGTGCAAGAACGGCTCACCAGCCAGCTCGCCGACGCCATGCAGAACATGCTCGATCCGGTCGGCGTGCTCGTGGTGGTCGAAGCCGAGCACTCGTGCATGTCGATTCGCGGTGTGCGCAAGCCCGGCGCCAAGACCGTCACCACCGCCGTGCGTGGGATCTACCGCACCGACGGATCGGCGCGGGCCGAAGTGATGGCCTTCATTCAGGGTCGCTGACTCGGCTTCGAACGTCGCCGTGGCCTTCCCGCATCCGACGATCGACGTTCCCGGCGAATGGCCGGTCGTGTCGGTCGAATTGCGCCGGCTGCAGCATCGCGACGAACTCTCGACCGAACTCGAACGACTCCTGGGTGGCGACACCACAGGCCACCCCGGTCACGTGTGCGCCACCACGTGGATCCTCTCCCCCGACGGGACGTCGACCGTTCTCGTCCGCCACAAGACACTCGGCTGGAGCACACCCGGCGGTCACGTCGAGCGCCACGAGTCGACCGAGGTGGGGGGCCGTCGCGAACTCGAGGAGGAGACCGGCCTCACTCCGTTCGACGTACGCCTGGTCGGAGATGGTCCGGCGTTGGTGCACGCGACCGACACGACCAACCCGACGCCTCATCGCCATTGGAACGTGGCCTGGCTCTACACCTGCGACACCGACGCGCCGTTGTCGATCACCGAGGGAGCGCGGTGGTGGCCGGTCGACGCGCTCCCCGACGGTCCGCCCGATCTCGCCGAATGTCTTGCCGTGATGCGACGACTGCTCGCCGCACGCTGACTGGTTTCAGGCGCGCACGAGCCGACCAGGGCGCGCGCCGGTGTCGACGCCGTTGCGACGAGTCACCACTCCGTTCACGATGGTGGCCACGTAGCCCTGGGCGCCCTGGAGAAGTCGCCGTCCACCGGCCGGCAGATCGTCGGCGGCGTGCGGATAGTTCAACTTCAGATTGTCGAAGTCGATCACGTTGAGATCGGCTTTGCGGCCGGGCGCGATCACGCCGCGGTCGTGGAAGCCGGCGAATTCGGCGGTGGCCGATGTCTGCAGTCGAACCGCGTCCTCCAGACTCAACTTCGGTCCACGATGACGATCACGGGCCCAATGAGTGAGCATGTAGGTGGGCATCGATGCGTCGCAGATCATGCGCACGTGAGCCCCGCCGTCGCTCAATCCGCTGATGGTCGTGGGGTCGGTGAGCATCTCGTGAATGACGTCCTCGTTCGCTCCGACGTAGTTGAGGAGAGGCATCATGAGGAAGGCGTGTCCGCCGTCGGCATTGAGCAGGTCGTAGCACATGGCGAGCGGCTCGACTCCGGACTTCTCGGCGAGTGCGGTCACCGAACGATCGCGGGTGGGTTCGTAATCGCATTCGGCGCCGATGACGTAGAGCTGATCGAGGGCCATCTGCAAGAACGCGCCGATGCCGTCGAACTGGACGTTCGGATCGGCCGGCTCGTCGACTTCGGCGAGGATCGCCTCACGATTCTCCGGCCGCGCCAGTTGCGCGAACAATTCGTCGCCCGAGTGTTCGGCCGCCAGACGCATGTAGGTGGCCCGCTTGTTGAAGGGGTGATAACCCTGCCACCCGATCATCATGCCGAAGGCGCGCGCGGCCACCTGCGGACGCAGATAGCCGCCCTTGGCCATGACCTCACGACTGAAGGCGAGCGACTCGCGCCATTGATCGGGCACCGTTCCGTACTGCAACAGCAGATACGACACCTTGAGATCGGTGCGCAGCGCGATCTCGGCCATCCACTCGAGTTCCTCGGCCATGCTCATGGTGGGCTGCTCGCCGCCCGTGGGCAGCACTTCGGGCGCCACCTCGAAGATTCCGCCGCCGGCTTCGACGAGAGCGTCGGCGATGGCGTTGAGTTCGGCCTCGTCGGCGAAGGTGCCGGGAACCGGTTCACCGTCGCGAGCCCGGTGACCCATGGTTCGACTGGTCGAGAAGCCGACCGCACCGGCCCGTCGCGCCTCGGCGACGATGCGAGCCATCTCACGGATGTCGTCGGGCGTGGCGGCTTCGTTGCGTGCACCGCGATCGCCCATCACGTAACCGCGTACGGCGCCGTGCGGGACGTAGGCCGCCACGTCGACTGCGTACTCGCGCGTCGCGAGAGCGTCGAGATACTCGGGGAAGGTCTCCCACGTCCAGTTGATGCCCTCGTGAAGCGCAGTGCCCGGGATGTCCTCGACCCCTTCCATCAACTGCACCAGCCATTGCTCGCGACCGGGCCGCACCGGTGCGAATCCGACACCGCAGTTTCCCACGACCACCGTTGTGACACCGTGACAACTCGACGGCTCGAGCAGCGAGTCCCAACTCACCTGTCCGTCGTAGTGCGTGTGCACGTCGACGAAACCCGGCGTGACGATCGCACCGGTGGCGTCGATCACCTCGCGAGCCTCACCCACGATGCGATCGGACACTTCCACGATGCGTCCCTCGCGGATCGCCACGTCGACCTGCCGACGCGGTGCACCGGTTCCGTCGACGACCGTGCCACCTCTGACGATCAGATCGAACATCTCGTTCCCCCTCGGCCCGTCGAAACCCCCCGGTCCGACACGGAAAATCTAGTGGGCGTCGCCCCGGTCTTCGGGCCCGAATGGGCCGACCGAGCGGTTTCGCCTCTACCCTGGCGAGCGATGTCGGACCCGGTTCTCTCCCCCGATGCGGTCGCCTCGGCCCTCGAACAGCACGGCTATTCGGCCGACATCGGCCTGTCGACGGCGGTCTTTCTGGCCCTCACCCTCGAACGGCCGCTGCTCCTCGAGGGTGAAGCCGGTGTGGGCAAGACCGAACTCGCCAAGGTTCTGGCCCGCTGGACCGGCGGCGAACTCATCCGCCTTCAGTGTTACGAAGGCATCGACGCCACTCAGGCGGTCTACGACTGGGACTATTCACGTCAGTTGCTCCACCTGCGCGCCGCCGAAGCGTCGGGCGAGGCCGCGTCGTCAGGAACCGATCACCTCGAGAACGAGCTCTATCAGGAGCGGTTCTTGTTGAAGCGCGCCGTCCTGCGGGCCATCTCGCCGAGCCCCGTGCGTCCGGTTCTTCTCATCGACGAGATCGATCGCGCCGACGACGAGTTCGAGGCCTATCTGCTCGAAGTGCTCTCCGATTTCCAGGTCACCATTCCCGAACTCGGCACGATTCGCGCCGAGACTCCGCCGATCGTGGTGCTCACCTCCAACCGCACCCGCGACGTTCACGACGCGCTGAAGCGTCGCTGCCTGTACCACTGGGTCGAACACCCGTCGTTCGAGCGCGAGGTCGCGATCGTGCGTCGGCGCGTGCCCGAGATCGGCGAGGGCTTGGCTCGTCAGGTGGCCGCGGCCACCGAAGCCATGCGCGCTCTGCATCTGTACAAGCCGCCGGGCATCGCCGAGACCATCGACTGGGCCACGGCGCTCGGCCGGCTCGGTGCGGTCGCCATCGACGAGGCGCGTGTGCGCGCCACTCTCGGTGCGGTGCTCAAGTATCGCGAGGATCAAGAGCGCGTCGAAACCAACGGACTCGACCAGTTGGTGCGGGCCGCTGTGCAGCGCGCTCTGGTGGCCTGACCGTACGACGGGTCGGATCATGAGCACCGACGTCGTCGAACACACCGCTCCCGAGGAGATGGCCGTCGGGTTCTGCCGCGTGTTACGGGGTGTCGGACTACCCACGCCCCTCGGTTCGGTGTTGCTCTTCATCGAGGCCCTCGGTCGCACCGGTGTCGAATCACGCGACGCCGTCTATTGGTCGGCGCGGGCCACACTGGTGCGCCGTCCTGAGGACTTCGCTCTGTTCGATCGGGCCTTCTCGGTCTTCTGGACGCAGCGTCACACCCTCGAACCGGGCGTCGACGACGAGCTCGAGCACGTGACCCTTCTCGTCGACTCCGATGACGACACGGGGTCCGACGACAAGGGAGACGCCGAAGCACTCGACGACGATTCGATCGCGCTGCGCTTCTCGGCCGTCGAGACCCTTCGTCACAAGGACTTCGCTCGCTACTCGCCGAGCGAGTTGGCCGAGGCTCACGAGATCATGAGTCGCCTGAGGCTGGCCGGATCGCCGCGGCAGTCGTTCCGTCACGTGAAGGGTTCGTCATCGCGCCCCGATCTACGCCGCACGGTGCGCGCGAGCCTGGCCACCGGAGGCGAGCCGATTCGCCGACATTGGCTCGAACCCGACGAGCGACTCCGACGTCTGGTGTTGCTCCTCGACGTGAGCGGATCGATGGAGCCGTACGCACGCGCACTGGTGCGTTTCGTGCAGGCCGCGGTGGCCGGACGCCAGAAGGTCGAGGCTTTCGCCATCGGCACCCGACTCACGCGGGTGACCCGCGAGTTGTCGCATCGCGACCCCGATCGCGCTCTGGCGCGCGCGGCCGAAAGGGTGGCCGACTGGAGCGGTGGCACGCGACTCGGAGACTGCCTGCGTCGCTTCAACGACGAGTGGGGTGTGCGCGGTATGGCCCGCGGCGCGATCGTCGTGATCCTCTCCGACGGTTGGGACCGAGGCGACACCGACGTCTTGGCCACCGAGATGCAGCGCCTGCATCGGGTGAGCTTCCGCACGGTGTGGGTCAATCCGTTGAAGGTGACACCGGGATACGCCCCCTTGGCCCGCGGCATGGCCGCCGCTCTCCCCCACGTCGACGACTTCGTCGAGGGCCACTCCATCGACGCCATGGAACGCCTGGCCGCGGTCATCGCCGCGCGCTGACGTCGTCGGATGCCGTCGGCCGTCGTCGGCCGTCGGGGCCGAACGAGTCATCTTCGTCGTCGCCGGGCAGAATGGACGCGTGCGCGAGATCATCGACGACATCGACCGTTGGCGCGAGGCCGGCAAGAAGGTGGCCGTGGCGCGCGTCGTGAAGATCGAAGGTTCCGGACCTCGCGATCCCGGTGCCGCGATGGCCGTGAGCGAGGACGGCGAAGTAGCCGGTTCGGTGAGTGGCGGCTGCGTCGAGGGCGCCGTGGTGAGCGAGGCACTCGGCATCATCGCCGAAGGCGGACCCGGTCGGATGGTGTCGTTCGGCTACAGCGACGATGAAGCCTTCGCAGTGGGTCTCACGTGTGGCGGGACGATCCGACTCTTCATCGAGCCCCTCGACTGGTGAGCCGAGACGGTGGCCCGATGAGCATCTACGGACGTTTCCGCGATCTGGTGAAGCGCGAGGTTCCGGTGGCGTTGGCCACCGTGATCGAGGGTCCGGGCATCGGCTCGAAATTGATGGTCGTACGCGAGAACGAGACCGAGACGGTCGACGGATCACTCGGTCATCCCGATCTCGATCGCGTGGTGGCGCGCGACACCGCCGGCGAACTCGAAGCCGGGCGCACTGGTGTGCGCCACTACGGACCGGAGGGTCAGGCCACTCCGGAGGATCTCGTCGACACGCCCACGGTGTCGGTGTTCATCGAGAGTTTTTCGCCGCCGCCGCAGATGTGGATCTTCGGAGCCGTCGACTTCACGGCCGCGCTGGGACGTGTCGCCAAGGTGCTCGGGTATCGCGTCACGGTATGCGACGCGCGCGAGATCTTCGCCACCAAGCGTCGTTTCCCGATGGCCGACGAAGTGGTCGTGTCGTGGCCCGGGCCCATGTTCGAACGCCGTGGCAACACGTTGGGTCCGCGCGATGCAGTGTGCATTCTCACTCACGATCCCAAGTTCGACGTGCCGGCCGTACAGGGTGCCCTCGCCTCGAAGGTCGGCTACATCGGCGTGATGGGCAGCCGCAAGACCCATGCCAAACGGCTCGAACGCCTGGCCGAAGTGGGTGTGGGCGATCCGACCGATCTTGCCCGCCTCATGTCACCGATCGGACTCGACCTTGGTGGTCGCACTCCGGAGGAGACGGCGGTGGCGATCTGCGCCGAGATCATTGCGCGACGCACCGGTCACAGTGCGACCAGCCTGCGCGACACCTCGGGTTCGATTCACAGCTAGGCGTCGAGATGCTCAGTGTCGACGCCTCAGGCGTCGACCTCCACCAGCGAGTGGTTGACGCGGTTCATCGGATCGGGCCCGTTCGGTGTGGCCACCACGATGTCCTCGAGACGCATGCCCCAACGGCCGGGGAGATAGATCCCGGGTTCGATGCTGAAGGCGTGACCATCGGCGAGAGGAAGGGTGTTGCCCGACACGATGTAGGGGTCTTCGTGGGCGTCCATACCGATGCCGTGTCCGGTGCGATGTACGAACCACTCGCCGTAACCGGCCGCGGCGATGATGTCGCGCGCGGCGGCATCGACCGACTCACACGTCGCGCCGACCACGGCCGACGCGACCGACGCTGCCTGCGCTTCCTTCAACACCGCGTACGCCCCGGCGACGTCGCCGGGGATCGGCCCGGTGTACACGCAGCGCGTGATGTCGCTGCAGTACCCGGCCATGGTGCCGCCGAAGTCGCACAGCACGATCTCGTCGCGCTGGATCACACGTGATCCCGGGTGATGGTGCGGACTCGCCGCATTCTCGCCGGCGGCGACGATGGCGAAGTTCACGACGTCGTGCCCTTCGGCGAGGATGCGCGCCGACAGATCGGCCGAGACCTCGGCCTCGGTGCGTCCGACCAGCGGAATGCGTCCGGCTTGCAGTTCGGCGGCGATGCGATCGACGGCGGCACCGGCGGCGCGCAGGGCGGCGATCTCGGCCGGGTCCTTGCGCATGCGTAGCGGTCCGAGCACGTCGACCGAGCGGCGCCACGTGACACCGGGCAAGAGGGGCAGCAAGTCGACGAGGAAGCGTGACCACATCTGATCGCCCACGGCGACCGTGCGAGCACCATGGGCGCGCACGAGGTCGGCGGTGATGACGACCGGATCGTCGATCTCGTTCCAGGGGCGGAGTCCGAATACGTCGGGCATCTCGATCACGCGCGGGGCTTCGAGGCGCGGGATCACGAGGGTGACGTCGCCCTCACGCGGGACGACGAGCATCGTGAGTCGTTCGAGCGGCATGGCGTGGTAGCCGACCAGCCAGGGCAGGTCGAGGCCGACCGAGAGGAGCACGATGTCGACGTTCTGGTGGGCCATGGAGGCCCGAGTACGGGCCAGGCGATCGCGGAAGGTGGCTGTCATCGACGAGGCCGAGGAAGTGTCGACAGCCGATGACACGATCGAATGCCCACTCATGGCCCTCAGATTACCCCTCCCCCGCTTGCCCCTCACCGGTCAAAACTGCACACTCTGTAGCGCAAGTTCCGCATAGCGGAACTTGCG
>JBDLRN010000079.1:0-5076 GCA_039800005.1 Actinomycetota bacterium | reverse complement strand
CGACTCGTCGGTACCCGGCGAGCCGGTCGACTCCGTTCCGGTCGACACAGTTCCCGACCTGTCGTTGCCGCCGGACTTCGGTGAGACCGATCCGGACACATCAGCTGGAGAGGTTCCGGCTCCTTCGACGCGTCCCGGCAACTCCGGCAGTACGCCTGCCGTCACCGCGCCGGGCCAAGTCACGAACCCGGGCAACTCGGGAAACACTCCGTCGGTGACGGCGCCGGGTCAGTCGGGCAGCAATGGGAATTCGGGGAACGGCAACTCGGGAAACACTCCGTCGGTGACGGCGCCGGGTCAGTCGGGGAACAATGGGAATTCGGGGAATGGAAACTCGACGGAGAATCCGTCGGTGACGGCGCCGGGTCAGTCGGGCAGCAACGGGAATTCGGGGAATGGAAACTCGACGGAGAATCCGTCGGTGACGGCGCCGGGTCAGTCGGGGAACAATGGGAATTCGGGGAACGGGAACTCGGGTAACTCGAACAGCAACGGAAATTCGGCGAACAACGGTCGAAGAAATCAGCCCTGACCGAATGGTTGTGTCACACCCCTTCGCTACGTTCGAAGTGTGGTCACGACTGGCAGATTCATTTCTCCCCACACCATCGACGATCGAGTCGAGACGTTGTCGTGCGCCCGAGACGCGGCCGAGCGTCTCCTCGAACTCGAAGCCCTGAAGCGCAAGGTCGACGCGTCGATCGCCACGGTCGTCGCTGCGGTCGATCGCAACTTCTGGTTCACCGACGACGGGCACCTGTCGGCGTCCACGTGGATGCGTGGTGTGGTGAACGTGACGGCGGCCGAGGCCAAAAGGGTGGGCAAGGTGGCCGATCTGGCGCGGGAGTATCCCGAGGTGGTCGATCGGTTGGCGGCGGGCACGTTGGATGTGGCGCAGGTGACGCGTTTGGCGGGTCTGCATGCGAACCGTCGGGTCACGAATCTGTTACCCGAGTTCGTCGACACTCTCACCGGGTACGCCGAGGCTCTCCCGTTCGACGATTTCAACAAGGTGGCCACTCGGTGGGAGCAGTTGGCCGATGCCGATGGTGCGCATCGCGATCACGAAGCGGCGCACTCGGAGCGCGATCTGCGGGTGGTCACATCGGGTACGGCCACGTATGTGGAGGGGTGTTTCGGGAACGCGCAAGATTCGCTGATCGCCGAAGTGTTCGAACGATTCGTGCAACGCGAGTTGGCCAAAGATCTCGAGATGCGAGACCTGTTGGGAGATGGCCCCACTGTGTTGGCCCGCACCACCAAGCAGCGGCGGGCCGATGCGGCGTACGCGATCTTCGCCGCGGCGGCCAACCAGTTCCCGTCGGCGCCGGAGCCGCTGGTGAGCATCGTGATCGATCAAGCCACCTATGAGCGCACGCTGGCCGCGATGGAGAAAGACTGTCGTCTGCGGTCGTTGATCGAGCCGGGAGAGAACCTGTTCGACAAGCGGTGTGAGACCACGGCCGGGGTGCCCATCGATCCGATTCATGCGGTGGGCGCCTCGTTGGTGGGTCAGGTGCGGCGAGTGGTCATGAACGCAGCCGGAGTGCCGATCGATCTGGGGCGCCGGTCCCGAGTGTTCACCGGCCCGTCACGGGCGGCGGTTGCTGTGCGGAGACGGAAGTGTGTGTGGCCGGGCTGCAATCTGATCACATGTGAGATCGATCATCGGATCGCCTGGGTCGACGGTGGGCTCACCGACGTGGCGAACGCCGACCCGATGTGTCGACGGCACAACCGCATCAAAGTGCGCGGTTTCGTCACTCACTACGACGAATGCACCCGCAGCACGTACGTCGTGCGGCCCGACGGCCGCCGCATGGTCCCCGTCTAGCCACCGTCAGGGCGGCGCCCACTACCGTGTTCCTCGTGAAGTATCTCGTTGCGCTGCGTTCCTGGACGTCGACGCATTGGATCGTCGCGTCCCTCGGCGGCCTCGCTACGTTCCTCGCCCTCGGTCTGCCGACCGACGTGATCGACAATCCGGTGTTCGGTCGGGCTATCGACGAGACGCCATGGGCCATGCCCGTCTTGTTGGTCACCGCGGTGCTGTCGGGATTGTTGCTCGGCACGTATGTGAATGCGCGTCCGTTCGATCGCGCTGCAAAGTCAGGATCTTTCGGCGGTCTCCTGGCCTACTTCGCCATCGGTTGTCCGGTGTGCAACAAGTTGGTGATGTTGGCCCTCGGCACCACGGGTGCAGTCAACTACTTCGAGCCGGTGCAGCCGTACCTCGCAGCGCTCGGCATCGTGGCGTTGGCCTACGCCTTCCACAAGCGGGTCATGAGTTCTGACGCGTGTTCCATTCCGGCCCGCGAACCGGTCGACTCGATCAGCGGTTCATGAAGGCGTCGGCGGCCACGCCCAGTGCCGCCGCCACGCGCATGTCGAGCGCGTCGTCGTTCACCTGGATCTCGTAGGTGTCCTTGATCTTCATGTTGGCGCGATTGATGTGTCCGACCGATTCTCCCGCCGCGTTCAGAATGCTGAACTGCACGCGGAACAGCCACGGCACGTCGGTGACGACGCCGACGATTCGTCGAGCGATCGCCTTGCCTTGGCTCGTCTCGGTCACGGTCCACTGGCCAGCCGGAGTTTCGACGCGATAGGTCGACCGACCGAGAGAGGCGCGGAAGTCCTTGGTCATGGTGCCGAGCGGAGCGCCCGAACCGTCGGCGATGTCGTAGGTGGCAGCCAACTCGATCGCGCTACGAGCCTTGATGGTGAACCACAGCCCGTTGCCGTCGGGCGTGATGCACTTCACCTCTTCTTTCAACTTCATGCGCGCCTGCTCGATCGTGCCGAGTGGGGTGTCCTGGCCGTCGACGCGCGACAGATGCCAGATGTTCTTCATCACCGTGAGCTTCTGGGTGAGGTCGAGGGTGTAGGCCATGGGCAGAGTGTAGGAGAACGGTGACCTGCGAGTGAGTCGAGGTGTTGGATCGCCTATGGTCGGTGCATGAGTTCCGACATCGATCTGCTCCACGAACTCGAGGGCGAAGTCGGGGCTCTCCTCGAACGGCATCTCCAGCGAACGAAGGAGTGGTTCCCGCACGAGGTAGTTCCGTACGAGCGAGGTCGGGCGCATCAGCGGCACGAGTGGTCGCCTCTGGATGCCGATCTCGGCGGCGCGGTTCTCGACGATGCGGTGCGGTCGTCGCTCATCGTCAATCTGCTGACGGAGGACAACTTGCCGTACTACTTCCGGACGGTCGAAGCCGTTCTCGGTGCCGACGGTGCGTGGGGCGAATGGGTGCGCCGTTGGACGGCCGAGGAAGGTCGCCACTCCATGGCGATCTACGGGTATCTCATGACCACCCGGGCCGTCGACCCTGTTGCGCTCGAGCGCGACCGTATGGCTCAAGTGGCGGGTGGCAAGGTTCCAACACCGGCGAGCGTTCACGATGCGCTCGTGTACTTGTCTTTGCAGGAATTGGCGACTCGGATCGCTCATCGTTCGACCGGAGTGATGATCGGTGATCCCGCCGGCGAACGAGTGATGTCTCGGGTGGCGGCCGACGAGAACCTGCATCATCTTTTCTACCGTGATCTCGCCACCGCCGCGTTTGCTGTCCAACCCGACGAGATGATGGCTGCGGTCCAACGGCAGGTGTCCGATTTCGAAATGCCAGGTGTCGGAATACCCGGCTTCGCCACCCACGCGCGTCGTATCGCCGCAGCAGGGATCTACGACTTGGCCGTGCACTATCAGCAGATCCTCGTACCCGTCGTGATCCGCCAGTGGGCGGTCGAGACGATGACCGGGCTCGGCGAGTTGGGAAATCGAGCTCGTGAGGCCTTGATGCGTCGGATGGAGAAGAGCGCGCGGGTGGCCGAGCGACTGATGGAGC
Organism: Actinomycetota bacterium; assembly: GCA_039800005.1. GTDB lineage: Bacteria > Actinomycetota > Acidimicrobiia > Acidimicrobiales > Ilumatobacteraceae > Casp-actino8. The sequence continues at coordinate 1,225 of JBDLRN010000079.1, read as the reverse complement.
GACGCGCGAGTCGGATCGCCCTCACCTAGGGCTGGCTAGCCTGACGGGACGCCTCCGTAGCTCAGTGGATAGAGCAACGGTTTCCTAAACCGCAGGTCGCAGGTTCGATCCCTGCCGGGGGCGCCAGGGGCATCACCGGGTGGTCGGGCTGAAGGCCTAGTGTTCGGGCATGAGCGACCTCACATCACTTCCCGTCGAGTTCCTGTTTCATCTGCACGCCACTCTCGACGCCCCGGTGGTGATCCCGAACGGCCCGCACGGCACCCGGGTGATCGTGGGGATCAACGGCGGAACGGTGACGGGTCCGAAGATCAATGGGAAGGTGGCCCACCTCGGTGCCGACTGGCTCACGTTGCGGGCCGACGGCACGGCGCAGCTCGACGTGCGCGCCCTCGTCACCACCGACGACGGCGCATCGATCCACATGCACTATCTCGGCGTGATGGCGCCGGGCGAGGCCGGGCCGCGCATCATCACCGCGCCGTTGTTCGAAGCCGGCGACGAGCGATACACGTGGCTCAACGGCGTGCAGGCGATCGCCGTCGGTGCTCCGGGCGCCAACGAAGTGCACTACGACGTGTATCGGGTTCTGTAACTGCGCTCATGGGGTCGGCCCCGCGGCACGTCAACCACGATCTCGGGCCCATGCGGTGCCCGGTCGATCTGGCGTCGGTCGATTTGTTCGGCGCCGGAGCGCAGGAGCATTGGTACGAGATGTACGAGATCCTGCACCGGGACGCTCCGGTGTTGCGTGTTCCCGGCGGAGGACTGCGGCCGGGCACCGATGCGTTCGTCCTCACCAAACACGCCGACATCGCCACGGTGGTGAAGAACCCCGAACGTTTCACGGTGATGGGTCAGCGCCGACTGGCCGACTGGGCGAACGAGGGGATGACCGCCGAACGGGCCTACGAGGTGTCGCGCAACTTGATGACGGCGTCGATGGTGTCGCTTCGCCCCACACAAGAGCTCTACATCAAGCACCGCAAGGAACTCACCGATCCGTGGGTGGGCACCGGTGCCATGCGACACCGCGAGACGATCACTCGGCTCGCCAACGATCTCGTCGACGAATGGATCGACGACGGTGAGGTCGAGTTCATCGGTCGATTCGCTCGGCCGTTGCCGCAACGAGTTTTCGCCACGATTCTCGGCTTCCCGTTCGACGACATCCCGCAGTTGGCCGAGTGGGGCGACGCCATCGTCACGCCGTTCGTGCACGGAA
>JBDLRN010000078.1:0-60088 GCA_039800005.1 Actinomycetota bacterium | reverse complement strand
GATCGATCGTCGGACGACACGCGGCCGAACTCATCAGCGTGATCGCCCTGGCCGTGACGGCCAATCTGAAGGTGACCGACATCGTCGAGAGCTTGCTCGTGCATCCGGCGCTGTCGGAGGCCTTGGCCGAGGCGGCCGAATGAGCGATTTTCCGCCCCCGCCCGTTGCGCCGGCCACCGATCGACTCGCGTCGATCGGCCAGCGCGCTCTGGCGCAGATCATCGACAGCGTCATCATCGGCATTCCGTTGTTCTTCGTCTCCACAGCGATCAGCGGCGACCTCACCGATGCCGACAACGGATCGCTGCTCGTGGTGACCGTGCTCTGGCTCGGCGTGAGTCTCTTCTACAACACGGCGATGATCGCGGTGTACGGCGCGACGATCGGCAAACGCATCATGAAGTTGATGGTGGTCAACCGAGTCGACGGTTCAGCGGTCAACTGGACCTATGCCGCGGTGCGCGCGCTGATTCCCACAGTGGCCGGACTCATTCCGGTGATCGGTCTTGCTGCGAATCTCGTGGTGTACCTACGGGCGATCTTCCACCCGCTGCGCCAGGGATTGCACGACGCCGCCGCCGGCACCATCGTCGTCCGCCGCTGAATGTTTCCGGCGATCTGGGTCTAGAAAACAACCGTTTTCGTGCAAGTTCTAGACCCAGAACACCAACGGTCAGTGGCGGTAGGAGGGGTCGTGGGGGAAGGGGCGCCCGAGGGGGTAGCCGCTGCGGTCACGCGCCACCTCGTCGTCGCCTGTTGCTTCGCGAGCGATGGAGCGGGGGTCGACGTCGTCGAGACGTGACCAGTCCATCACCACCACGCGATGCACGATGCCCCATCGGCCGTCGCGCTTCTCCATCGCGTCGACGTAGCGGCAGCCGGCTGTGAGATCGCGCACCGGACGATCGTCGACCGCCAACGTCCGGTGATACGCCACTGCGTATGTCTCGACGTGCGCTCGACCGCCGTCGAACTCGATGAGGCTGTTGCCGATCACGTGCTGGGTGACCGACCACCGCGCCAACTGCTCGCGCAAGAACTCGACGAATCCGTCGACTCCACCCACGTACGGGCCATGCTCGTCGATTGCGTCGTGGTGATAACACGATCGAACCAGATCGAAGTCGCGGCGATCGACGCCACGCGCGTATCGCTGGACGAGGTCGCGGATCAGTTCACGATCGACGAGCTCGTCGGGTGTCATCGTCAGGCGATGACGACGAGGATGTCGCCGCCGCCGACGGTGTCGCCGGCCTTCACCTTGATCTCTTTCACCGTGCCCGACTTCTCGGCCTGGATCTGGTTCTCCATCTTCATGGCTTCGAGCACCACGACGGCCTGACCGGCCTCGACTGTGGCGCCCACTTCCACCAGAACCTTCACGATGGTGCCCTGCATCGGAGCAGCGACGTCGCCGGATCCACCGCCACTGGCTCCGCCACTCGACGCGGCGCGGGCCGGCTTCTTGGCCGCCGCCTTGGCGCCACCGGCCATGGCGACCATCGGCTGGTCGGGCACCCACATGGCCACGTCGAAACGCTTGCCGTTCACTTCGACCGTGGTGTTGCGACGCACGAGCGGCGCCTCGCCCTCGGCCGACGCCGGCGCGGCCGGTGCCGCCACACCAGACAGATCGAGCACTTCTTCGACCCACTTGGTGGAGTGCGTGACGGCCGCGAAATCGGGATGACGCAAGATGGCCAGATCGGCCGGAATCGTGGTGGCCACGCCCTCGACGACCATCTCTTCGAGCGCACGAATCGTGCGAGCGATCGCCGTCGGGCGATCCTTGCCCCACACGATGAGCTTGCCGACGAGGTTGTCGTAGTACTGGCTGATCTCGTCGCCGGCTTCGTAACCGGAGTCGAACCGCACGCCGAAACCATCGGACGTCGACAACTTGGTGATCGGACCGGGTGAGGGAAGGAACTTGCCGCCGGCCGGGTTCTCGGCGTTGATGCGGATCTCGATGCCGTGTCCGTAGCGCCGGGCGGCCACCTGCTCCTGCGTCATCGGCAACTTCTCGCCACCGGCCACGCGGATCTGCCACTCGACCAAGTCGATGCCGGTGATCACTTCGGTGACCGGGTGCTCGACCTGCAGACGCGTGTTCATCTCGAGGAAGAAGAACTCGCCGTCCTGATAGATGAACTCGACCGTTCCGGCGTTGAAGTAACCCACCGCACGAGCGGCCTTGACGGCCGCCTCGCCCATGGCGTCTTCCACACCAGCAGGCAACGCCGGAGCCGGAGCCTCTTCGACCAACTTCTGGTGACGACGCTGCGCCGAACAGTCACGCGTGCTGACCCACACGTAGTTGCCGTGCTGATCGCCTACCAACTGCACTTCCACGTGACGCGGCCACGTGAGGTACTTCTCGACGTAGATCTCGTCGCGTCCGAAGAAAGCCTTCGCCTCACGCTGCGCCGAGTCCATCGCGTCCTGCACTTCGGCCGCACTCTTCACGACCTTCATGCCGCGACCGCCGCCACCGAACGCGGCCTTGATGGCGACCGGCCAGCCGAAGTCCTCGCCGAACTTGCGGATCTCGTCGGCCGTCGTGACGAACTCGGTGGTGCCAGGAACGATCGGTGCGCCGCCACGCAACGCGGCCTTGCGACTCGACACCTTGTCGCCCATCTCGCGGATGGCGTCACCGGGAGGTCCGATGAACGCCACACCCATGGCCGTGATGGCGTCGGCGAAATCGGCGTTCTCGGAGAAGAATCCGTACCCGGGGTGCACGCCGTCGGCGCCACTCTTGCGGATGGCGTCGAGGATGGCCTCGGTGTTCAGGTAACTCTCGGCTGCGGTCTGACCTCCGAGGGCGTACGCCTCGTCGGCGAGTCGCACGTGGAGGGCGTTGCGATCGAGCTCGGAGTACACCGCCACGGTGGCGATGCCCATCTCGCGGGCGGCCCGGATCACTCGAACGGCGATCTCGCCGCGATTCGCAATCAGGATCTTTGTCAGGGGTTTGGGGGTCACGTTGGCCGGCACAAGTGACAATGTTGGTGCATGGAACCTGGTCACGCCACACTCGGCGACCCCGCCCCCCATGTGGTGGGGTCGTGGATCCTTCACCACGTGGCCGAAACCGGCAGCACCAACGACGACCTGTGGGCGCTGGCCCAAGCCGGCGCCCCCGACCACACGGCTCTGCGCGCCGACCATCAGACGGCCGGCAAAGGGCGTCTCGACCGCCGTTGGGAGGCCCCGGTGGGGGAGAACCTCCTGCTCAGCCTGCTTTTTCGAGAGGTGCCGGCTGAGCCCGGCACCCTCGTGCACGCCGTGGCCCTGGCCGCCGCCGATGCCTGCCGAAACGTGGCCGGGGTGGACGTATCCCTCAAGTGGCCGAACGATCTGCTGGGGCGCGACGGAATCGCCAAGATGGCCGGCATCCTCGCTCAAGCCGGACCCCTGGCGGGTTCCCGACCGGCCTTCGTGATCGTGGGACTCGGACTCAACGTGAACTGGGCCCCCGACGGTGCCACCTCGCTGTCGCACGAGGCCGGGGGACGACCCTTCGCTGTCGATGCCGTGTGTCGCACGCTGCTCGAGAATCTCGACCGGGTACTCGCTTGGTCGCCGGTCGAACTTCACGCGCAGTATCGCGAGCGACTCGGCACCGTCGGGCGCGAAGTGCGCGTCACAGTGAACGCCGACGAGATCGTGGAGGGCCGCGCCCTCGACCTCGAAGCCGACGGACGACTCGTCGTGCTCGATCGCTGCGGTGTGACGCATCGGTTCGCAGTTGGCGACGTCGTGCACGTGCGGACAACTAGTTTCGGGACGTGACCGATCGTCGCCCACGCAAGCGCATCGCCCCCGGTCTCAACTTCATCACGCTCGGAGCGTTCTTCCTCGTCGTGTCGGCCCTCGGTCTCTACGTGGCCACACGTCAGCAGGAGGCGAACGTCGAGCGGGTCGGCGAACTCAACGGAGTGATGACCGACAACGACGGATCGTTCGTCAACTACCTGCTCGTCGGTAGCGACACGCGCGAAGGGGCCGATCCGAACAGCCCCGATTACGGCGGAATCGGTGACACCAACGAGACCGGTGGCCATCGCAGCGACACCATCATCGTGTTGCACGTCGACAACGATCGCGGCACGGCGTCGATCATGTCGATCCCGCGCGACCTGTGGGTCGAGATTCCCGGATACGGACTCGACCGCGTGAACGTGGCCTACACCTACGGCCCCGACGTGCTCGTGCAGACGGTCCAGACCGCGCTCGGTGTACCGATCAACCACTACATCGAAGTCGACTTCTATTCGTTCAAGGACATCATCGGCGCGCTCGGCGGTGTCGACATGTGCTTCGATCATCCGACGCGCGACCTCAACACCGGCCTCTGGATCGGTGAGCCCGGTTGCTACAGCCTCGGCCCGGTGATGTCGCTCGCCTACGCGCGCAGCCGTTACTACGAAGTGAATCGCACGGGGGAGTGGGAGGTCGACGGAAGTGCCGACCTCGGCCGTGTGACGCGACAGCAGAAGTTCCTGCAAGCCGCGGTGGCCAAAGCAGCCGAGCAGATGGCCGCCAATCCCCTGCGGGCGAGCGATCTGATCAACGCCGCCGTCGGATCGTTGCGCGTCGATCCGGGCACCAACCTCGTGGAGTCGGCCGAGTTCCTGCGCCCCTTGGCCGCCGGCGGTCTGGGTCGCTACACGTTGCCCACCATGCCCGACGAGATCGACGGCAAGTCGGTGCTGGTGCTCGGCGCCGAGGCGCCGTCGGTGCTGCGCTACTTCGCCGGTCTCGACGAACCCCCGCCGCCCAGCGGCTGAGTGGTCCGACGAGGTCGAGTCGGACTGGCAGAATGAGGGTGGTCGCCCCGGTTGCGACGTTCCTCACCCATGAAAGCCCTCATTCTCGCCGGCGGAGCCGGGACCCGGCTGCGGCCCATCACCCACACGAGCGCCAAACAGCTCGTGCCGGTGGCCAACAAGCCGATCCTGTTCTACGGGATCGAAGCCATGGTGTCGGCGGGCATCACCGAGATCGGCGTGATCGTCGGCGACACGAGGGCCGAGGTGATGGCGGCCCTCGGCGACGGGTCGGCTTTCGGGGCGCGCATCACCTTCATTCCGCAGGACGCACCCCTCGGTCTCGCGCACTGCGTCCTCATCGCCATCGAATTCCTCGGCGACGACGACTTCGTGATGTATCTCGGCGACAACCTGCTCGAGCAAGACCTCGCGGCGTTCGTACGAGCCTTCGAGTCGGCGCGTCAGTCGAACGAGCCGCCGGCCGCGCAGATCCTGTTGAAGCAGGTTCCCGATCCGCATCGATTCGGTATCGCCGAACTCGACGGCTCGGGCAACGTGGTTCGGCTGGTCGAGAAGCCGGCCGAGCCGCCCACCGATCTGGCTCTCGTGGGCGTGTATCTGTTCGATCGCACCATCAACGACGCGGTGCGTGCCATCGCGCCGTCGGCGCGCGGTGAACTCGAGATCACCGACGCCATCCAGTGGCTGGTCGATCAGGGTCGCCGAGTGCGCTGCGAACTGCTCACCGGCTGGTGGATCGACACCGGCAAACTCACCCCGCTTCTCGAGGCCAACCGTCTGCTGCTCGATGTGATCGAGCCGCGCATCGAGGGCGACGTCGACGCGGCGTCGTCGATCGACGGACGCGTGGTCGTCGAAGCCGGTGCGGTGGTGCGCAACTCCACGCTGCGCGGCCCGCTCGTGATCGGGGCCGGAGCCACAATCACCGATTCGTTCATCGGCCCCTACAGCGCCATCGGCAACGGTTGCGAAGTGGTGCACAGCGAGATCGAGCACTCGGTGATCATGGAGCGCAGTCGCATCATCGACATTCCGCGCCTCGAGGACAGCCTGATCGGCAAGGAAGCCGAAGTGATGCGCTCGCAGCGCAAGCCCCGTGCCCTACGGTTGATGGTCGGCGACCATTGCCAGATCGACACGGAGTGACATGCCCACCCAAGCCGAAAGCGTGATCGAGAGCGACCTGATCGCCGGCGTGTGGGTGGTCACCCCGTTGATTCACGGCGACGACCGCGGCCGTTTCGTCGAGACCTACCGGCGCGAGTGGATCCCCGGTGCGCGCGAGATGATCCAGACCAACCGCTCCGACAAGGCGGCCGGGGCGCTGGTCGGCTTGCACTACCACCTGCATCAGGCCGACTACTGGTACGTGGTGGTGGGCACCATGCGCGTGGTGCTGCACGATCTTCGCGCCGGCGGGCCGACCGACGGGGCCACTCAGGTGATCGACCTCGACGCGCGCGAGCACAAGGGCGTGTACATCCCGCCCGGTGTGGCTCACGGATTCTCGGCCCTCACCGATCTCACCATGACCTACCTCGTCGACGGCTACTACAACCCGGCCGACGAACTCGGCGTGGCGTGGGACTGTCCCGACGTGAACGCCGAGTGGGGAGTGGGCGATCCGGTCATGTCGCAGCGCGACCGCACCAATCCGCGCCGAGGCGACATTCCCGAAGCCCTGCGGCCACGTTGGCCGATGCGCACATGAAACTCTTCGTCACCGGCGCGGCCGGATTCATCGGATCCAACTACGTGCGCTGGCTGCTCGCCAACAGCGACGACCAGGTGACGATCTTCGACAAGCTCACCTACGCCGGCAATCTCGAGAGCATTCGCGACCTCGTCGACGATCGCCGGTGCCGGTTCGTGCAGGGCGACATCTGCGACTCCGAGGGCGTGCTGGCGGCCATGCAGGATCACGACGCCGTGGTGCACTTCGCGGCCGAGAGTCACGTCGACCGCTCGATCGTCGACCCCTACGCCTTCGTGCGCACCAATGCCTTCGGCACGAATGTGATGTGCGACGTGGCACGTCAGGTGGGTGTGCAGCGTTTTCTGCACATCAGCACCGACGAGGTGTACGGATCGATCGACATGGGCTCGTTCACCGAGACCGATCGCCTCGGACCACGCTCGCCCTACGCCGCGTCGAAAGCGTCGAGCGATCTCATCGCGCTGTCGTACGTGACCACCTACGGCTTGCCGGTCGTGGTCACACGTTGCTCCAACAACTTCGGGCCGTATCAGTTCCCCGAGAAGTTGATTCCGTTGTTCACCACCAACTTGCTCGACGGCAAGAAGGTTCCGCTCTACGGTGACGGTGGCAACGTCCGCGACTGGATCCACGTGGAAGATCACAACCGTGCTGCACATCTGGTGTTGCAGGAGGGTGCAGTGGGCGAGGTGTACAACATCGGCGCTCACAACGAGATCACCAACCGCGAGATCACGTATCGACTGCTCGAGTTGTGCGGACGCGACGAATCGTTCGTGCAACCGGTGGCCGACCGACTCGGCCACGATCGGCGCTATTCGGTCACCATCGACAAGATCACTGCGCTCGGCTGGAAGATGCAGCGGTCGTTCGAGGATTCCCTCGCCGAGACCGTCGAGTGGTATCGCGCCAACCGCGCCTGGTGGGAGCCCCTCAAGGCTCGCGCCGGACTCTGAGAGGGACTCGAATGCGCGTCCTCGTCACCGGTGCCAACGGACAGTTGGGTCACGACGTCATGGCGTCGTGGAGTGCGGTCGGCGACGAGATGTTCGGCACCGACCTCGGTGAACTCGACATCACGCGTCGCGATCAGGTGCACGATCTGTTGGGCGCGTGGCGCCCCGACGTGGTGGTCAACTGCGCGGCCTGGACCGCGGTCGACGCCTGCGAGGGCGATTCCGAGCGCGCCCATCTGGCCAACGGATTCTCCGTGCGCTGGGTGGCCGAGGCGTGCGATTCCATCGGCGCACGCCTCGTGCACATCAGCACCGATTACGTGTTCGACGGCACGAAATCGTCGCCCTACGTCGAGAACGACGAACCGAATCCGCAGTCGGTGTACGGCGCGTCGAAGTTGATGGGGGAGCGCGAGGCCCTCGACATCGGCGACGCGGCCACGGTGGTGCGTACGTCGTGGGTGTGCGGTGCGCACGGATCCAACATGGTGCGCACCGTTCAGCGCCTGGTCGCCGAGAACAAACCGATGGCTTTCGTGACCGATCAGGTGGGTCACCCGACCTTCACCGCCGACCTCGCCCCGGCTTTGCGGCAGTTGGTCGTCGAACGGGTGTCGGGCCTCGTGCACGTGACCAATCAAGGTGCCGTGAGCTGGTACGAGTTCGTGCGCGAAGTGGTGCGACTCATGGGCGCCGACCCCGATCGAGTGCGACCCATCACGACTGCCGAACTCGATCCGCCCCGGCCCGCCAAGCGCCCGGCCAACTCGGTGCTCGACAACGGCGTGTGGCGCAGTCTGGGATGGCCGATGACGCGTGACTTCCGCGAGCCGCTCGCCGAACTACTCGGCGGCTGATCCGACCGACGCAGCGATCAGTGCGGTGCGCCGAACTGGCGATCGCCGGCGTCGCCCAATCCGGGCACGATGAAGGCGTTCTCGTTCAGGCGTTCGTCGATCGCTGCGGTGTAGATGGTGAGGTTCGAACCCTGCTTGCGGAGGAACTCGATGCCCTCCGGTGCCGCCAGGACGCAGATCACGATGATCGGCCCGGTGGCATGACGCTCGAGCAGCAACTCGACGGCGTGGGCGAGCGAGCCGCCGGTTGCCAGCATCGGATCGAGCACGATGCACGTGCGGCCGGCCAGCGACTCGGGCAACTTGTTCACGTACGGTTTGGGCTGAAACGTGTGCTCGTCGCGGCTGATGCCCACGAAACCCACGTCGGCATTGGGCATCAGTTCTTGTGCTGCGTGCACGAAGCCGAGTCCGGCCCGCAACACCGGCACCACCACCGGCTGGCTCGCCAACACGCGACCGTCGGTCTCGGTGAGCGGGGTCTGCACTCGGGTGGCCACCGTGGGCAGCTCGCGCGTCGCCTCGGCGAGGAGCAGCATGCCCACCCGCTCCAACTCCTGACGGAAGAGGGCGTTGGGCGTGGAGGCGTCGCGGATCCGGGTGAGCGAATCGGCGATGAGCGGGTGATCGACGACGTGAACGGCAACGGGCATGGACCCATTGTCGCGCATCACCCGGGGATGGAACCCAATGCCTGCTCGGCCCGCAGGAGGGCGTAACGGGGCTTGATGAGCCCGGCGATGATCTTCAGTCGCTCGGGGAAGGGGGCGAAGGCGCTCTTGGCGGCGTTGACCGTCAGCCATTCGAAGTCGTCGACTCCCCAGCCGAAGGCCTCGTGCAACTGCTGGAACTCCTTCGACATGGCCGTGTCGCTCATCAGGCGGTTGTCGGTGTTGACGGTGACCCGGAACCGCAAACGGCGCAACAAGCCGATCGGGTGCTCGGCGATCGACGCGCACACCCCAGTGTTCACGTTGCTGGTGGGGCAGAGTTCGAGCGGGATGCGACGGTCGCGCACGAATGCGGCCAGACGGCCGAGCTTCTCCTGACCTTCCGGCCCGGTGATGTCGTCGACGATGCGCACACCATGGCCGAGGCGTTCGGCCCCGCACAACTGCACCGCTTCCCAGATGCTCGGCAGACCGAAGGCCTCGCCGGCGTGAATGGTGGTGTGGAAGTTCTCGCGCTGCACGTGCGTGAACGCCTCGAGATGACGTGTCGGGGGGTAGCCCGCCTCGGCGCCGGCGATGTCGAAGCCCACCACGCCGCGGTCGCGCCACCGCACCGCCAAGTCGGCGATCTCGAGACTCCGGGCGGCAGTGCGCATGGCCGAGCAGATGGCGTAGATCGTGAGGTCGGTGCCGGCCGAGCCGCGCTCGAAACCGGTCATGATGGCCTGCATCACCTCGTCGAGGTTGAGGCCCTTCTCGGTGCACAACTCGGGTGCCATCCGAACCTCGGCGTACACCACCCCGTCGCTGGCCAGATCCTGCGCGCATTCGAAGGCCACGCGCTCGATGGCGTCGCGGTCCTGCATCACACCCACCGTGTGGGCGAACGTCTCGAGGTAGAGCACGAGGTCGTTGCGCTTGGCGCCGCGGTGGAACCACTTCGACAGATCGGCCACGTCGGTGGTGGGGAGACCCTTGTAGCCGTACTCGCGGGCCAACTCGATCACGGTCGCGGGCCGTAGTCCACCGTCGAGATGGTCGTGCAACAGGACCTTCGGATACTTCACGAAGTCGGCGATCGTCGTTCCCATGGCAGAAGCGTAACGGTGAGACTCCGAAACCGGATTTCGCCGTACCCTGTGAGCCATGTCTCTTCCCGAACGTCGAGTCGATCCCCACGATGCCGAGGTGCTGGCCCGCCTGACCGTGCTCGGCAACACAGTTCGCGAAGCGATCGATCACGTCGAGGTGTTCCCGGCGCCGGCCGACGTGACGGTCGTGCGGTTCACCACCGACGAGTTGGGGTCGATCTGCCCGGTGACGAGTCAGCCCGATCTGTCGCATCTCGTGATCGAGTACGAACCTCTCGAGTGGTGCATCGAGTCGAAGAGCCTGAAGCTCTACCTCTGGGGCTTCCGAAACCGGGCCGTGTTCGCCGAAGCGCTCGCAGCCGAGATCGCGCGCGAGATCATGACCACTGCCAATCCGCGCACGGTGACGGTGACGCTCACCCAGCGGCCGCGCGGTGGTATCGAAGTGCAGGCCGTCGCCCGCCTCGGCGCCTAGATCTCGCCACACTCTCGGTGTTCTGGGTCTCGAAAACGACGAAAATTAGTCGTTTTCGAGACCCAGAACACCAAAAGCTGAGCGACTAGTTAGTGGGAGTCGCCGGGGCGGTAGGGCAGGCCGGCATGGGCCGGCGGCCGCAACTGCTGCCGCGCTCCGGCCAACACGATCACGGTCACGATGTACGGGGTGGCGGCCACGAACTCCGACGGCACCTGGTCGATCACGTTGTAGGCGATCACCAGACACACCGCGGCAGCGAGCGCTCCCGTGGCGATCACCGAACGCTTGCGCCACACCATGTACACGGCCAGCAGCGCGAGCGCCACAGCGAACACCACGAGCAACGCCGGCACGTTCTTCTCGGCCCGGAACTTGAGCGCGGTCGGGAAGCCGAACAGCAATGCGCCACGGAACACGCCCCACGGCTGCCAGTTGCCGAAGATGGTGGTGGCCAGTCCGATGTAACCCTGACCGCCGGTCTGGCCTTGGCGATAGGTGCTCGTGAACACCGACGACAAGTACGCGCCGCCGAAAGCTGCCAACGCACCGCTCACTGCCATCGCCTGGTAGCGCAACCGAGTGATGTTCACACCCAGGCTTTCGCCGGCTTGCGGCGACTCACCGCTCGACCGCAGCCGGAGGCCGAACTTGGTCTTCCAGAGGATCCACACCGACAAGGGCACGATGGCCACCGCGACGACGGTCGGCAGATACAGGTCGCTCGTGAGACCACGCGCGAGACCCGCCAGATCGGGAACGAGCGGCCAGTCGTTCTTCTTCTCGAACCAACTGAGGATGTCGGGTGTGTCCCACGAGCCGATCGGACCACCGCTCAGGAACGGCATGTCGAACTCGCCGTAGCCACCCTTACCGGCCGGTGACTGGCTCTCTCCACCACCGGCCTGGCCCTTGAAGAAGATGATCGACAGATACTCGGTCGCGCCAGCGGCGAGGGTGTTGATGGCGATACCCGACACCACGTGATCGACGTTGAATCGCACCGTGGCCACGGCGTGCAGCAAGCCCACCAGACAGCCGGCGACGATCGCCATGGCGATGCCGGCCCACGATCCGTACTTCCACGCGCCGTAACCGCCGCACCACGTGCCGACGATCATCATGCCTTCGATGCCGATGTTGACGATGCCGGCTCGCTCGGCCCACAGGCCGGCCAGTCCGGCCAGCAGGATCGGCGTGGCCACGCGCAGGGTCGACGAGATGGTTCCCGACGACGTGATGTCGTCGGCGTCGGTGATGATGCGCACGATCGACAGCACGAGCAGGCCACCGAGCCAGATGATCATCGTGCGACGCGCGGTCGACAACGACTTCCAGTAGCCGGTCTTCACGGTGGTGTCGGTGAGAGTGGCGGTCATGCCGTCACCGCGTCCTTGGCCACGCGCTCGGCTTCGAGTGTCGCGGCGGCCTTGCGCTGGATGCGACGGTCGTCCCAGCGCTTCACCGCCTCGTTGATGATCACCACGGCCAGCACGATGGTGCCGGTCATGATCACGGTGATCTCCTTCGGAATGTCTTCGAGCTGAAGTCGACCGGAGGCCTCACCGAGGAAGCCGAACAGCATCGCCGAGAAGAAGATGCCGAGGGGATGGTTGCGACCGAGCAACGCGACGGCGATGCCGTTGAAGCCCTGTTGCTCGGCCAGGTTGTTCTGGTAGGCGTGCACGTCGCCGAGCAGGGCGCGCATGCCCACCAGACCGGCGAAGGCACCGGAGATGAGCATCGAGATCAGGATCATCTTCTTGGGGTTCACGCCCGTGGCGCGGGCAGCGCCCGAGTTGCCGCCCGAAGCGCGTAGGCGGAAGCCGAACTTGGTCTTCCAGATCAGCACCCAGAACACCACCAGCACGAGGATGGCGATGATGAGCATGCCGTTCAGTCGACGGTCGACCAGGTCGGGCATCCACGCGCTGCGCGGAAGTTCCTCGGTCTTCACGAGCAAGCTCTCGGTGGCGCTCTCGACGCGGAAGAAGTCGTCGAAGGCCCAGGCCACCAACGACAAGGCGATGAAGTTGAGCATGATCGTCGAGATCACCTCGTTGACCCCGCGCTTCACCTTCAGATAGCCGGCGATTCCCGACCAGGCCGCACCGGCGACCATGGCCACGATCAGACAGAAGGTCACGTGCAGCACCGGCGGAAGATCGACGGCCGCACCCACGACGGCCGTGGTGAGCAGGGCCACGCGCATCTGGCCTTCGACGCCGATGTTGAACAGGTTCATCTTGAACCCGATCGCCACTGCAGCGGCCGAGATCATGAGCGGTGTGGCGCGATTGGCCATGCCCTGCAACACTCGCGTGTCGCCGGCCGCGCCGAACAGCGTGCTGAAGGCTTTGATCGGATCCTTGCCGGTGACGAGCAGGATGATGGCCGAGATCACCAAGGCAACGCCGACGGCCAGGATCGAACTCGCGGCCGTGACCGCCGCGCGTTGCAGACGGGCACTGTTCATCGGCCGGCTCCTTGCATCTCGCCGGTCATGTACGAACCGAGCTTCTCGGGTGTGATCTCGCGCGGGTTCAACTCGGCGGTCACTCGTCCGTCGAACATGACCAGGATGCGATCGGACATGCCGATCAACTCCTCGAGGTCTGCCGACACGAGCAGGACGCCCAATCCGTTGTCGCGCGCGTGACGCAACTCTTCCCAGATGGCGGCTTGCGCACCCACGTCGACGCCGCGAGTGGGGTGGGCGGCCAACAAGATCTTGGGATCGGTGGCCATCTCACGCCCCACCACCAACTTCTGCTGGTTGCCGCCCGACAGAGCGAACGCGGGAACTTGTTCGCTCGGTGTGCGGACGCCGAAACGCTCGATGATCGCGCGCGCGTCGGCTTCGGCCTTGCGGCGCACGACGAACGGACCAGACGTGAGCGACGGATCCTGCTCACGTCCGAGCATCGTGTTCTCCCACAGCGGAGCGTCGAGGAGCAGACCTTCGCGATGGCGGTCGAAGGGGATGTACGAGAGGCCCGACGTGAGACGCACCTTGGTCTCGTCACCGGAGCGATCGACACCGTCGATCTCGACCGAGCCACGCACTGTGTCGGCCAAACCGAGAATCGCTTCACACAATTCGAACTGTCCGTTGCCCTCGACGCCGGCGATGCCCACCACTTCGGCTTCGTGCACCACGAGCGACACGTCTTCGAGAGCCAACTTGGCTCCGGCCGCCTTGCCGGCCACGTCGAGACCGGTCACGCGCAACACTTCGCGTGTGCCCACCGCAGTGGTGCGGCCCGATGGGTTGGGCAGGTCGCTGCCCACCATCATCTCGGCCAGTCCGCGGCGGTCGACCTGTGACGGTGTGGTGCTGCCGACCGTCGTGCCCTGACGGATCACCGTGATCTCGTCGCAGTAGGTGAGCACCTCGTCGAGTTTGTGCGATATGAAGATCACGGTGCGCCCCTCGGCCACCAGACGCTTCAAGGTGGCGAACAGTTCCTCCACCTCTTGAGGAACCAGCACGGCGGTGGGCTCGTCGAGGATGAGAATCTGCGCCCCGCGGTACAACACTTTCAGGATCTCGACACGCTGGCGCTGGCCGACGCCCAGTTGACCCACCAAGGTGTCGGGATCGAACTCGACGCCGATGGTGTGGGCCAATTCGGTGATGCGCTGACGGGCCTCGCCGAACTTGATACGACCCCGGCCGCCCACGGGCTCGTCGCCGAGGATGATGTTCTCGAGAATGGTGAGATTGTCGGCCAACTTGAAGTGCTGATGCACCATGCCGATGCCCACGGCGATGGCATCGGTGGGGGAGCGGAAGACGACCGGCTGGCCGTTCACGACGATGTGCCCTTCGTCGGGCTGGTGCATGCCGTACAGCGTCTTCATGAGCGTCGACTTGCCGGCCCCGTTCTCGCCGACGATGGCATGAATCGTTCCGGGACGCACTTGCAAGCTCACGTCGTAGTTGGCCACGACGCCCGGGAAGCGCTTGGTGATTCCACTGAGCTCGACGGCCAATCCGTCGGCAGAAGGTCTGACGCTCATGCTCCCCCTTGAACCTCCCCTGTTATAGCAGAGCGCCCGGGTCGAGGACCCGGGCGCTCCACACGTCCGCGAAGGACGTCAGGTTCTGACTGAATCAGGGAGCCGTCGGAACGGTGATCTCGCCCGAGACGATCTTGGCCTTCAACTCGTCGAGCTGACCGGCGATGTCGTCGACGTATCCACCCGAGGTGGAGTAGCCGACGCCGTCGTTGCTCAGATCGAACACCTTGATGCCACCGGCGGTGTCGCCTTCACAGGCGGCCTTCATGGTCTCGAAGACGGCCACGTCGACTCGCTTCAGCATCGAGGTGAGAATGCGAGCCTTCTGCTCGTCGTTGCTCGCCGTGAGGTACTGGTCGCTGTCGACACCGATGGCCCACTTGCCGGCCTCGACGGCCGCCTCGATGGTGCCCGCACCCGAACCGCCAGCAGCGGTGTAGATGATGTCGGCGCCGTCGGCGTACCAACCCGATGCGATTTCCTTGGCGCCGGCGACGTTGCCCCATGCGGAGTTGTCACCTGCTGGTCCGAGGTACTTCGACTCCACGACGATGTCGGGGTTGATGTACTTCGCACCGGCGATGTAACCGGCCTCGAACTTCTTGATGAGGTCGATCTCCTGGCCACCGATGAAACCGATCTTGCCGGACTCGCTCTTCAGAGCAGCAGCGGCGCCCACGAGGAACGAACCCTGCTCTTCGGCGAACACCAGGCTGCGGACGTTCGGAGCCTCGACGACCGAGTCGACGATGCCGAACGTGACGTCGGGGTTGGCCGCGGCGATCTCGGCCATCGGGTCGGTGAACATGAAGCCCACACCCACGATGACCTTGGCGCCACCTTCGACCAACAGTTCGAGGTTGGCCTTGCGGTCCTCGTCGACATTGGCTTCGAGTTCCTTGACTTCGATGCCGAGCTCGGACGAGGCGCGGGTGGCGCCTTCGCCGGCCGAATCGTTGAACGTTCCGTCACCGCGTCCGCCGGTGTCGAAAGCGACACCACCGGTGAGGTCACACGAACCGCCTGCAGGGGCCTCGGTCGATGCCGCGGCTTCCGGCGACGCGTCGTCGTCTCCGCCACAGGCAGCAACGACGAGACCGAGAGCAGCCAGCGGAGCCAGCAGCAGTCTTGACTTGCGCATATGTTTTGTTTCCTCCCCTAGATCACTGAAACGGGGGTGTTTCGGTGAATGGATGACGAAACATTACACCTGTCTCAGGACTGCGCTCGTCCGCGCTCCTGGATTTTGGCCCTGCGTGCGGCCACTTTTTCCGGTGAGAACTGACTGCGCCGCCAATCGGCTCCGTCGCGAGCCTCGGTGGCCCACCCGTCGGCCTCGGCATGAATCTCCCGGTAGGTGCGGCGAATTTGGCGCACCCCGTCCTGCTCGTTGCCGATGATGTCGAGGGCGAGTCGACGTGTGAAGGACATCAGGTCGGCGTGCGCGACCACGTGGTTGACCAGGCCGAAGGCGAGCGCTTCGTCGGCGAGCATGAAGTTGCCGGTGAAACTCATCTCGCGCGCGCGGCGCACACCGATCGCCTGGGGCAACAACACCGTGAGCCCCCAACCGGGCATCACACCCACCCGCGCGTGCGTGTCGCCGAACTTCGCGTGCTCGGACGCGACGAGAAAGTCGCAGTTCAACGCCAACTCGAAACCGCCGGTCACGGCCACGCCGTTGATCGCGCCGATGAGCGGCTTGTCGACCATCGGGAACGGACCGCGCACACCGTCGGCGTTGGGACGACCGTCGGCACCGGAACCCGAACCGAGGTTGGCGGCCGACGAGCCGAGTTCTTTCAGATCGAGTCCGGCACAGAAGGCCGGGTCGGAGCCGGTGAGCACGATCACGTCGACGTCGTCGCGTTCGTTCGCCTCGCGCATGCGTTGCGGGAGGAGTCGCAGCACGTCGCTGGAAAGCGCGTTGCGTGCTTCGGGACGATTGAGGGTGATGGTGGCGATGCGCTCGCTCACCTCGAGCAGGACGACGCTGTTCGGATCGGTCATGCGACGTGTCTAGCCGTTCGGGCGTCAGTCGTCGGAGTCGGCGGGCAGGAACGAGTAGTCGATGTCCCCCAACTTCACGAGCATGGCCGCCACCCATCCGCCGAGGGCGCCGAAGTGTTCGTCGAGCGACACGTTCGCGCCGTCGGCGAGCGCAGACTCGCCGAGTTCGTACGATCCCTCGAAGGTGGCTTCGATGGCGTGCTCGACCGGGGCGCCGCTTTCGACGGTGTCGTCGTGGTGGGTGGTCTCGACGGTGATCCCGGCTCGTTCGAGGCGCGTGTCGCCGATGAGTGGACTCTGCGTCGGCAGAACCGACTGCACCTTGACGAGATCGGGGGATGTGGAGATGCGCTGGACGCGCAGCACGATTTCCATGTCGATGGCTGGTTGCTCGTCGATCTCCTCGTCGACGTACCAACGTCGATAGGCGGTCTGACTCCACGACGGCCATTCGAAGGTCACGTGCGCGAGAACGCGCGGCGGCTGACCCTCACCCGGGAGGCCGTAACTCGTCTCCCACGTGACGTCACCGAGCATCACGTCGACCTGGAAGTGCTCTTCGAACGCCTGTCGCTCGAGAAAGGCGCGTTCGAAGGCGTCGCGCAGGGCGCCGATCACATCGGTGAACACGTGGTCGAGCACGATCCGACCTTACCGCTGCCTCTACATCTGCCGTTCGTATCGCCACTGTTGCCCGCCGAACCCGTCGAGCATCACCAGGCGGTTGCGCGAGCCGAGAGCATCGGCATCGCCCGACTCGTAACCGGCGTCACCGTTCCAGAGCAGAACTGCCGTACCGTCGGCCAACTGAGCCGGACGAGTCACGTACGCGGGAGGATCGGCGCGACCGCCCCACACTCGGGATGGATGTTCGCATTCGGCCAGTTCGTGCAGAGTCACGATGGTGGGCGGTGCCATGGGCAGACCCGCGGCGAGGGCGACATCGGGAGCCATCCACTGATGATCGACGATCTCGTGCTGATCGATACGAATGTCGTCGCCGGCCCACGGGGCCACGAAGAACCAGGTGGTGAAGCGCACCGGTGCCATGAGCGGCGGCGTCCAGTGACTCCAGGTGACGAGGCGGTCGCGTGCGACCTGCACGCCTACCTCCTCGTGGGCTTCGCGCACCGCAGCCGAGGCGGCGCATTCGAGTTCACTGGATCCGGCGTCGGATTCGTCGACCCGTCCGCCGGGAAACACCCACATCCCGGCGAAAGCGCCGACCTCGCTGCGCTTCAGCATCAAGACGTCGAGCCCGCACGACGAGGTGGTCGATTCGCGAGCCAGCACCACGGTGGCGGCGGGCCGGCTCTTGGCCGCCTTTCCGTCGTCGCGCGGTTCGATGCCCCGAGTCATGGCGACGACCGTACCGGGTGCGAGACTTCGACTCGTGACGAACACATCCGAATCACTGGTACTCCTCGACGTGGCCGACGGCGTGGCCACCATCACCCTCAACAATCCCGGCGAACGCAACACCCTCACCGCTCCCATGGTCGCCGAGATCACCGCGGTCATGAATCGCATCGAGAACGACTCGGCGGTCGGTGCCATCGTCGTGACCGGAGCCGCGCCGGCGTTCTGCGCCGGTGCCAACCTCGGCAACTTGCGCGAGAGCACGGCCGAGAGTCTCGGCACCATCTACGAAGGTTTCCTGCGCATCGCGCGCAGCGAACTCCCCACCATCGCGGCCGTGAACGGAGCAGCCGTCGGCGCCGGCATGAACCTCGCTCTCGGTTGCGACGTCCGCATCGCGGCGCGGCGCGCCAGGTTCGACACGCGCTTCCTACAGATCGGCATCCACCCCGGTGGGGGACACACATGGATGCTGCGTCGCCTCGCCGGCCCGCAGGCCACCATGGCCACCGTCGTGTTCGGAGAGATCGTCGACGGTGCCGAGGCCGAGCGGTTGGGCATCGTGCACAAGTGCGTCGACGACGACGTATTGATGTCGACTGCACACGAGATGGCGGCGCGCGCCGCGTCGGCTCCGCGCGATCTGGTGATCGCCACCAAGAAGACCATCCGCGACATGGCCGACGTGAACAATCATCCCGATGCCGTGGCCCGCGAACTCGAGCCCCAGCTCTGGAGCACGCGCCAGCCCTGGTTCGCCGAGCGTCTGGCCGCTCTGCAGTCGAAGATCTCCAGCAAGAAGGGGTGATCACTCGGTTCGAGTCCAAGGTCTCGCCGCGATGCCCTTGACAGTCGGAGGAGAACGGGTACGGTTCGGTTCAAGGGGAGGCGTTTCAACGGAACCTGTGAAAGGGGGACCGATGAGCAAGCGTCATCGCACCGAGGAGGCAGTACCGCTCCCACGTGCCGAACAGCGGGCCCACGCCCACGCGGAACGACACCGCGTGAAGAGCGAGCTGCATCTTCTGGCCGACCAAGTGAGTCACGGGGTCGAACCCGACGACGTGGTCGAGCCGGGTGCCGCGTGGAAGCCGCTCCACCACCACGACGCCGAACGGGCGATCAAGAAGATCTCCGGTACGCGTCGGCTGCGCCACTGGAAGCGCAAGGAGTGGAAGCGTCGCACGGTCGTGCGTCAGGCCAAGAACGACGCCTACCGGCGTCTGGCCGATTCGGCCTGATCCGACGCATCACCTGATCACGGCCACATCGGCCGGCGGGCCGTTCAGAGCCAGGTCGACACGAATTCGTCGCGTCGCGACTCCCATTCCTCGACGGTGATGCCATAGCGCACGTGGTCTTCCCACACGCCGTTGATCTCGAGGAAGCGCAACGCGGTGCCTTCGTCGCGAATGGCGAGCTTCTCCATCACTCGTCGGCTGTTGTGATTACGCGGCACGATGCAGATCTCGACGCGATGCAACCCGAGTTCCTCGAACGCGTACCGCAACACCACCACCACACCCTCGGCCACGTAGGAGTTTCCGGCCTTGGCCTGGTCGACCCAGTAGCCGACGGTTCCGGTCTGAAGAGCGCCACGCACCACGTTGTTGAGATTGATCTCACCGGCGAAGGCGTTGTCGACGAACAGTCCGAAGGCGTAACCGGCGCCCGTCTGGCGATCGCGTTCGCGCTGGCCGCAACGCGCGCTGAACGCATCACGGTCGTGGGACGGGTCGGGGGCGTGCGCCGACCGCTTCGGCTCCCACACGGTGAGCCAGTCGTGATTGCGACGGCGAACCTCCGACCAGGCGGGAAAGTCGGGCGCCACGAGCGGTCGCAACATGACGCGCCGGCCGTAGAGGCGCAGACCCGAACTCGTGCGGGCCGGATGCGATTCGGGGCTGCGAAAGCGAGTCATGGCGTCTCCAGCAGTTCAGCACAGACTCCGTCCATGATGTTGTGTGCAGACACCAGAATGTCGCGGGCGTCCCAACGGCGCATGATCGCCACCAGCACGCACAAGCCGCCCACGATCACATCGGCGCGATCGGCCGGCAAGCCCGGATTGTGCACGCGGTCGGCCAAGGGCTCGGTCGCCAAGGTGCGAAAGACGTCCTCGACAGCCTCGCGTTCGAAGCGGAAACCGTGAAGTGCAGCGAGGTCGAACGTCGGCTGCCCGATCTCCACCGCGGCCGCGGTGACGATCGTGCCGGCCGTGCCGACCAGTCGGGTGGCCAGCGCCAGGTCGGGGATCTCTCGCAGGGCGTCGTCGAGCAGATCGTGGGCGTCGCCGATGGCGTTGGTGAGTTCTTCGGGGCGGGGAGGATCACCGTGCAAGTAGCGCTCGGTGAGGCGCACCGAGCCGACGTCGAGGCTGCGCACCGCGCGCACGCCGAGTCGGCCACCGGTCCTCTCGCCCAACACGAGCTCGGTGGAGCCGCCGCCGATGTCGACGAGCAGATGCCAACCGTCGCCGACGGTGAGCCCTGACAGCGCACCGCGATGAGCGAGTCGCCCTTCGTCGTCACCCGACAACAGGTCGGGTGCCCGGCCGATTGCATCGTGAACGGCAGTGAAGAACTCGTCACGATTCGCCGCATCACGCGCGGCGCTGGTGGTGATCACCCGCAGGTCGCGATCGGTGTTCACGCCGTGGTGGGCGAGCGTCACGGCGTAGTCGCGCAACACCGCACACGTGCGTTCGACGGCTTCGGGATGCAGCCGATTCGACGCGTCGACGCCACGGCCGAGTCGGGTGATGTTGACGACCCGCTCGACCTCTCGTCCGTCGGCGTCGCGCACCAAGAGATTGGTGGAGTTGGTGCCGATGTCGACGGCGGCCACGACACGTGTCACGACGGCGCTCCGGCGCGCTCGTCGAGGCGCGCTTGCACCCATCGACCCACCGGGTCGTCGCCGCCGGCGAGGAACCAGGCGTAATGGGCGTGCAAGCACTTCACACCGGTGCGAGTGCCAGCCACTCCGCCCGAGGGTCGCGGTCCGGTGTGGCTCGCCGGGATGAGCGCGTCGCGTTCGGCGGCGTACCGGCTGTGGGCGTCGGCGAGTTGGTCGGAGTCGACCTCGGCCTCGGCCCGATCGACACCACCGTCGGCCTCGAGACGGCTCACGGACACGTATTCCTCCTCGCCGCACAGCCAGTACAGCGTGGGCATCGGCGTGCCGTCGTGCAGGAACGGCTCGTTGCGAATGACCACCGGATCGCCTGTCGCGTCACGGACGACCACGGTGAAACCTCCACTCGGCTCGCGCCCGAGCAGAGTCCGCACGCGATCGAGGTCGCTCAACTCTTCTTGCGACGGAAGATGCGACGAACGAAGAGCAGCGCGGCGGCGAGTCCGGCGAGCAAGGGCAGCACGCGCTTCATGACCGCACCGCCGGCCACGTTGCCGAGGTCGAGCGGTTCGGCGGCCGGGCCTTCGATCTTGCGGATCTGCGGCTCGCCCGTGCCGTTGGTGGCGGCAGGCGCTGGCGCAGGAGTGGCCGCGGGGGCGGTGCCTTGGGTCTTGATGAGTTCGTTCAGGTTGTCGGAGAACTGCGCCAACAACTTCTCGCTCACGTCGGCCAGCGCACCGCGACCGAACTGGGCGACCTTGCCGGTGATCGACAGGTCGGTGATCAGATTGCACGTGGTGGACGTGGCGTCGACCGGCGTGAGTTGCGCGGTGATGGTGGCCGACGCGTTGCCCTTGCCGCCGGTGTCGCGACCCGACGCCTTGAGCACCGCCTTGAAGTCGGCGTCGTTGCGCTCCTCGAACTGGGCTTCGCCCTTGAACTGTGCGGTGATCGGGCCGACCTTGATCTTCACGCCGCCCTTGTAGACCTCGCCGTGCACTTCTTCGAGTTGAGCACCGGGTAGGCACGGAGCGATGCGCTCGAGGTCGGTGAGGATCTGCCAGGTCTCGGCGATCGGCTGATTCACGGTGAAGGAGTGGTTCAGTTCCATTGATCGAGATCCTCCTGGGTGTCGATGTCGGCACTCGAGCCTTCGCAGGCTACTTCCGAAATCATTTCGGGGTGATGTGCGAGCACGTGTCGTGCGCCCACGTCACCCTCGGTCGGAAGCAAGGGCCACACCGATCGTTCGAGGCGCACCGGATTGCCGCGTTGACCCTCGTAAGTGGCCACGCACATCGGTGTGCGGCCCGACGCGACGCGTCTCCAGCAATCGGACGTCACCAGTGGTTGATCTCCGAGACCCACCACCACGGCGTCGGCGCCGAGTTCGTCGGCGACGTGGATGCCGGTTTGCAGCGACGTGGCCTGACCTTCGGACCACCGGGGGTTGTGGGCGACCCGAAAACGGGGCCGATCGAGAAGCGACGGCGGGATGTCGGCGGCACCGGTGACCACGACGACGTGGTCGAAGCCGGCGCCTTCCACGGCGTCGAGCACGGTGTCGATGACCGAGGTCGACCGGAACGGGGCGAGAAGCTTGTGGGTCTCGCCGGCGAAGCGGGATCCGGCCCCGGCGGCCAGGACGACGGCGACAGTGGTCACAGGAGCAGTATCCCCTGTGACCAGGGCTTTCGGGTGGAAGGGAGGGTCTTTTTCGGCGTGACACGCGTCGGCGAGGGGTCGACGACTGGAATGTTGCGATTTCGTTTCATTAGGGTGACGAAATCCGTCATCGTCGTCATCATCGAACGGTCCGATCGGTCCTGACCGCCGGAACCGTGGCCCTCGGAGCCGCAACCTTGGCCGTGGCGGTCGTTCCGATCGACGCTCACGCGGCCGCGGTCCGTCCGGCGGTGACGTCTCGTCTGGCCGACCCGATCGCCGAGTTCGCCGGAGGCGCACTCTTTCTGGCGCAGTCGGCCGGCCGTCGTTCGGTCGAGGCTCCGTCCTTCGTGGCGTGGCGCGAGCGAGTCGCGGCCGACGTGGCCGCCCGACTCGATCTCGACTCGGCTCATCTCGAAGCGGTGTGGGCGAGTGCCGACGCCGAACATCAGGTCGCCCTCATGGCAGCGCTGTCGCAACTCGGAGCGCCGTATCGCCGTCGATCGAGCGACCCGGAGAAGGGCTTCGACTGCTCGGGGCTCACGTCGTTCGCTTGGCGTCACGCCGGTGTCGAGTTGCCGCGCAATTCCACTGCTCAGTGGCGCGCCGGCGACGAACGCTCGATCGACACCGCTCAAGCCGGTGATCTTCTGCGCTATCCGGGTCACGTGATGATGTGGCTCGGCGTCGGTCGCGCCATCGTGCATTCACCCGAACCGGGTGGCGTGGTGGAGGTGACGATCCTCTCGGAGCGGTCGTTCCGGCGGAGCAAGTTCTTCGACCCGACCTGACGTCGAGACCCGTCTCGGTCAGAGAGTGCCGGCGAACGCTGCCGGATCGGCCGTCATGAGCACGCGTTCGGTGTCGATGAACAGATCGGCGCCGTCGAACGAGGCCAACACGCCCAGCCCGTCGAACGCGCAGTACGACTTCTGCTGAGTGATGCCCGTCGAATCGACCACCGGAACCGCCACGCACGACGCCGGACGATCGGCGACGCTGCGCCGCTCGAGGGCGGTGTCGCCCACGGCGACCGTGGCATCCTGGCGCAGACGGTCGACCATGGCCTGCCGGAAGATGCGCGAGTTGAGCATGCGATCGGCCACGCGGGTCTCGTCGACACCGGGCGTGCAGGTGTCGGTGACCGTCGAGCACGTGATCGTCGACCCGTCGAGACGCGTGATGAAACGAGTGTCGGCGATCTGAACACTCGTGCCATTCAGCGGATCGACCACGATCGAACCGTCGGTGGTCTGACCCCCGAACTTGGTGGTGATGCGATACACCACGGTGAACGCCGTTCCGTCCGACGGGGTCTCGAGAACCGCGATCAGCGACGCGATCGCCGAGTCGTCGATCGGGGGCAGGGTTTCGTCGGTCACGAGTCGTGGCCGTTCACCGGTGAAGCATCCGGTGAGGAGGAGTGATGCGCCGACCGCAGTGAGGAGGTGTCGACTTCGGAACACCGGTTCAGCCTAGGGGTCGGTCGCGTCGCCGACCTGTCCAGCCCGTAGCGTGATCATGTGATCGAACTCGACGCGGCGACGTTTCTCGTGCAGTGGGCCGTGGGCGGAATGGCCGGGGCGTGGTTCACCACTCGTCGACGAGAAGTGGGAGTCGGCTACGGATGGCTCCTGAGGGTGATCTTCGGATCGTTGGCCGTCGCCGGCACGGTGATCGGATTGTCGTCCGACGGCGGAACCGCCGCCCGCGTTCGCGACGCGGCAGCCGTGGTCGTGTCGCTCGGCATCGTCGTGGCACTCGTCGTGAGTGTGCTGCGTCGACGTGGTGAAGCCGGCCGAACCTTCGATCCCCGGCTCGATCTCGTGCCAGCACTCGTCGGCGTGGTCGCGCTCGTGGCGGCGGGCATCGACGCCGGGGGCAACGATCTGGTGGCCGTGTTGCGGACCGTGGTGGGGGCGCTGTTCCTCGGCTTCGTCAGCGATGCGATGTTGCTCGGCCACTGGTACCTCGTGCAGCCCGGTCTGCCCCGTCGGCACATCAACGAGATCGTGGCGGCCTTCCTGGTGATCTGGCCGTTCGAGGTTCTGGTGATGCTTCTGCCCACCGGAATGTTCAGCGTGTTCACCGGATCGGTCGACGACGGGTGGGGTGGTCAGCTCGGCTGGTTCTGGGCGGCGTGCGCGGTGACCACCGGTGTTCTCACCGTCGTCACGCAGCGTGCGCTGAAGGAGCGCTCGTACTCGGCGGTCATGGCGGCCACCGGTCTCATGTATCTGGCCATCCTCACCGCGTTCGGCACCGATCTGGTGGCCCGTGCGGTGCTGCAGGGCTGAACGTCAGGCGATCACGCCGGCGGCGCGCAGCGCGGCCGCATCGAGTCCGAGTTCGCTCACGATCTCGTCACTGTGCTGACCGGCCATCGGTGCCGGATCGCCGACCCGCGACGGAGTGTGCGAGAAGCGCGCGGCAGGTCGTGGCTCACGCACGCGGCCGGCGACCGGATGATCGCGCTCGACGAACACCTTGTTGTTGATCACCTGCGGCTGAGTGGGCAGTTCGGGAATGCTCACGATCTTCGACGCCGGCACGCCGCACTCGTGCGCGCGCTCCATGAAGTCGTCGACGTTGCGCTCCGATGCCATCTGAGCCATGAGCGGCACCAACTCCGACGCGTTGGCCGTGCGGGCGAACATGTTCGAGAAGCGCTCGTCGGTGGCAAGATCGGGCCGTTCGTAGGCCTCGCACAGAGCGGCGAACTCGGCGTCGCTCACCACGCCGATCGATGCGTGACCGTCCTTCATCTTGGTGACCGCATAGTTCTGAGCGATGGTGGGAGTACGCGTGGCGTCGTCGTCGAGCAGGACGGCGTCCATGGCCGAGTCGGGCCACAAGAATGCGATGGCGGCGTCGATCATGGCGAGCACGATGTGCTGACCACGTGCGTGACCCACTTGCCGCGCGTACAGCGCCGCAGTGATCGCCTGCGCAGCTTTCAACGACGTGACCTTGTCGCACAGCAACGTGCGGAACAACGACGGTGTGCCGGTCTGCGGATCGACCTGAACACTCGCCAGACCCGACGCACCCTGAATGACGTTGTCGTACACGCGGTGCCCGCTGGCCGGACCGTCGGGACCGTATCCGCTGATGCTCACGTAGATCAGATCGGGATTGATTGCGCTCAGGTCGTCGTACGAGATACCGAGACGCTCGACCGCGCCGGGTCGGAAGTTCTGGATCACCACGTCGGCCGACGCGACGAGCTTCTTCAGCACGTCGACACCTTCGGGCTTCTTCAAGTCGACCACCAACGAGCGCTTGCCCCGGTTGTTGTTCAAGAAGATGCCGGTCATACCGCCCTTGGCCGAACCGAGGTAGCGCATGAAGTCGCCGAGGCCGGGGGACTCGACCTTGATCACGTCGGCGCCCTGGTCGGCCAGCATCATGCCGGCCAGTGGGCCCGAGATCATGACCGACAGGTCGAGGACGCGGATGCCGTGGAGCGGGCCGTGGGAAGCGGGTGAGGTCGTCATCCCGTGATCGTCGCGCACCGAGGGGCTCGAGTCACACCCCTGCTGACGACGATTCCCAGAACGCCGATGAGTGCTGCGATCGCGAAATTGGCGAACAGGGCACTCGTCAGGGGCCAGCTGGTCCGGTCCGAGACGGCCACGGTGGCGCCGCCGACGCCGCCCATCAATGCGAACCCGAGGCTGTCGGCCAGATTGACCTGACTGCCGATGATGCCATCGCGTCCGGGCTCGGCGTGTTTCATGGCCGCCACCGACGTGGGAACGAAGAACAACCCCATGCCGAGACCGGCGAGTGACCACGTGAAGAACGTGGCGACGAGAGGCCAATCGGCGTCGAGCACCGGGGTGGTCGCGATGACGGCCGACACGATGAGTCCCATTCCGAGACGGGCCGAGCGATGAAGTGGCACGTGTGTCCGCATGGTGGCAAGCCACGAACCGAGACTCCACGTCAGAGCGGCCCCGATGATCACGAAACCTTGCGCGGTCGCCGACGCGCCGTGGATGCGGTCCGCAGCGAGAGGCACGAACGAGTCGACACCGAGAAACGCTGCTGTCGCCATCGTTCGGGTGGCGATGATGGCCGACAATCCCGGACGGGCGCGCAGTGAACCGGTCGGCATCAGAAGGCGATAAGCGGGGACTGCGAGTGCCAGTCCGATCACCACGAGGGCAACGGCGACCCACCAGCGAGAGTTCTGCACGCCGGCGACCAAGGCGCCGACTCCGGCTGCCAGTCGAACGGCCATAAGCACGCGGGTGGAATCGCGATCGTCGCGATCCACGATGGGAATCCCAGCCATGGCCGGCGCAGTCACGAACACGGTGATGCCAACGAGAGGAAGCATTCCGATGAACACCCATCTCCAACTCGCTTCACTCGTGAGCCACCCAGCGATGAGAGGTGCCACGAGACTCGGCAGAATCCAAGCCGCAGACACCCAGGCGAAAATTCGCGCCTGCCGATCGGACGGCCATACGCGGTTGACCACCGCATATGCGAGAGGCGCCACGCCACCTGCCCCAGCACCTTGCAGCACGCGACCGAGCAACACGATCCACATCGAGTTGGCGGCACCGGCCACCACGAGCCCGATCGAGAAGACGATGAGACTCGACACGAACGGTAGGCGCGGACCCCGGCGGTCGACCTGTTCGCCCACGACGATCAATCCGACGATGTTGGCGAGCATGTACGCGGCGAGGGTCGCGCCGTACAAGGTGTCGCCGTTCAATTCCTCGGACACCGTCGGCAACGCCGTGAGCAGAGCGGTGGTCTCGAACGCGACGAGCGACGTCGCCATCACGAGACCCACCGCCAACGCGCGACGATGGACGCCGATCTCGGGAAGTGGGTCCGTCATCGGGGAGAGTTCGGGGCGACCAGCGGCCAGGGGCGCTCGCGCTCCATGTCGAGGGCGAGGTCGAGCAACAACTGCTCGCTGTAGTGGCGACCGACGATCTGCAAGCCGACCGGCAGGCCGTCGACGAATCCGGCCGGCACGGAGACGGCGGCGTTGCCGTGCAAGTTGGCCGGGAACGTGAGGCGACCGTTGTTGCCGGCGCCGGCGGCGATGCCGCCGAACTCGGAGGGGAGCGGACCGTCGGCGTCGAAGGCCACGTCGGGGTTGCTGGCGGTGATCACGAAGTCGACGCCGGTGGCGGGATCGAAGATGGCCGCCATGCGGTCGTTCAGCGCGGCTCGGCGCGACTCGATGCGCGCCCGCGCCTCGGTGCCGTAGCGGCCGATGGTGGTCTCGAGACCGAAGCGCATCTCGGGCGTGAGTACGTCGGCGCAGTCGGGCCAGTGATCGGCGAGCAGCGCGTGGATCTCGATCATCCCGCTGATGCTCCACGCCGCACCCATGCTCGGCAGAGACGTGTCGAGGTCGACGCGCACGAGACCGAGTCGAGCGATCAGCGCGTTCGCCTCCGCTTCGAGCACCTCCCACATGGCGGGCGACACGACCGCGCCACCCCAGTCGGCCGCCAGGGCGACGCGCGAACCGCGCAATGCGTCGCGGAACGAGCCGAGCTGGGCCTCCCAGTCGGTGCGCTCGGGCAGGCTGAACGGATCACGCGCGTCGCGACCGGTGCTCACGTCGAACCAGCGCGCGGTGTCGCGCACACTGCGCGACACGCATCCGGTGTTCACGGTGAGATTGCCCAACTGCGCGTGCGGAGCGCGCGGAATACGTCCGTAGGTTCCCTTCAAGCCCACCAGTCCGGTGAATCCGGCCGGAATACGAATCGATCCTCCGCCGTCGCCGGCGGTGGCGAGAGTGACGAGGCCACCGGCCACTGCCGATGCGCTTCCACCCGACGAACCGCCCGGTGTGCGACCGCGCTGCCACGGGTTGTGGGTGGCGCCGTTCAACACGGTTCGCGTCACGTTGACTCCGCCGAACTCGCTCGCGGTGGTGAGACCGGTCAGCACCGCACCGGCGGTTTCCAACCGTTGCACCATCACCGACGAATACGTGGCCTTGCGATCGGCGAACACGACACATGCCTCGGTGTCGGGCCAACCCATCACTTGATCGAGTTCCTTCACGCCGATCGGAACGCCGCCGAAGGGAAGAGTCACGTCGGCCCGCGCCGCCGCGGCTCGCGCCCGTTCGCGATCGACGAAGGAGAAGGCGTTGAGATCGCTCGCTTCGATGGCGGCGAGAGACGCCTCGAGTTCTTCGACTGGCGAGCGTTCACCGCGGCGGAACGCGTCGACGAGCGAGCAGGCGTCTCCGTCCCACGGAGCATCGACGGATTGTGACGGGCGAGAGGTCGACGACATGTCGGCGACGCTAGTTCGACTCCTAGAGTCGAAAGTGATGGACAGTCGCCAGTTCCTCGGGCTCGAACCCACCCACAACCCGTATCGATGGGTGCTCCCCGTGGTGCCGGGCATCTCCACGGCCGGAGGATTCCTCTTCGGTGGGTGCGGACTCGCCGCCGCCGTGTCCGCCATGGAGGGGACCACCGGTCGCAAGGCGGTGTGGGCCACGGCGCAGTACCTGTCGTACGCCAAACCGGGCGAGACGATGGACATCGACGTGATCCTCGCCGTGGACGGTCATCAGATCACGCAGGCGCGAGCGGTGTGTCACGTGGGTGACCGAGAGATCCTCACCGTCAACGCCGCGCTCGGCGATCGCGACCTGTCCGAGACCGGTCAGTTCGAGACCATGCCCACCGGACTCCCGTCGCCAGACGAGTGCAAGGAGCGTCCGCACGTCCTCGACTGGTCGGGCACCATCTCGGGACGCATGGACCAGCGCATCGTGAAGGGTCGTGAGCGACTCGACGAACTCGACGGCACTCGCAGCGACGGCCAGACCCTCCTGTGGTCGCGCATTCCCGAGGTCATCGACGGAGTCGACACCGCCACCCTCGCCATCCTCGGCGACTTCGTGCCGATGGGGGTGGGCCAGGCCCTCGGTATTCGTGGCGGCGGGAACAGCCTCGACAACACGTTGCGCATCGGTCGGCTCGTTCCCACGGAGTGGGTCTTGCTCGACATTCGCGTGCACATGGTGCAGCGGGGTTTCGGTCACGGACTCGTGCACATGTTCGCCGAGGACGGCACCCTCATGGCCACGGCCAGTCAGAGCTGCATCGTGCGCTTCTGGCGCGACATGCCCGGGCCGGGTCCGGCCGGCAAGGCTCCGAAGCCCGCCGAGTGATCCCGGTCGGCCACAATGGCCGACATGACATCGACGCTGCCTCGTCGGAACGGCATGACCGTTCCGCTGCCCGGACCGTTGCACAGCCACCGCGAGAAGTTGGGCGAACTGGCCGACCTCGGGTACTCCGACATCTGGTCGGCCGAATCCGACGGGGCCGACGCGTTCACGCCGCTGGCGCTGGCCGCGGCATGGGAGCCGCGTCTACGACTCGGCACGGCGATCGTGCCGGCGTACACGCGTTCACCGGCGTGCATGGCGCAGAGTGTGGCGAGCATGGCCGATGCCGCGCCCGGACGTTTCGCCATCGGCATCGGGTCGAGCAGCAACGTGATCGTCGAACGTTGGAACGGCGTGCCCTTCGTCGAGCCGTACAAGAAGGTGCGCGACGTGGTGCGGTTCTTGAACGACGCGTTGTCGGGTGAGAAGGTCGTGAAGAAGTACGACACGTTCGAGATCAACGGCTTCAAGTTGGGTGTGCGCCCGGAGCAGAAGCCACAGATCCTGGTGGCGGCACTGCGCGAGGGCATGTTGCGACTGGCCGGACGCGAGGCCGACGGTGCGATCATCAACTGGTTGTCGCCCCGCGACGTGGCCAAGGTGGCCGGAGTGGTGCGCGATGCGGCCGGTGGTTCCGATCGGGAGATCGTGGCCCGCATCTTCGTGTGCCCGAGCGAGAACGCCGAGGTGGTGCGCGCCGCCGCTCGCTTCGCCATCGCTGCCTATCTGAACGTGCCGGTGTACGCGGCGTTCCACGAGTGGCTCGGGCGCGGTGAGCAACTGCAGGGCATGTGGGACGCATGGAAGGCGGGCGACCGCAAGGCCGCTCTCGCAGCCATTCCCGACGAGGTCGTGGACGATCTGGTGGTGCACGGTTCGGCCGCCCATTGCCGAGCCGTGATCGACGACTACTTCGCCAACGGGGTGACGACCAGTTCACTCGCCATCCTCGGCCTCGACCCGGAACTCAAGTTCTGGGAGGCCGTGCGCGATCTGTCGCCATCGGCGGGCTGAGTCGCGTCGGGACGAGGGTCAGGCGGCACGCTCGGCGAAACCGTCGAGGATGCGCCGCATCTCGGCCACCTTCTGCAGGCCGATCCGGCACGTCTCGTCGTCGAGGCGGAACGGAAAGCGGTGTTCGGTGACGAACTCGTCGAGTCCGTCGAGTGTCATCTGGTCGGCCGGCACTCGGGTGGCTCTGGTCGCTCGGGTCATGACGTCATGGTGCCGAAGGGGTGTGACACCGGGTGGGGGCGGTGAGGGTCAGTAGTTTCGGAACGTGAGCCGCCCCGAGAAGCCCGACACCGCGGAGGGCTGGCTGCTCCTACGTCACACGCTGGCCGAACAGAAGTGGGGCCTGATCGCCGGGGTGGTCATCGGCCTGGCCTGGACGGCCGGCAAGGTGGCGGTGCCCCAGCTCACCAAACTGGGGATCGACCGGGGGATCGAAGGCAACGGGTCGCTGGCGTTGTGGGCCGGTCTGGTAGTGGCGGCCGGGGTGATCGCCGGGCTGTTCACCGCGCTGCGCCGGTGGATCGCGTTCCGCGAGAGTCGCTGGTCGGAGACGCGGCTGCGCGAACGGATCTTCGCTCACCTGCTCACGTTGCACGCCGGTTATCACGATCGCACCGCGACCGGGCAGCTGATGAGTCGCGCGTCGTCGGATCTGCAGCAACTCCAGGCGTTCATCGTGATGCTGCCGCTCACGTTGTCGAACGTGGCCATGATCTTGGCCGTCGTCGTGTTGCTCCTCACGTCGCAACCGTTGCTCGCCGTCGTCGCCCTGGCGCCGCTGCCCCTCGTGAACGTGTTGGCCAATCGCTTCTCGCGCCGCATCCATCCCGCCGTGCTCGCCGTGCAGGCCGAACAAGCGCAATTGGCCACCGTCGTGGAAGAGACGGTGTCGGGCATTCGCGTGATCAAGGGATTCGGTGCCGAGAAGGTGCAAGCCGACAAGTTGCGCGTCGAGGCCGACGACATCCGACGCGTGTCGATGAAGGCGGCGCGGATCCGCAGCAACTTCCTGCCGGCCATCGATCTGCTGCCCTCGATCGGACTCATCGCCGTGCTCGGGATGGGTGGCCATCGAGTGATCGACGGTTCGATGACCGTGGGCGATCTGGTCAAGTTCAACGCCTACATCACCATGCTCATCTGGCCGCTGCGCAACATCGGCATGACGGTGGCGCTCGGACAGCGAGCCGCCGTCGCGCTCATGCGAGTGAACGAGGTGCTCTCGACGCCGAGTGCGATCGTCGACCCGCCGTCGCCTCGGCACTTGCCGACGGGTGCACAGGTCGGTGCGGTCGAGTTCGACGCCGTTCGTTTCGGGTACGAGTCCGATCATCCGCTGCTCGACGGGTTCACGGTGTCGATTCCGGCCGGTCACGCGGTCGCGCTGGTGGGAGCCACTGGCTCGGGAAAGTCGACCGTGGTGCGGCTGCTCACCCGCTTCCACGACGTGGCCGACGGAGCCGTCCGCATCGACGGGGTCGACGTCCGAGATCTGCCGTTGCAAGAACTGCGTTCGGCGGTCGGCATCGTCTTCGAAGACACATTCCTCTTCCACGACACCGTGCGCGCCAACATCGCCTTCGCGCGTCCCGACGCCGACTGGGCCACCATCGAACGTGCGGCGCGGCTCGCCGGCGCGCACGACTTCGTGGAGCGACTGCCGGAGGGGTACGACACCATCCTCGGCGAGCGCGGGTATTCGCTCTCGGGCGGCCAGCGTCAGCGCATCGCCATCGCGCGCGCCATCGTGTCCGACCCGCGTGTGCTCGTGCTCGACGACGCCACGTCGGCCGTCGATCCATCGAAGGAGCACGAGATCCGCGACGCCATGGCCACGGTCATGAAGGGTCGCACCACGATCGTCATCGCCCACCGACCGGGCACGATCGCGCTCGCCGACACCGTGGTGCTGCTCGACGGCGGTCGGGCGGCGGCGGTCGGAACCCACGAGCAACTGCTCGCCACCGACGAGCGTTACCGACAGGTGCTCGCCGCCTGGGCGGTGCGCGACGACGTGGGCGACGACGAGGTGCCGGCGGGCACGCCCTCCCAGACTCACGACGACGCGACGGGGGAGAGCGCCCGAACACGCGCCACCGTCGCGGCCGACGAGGGGGTGGTGTAGCGATGTGGTCGCAGAGTGCGGTGAGCGACGAGGACCGTCTCGGACGCGGTGAGACCGTCGGTGTGCTGCGTCGCGCCTACGACGTGGCTCGGGCGCAACGTCGCTACATCCAACTGGCCCTCGGCCTGGTGGTCATGAGCACGATGATCACCCTGGCCGGACCGACCCTCGTCCGGTTCGCCATCGACAACGGCATCAAGAAGGGCGACGACGGCGCGTTGAACGGCGCCGTGGTGGCCTACGTCGTGATCGTGCTGCTCGGCTACGGAGTGGGTCGGTTGCAGTTCATCGCCATCAATCGGGCCGGCGAGGGTTTCCTGCGCGATCTGCGACTTCTCACGTTCCACCGGATGCAGCGCCAGTCGATGGCCTTCTTCGACCGCGAGAAAGCCGGTGTGCTCGTATCGCGCATGACGGCCGACATCGAATCGATGGCCGAACTCATCCAGTTCGGCTTGCTCCAATTCGTGTCGGCCTTCCTGTTGCTGATCCTCGCCTCGATCCTGTTGATCGTGATGTCGTGGCAGTTGGCGCTGGTGGCCTTTCTCGTGATGCCGTTCATCTTCGCGGCTTCGATCCGCTTCCAGCGCATGTCGAACTCCGCTTATCTCGACGTGCGCGAGAAGGTGGGCAACAACCTGTCGACCTTGCAGGAAGGCATCACCGGCGTTCGGGTCATTCAGGCCTACGGCCAGGAGGGCGAGTACGCCAAGAAGTTCCACCGGACGAACCGCTCGCTCTTCGGGTCGCACATGCGCAGTGTTCGCGTGAGCACGTGGTACTTCGGCCTGGTCGAGTTCGCCGGCATCGCCGCCACCGGTCTCATCATCGGCCTCGGCGGGTGGTTGGTGCACCGCGGTTCGGTCACCCTCGGCACCGTCACCGCTTTCGTCTTGTTGTTGGCGAATCTGTTCGACCCGGTGCAGCAGTTGAGTCAGCTCTACAACACCATGCAGTCGTCGGCGGCCGCGTTGCACAAGTTGTTCGGCATCATCGATGCCGTCCCCGACGTGAACGAAGTGGCCGACCCGCAACCGTTGCCTGCTCGTGGCGCGATCGAGGTGCGCGAGGTCACCTTCGCCTATCAGGGCTCGGCGCGACCGGCGCTGGAGTCGGTGTCGATCACGGTGGGCGACGGTGAAAGGCTGGCGCTGGTCGGCCCCACCGGCGCCGGCAAGTCGACACTGGCCAAGTTGATGGCTCGTCTCTACGACCCGACCCGATCGCCCGACAGCGGGATCACCGGGGTGGTGCGCTTCGGCGGGGTCGATCTGCGCAACGCATCGCTCGCCGAACTGCGCGAACGCATCGTCGTGGTGCCGCAGGAGGGCTTCTGCTTCGCCGGATCGATCGTCGAGAACGTGCGCATCGCACGGGCGACGGCCACCGACGCCGAGGTGGAGCGAGCGCTCGACTCGATCGGCGCTCTCGAACGCTTCCGGGCCTTCCCGGAAGGATTGCTCACCGACGTGCGCGAGCGAGGATCACGACTGTCGGCGGGCGAACGTCAATTGGTCGCCCTGGCGCGCGCCGCGTTGGTCGACCCGGCTGTGCTGGTACTCGACGAAGCCACCTCGAATCTCGACCCGGGCACCGAGGCCGAAGTCGAACGTGCTCTCGAGCGGCTCATGCGTGGACGCAGCGTGATCGTGGTGGCTCATCGGCTCTCGACGGTGCGACGCGCCGATCGCATCGCCGTGGTCGACGACGGTCGCTTGGCCGAACTCGGTACGCACGACGAACTGGTCGCCCTCGGCGGACGTTATGCGGCGCTCGCCGATGCGTGGGAGAAGAGTCAGCCGACGGTGTGACGGTGTGTGGCGTGGCCCGCGTTCAGCGGGTGAACACGAGCACGAACTCGAGCAGGCCTTCGTCGCCCACGACCGCGAAACCGTTCGACGGATTGGGGATTCCGTAGTCGGGGAACACGATCGGGATGTTGCCGAACACGCCGATCCGACCGTTCGCGTACTCGGCGGTCAGCGGGAAGGTGACCTGGTTGGTGGTTCCACGCAACGTGAGATCGCCGGTGGCTTCGACGGTGATCTGCTCGCCGTCGGCCGGGATCGCGCCGAGTTCGATGGGTGACGTGAGCACGAAGGTGGCGTTGGGGTGGGTGGCGGTGTCCATGATGCGACCGTTCACTTGACCGTCACGTCGCGAACTGTCACTCGTGATCGTGGCCACCTCGACCGAGAAGTCGGCCGCGGTCACCGTGGTGCCGTCGATCACCAGCGATCCGGTGACGGCATTGGTACGACCGACGCCTTCGGTGTCGACGCCACCCAGTACTTCTTTCACGCGGTACCCGAGAGTCGATTCGTTCGTGGCCGACCAGGTTCCGTTCACATCGCCGTCGACGGGCGCGACCGTGGTCGTCGGGGCGAGCGTGGTGGACGCCGCGTCGTCCGGCAGGGGAGCGACGGTCGTGGTGGCGTCGAGGGCGGCCGAGAGGTCGTCGGTCGACAGTTCGTCCTCGGGTGGGTTGATCACCTTGGTCCAGAGAAGTATCCCGCCGTACACGAGAGCAACGGCCACTACGGCGAGCACGACGATGCGAACGATCCACTTCTTCATGACGACACCTCTCGACGAAACGCTCAGCGAGCGACGAAGTACTTCGCCTGAGGATGGTGGCAGATGATCGCCGAGGTCGTCTGCTCGGGCTGGTACTGCCAGCCCGTGTCTTCGTTCACTTCGATACCGAGTCGGCCGGCCTCGAGCAGGCGAGCCACCGTGGCGTTGTCCTCCAGGTCGGGACAGGCCGGATAACCCCACGAGTAGCGGCCGCCGCGGTACTGCTGCCGGAACAGGCCGCCGATCGACGGTCCGTCCTCGCCCACGAATCCCCACTCCTCGCGGATGCGCTTGTGCCACAACTCGGCGAGGGCTTCGGCCATCTCGACGCCGAGGCCGTGCACCAGCATGTACTTCTGGTACTCGTTGGCGGCGAACAGACGGGCCGCTTCCTCGCTCACGGCAGCACCCATCGTGACGATGTGGAAGGCCGCGTAGTCGGGTTCGGAGTCGACGGGCCGGAAGAAGTCGGCGATGCACAGATACGGGGCCTGGGACTGTCGCGGATACGAGAAGCGCGCCAATTCGCTCGTGCGCGACTCGTCGCTCCACACGATCAGATCGTTGCCGTCGCCGTTCACGCAGAAGTAGCCGTACACCACTTGCGGCACGAGGTAGCCGGCCGCCTTGGCTTCGGCCAGCTCCTGGCGGAACACGGCGCGAATGCGTGTCTTGAAGTCGTCGTCGGATTCACCGTTCTCGGGGCGGAACTGCCACTGGTTGCGGAACAGCGCCGTCTCGTTCACGTACTGCGCGATCTCGTCGAGGCCGACACCCTTCACGATGCGCGATCCGAGGAACGGCGGCGTGAAGACCGGATTGTCGGCGGCCACGTCGGGGGAGCGGCGCGGCAGATCGGCCGGGGAGGCCTCGGCCTTCTCGCGCTGGGGCAACGCGCGACCCGTGGGCACGCGCCCGAAATCGGGATCGTCGACGCCCGCCTTCTTCATCTCCATGATCTTGTCGAGCGTGTTGAGACCTTCGAACGCGTCTCGTCCGTAGAACACACGCCCTTCGTAGACCTTGCGCAGGTCCTGTTCGACGTAGGAGCGGGTGAGGGCGGCGCCGCCGAGGAGAACCGGCACGTCGGCGAGGCCGAGGCGGTTCATCTCCTCCAAGTTCTCGCGCATGATGAGCGTGCTCTTCACGAGCAGACCGCTCATGCCGAGCGCGTCGGCACCGACTTCCTTGACCTTCTGCACCATTTCGGCGATCGGCACCTTGATGCCGATGTTGTGCACCTCGTAGCCGTTGTTGGTGCAGATGATGTCGACCAGGTTCTTGCCGATGTCGTGCACGTCGCCCTTCACGGTGGCCAGCACCAGCTTGCCCTTGGCGGTGGACTCGCCGGTCTTCTCCATGTGCGGTTCGAGATGGGCGACCGCGGTCTTCATGGTCTCGGCCGACTGCAACACGAAGGGCAACTGCATCTGGCCGGATCCGAACAGATCGCCCACCACCTTCATGCCGTCGAGGAGGACCTCGTTGACGATGGTGAGCGGCGCGAGGCCACCGGCCATCGCCTCGTCGAGATCGTCGGTGAGGCCTTCGCGATCGCCGTCGATGATGCGGTGCTTGAGTCGTTCTTCGATCGGCCAACCCGAACGATCTTCTTTCACCGAGTTGACCGTCGAGACGTCCTCGAACACCTCGAGCAACGTGGTGAGAGGGTCGTAATCGGGCCGGCGGCGGTCGTAGACGAGATCGAGGCAGACCTGCTTGTGCTCCTCGGGCATGCGGGCGAGCGGCACGATCTTCCCGGCGTGCACGATGGCCGAGTCGAGACCGGCCGCCACGCACTCGTGCAGGAACACGCTGTTGAGGGCCTGACGCGCTGCCGGTTTGAGGCCGAAGCTCACGTTCGACACACCGAGCGTGGTGAAACAGCCGGGAATCTCGGTCTTGATGCGGCGGATGGCGTCGATCGTGTGCTTGGCGTCGAGGCGCAGGTCGTCGTCACCGGTCGACAGCGGGAAGGTGAGCGCGTCGAAGATCAGATCGGATGCCGAGAGTCCGTAGCGATCGACGGCGATGCGATGCAGACGGTGGGCGATCTCCATCTTCCACTCGACGTCGCGGGCCTGGCCCTTCTCGTCGATGAGCAGGCAAACCACCGCGGCGCCGTATTCACGGGCGAGGGAGAACACGCGGTCGAGTCGCGAGCCGGGCTCCTCGCCGTCCTCGAGGTTGGCCGAGTTGAGGATGGCGCGGCCACCGATGTGCTGCAGGCCGGCCTCCATGACCGGTGGCTCGGTGGAGTCGAGCACCAACGGCACGCTCGCCTGAGTGGCGAACCGCGAGGCGATCTCGTTCATGTCGACCACGCCGTCACGGCCCACGTAGTCGACGCACACGTCGAGCACGTGCGCACCCTCGCGAACCTGTTCGGTGGCCATCTTGGCGCAGCTGTCCCAGTCGCCGGCGATCATCGCCTCGCGGAAAGCCTTCGAGCCGTTGGTGTTGGTGCGTTCACCGATGATGAGGAACGAGTTGTCCTGTTCGATCGGGACGGGGGAGTAGATCGACGACACGCTCGGCGGCTCGTCGGGATGCCGGGGCGCCAGGCTGAGGCCGCGCACTGCGTCGACCACCGCCTTCAAGTGCGCCGGCGTCGTTCCGCAGCATCCGCCCACGATGCCGATGCCGAGGTCGCGCACGTGATGGGCGTGGAACTCGGCGAGGCCCTCGGGCGTGAGGTCGTAGTGCGTGCGGCCGTCGACCACACTCGGCAGACCGGCGTTGGGCAGCACGCTGATGGGAACTCGCGAATGCTGCGAGAGGTAACGCAGGTGCTCTTGCATCTCGGCCGGGCCCGTGGCGCAGTTGATGCCGAGCACGTCGGGGCGCATGGCGCCGATGGCGGTGACGGCAGCACCGATCTCGCTGCCCACCAGCATGCGGCCGGTGGTTTCCATGGTGACCTGCACCTGAATCGGGACTTCGCGTCCCTCGGCGGCCATGGCGCGTCGGCAGGCGATCATGGCCGCCTTGATCTGCAACAGATCCATGCACGTCTCGATGAGGAACAGATCGACACCGCCCACGAGAAGGCCGCGGGCCTGTTCGACGTAGGCGTCGCGCAGTTCGGCGAAGGAGATGTGCCCGAGGCTCGGGAGTTTGGTGCCGGGTCCGATCGAACCGGCCACGTATCGCGGGCGGCCGTCGGCTTCGTATTCGTCGGCCGTCTCACGGGCGAGGCGAGCCGCGGCCACGTTCAGTTCGTGGGCGCGTTCGGGGATGTCGTACTCGGTGAGGACGGTGGAGAAACTGCCGAAGCTCGCCGTCTCGAGAGCGTCGACACCCACGTCGAGAAAGGCGCGGTGCATGCTCTGGATCACGTCGGGCCGCGTGAGGCAGAGCATTTCGTTGCAACCCTCGAGGCTCGCGCCGCCGAAGTCGTCGGGACCGAGATCGAGGCCCTGGACGAAGGTGCCGAAGGCCCCGTCGAACACGATGACCCGTTCGTTGATCGCTTCGAGATACGGCTGACGCGACATCGCGCTCAACGCTACCTCCCACCCCTTTTCCCCATCGGCTCTGACGTGGTGTTCTGGTGAGGATTTTCGACCGCATAGGTCAAGTTCGCGCGCCAGATTCCCAGCCCGAGTTTTTCTGGCGCGGGATGTTCACCCATACGGTCGAAAATCCTCACCAGAACACCGGGGGCTGTGACGTGAGTGGGTGCGTGAACACCGGGGGCGGTGACGTGAGTGGGTGTGTGAACACCGGGGGCTGTGACGTGAGTGGTGGGGAAAGGACGCGACACGATCTCTCGTGTTGAGGGGTGTGCCAGTAGGGTCGCCACGTGACTCGGGAGCGCATCTACACCAAACACGGTGACGACGGCACGACGGGTCTCTTCTACGGCGGTCGTGTCGCCAAGGACTCCACGTTGCCGCGTGCGTACGGAACCGCTGACGAAGCCCAAGCCATCCTCGGAGTGGTGCGAGCCGAAGCCGGACATGGATCCGAAGTCGAAGCTCTGCTGATTCCGATCATGCGCGACCTGTGGGTGCTCATGGCCGAACTCGCCACGTTGCCCGAGAACCGTTCGAAGCTCACACCAGGTGCGTCGAGCGTCACGCCCGAGATGGTCGAACGACTCGAGCGCATCATCGACGACCTCGACACGCGTTTCACGCCACCCACCGAATTCGTGGTTCCGGGCGGCAACAAGGTCTCG
Organism: Actinomycetota bacterium; assembly: GCA_039800005.1. Classification (GTDB taxonomy): domain Bacteria; phylum Actinomycetota; class Acidimicrobiia; order Acidimicrobiales; family Ilumatobacteraceae; genus Casp-actino8. The sequence continues at coordinate 20,533 of JBDLRN010000078.1, read as the reverse complement.
GCCTGGCTCGACGTGGCACGCACCGTGGTTCGCCGCGCCGAACGGCACTCGATCGCCGCCGCGCCGTCACCGTCGTACGTGGTGCCGTACCTCAACCGCCTCTCCGATCTGCTCTGGACCATGGCGCGTTGGAACGAGGGCGAGAGCCTTCCCGTCCGCACCGTCTGACGCCCCGTCCGTGTTCGGCGATCTGACCCGGCTGGGGAACGGCCTGGCAGACTGACGGCATGGCGTATTCCGTACTCACCTCCCGCTCCCTTCCCCGCTCCGCCGATGCCGTCGGCATCGCCGTGGCCTCCACCGGTGCCGTTCCGCGCGGCGTCGGTCTCGGCCGCGCCGCACTCTCGGCGCACGGATTCGACGGCAAGGTCGGCCAGACCCTCGTGCTGCCCTCGGCGAGTGGCCCCACCATGGTGGCCGTCGGAATCGGCGACTCCCGCAAGGCCACGGCCGCCGATCTGCGCAACGCCGCCGCGGCTTTCGCTCGCGCCACCGCCAAGCACGACAAGGTCGCGCTGTCGATCATCGACGCGGTGTCGCTCGACGCGCGTACGGCCGGTCAGGCCGTCACCGAAGGCTTCCTCCTCGCGTCGTACCGCTTCCACCAGTTGAAGAGCGCCAAGTCGGTGCCGTCGGGCACCGTCACCATCGTGTCGTCGGCCAACAAGGCGCGCGGGGCAGACGCCGGCGTCGAGCGCGGCAAGGTGACAGCGGGGGCCGTGTACCTCGCTCGTGATCTCGCCAATCTTCCGCCGGCTCACCTCACGGCGCGGATGCTCGCCGATCGGGCCGTCGAAGTGGCCAACGCATCGGGTCTCGAGGTCGAAGTGTTCGACAAGGACAAGATCCAGGTGATGGGCCTCGGCGGACTGCTCGCCGTCAACAAGGGCTCGGTCGAGCCGCCGCGCATGGTCAAGCTCACCTACACGCCGAAGTCGTCGAAGGGATCGTCGCGCGGCAAGAGCGCGTCGGGTCATCTCGTGATGGTCGGCAAAGGTGTCACCTACGACTCAGGCGGCATCAGCTTGAAGCCGAGCGATCCCATGCACGCCAACATGAAGATGGACATGAGCGGTGCGGCCGCCGTGCTGTCGGCCATGAGCACCCTCGCCGCTCTCGGCTGTCCCACCAAGGTGACCGGCTATCTCATGTGCACCGACAACCGTCCGTCGGGCAGCGCCATGGCCATGGGCGACGTTCTCACGTTCCGCAACGGCAAGACCTCCGAGATCCACAACACCGACGCCGAAGGTCGACTGATCCTCGCCGACGGACTGTCACTCGCCGTCGAATCCAAGCCGCACGCCATCGTCGACATCGCCACCCTCACCGGAGCGTGCATGGCTGCCCTCGGCCCCAAGATCGCCGGAGTGCTCGGTTCGAACCAGGATTTCGTCGATCAGGTGATCGGTGCGGCGTCCACGACCGACGAGCCGGTGTGGCAGTTGCCGCTCGAGCGTTCCTATCGCCGCTTCCTCGACTCGAACGTGGCCGACATGAAGAACGTCGGCGGGCCGTACGGAGGGGCCATCACAGCGGCGCTCTTCTTGAACGAGTTCACCGGCGACGTGCCGTGGGCCCACCTCGACATCGCCGGTCCGATGAACGTCGACGGTGACGACGGGTGGCTGAGTCGTGGGGCCACCGGTTACGGCACGCGACTCCTCATCGAACTGGCGATGAAGTTCACGCGGCCGAGCGCGCGTCGCTGACGCGTCGACCGCTGATCCAGGCGTCGTGCGCGGTCTGCAGATGACGCGGCAATCGATCGATCTGCTTCGAGGCCAGCGGCGGGAGATGCAGTCGAACACCGAGGCGGTCGCGGCGCACCTGGGCCACTCCGAACATCACGAGTCGATCGAGGGCCTTGGCGAGCGGTGTGAGGCGATCCTGCGGTGAACCGATGCCGAGCGCGGCCGACAGTTCCGTCACGTCGATCCGCACGGCTCCGGGACGGTCGCCGAGGACGGCGACCAGACGTCGAACGAGCCACGTCGCGGTGGGACCGAGAGTCGAGAGCCAGAAGGTCTCGATGTAGTCGTCGCCGACCCCGAAACCGTATTGGGCGAGCGTCGGGTCGTCCCAGGGTTCGACGACGAACGAGGTGGGATCGTGCTCGAAGAGTCGCCGGGTGCGAGACGTCGAAGCGGGCATGGGTGGAATTCCCTTCGTCGGGTGCCGATCAATCGGCACGAGGTGCGGCGAATGTGGCCGATCGCCTGTGAACACGGCGGGCGAGTCGGCCACAATGACGTCGTGCGCAACGCCGAGATCACCATCGCCGACATGGGGGATCCGGCCGCCGAACAGGTGGCCGAGATGGTCGCCGCCGCGCGTCGCATCACGGTGATCACCGGCGCGGGTGTGTCGACCGATTCGGGGATTCCCGACTTCCGCGGGCCGAACGGGCTGTGGACCAAGAACCCGGCCGCCGAGAAGACAGCCACGATCGACTACTACATCGGCGATCCCGAGGTTCGGCGCGTGGCATGGGAGGGGCGTGTCGCCAATCTCGGTCGACGACGTCCCGAGCCGAATCTCGGCCATCGCACACTGTTCCGACTCGAAGAGCAGGATCGACTGCGCGCCCTCGTCACCCAGAACGTCGACGGATTGCATCTCGACGTCGGACACTCGCCCGACAAGGTGATCGAAGTGCACGGATCGTGGCGCGAGACCGTGTGCTGGACGTGTTCGGATCGACGGCCCATGAGCGAAGCCGTGCAGCGCGTGCAGGACGGCGAGCCCGATCCGCCGTGTCTGTTGTGTGGTGGAATCCTGAAGAGCGCGACCATCCTCTTCGGCGAGTCGTTGGTGCCACACGTGATCCAGGCGGCCATGGACGCCGCCGAAGATTGCGATCTGCTCCTCGCCGTCGGCACCACACTCGCGGTCGGACCGGCCAACAACGTGGTGCCGCGAGCCCGCAACGCCGGAGCCAAGGTCGTGATCCTGAACGGAGAGCCCACCTCGATGGATCGCTACGCCCACGCACTGGTGGTGGGGTCGATCGGGGAGTGGCTGCCCCGTCTGATTCCGGCCGTGTGAATTCCCGACTGAACCGGTAGGGTTTTGCGCATGGCAACGTTCAAAGATCTGCTGAGTGCCGCCAAGGCGGTCATCACCGAAGTCGACACGGCGACGGCCGCCGATCGCATCGGTGCTGGCGGAACAGTGGTGCTCGACGTGCGCGAACCCGACGAGTACGCCGAGGGCGCGTTGCCCGGCGCGCTGCACATCCCGCGCGGCCATCTCGAGGCTCAGGTCGAAGGGCGCATCACCGACAAGACCGTGCCGGTCGTCGTGTACTGCGCCGGTGGCGTGCGCAGCGCGTTCGCCGCTCGAACGCTCGGCGAACTCGGTTACTCGAACGTGTTGTCGATGGCCGGTGGATTCGGCAAGTGGAAGGACGAAGGTCGTCCGTGGAAGACGCCGGCCGCCCTCACCCCGGAGCAGAGCAACCGCTACAAGCGTCACTTGTTGTTGCCCGAAGTGGGGGTGGAAGGTCAGGCCAAGTTGCTCGGCAGCAAGGTGTTGCTGCTCGGAGCCGGCGGACTCGGATCACCGGCCGCGTTGTACCTCGCCGCTGCCGGCGTGGGCACACTCGGCATCGTCGACATGGACGAGGTCGATGCCAGCAACTTGCAGCGACAGATCCTGCACAACATCGATCGCATCGGCGACCGCAAGGTCGATTCGGCCAAGAAGACGCTCACGCTCTTGAATCCCGACGTGAACGTGGTGGCTTACGACACGCGTCTGTCGGCCGACAACATCATGGACATCATCGCGGGCTACGACGTGATCGTCGACGGTGCCGACAACTTTCCGTCGCGTTACCTGCTGAACGACGCGAGTGTGAAGCTCGGCATTCCGGTGGTGCACGGGTCGATCTTCCGTTTCGAAGGAATGGTGTCGGTGTTCCACCCGAAGGCCGGCCCCACTTATCGCGACATGGTGCCCGAGCCGCCGCCGGCCGAACTCGCCCCGTCGTGCGCCGAAGCCGGTGTGCTCGGTGTGCTGCCCGGCATCATCGGTTCGATCCAGGCGCTCGAGACCATCAAGATTCTGCTCGATCTCGGCGACGCTCTCATCGGTCGCATCCTCGCCGTCGACACCACCGAGATGTCGTTCCGCGTGTTCAAACTTCAGCGCGATCCGGCCAATCCGGTCACGTGGGAGAACCGTGATCGCATCGAAGTACGCGAACTCGACGGCCTCTGCGCCCCCTGGATGTCCCACTGACCGGTTTCTGGTGCGCGATCTTCACCTTTGCGGTGAATTCTCCTCGCCAGAACCACGGGGGAGTTCGTCGCGTTCTTGGATGACGACGCCGGCGAGCACGCACGCCATGCCGATCAGATCGATCAGGGTCGGCGTCTGATCGAGAGCCACGAAACCCACGACGGTCGCCGTCACCGGTAGCAGCGCCAGCAACACACTGAAACGTCGCACAGGAATGCGTCGCAACACCGCCTGATCGATGCCGTATCCGATCGCGCTCGACAGCACACCCACCAGCACGCACAACAGCAAGATGCGCAACGACCCCCAAGCCGGACCGCTTCCTGGTGCACCAATCGGCGAGACGACCGCCGCTCCGATGAGCAAACCGAGCCCCAGACCAGCCACGCCGCGATCCTGTCGGGCGACTCGCGACCCGAGCACGATGTAGGCGGCCCACATCGCCGAGGCGAGGAAGATGAAGAGCAGGCCGAGTGGTTCGCCGCTGATCTCGACGCCCGACAACACGGCCACTCCCACCGTGGCGAGCACCAGTGCCGAAGCGTTGCGAGTGTTTCGCGTTCGAGCCGCTGCCACGAGGATGGGTCCGATGAATTCGATCGCCACTCCCTTGCCGAGCGGGAGCCGATCGATCGCCAAATAGAAGAAGGTGTTCATCAGCGTCGACGCGACACCGAAGATCGACACCGCGATCAGCTCCTCGCGGGTGAACGGGTGGAAGAGGTGCCGACCCGACACCAACAGCAACGCAATGGCCGCACCGATCACGCGCAACCAGGCGACCGACGCCGGGGCGATCTCGTCGAACAACTCGACGGCGATCACCGCGCCGATGTACTGCGACGTGGCGCCGAGAACGAACAGCGCCTCGGGCGAACCCGTGCGCAGGAGACGCGAGATCGACTTCAGGGGTATCGACTCGAAACGACCGGGCGATCAGTCGAACAGTTCGGGATCGGTGCGGCAGATCTCCTGCCAGAGCGGCTGGAACTGGAACCAGCCGGCGAGCGCATGTCCGGTCTGCTCACGCGTGTAGACCGCGTAGTCGTGGCGGATCTTCTTGGGCGTTCCCGCCGCCATGGCCAACAACTGAGCCTGACACGACCGCTCCATCGAAATGAACCAGAAGGCCGCTTCTTCCACGCTCTGGCCGACCGTGAAGAGGCCGTGGTTCTGGTGAATGGCCGCCTTGCCGCTCGGGAACATCGCGGCCAGTTCCTTGCCGGCGTCGACGTCGAACACCACGGCACCGCCCTGCTCGGAGATCACATGATGATCGTCGTAGAAGATGCAGGCGTCCTGGGTGAGCGGATCGAGTGGGATGCCGAGCGAACTGAAGGCCTTGCCGTGCACCGAATGCGCATGGGCGGCGGCCACCACGTCGGGGCGCGCCGCGTGCACCGCTGAGTGGATGACGAATGCGGCACGATTGACCGGCATGTTGCCGTGCACCACCTCGCCCTGGTGGTTCACGAGGAGCAGGTCGCTCACGCGCATGTGGCGGAACGACAAGCCGAAGGGATTCACCCAGAAGTGATCGGTGAGTTCGGGGTCGCGAACCGTGATGTGTCCGGCCACGCCTTCGCCGAAACCGAGTCGACCGAAGATGCGCAACGCGCCGGCCAAGCGCTGTTTGCGATAGAGGCGTTCTTCGTCGATCGTGGTGAACGACGGGAACTGCAGGAGGTCGGTGTTGCCCATCGCCGCGTTGGCGATCGCTTCCTGAGCGGCGCCGGTGTTCTCGGTGGTCGTCATGCCCCCGAGGTTAGAACCTCCGAGTCGGGCTTCAGCTCTCGGGAACGAGCACGCCTGCGATGGCGTGAATGGTGCCGTTGGTGGCCGGCACGTCGGGGATCAGCACGTCGATCCCGTTGACGGTGATGGTGTCGCCCGACTTGCCGATGGTGAGCGTCTGGCCCTGCAGGGTGGTGAGCACCTGGCCGTCGGTGAGGTCGGCCGCGGTGAGCGATTCTCCGGCGACCACGTGATACGTGAGCACGGCCGTGAGCAGATCGGGATCGGCCCACACGGCGTCGAGCGTCGCTTCCGGAACGGCGGCGATGGCGTCGTTGGTGGGAGCGAACACGGTGAAGGGGCCGTCGCCACGCAGCGCCTCCACGAGGCCGGCTTCGTACACCATGGCGGCGAGCGAGGTGAACTGGGCGTTCTTCGTGAGCGCTTCACCCACAATGTCGCCGAGCGGCGACACGTAGGGTCCGAGTGTGGTGGTTGCACCCACGGTGGTCTCGGTGGCTCCGCCATCGACGGGTGCTTCGGTCGACGGGGGAGCCGAGGTCGACTCGTCGTCGGAGCAGGCCGTCAGGCCGACGAGCGACGTGAGGGCGACGGCGGGAAGAACGACACGGGTGAGAGGGCGGAGCGGAAAGCGGTTCACGGTGACGACGCTAAGAAACCGGCCACCTCGACGAGCAGGGACCAAAGTCCCCACTCGGCACGCTCAAGTCCCGACTACGGACTCTCATGACCTGACGTTCGGCTAGAACGGCTCCATGCCCGAGATCGCTCCGTCGTCGATCGCCCCGACGGCCGCCAACTACGCCCACGCCATCGTCACCGAGTCGCCGCGCCGGCTTCTTCACACGTCGGGCGTCGTGCCGATCGCGCCGGACGGATCGGTGCCGGCCGATCTGGCCGACCAAGCGAAGGTCGTGTGGGCCAATCTGCTGGCGATTCTCGCCGAAGCGGGAATGACACCCACCGACGTGGTGTCGGTGACCACTTACGTGGTGCACGGGCACGACCTCGCGCCGGTGATGGCGGCGCGTGATCGAGCGTTGGGTGGACACCGCGTGGCCAGCACCCTCGTCACGGTCCCGGCACTCGCCCGTCCCGAATGGCAGATGGAGATCGCGCTGATCGCAGCGCAGTGACGTGTCGCCCTTTCCGATCGACCCGACGCGCGAATGCATCGACATCATCACGATCGGTCGACGAAGTGGTCGTGAACACCGCGTCGAGATCTGGTTCGGGATGCTCGACGGTGACGTGTGTCTGTTGTCGGGGAACGGTCCGGGCGCCGATTGGTTCCGGAACGCCCTCGTCGATTCTCGCGTGACGATCGCCGTCGACGGAGAGACCTTCGTCGGTCGTGCGCGGGTCCCGTCCTCGGGTGAGGAACGGGCCGCCATCGGCGACTTGATGCGAGCCAAGTACCCGTGGGAGGGCGATCCGTCGATCGGTCTCACCTTCGACGCGTGGTGCGACGAAGTGCCCGCGCTGGTGATCAGCCGAGTCGAGTGACGAACGGGGCCGGGCGCTCGGGCGCGATTGCCTCGTCGTCGGCCCAGCCCACGTAGGTGAGAGACATCACCGTCGTGCCGTCTTCGAAACCGCAGAAGGAGGCCACGTCGTCATTGGCACCCGTCGGGCAACTTCCCCAGTAAGTGGCCAGGCCACGAGCCGACGCAGCCAACAGGAAGTTCTGGATCGCAGCCGCCGTCGCATCGCGATTCTCGGCGGTGCGATTCGGCGAATCACCCGGCGCACTGCCCACGACCACCACCACAGGGGTGCGCGAGTACTTGGTCCGTGCCTTGGTCACTCGATGCTCGTCGTCACCGTGACGCCGCATCGCCTCGGCGACCACCTCGCCGAGCTCGAAGCGTGCATGGTTGCGAACGACGCAGAATCGCCAGGGCCAGGTGCGCTTGTGGCAGGGAGCCCACGTTGCCAGACCGAACAACTCGTCGAGAACGGAGTCGTCGACGTCGCGCGACCCGTCGACTTGCATCGACGTACGTCGCGATCGAATCACATCGGCCACGACGGCGAATCGCTCGCGCTCGTCGGAAGACGTCACGTCACTTCTCGAAGTGCGCGGCGAGACGTTCGAGGGTGGCTTCGATCGCCTTCTGGTTCTTGTCGAACGCACCCATCACCTTCAACATGAGAGGTGACTTGTTGTGCGTCCAGTCGAATTGCTCGGTGACCTTGGTGCCACCGTCGACCGGCTCGAGAACGTAACGCCAGATGTGGCCGCCGAAGTGACGCCAGCCGATCTGCTTCGGCTCGTCGAACTCGACCACCTCGTTGGTGATGCGATACGGAAGGCCGATCTTCATGTCCATCCCGAACTTGGCGCCGAGCGAAAGTCGTTCGGGAGCGTTCACTCGAGCCTTCTGGACCGAGCCGGAACCGTCGATGAGCGAATGCTTTCGCGGATCGGCGAGCAGGTCGAAGATCTGCTGCGGGGTGGCCTTCACCACGCGGGAGGCCTGGAGCACCTTCTTCGGATCAGACGTCGTCATGGGCTCTGTCTATCAGTGATCAGAACGATGCCAGCCACGAGCGCACCGCTTCACCCGTGCGACGACCGGAGTACAGGGCACCCTGGATGGACGCCGTGTCGCGGTGGTCGCCGCAGACGAAGAGTCCGTCGCCCAATGCCACCTTCTTCTTGGGGGAGAACGGTGGCGACTGATCGGGCTGACCGTGCGGGATGCGATAGGTGCGTAGATGGCGCCAATCGGCCACCGAGGGTCCGAACATGGTCGTCATCTGCTCGCGAGCGACCTCTTCGAGGTCACCGTCGATCACGCCCGGGATCGCAGCGGCGACGAGATGGCGCCCGGGTGGTGCGTAGTGGGGGCTCACGTTGCTCATCACCGCCACGTTGAGCACGGGTCCGAGACCGTCACCGTCGAGAACGATGAGCCGCGAATCGGTGGGCGGCTTCGGGGCATCGAAATAGACGCAGGAGACGGATCGTGACGCAACGTCGGGGATCGACGTGAGGCGATTGGCGACGGGACCTTCGGTGGCGACGATCACGGCGCGGGCGGCGACCGAAGCGCCGTCGTCGAACGTGACCATGCGCGGCGCCACCGAGCGAACTTCGGTCGACAGGTGGAGCGATGCGGCGGGCAGATGGTGGGCGAGTTGTTCGGGAAGGCGTTGCATGCCGAGAGCCGGCACGGCGGCATCGCCGTCGGCGAGCATGCGGAAGATCACGTCGAACATGCGACGCGACGCGGTGAGCTCGGGATCGAGTTGGATACCGCCCACCAACGGCCGGAAGAAGCGATGCAACATGGTGGGAGAGAAGCCGGCCCGTTCGAGTTCGACGCGGGTGGTCGTGTCGGTGCCACGCAAGAGATCGGCCGCCCGGCCGTGACGAACGCGTCGACGCAACAACGCGATCCGCGCCTTGTCGAACGGCGATCCGACCGGCGCAAGGGCGGTCGACGCGAGAGTGGCAGGTCGGCGGAACGGATCGGACACCGTGTGACCGCGACCCTTGGTCCACACCATCGCGCCGGGTTCGAAGGCACGCAGGTCGAGCGCGGCCACGTCGAACTGTCGCTGCAGTTCGGGATAGGCGGTCAAGATCACCTGGAAGCCGCGGTCGAGTCGGAACCCGTCGACCTGGTCGGTGCGGACACGTCCACCCACGGCGTCGCTCGACTCGAACACCTGCACGTCGAGGCCGGCCTCGTGCAATGTCCGCGCGGCGGCCAGACCGGCCAGACCGGCACCGACCACGACGACGTCGCACCTAGCGGGAACGGTCATGGGCGCTCGGTTCCGATCAGCGGATCACTTGCCGAGCAGATGGCGCAGAGCCGATTCGAGATCGACGTGAGCGAAACCGAAACCGTCGCGCTCGAGAACCTTCGGCAGGACCTTCTGGCCGGTGAAGAGCAGCGCATCGGCGAGTTCGGATCCGAGCAGCAACTTCGGCCCGAATGTGGGAACCGGGACGAAACTCGGACGCTTGAGCACGCGAGCCAGCGTCTTGGTGAACTCGGCCTGGGTGACCGGATTCGGTGCGGTGAGGTTCACGGCACCGGAGACGTTCGAGGTGAGGAGATGTTCGATGGCGGCGATCTCGTCGTCGATCGAGATCCAACTCTGCCACTGACGCCCAGAGCCCATGCGTCCACCGGCCCCCAACTTGAAGAGCGGCAGCAACTTCTTCAGTGCCCCGCCCTTCGGCGAGAGCACGATGCCGGTGCGCAGATGCGCGACGCGGACGCCGGCCTTCTCGGCGGGAGCAGTGGCCGATTCCCACTGCACGCACACGTCGGCGAGAAACCCCGACCCGTGTGGAGACTCCTCGGTGAACGTGGCCGACTCGCTCTCGCCATAGATGCCGATGGCCGAACCCGACAGCAGGACCTTGGGGCCGTCGGACAGATCGGCCAGCGTCGACGCGAGAAGCGCGGTGCTCTTCGTGCGACTCTCGAGGATCTCGCGCTTGTAGTCGTCGGTCCAACGCTTGTCGCCGATGCCGGCTCCGGCCATGTGCACCACGGCGTCGACGCCGCGCAACTTGTCGGCCTCGATCGAACCGGACTTCGGATCCCAGGCGATGGAGTCGGATCCCGCCGACGTCTGGCGCGTGAAGCGGACCACGCGATGACCGCGGGAGGTGAGGTGTTGCGCGAGTGCGGTGCCGATGAGGCCGCTCGCTCCGGTGATGGCGATGGAAGTCACGAGCGCAGGCTACGACCGGCTCGTGGAGGGTGCACGACCGGAGGCCGTGTGTCGGAGGTCGTGTGTCGGACGGCTCGCGTCAGTTGTCGGGAGACGAGTCGACCATGCGCTCGGCCTCGTCCTCGATGACGATCGGCACCGACGTGACCACCGTGTTGGGCCGGTACAACAGTCGGCCCTTCAATTTGAGAGCCATCTGGTTGTGCAGCCACGCCGAGCGGCGCGGCGTGACGTTCTCGGGGATCACCACGGTGATGATGTCGTCCTCCGACTCGGCGTCGAGCTCGTCGAGGTAGGCCATCACCGGCTTGGTGAGTTCTCGGTAGGGCGAACGCAGGATCTCGAGCTGGATCGGAATGTCGTGATCGGCCCACGACTTCTTGATCGACTCCGACTCGTCCTCGCTGATGGCGACCGTCACCGCGATCAGGCGATCGGGACGCAGACTCTTGGCGTACTCGACGGCGTGGAGCATGCCCTTGTTGACGCCGCTCACCAGAACCACGACGAAGTGCGTGTGTCGCGCCGGCTTGTAGGTGGTGTCGACGGTGACGATCTTCTTCACGCGGGCGTAGTGGCGTTCGATCGACGAGAAGAAGAGCACGACCAGTGGAATGACCACGGCCGGGATCCAGGCACCGTCCTGGAACTTCACGACCAATACCACGATCGCGACGACGGCGGTGGTGATCGCGCCGACGATGCTCACCGGCAGGAAGATCCTCCAGTTCTTCGGCCGCAGTCGCCATTGTCGTACCGCCATGCCGGTCTGGCTCAACGTGAAGCCGGTGAACACGCCGATCGCGTACAGGGGGATGAGGGCGGTCACGACGCCTCCGAACACGATGACGAGCAGGATCGCCATGAGTGAAAGGAAGATGATGCCGTTGGAGAACACCAGGCGACTGCCGCGGTTCTGGAACTGCTTGGGGAGGAAGCCGTCCCGGGCGACGATCGACGACAGACGTGGATAGTCGGCGAACGCGGTGTTGGCAGCCAGGATCAGGATGCCGAAGGTGGCGAACTGCATGACGAAGAACATGATGTTGCGTCCGCCGTACACGTGCTCGGCCATCTGCGCGAGCACGGTCTGTGTGATGCGCCCTTCCTCGTCGGCCACCGGTTCGATGTGATGAGCGAGCACCGACAGACCGAAGAAGCTCGTGCCCAGGATCACCGCCATCATCACCAGCGTGTTGGCGGCGTTGCGACTCTCGGGTTTCTCGAACGCCGGTACGCCGTCGGAGACGGCCTCCACGCCCGTGAGGGCGACGGCACCCGACGAGAAGGCCTTCAAGAAGTAGTAGAGGCCGATCGAGCCTTGACCGGCCAAGATCTCCTCCGAGATCGGGTCGGTGTGATCGATCGGTGGGAGATCCCGGAACCACACCCGGTACAGGCCCACGCCGATCATGAGAAAGAGCGACGCGATGTAGATGTAGGTGGGCGGAGCGAACAAAGCCCCCGATTCCTTCAGGCCACGAAGGTTGGCCAGCATCATGAGGAGGATGAAGGCGACGCACATGTGCACGCGGTAGTCCTTCAGCCCACCGAAGGCCGAGATGATGGCGGCCACGCCGCCGGCCACCGACACCGCAACGGTGAGGATGTAGTCGACGAGAAGCGAGCTGCCCGCCACGAGTGACGGATACTTTCCCAGGTTCTCCTTGCTCACCATGTAGGAACCGCCGCCGCCTGGATAGGCGAAGATGGTCTGTCGATAGCTGGTGATGACGATCACGAGCAGGGCGATCACGAGGATCGAGATGGGCACCAACCGCGAGTACGCCGCGTAGCCAGCGCCCGCGAAGGCCAGGAAGACGATCAGGATCTCCTGGGTGGCGTACGCAGTGGACGAGATGGCGTCGGACGCGAACACCGGAAGGGCGATGCGCTTCTTCAGGCGCTGGTGGTGCTCGGCCTCGGTACTGATGGGGTTCCCGAGGATCGCCTTTTTCAGGTTCTGATACATGCCGGGAGCGACACTATGCCCGTACGGCCGATGAGTGCGCTATCCCCGTCACCGGTGACTAGGGTTCTCACCGGTCGGATCCCGGGGTCCGCCGCTTGGAGTCGTGATGCATGTCGTGATCGTCGGGTGTGGTCGAGTGGGTTCGACCCTGGCTCGTCAACTCGTCGCCCAGAACCATTCGGTGACCGTCGTCGACCGCAAGAAGTCGGCCTTTCAGAGATTGGGTGGGGATTTCACCGGTCGCACGCTCACCGGGATCGGCTTCGACCGCGACGTGCTGGTGGAAGCAGGCATCCAGGACGCGAGCGCCGTGGCGGCCGTGACCAACGGCGACAACTCCAACATCTTGGTCGCTCGTGTGGCGCGCGAGAACTTCCGGATCGAGCGCGTGGTGGCGCGTATCTACGACCCCAAGCGAGCCGAGGTGTACCAGCGTCTCGGCATCGCCACGGTGGCCACCGTCACCTGGACGGCCGAACGAGTGATGCGGCGCATCCTTCCCGAAGAGACGGGGATCGAGTGGGTCGATCCGACGGCGAAGGTCACGATGATCGAACGCGAACTTCCGTCTCATCTGGTCGGCAAGCGCTACGTGTCGTTCGACGTGCCCGGTCGCGCGCGCATCGTGGCGGTCAGTCGTCTCGGATCGGCCACGATCCCGACCGACGAACTGGTGGCGCAGGAAGGCGACATCGTGCACATCGCCGTCGGCACCGCCGACGTCAACGACGTCCTGAACATCATCGGCGCCCAGGCGTCGAACGGGCACTGAGAGGAGTGACGTGAAGGTCCTCATCGCCGGTGGCGGAAGCGTCGGACGTTTCATCGCCGAACAACTCTCGAGCAGCGGCCACCTCGTGACCATCTGCGACAACGACGCATCGGTCGTCGCTCTGTACAAGGATCGCAACGAACCCGATGGAGTGATCTGGCATCTGGGTGACGCGTGCGACATTGCCGTCCTCGAGGCGGCCGGAGCCAGCGAAGCCGACGTGGTGGTCGCGGCGACGGGTGACGACGAGGACAATCTCGTGGTGTCGTTGCTGTCGAAGCAGGAACACGGGGCGCCCCGCGTCGTCGCGCGTGTGAACAACCCCAAGAACGAGTGGATGTTCAACGAAATGTGGGGAGTCGACGTCTCGGTGTCGACGCCGCACCTCATCACCGGCCTGGTCGAAGAGGCGGTCAACGTCGGTCAGGTCGTACGACTGCTCGCCTTCGAGGGCGGCAAGGCGCGTCTGCTCGAAGTCACCCTCGCCGAGGATTCGCCGGCACGAGACAAGACCATCGGTGCACTCGCCCTTCCGCGTGATCTCGTGGTCGTGGCGGTCGTCCGGCTCGGCAAGGTCGTGTCACCGAGCGACGGTCTCACGCTTCGTGCCGGCGACGAAGTCCTCGTGCTCACTCACGACGCCACCGAAGAAGAAGTCGAAGCGGTCTTCGTCGGGTGACCGATCCCGCGTCGACGACGCTCAGTCGTGCGCGCGCGGCAACAGCGTGTAGGCCGGATTGAGCATGACGCGGCGTCCGTGCTCCTGGTGGGCCACACCGTCGAGGATCACCGCGCACCCGGTGGTCATCCCCTTCACCGTGTGACGGCCGGTGAACACGGCGACGATCTCACCGGTGCCGTCGGCCACCACCACCTCGTAGGAGGGAATTCCCGAGCGAGGCCGGATGCGCTCCACCCGGATCTCACCCGCCACTCGTACCCGCTTGCGGCAGGGCATGTCGGCGAGGGACGGGAGGTCGAGATCGGCGAAACGCGACTGCAGACGTTCGTGTTCGACGTCTTCCATCGTCTGCGTCAGCCGTTTGCGAATGCCCACTCGGCCACCCTAGACCGGTCGACCGTAGGCTTGACCGCATGAAGACGCGCACCCTTCTTCTGCTGTCGGTGGCGTGCGGTCTCATCATCCTGGTGGCCGGGGGAGTGAAGCTTCTGCAGGTGGCCACCGATCGGACCGAAGTGCCGGTGCTGTCGATCGGAGATTCGTCCCGGATCGGCGACATGACAGTACGCGTGGAGGCCGTCACTTCGAGCGGCACCGGAACCGAAGCGCGGGTCGCCCTGTCGGGTGTGCCGGGCGAACTGGCCGTCGATGGATGGAGGCTCCTCGGCGACGGTGACGTGGTCGAGCCGTACACCACGGTCGGAGCCATCTCGGACGAACGAGTGTGCGACGCGCGCACCATCGTCCCCGACGAGGGCGAGGCGTTGTGCGTCGTGCGCTTCCCGGCCGTGGAGAGCGTGCAGGCGGTGGCCTACACCCGTGCCGGTGAACAGCGTCAATGGGCCCCCTGAAGCATCCTTGAACCGGCCCTGAACCATCTATGACGGGGGTCATCGGCCCACGGAAACCGGGCCGCCAACCGCTACGGTTGAGCCTGCACAGCGCCTCGGCGCACGGAACTCGGAGGTGGTCTGTACGGCCGAGCAATTCGATCTCGTGATCATCGGCGGCGGCCCCGGCGGGTACGGCGCGGCGCTCTATGGAGCCTCGGCCGGTATGAACGTGGCGCTCGTCGAGCGTGACGCCCTGGGCGGTACCTGTCTCAACCGCGGTTGCATCCCGGCCAAGGCCTTCCTCGAGACGGCTGCGGTCAATCGGCACGTCGCCCACGCCGCCGACTTCGGCATCAACACCTCGTCGCCGTCGGTCGACTTCGCGGTCACCCAGGCGCGCAAGCGCAAGATCGTCGACGGGTTGGTGAAGGGCATCGGTGGGCTCTGTAAGTCGCGCAAGGTCACGGTCTTCAACGGCACCGGATCACTGGGCGCGAATCGCACCGTGTCGATCGCCATGAACGACGGATCGAGTGCGGTGGTGCAGGGCGCCAACGTCATCCTCGCCGCCGGTTCGGTGCCGCGCACCATCCCGGGCTTCGATCGCGGCGGTCCGATCATGACCAGCGACGAAGTGCTCGATCTCGACTACGTGCCGTCGCGCGTGGCCGTCATCGGCGGCGGAGCGATCGGTTGCGAGTTCGCCTCGACCTTCGCCGACCTCGGCGCCACGGTCACCATTCTCGAAGGATTGCCCAAGATTCTTCCGGGCCTCGACACCGACGTGGCCAACGTGGTGGTCAAGTCGTTCAAGAAGAAGAACATCGACATCCGCACCGGCGTCATGGTCAAGGGTCATTCCCCGTTGCCGGGCGGTGGCACCGTGGTCACCTTCGGCGACGACGAGAAGCTCGAAGTCGACGCCGTGGTGGTGTCGGTCGGACGCCGTCCGTTCGCCGATCTGCTCGGCCTTCAGGGCACGGCCGTCAAGGTCACCGAACGTGGATTCGTCGACGTCGACGAATGGTGCCGCACCGCCGAGCCGGGTGTGTACGCCATTGGCGACCTCGTGAACACACCGCAACTCGCGCACGTCGGCTACGCCGAGGCCATCCTCGTCGTGAAGCACATGCTCGGCGAGGGTCCGGCTCCCATCGCCTACGACCGTGTTCCGTGGGCCATCTACTGCCACCCCGAAGTGGCGTGGGCCGGGCCGGGCGAAGACGCCTGTCGCGACATGGGTCTCGACGTGGTGGTGGCCAAGCACCAGTTCCGCGCCAACAGCCGCGCACAGATCCTCGGCGAGATCGACGGTCTGGTGAAAGTGGTCGCCAAGCGCAACGCCGACGGCTCGGCCGGACAGATCCTCGGTGTGCACATGGTCGGCCCGTGGGTCACCGAACAGCTGTCGGGCGGTTACCTGGCCGTGAACTGGGAAGCCACCGTCGCCGAAGTCGCCGAATTCATCCAACCCCACCCGAGCCTCACCGAACTGTTCGGTGAGACGGTTCTCTCGCTCACCGGACGCAGTCTCAACGCTTGATCGAACACGAGTCACGACGACCCGACATCGCACCCCCATCCACGAAGGACGAACGAACATGGCAGAAGTGACCCTCCCGCAGCTCGGTGAAACCGTCACCGAAGGAACGATCACGCGGTGGTTCAAGAAGGTGGGTGACACCGTCGCCGCCGACGAGCCGTTGTTCGAGGTCTCCACCGACAAGGTCGACACCGAGGTGCCCTCACCGGTGGCCGGTGTCCTCACCGAGATCCGCGTCCCCGAAGGTGAAACCGTGCCGGTGGGTGCGGTGATCGCGGTGGTGGGTGCGGCCGGATCGGCGCCTGCTCCGGCCCCCGCTGCTGCGCCGGCGGCACCGGCACCTGCTCCTGCGCCGGCACCCGCTCCTGCGCCGACACCGGCGCCCGCACCGGCACCCGCTCCTGCTGCGGCGCCGGCCCCTGCTCCCGTTGCGACCCCTGCTCCGTCTGCAGCTCCGGCCGCCGCCGTGTCGTCCGACAATCGACTCTTGTCTCCCGTCGTGCGGCGACTGGTGAACGAACACAACATCGACGTCGACCAGCTCACCGGCACCGGTCCGGGAGGACGCATCACGCGTGAAGACGTCCTCGATCACATCGATCGACAGGCTGGCTCGGTTCCGGCAGCCCCGACCCCGGCCCCCGTGGTCGCCGCCCCCGCATCGGCGGCTCCGGTCGTCGCTGCAGCAGTGGCTCCGGCGCCGCGAGCCGCGGCTCCAGTGGTGCGCGCCGGTACGCGTGACGAAGTGGTCTCGCTCTCGAAGATCCGCAAGGCCACCGGAGCGCACATGGTGATGTCGAAAGGTGTGAGCCCGCACGCGTTCAGCGTGGTCGAAGTCGACTACGCCAACGTCGACATCGCGCGGTCGCGAGCCAAGGCCGATTTCAAGGCCCAGGAAGGCTTCAGTCTCACCTATCTGCCGTTCATCTCTCGCTCGGTGATCGACGCGCTCGGCGACTTCCCCCACATGAATGCCAGCATCAGCGGAGACGATCTCGTCGTGCACCGCTACGTCGATCTCGGGGTGGCGGTCGATCTCGACTTCCAGGGCCTGTTGGTTCCGGTCGTGCGCAGTGCCGAAGGCAAGCGACTGCGAGCCATCGCCCGTGAGATCAACGATCTCGCCTCTCGCGCCCGCAGTCGCAAGCTCGGCCCCGACGAGATCTCCGGTGGCACGTTCAGCATCACCAACAACGGTTCGGCCGGTTCGGTTCTCACCATGCCGATCATCAACCAGCCGCAAGTGGCGATCCTGTCCACCGACGCCATCGTGCGCAAGCCGGTCGCGGTGTCGCACGCCAACGGCGACGAGAGCATCGCGATCCATCCGGTGGGCAACCTGGCCATGGCCTGGGACCACCGAGCGTTCGACGGCGCCTACGCGGCCGGGTTCCTGGTGCGTGTGAAGGAGATTCTCGAGACCCGGGATTGGTCGGCCGAGCTCTGATCATGGGCGCGTCGAACGTGCTTCGTGTGCGTTGGCTCGGACGCGTTCCATATCGCGAAGTGCTCGCGCTCCAACACGGTCTCTTCGAGAACGGGAGTGAACAGCACCTGTTGCTCCTCGAACACCCGCATGTCTTCACCTACGGCCCGCGTGCCGATCTCGCCACCAACCTGAAGTGCGACCCGGCCTCGGTGGGAGCCGACTTCGTCGAAGTGAAGCGGGGCGGCGACATCACCTATCACGGCCCCGGACAACTGGTGGGCTACCCGATCCTCTCGATCGACAATCGCATCGGAGCGTCCGATCACGTGTGCAACATCGAGGGTCTGATCATCGACGCGCTCACCGAACTCGGTGTGGTCGGCGCCGGTCGTCTGCCGGGATTCGCCGGGGTGTGGCTCGACCCGGGCACGTCGCGCGAGCGCAAGATCGCCGCCATCGGCGTGCGACTCGCCAACGGCCGCACGATGCACGGGTTCGCCCTCAACGTGTCGACCGATCTCACCTACATGCGCGAACACATCGTGCCCTGCGGTATCGGCGACCGACCGGTGACCTCGCTCGTCGAAGAAGGCGTGTCCGTCGAGATGCGCACCGTGGTCGACTTGATCACGCGACTGGCGGCCGATCGATGGGGTGGTGGTGAGGTCGAGCGTCAAGACGTTGCGTGGGTGCATCGTCCCGAGGATCTGTCGCGCTTCTCGCGTGGAGAAGGACCGGGCGAGAAAGTGCGCCTCATCGGACGACTGAACGACGCCGGTGTGGTCGATGGTCTCGACGTGACCGAACGCAAACCGGAATGGCTGCGACCCAAGGTGCGACTCGGAGGCGAAGTCCTCGAGCTCAAGTCGACTCTGCGTGAACTGTCGCTCGTCACGGTGTGCGAAGAGGCCGGTTGTCCGAACTTGTCGGAGTGTTGGAAAGACGGCACGGCCACGTTCATGGTGCTGGGCGAACGATGCACCCGGGCCTGTGGTTTCTGCCTGGTCGACACGCGCAAACCTCTCGCGCCCGAGGCCGACGAGCCGGCTCGCATCGCCGAGGCGGTCGACCGCATGGGTCTGTCGCATGCCGTCCTCACGATGGTGGCTCGCGACGATCTCGACGACGGTGGCTTCACCCACGTGGCCGCGTGTGTGCGTGCCATCCGTGAACGTCGACCCTCCACCCGCGTCGAGACACTGGTCTCCGACGCCAAGGGCGATCCCGCCTCGTTGGCTCTCTTGTTCGAAGCGCAGCCCGACGTGTTCAACCACAACATCGAGACCGTGGCGCGCCTGCAGCGCGCCGTGCGCCCGTCGGCCGGTTACGCGCGCAGCCTCGGTGTGTTGTCGGCGGCGCGCCGTGCTGGCCTCGTCACCAAGTCCGGGCTCGTGCTCGGAATGGGTGAGACGATCGAGGAAGTCGACGGGTGTCTGGCCGATCTGGCGTCGATCGGTGTGAGCATCGTGACCATGGGCCAGTACCTCCGGCCCACGTCGCATCACCTGCCGGTGGCTCGGTGGATCCACCCCGACGAGTTCGCGCGCTGGAAGGAAGTGGGCGAATCGCTCGGCATCGCCCACGTGGAAGCGAGTCCGCTCACTCGTTCGAGTTATCACGCGCGACAGTCGGCCGACGCCGCGGCGGTTCCCGTCACGATCGGAGGTCGACGATGAGTCTGCGCTCGGTGGCTGGTGTGATCGCCGCGCAACGGCAGGTCGAGGGCGGAGGTTTCGTCGTTCGCCGCCCATTTCCGATGGGGCGGATCGACGCGATCGATCCGTTCCTGCTGCTCGACGAGATGGGCCCGGTCGAGTACGGCCCGGGTCAGGCGATCGGTGCGCCCGATCATCCGCATCGCGGTTTCGAGACCGTCACCTACATGCTTGCCGGCGAGATGGAACACCGAGACTCCAACGGCGGACACGGTGTGATCACGCCGGGTGCGGTGCAGTGGATGACCGCTGGCGCCGGCATCGTGCACAGCGAGATGCCCAGTGAACAGATGATGTCGCGTGGTGGTCGGATGCACGGCTTCCAGTTGTGGGTCAATCTGCCGGCGTCGCACAAGATGATCCCGCCGCGCTACCAGGGATACGAGGCCTACGACATCCCGACGGCCTCGCTGTCGGGCGGTGGTGTGGCGCGGGTGATCGCCGGCGAGGTGGCCGGAGTGACGGGCGTCGTCGAGACCACGCGGCCGGTCACCTACGCCCACGTGACTTTGGTGGCGGGCGAAGATCTGCTGTGGTCGGTTCCCGAAGGTCACACGGCGCTGGTGCACGTGTTCGGTGGGTCGGCGGTCGTGAACGAGACCGAGGCAGGGGATGGAACGATGGTCGTGTGCGAGCGCTCGGCCGGTGACGTGAGCGTGCGAGCCGGTGGAGCCGGTGCCGAGATCCTCCTGTTGGGTGGCGAGCCGCTGTACGAGCCGATGGCGCGGTACGGCCCGTTCGTGATGAACACGCGGGAAGAGATCATCCAGGCGTTCGAGGACTACGAAGCCGGACGTCTCGGCTCCATCGTCGCCTCCGGCTCCGGCATCTCCCACTGACCATTTTCACCTTCACTTTTCACCCACTCTGTAGCGCAAGTTCCGCG
>JBDLRN010000077.1:0-3613 GCA_039800005.1 Actinomycetota bacterium | reverse complement strand
ATCGATTCGGCAGCCCGAGATCGACAACGACCCGTCGGCTTCGACGGCTGCGCCGTCGGGCAGAAGTCGCAACGGAACCGGAGGCGCCATCAGCTCGTCACCATCACATCTGCTCCGGCGCGTCGATGCCGAGCAGATCGAGGCCACGGGCCATCACGCGAGCCGTGACGTCGCACATCACGAGGCGTGACGTTCGCGTGGGTTCGTCGGCCTTCAACACCGGACAGTGTTCGTAGAACGAGGTGAACGCCGTGGCGAGTTCGTACAAGTAGGTGCACAAGCGGTGCGGGCTGTACTTCTCGAGCGTGTCGGCCACCGCCGAGTCGAGACCGAGAACGGCGAGAGCCAATGCCCGCTCCTGCGGCTCGGCGACGTTCGGAGTGACACCGCGAAGAGACGCCCGATCGACACCCGCGCGCCGGAAGATCGAACAAATTCGCGCGTGGGCGTACTGAAGATACGGCGCGGTGTTGCCGTCGAACGACAGCATGCGATCCCAGTCGAACACGTAGTCGCGGACGCGATCGGTCGAGAGGTCGGCGTACTTCACCGCGCCGATACCCACCTGTCGCGCGATGGCCAGGCGATCCTCCACGGCGAGATCGGGATTCTTCTCGGCGACCGCCGCTTCGGCGCGCACCAGCGACTCGTCGAGCAGGTCGATGAACTTGAGCGGCTCGCCACTACGACTCTTCAACATCTTGCGATCGGATCCGAGCACCGAACCGAACGCCACGTGCACCGCCTCGGCCGGCTCGGCCAACCAGCCCGCCATGCGCGCCACGTCGAACACCATCGACAAGTGCTGCGCCTGCGGGGCGCCCACCACGTAGAGAAGAAGGTCGGCCTTCAACCGTTCGATGCGATCGATCACACACGCCAGGTCGCTGGTGGCGTAGTTGAACCCACCGGTTCCCTTCTGCACGATGAGCGGTAACGGATCGCCGTCGCGGTTGGTGTAGCCGGGTGGGAACACCACGTCGGCGCCGTCGGACTGCTGCAACAGCCCGAGCGCGTCGAGGCGTGTGATCACCTGCGGCAGGAGATCGTTGTAGGCGCTCTCGCCCATGAGGTCGCCGTCGGTGAGCAACACGCCCAGTCGGTCGTACACCGCGTTGAAGTGCTTGGTCGACAACCCGACCAACAACTTCCACAGACGCCGCGTCTCGGCGTCGCCGCCTTGCAGCATCACGACTCGTGCGCGCGAGCGCTCCTTGAACGCGTCGTCGGCGTCGAACTTGGCGCGCGCCTGTTTGTAGAAACCGTCGAGATCGCCGAGCGAGAGATGATCGGCCGCTTCGGTCTCACCGAGATCGAGCAAGTGCTCGATGAGCATGCCGAACGGAGTTCCCCAGTCGCCGATGTGGTTCTCGCGAATCACCTCGTGACCCACGAATTCGAGCATGCGCACGAGCGCATCACCGATCACCGTGGTACGCAGATGGCCGACGTGCATCTCCTTGGCCACGTTCGGCGCCGAATAGTCGACGACCACGCGACGCGAGCGGGCAGCCGCGCGTACTCCGAGTCGCTCGTCGGCGGCGATGGCCGCGATCTCGTCGGCGAGGAAGTCGTCGTGCACGACGATGTTGAGAAAGCCCGGGCCAGCCACCTCGAGCGACGCCCGCAGATTCGGCAACGTCAGTGCCTCGGCGAGCACCGCTTCAGCCACCTCACGGGGTGGACGACCGAGCTCTTTGGCCAAGGCGAGCGCGCCGTTGGCCTGGGCATCGGCCCGATCGGACGGACGCACCACCGGATCGACCCCAGCGCGACCGGCAACCGCGTCGAAGGCTGGTTGCAGACGAGCCGCGAGAGTCACGAGGGGGTCGGCCATGAGTATCCATTGTGGTCGCCACGGTCCGGAAAGCCGACCATCTTTCGGCCGGTAGCCTGGCGCACGTTGCCCACGTAGCTCAGTGGATAGAGCGTCTGCCTCCGGAGCAGAAGGTCGTAGGTCCGATTCCTACCGTGGGCGCCACTCCGGCGCAGCCTGGCGATCTGGGCGCACAAGCCGCCGGATTCCGGCGCCGTTTTCACCCAGATCCACGACGTCCTAGGGAAGGCTGGTGGTCGCCCCAGGTGCGATGGGGTACCGCGGCGCCTCGGTGGTGGTCGTCGTCGACGTGGATGTCGTTGTGGAGGTCGAGGTCGACGAACTCGTGCTCGACGCCGGAACCTTCGTGGTCGACGTCGGGGCCTTGGTTGTGGCCGGAGCGGACGGGGTGGCGGTTCCGCTTCCCGGGGACGACCCAGTCGCTGACGAGGGGCTCGAAGTGGTCGGGACCGAGGTGGTCGTGGTGGCCTGCTCAGTGGTGGTCGTCTTCAACGGAGCATCAGTCGGCGACGTGCCCGAGTTGTTGTTGGGCACGTAGTCGCCGTCGTCGCCACTGCAGCCGATCGAAACGGCGACTACTAGGGCCATTCCCAGCACGAACGAGCCCCGAGCACGATTTTTCGACGACATCTTCAGTCCCTTCAACGGCTGTTGAACGCTACTTCCCGGTGATCTGGGTCGCGAAAACGACACTTATTAGCCCATTTCGCGACCCAGATCCACGAAGAAAGGCCAGGTCAGGGCTGGTTTTGAGATTTTCTTGAAAAATCTCGCCGGAAATCGCGAGGACTTCTCACCCCGTGGCTCTTGTCCGGTGTGCAGCAACAGGTTGCACACCAACCGAAAGGACAACCGCCATGAAGACCACCCGCAACCTCTCGATCCGCAAGGCCCTCCTCGCCACCGTCGCCGTGGCGGGACTGGTCGTCGGAACCGCCGCCTGTGGCGGCAAGAACACCGACACCTCGGCGTCAGCCGACAAGCAGGCGCTCATCGAAGCCCTTCTCGACGCCGCCCGAACGGGCACCGAGGCCGAGATCGCCGACATCATCGAAGCGGCTGACCCGAACCTCGTCGCTCAGGTTCTGCCCGAGATCGACGCCGAGCTCGACGCCCCCAACGTGGTCGCACCCGAGACGGCGGTCGCCGACCCGGCCGACGAGGTCGTCACTGCCGAGGAGTCGGCTCCGGAAGTCAGCACACCAGAAGTCGCCACTCCGGAAGTCACCGACGACGTGACACCCGAGGTCGAAGAAGAGGCCGGCCCCGATATCGACGAGGAGACCGCACCTGATCTCGACCTCGGTGACTTCCCCGACATCGACCTCGACGGCTTCGATCCCGACTTCGATTTCGAGCTGCCCGAATTGTCGATCCCCGACCTCGGCTCGATGATCATCACCGCTCCGAACATCGAGTTCACCTCCTTCTGGGCGCAGGGTCGCTTCACCGACGTCTGGATCACCGTGAACGAAGGCAGCGCACACGTGATGTCGAACATCACATCGGTGAAGGTCTCCTATCGAGTCGGTGTCTTGCGAGTCACGAAGAACGCCGTCTTCGGTGCCGAACTCGACAACGACATCTTCCGCTGGGAAGCCAACGCCACCAACATCGCCGACGGCACCGAGGTCACGATCACCGTGACCAACGCCTTCGGAATGACCGACACCTTCACGGTGACTGCGAGGGTGTCGGCTCCGCTCTGATCAGTCGCACAGTTCCTCCCCCACCCCCGAGTGAGGCGGTCCGGATTCCGGGCCGCCTCACTTGCGT
>JBDLRN010000076.1:0-6395 GCA_039800005.1 Actinomycetota bacterium | reverse complement strand
TCGAGCCTGTTCCCTTGATCGTGTGGTTCGAGGGTCGTCGTATCGACGATCTCGAGACAGTCGACCGCATGTTGCGTGAGGTCGAGACCGTTCGACCGCGACGTGCACTCGTGGTCGTCGAGGACCTCGACCTCTGGTCCGACCGTCAGAGCAACAGTCGTCATCACCTTCGTCTGTGGGAACGATTCACGGCGGTCATCAGCCGACCTGACGTGACGCTCGTGGCCACGTGTACTCGGGACCCAGTGGGGGTGTCGCGCCTCGGTGAGCGTTTCGATCACGTTCTGGTGATGCGCGGCGAAGGTCCGGTGATCCCTGGTCGATGTCGAGTCGACAAGACGCTCGGTTCGACACCGATCGGAGCCACGATGCAGTGGGTGCTCGCACCTGAACCTCCGACATTCGAGGTGCGTCGACCACGTCGGTTGCCTCTGGTCGTGAACGACGCTGGGGATCAGGCGTTCGCCGTTCGAGCGACCGATCTCGAACCGATCGTCCTTCATCACGATGTGCCGACGGTGTTCTTGATGATCGGTCCGCGGGGTTCGGGTCGCACCACGGCTCTTCGTCGATGGACCGAGGTGTGGACGGCATGTCACTCAGATGGTGTCGTTCATCGCATCGGATCCGTCGACGACTGGCACGCGGCGGTGAACGACACGTCGGCCACCGGCTTGCTGGTGATCGACGACGCGCCGTCGTTGTGGAGCCGACTCACGACGCACGACGTGAACGACGCGCTCACGAGAGGTCATCACTTGGTCGCGGCCGTCACCCCAGCGGTGTTGCGAGCGAGACCCGAACATCCGCTACACGACCTGCGCCGTCGGCGCACTGGTCTGATCCTCGGTTCGTCGGCCCACGACGACGTGGAACTGTTCGGTGTGTTCGATCTCGATCTGTCGTTCGTGGAGTCGGCGCCCGGGCGTGGCTGGTTCGTGGATCGCGGGGAAGCGGTCGACCTGGTTCAGGTCGTCCTGCCGTCCGGGGGTGCGTCATGATGCACTCATGCGCATCACATTGCCGTCCGGAACTCCGGCCGAGATCCATCACGTCGAGGGAGCCACGCGCGGACTGGTGGTCTTTCCCGACATCTTCGGACTTCGGCCCCTCTTCGACGATCACGTGCGGCGTTTCGCCACCGAATGGGGAATGACCACCGTGGCGATCGAGCCGTTCCCGGTGTCGGCCGTCGGACGTGAACTCGGCGCCGATCTCGACGGTCGTTTCGCGGCCGTCCCCACCCTGAGCGATGTCGACAAGTTCCGCGACCTGAACGAAGCGGCCGACGCAACCGGTTGCGCAACGGTCGGGATGATCGGCTTCTGCATGGGCGGTATGTACTGCTTCAAGGCTGCGGCCATGAAGCGCTTCTCGCGCATCGCCAGCTTCTACGGAATGATCCGTCTTCCCGACGCCTGGCGCGGTGACGGCCAGGGCGAACCGCTGTCGCTTCTCGGCGAGGGCGATGCCAGTTCGGTGTTGGCGATCATCGGCCATCGCGACACCTGGACTCCCGACCCCGACGTGGCCGCGCTACGTGCGACGGGTGCGCAGGTGGTGGAGTACGCCGAAGCCGAGCACGGTTTCGCGCATGACTCGAGTCGTCCGGCCCACCGGGTCAATGACGCGGCCGACGCATTTCGTCGGGCGCGCGAGTGGCTGTCAGCGTGAACGAAGTTCGAGCCGGTCGCGCATGAGAATCTTGTAGCGCCGCTCGTGTTGTTCGATCCAGCCGAGGCGAATGAAGCTGCTGATCGCCTTGTTGACGCGCTCACGTGACGCGCCGACCATGCCGGCCAGTTCTTCCTGAGTGACCGGCAGGACGAATTCGTCGGCGTCGCCGGCGAGTTCGAGCAGTCGCTTGGCCGTGCGCCCGGTGACGTCGAGGAAGACCGAGTCGGCAAGCGCTCCATCCATCACGCGCAGTCGATCGGCGAGCATGCGGACGACACCGCGCAAGACCTTGGGATTGCTGTCGAGGAGCTCACCCACGGGGTCGTACGGGATCTCGAGAACTTCGCATGGTTCGATGGCGCGAGCCATGGCCGAACGCGGACCGCCGTCCAGGAGGCCCATCTCGCCGAAGAGGTCGCCGATCTCCATGAGAGCGACCATGCTCTCGCGCTTGTCGAGTTCGTTGGCGATGGCGATGGCGACGCGTCCGGTGATCACCACGAACATCGACTCGGCGTCTTCACCGGCCTCGAAGAGATGATCGCCGCGCGACAGCACACGTTTGCGACCGGCATTGGCGATCCGGGTGAGTTCGTCGGCGGGTGCGTCGGCGAAGAAGTCGGACCGGGCGAGGATGTCTTCGTAGGCCATCGAGTCGAACGGTACTACCCTCACGGTCAATGACGAACTTGGCGTCGGAAATTTCTCGAAAGTCGGGTCGGATCGTGTGGACGATCGTCGTTGCAGGTGGCTCCGGGCGTCGTTTCGGATCGTTGAAGCAATATGCCGAACTGGGCGGACGTCGAGTCGTCGATCTGGCCGTGGATGCGGCCCGTTCGATCAGTGACGGCGTGGTGCTCGTCGTTCCCGCTGAGGACGCCGGCGCCGAGGGTGGAGTCGCCGGTGGTCCGACGCGTACTGCGAGTGTGCGAAACGGGCTGGCTGCCGTTCCTTCGGATGCTGACATCGTGCTGGTGCACGATGCGGCCCGCCCCTTCGCCAGCGCCGAACTCTTTCGCGCCGTCGTCGACGCGGTGAAAGCCGGTGCCGACGGTGCGATTCCCGGGCTGCCGGTGACCGACACCGTGAAGTCGATCGAAGTGGTCGAGACGTCGTCGATGGGACTGGACCCGTCGTACGTCGCGTCGCACATGGCCATGCCGCGCGTGGTGAACACACCCGATCGAGCCACCTTGGTCTCGGTGCAGACTCCACAGGCGTTCCGAGCGTCGATTCTGCGCGAGGCTTACGAATCGAGTCTCGACGCCACTGACGATGCCGTCCTGGTGGAGGCGGCGGGCGGTACCGTCGTCGTCGTGCCCGGTGAAGTCGACAACCGCAAGATCACGCATCCCGATGACCTCGACTGGGCTCGTGATCTGCTCGCGCGACGCGCGTCCGGGGAGAAGTGACCGTGAGCGCACTGGAATTCCGGGTCGGACAGGGTTTCGACGTTCATCGTTTCAGTGACGATCCATCACGGGTTCTCGTGCTCGGCGGTGTGGTGTTCGACGGCGAGCGCGGTCTGGAAGGTCACAGCGACGCCGACGCGATCGCCCATGCGGCAGCCGATGCGCTACTTGGTGCGGCGGGCCTCGGCGACATCGGCCAGCACTTTCCCGACACCGATCCGCAGTGGAAGGGCGTGAATTCGCTTCAGTTGTTGGCTGAAGTGGTGCGTTTGGTGCGAGCCGATCGTTGGATCATCGGAAACGTCGACTGCAGCGTGGTGTGCGAGGTGCCGAAATTGGCTCCGCGCCGTGACGAGATGCAGAGCGCGCTCTCGGCCGTGGTGGGGGCACCGGTGTCGGTGAAAGGACGACGCGCCGAAGGTCTCGGTGCGCTCGGACGTCGAGAAGGGATCGCTTGTTGGGCGGTCGCCGTGTTGTCACGGCAGGTGAACTGATGGCTCAGCGACGTCCCGCACGAGGTTCGTCGGCACGCGGTCCGCAGAAGCGTGGTGGTGCACCGGCGCGTCGTGGTGGAACCTCGGCTGGTCGGGGTGGCGCTGCAGCGCGACGCGACGGCGCTCGTTCGGCGCGTGTCTCCGACGCACCGAAGCGAGTCGTCGATCGTGACGACCTCGGTGGCGGTCAGGTGGAAGGACGCCAAGCCGTTCGTGAACTGTTGATCGCCGGACGCCGACGTGTGCACGAGGTGTGGATCGCCACCGAACGCGACAAGAGCGACGTGGTCGACGACATCGTGCAGTTGGCGCGCGCGAATCGCGTGCCAGTTCTCGAGGTGAGTCGCAAGAAGCTCGACTTTGCGGCGCGCAGCGAAGCACCGCAAGGTGTGTTGGCGCGTGCCGACTCCATCGAGCCGGTTCCGTTCGACACGATGATCAAACGTCGTCCGGGTCGCGCGCCGTTCTTGGTGGCCGTCGACGGCGTGACCGACCCGGGCAACCTCGGCGCCATCCTGCGCGTGTGCGACGGTTCGGGCGTCGACGGAGTGGTGCTGCCCAAACATCGCTCGGTGCACATCACTCCCACGGTCGCCAAGGCGTCGGTGGGGGCGTGCGAGCACGTGCCGATGTCGCTCGTGGCGGGATTGCCCACCGCGCTCGCCAAGATGCGCGATGCCGGCATCTGGGTGGTGGGCCTCGACGACTCGGCCGACAAGTCGTTGTTCGATCTCGGCGATCTCGCCAAGGAAGGCATCTGCCTCGTCCTCGGTGCCGAGGGTCCGGGTCTCTCTCGACTCGTTCGTGAACGGTGCGATCTGATCGTGAGCATCCCGATGCGCGGGCGACTCAGTTCGCTCAACGTGTCGACAGCGGCTGCGCTCGCCACCTACGAAGTCGCTCGCTACCGCCGCTGACCTCGATCAGGCCGATTCGACCTCGACGAGAATGGTCAACTCCTGTGGTTGATGTTCACGCTCAGGTGATGACCGATCGAATCCAAGCCGCGAGGTGAGGATCGATTTCTTCGTGCGGATAAGCGGCGTAGTACGCCTCCACAGCGTGAGCGGATTCGGTGAAGTTGCTTGCCGACCACAGGGCCTTCAGATCGCGGGCGTCATTCGGAGTTCGGCCTCCGGCAGCAATTTTCATGAGAACGATGGTGTCTGGGTGAGGAGCCAGGACGACGAGGCCACCGACTCGGAGGATTGCCTGGCACAAGTCCTTTTCGAAAGTGACTGGCCGCCAAGGCCTAGCGCGATCGTTGAGCCAGTCGGATTCGAGCCCGTGCCGTTCTGCGATGGCGGCGATCACCTCTTTGAAGTCGGAGTCGAGTTCGTCGATGGTGTCGACATCAGTTGTCGAAGACCTCACACCTCGGGAAGCGACGTAGGCACCACCGACGATGGCGACACTGCGTGAGAGTCCTCGAATCGCCAACTCTTCACCGACCTCGCTGAGGTAGGCCTGGATTTTGCTCCAGTCGAGCGGGCGACCTGTCCCGCTCAGACTTTCCTCCTGCGCAATACCGACGCTCGAAGCCACACGTTGTACCTGGCGACAGTAGGAGGTGTTTCGTTCATCGTCTGACGAATCATTCGAGGTGTTCCTTCGGGGTGCCATGGGCGATCGAGCGGTGGTGTGTGTCGAGCCCAGGCGGGTGGTCGGATACGGGCCTGTTCAGCCAAAAATGCTGCGACCGCGGCCAAGATGGTTCGAGCTATTGGGTCCGTCGTCGGCGATGGTTCGGCACCGATCATGAGCCGGACCGTCGAAGGATCGCGCTCGGCCAGGTCGGTGACCGATCGCAACATCGTCCAATCGAGCGTGCCATCACCGGGGGTCGCTTCGGCCAGTGTGGGAACCGCGGGCTCGGGATCGGGAACCTTGAAGCCGGCTGCGTCGAGCAGCCGAATGACCGTGGAGTACGCAGGGTCGGCTTCGCCGAGTTCGATGCGGGCAATCGTCGACTGCTCGACTCCCGCACGCTCGGCAAGTGCTCGTTGACTCAATCCGCGTTGTTCCCGCGCTTTGCGAACGAGCGATGCTGGTGCGGACATATTGATAGCGTATACGCATCACATTCGAATCGACGGCGATTTCCTCCGATTGCCGTTCGAAGTGGGCCGTTAGTCTGACGCCGGTTCCGGCCGGGTTAGCTCAGTGGTAGAGCAACCGCCTTGTAAGCGGTAGGTCGTGGGTTCAATCCCCACACCCGGCTCCAGTTCGGCGAGTCGTGAACGTCAGACGACGAGTGAGTTGATGCGCGCGACCAAGACGTCGAGAGCGCGATCGTTGTGGCCACCTTCGGGGATGATCACGTCGGCGTGGCGCTTGGTGGGCTCGATGAACTGCAGATGGCTCGGTCGCACCGTCGTCATGTACTGACGCATGATGCTCTCGGGTGTGCGGCCTCGATCCCGCACGTCGCGTTCGAGGCGACGGATCAAGCGGACGTCGGCGTCGGTGTCGACGAAGATGCGCAGATCGAACAACTCGCGCAGCGCCTCGTCGTAAAGGGCGAGAATCCCCTCGAACACCACGATGCGCGTGGGTTCGACCCGAATCACTTCGGCCGATCGAGTGTGGTTCGGGTAGTCGTACACCGGCACGTCGACCGCTCGACCCTGGAGGAGCGCGCTCAACTGTTCGAAGGTGAGATCCCAGTCGAAGGCGTCGGGATGGTCGTAGTTGGCTCGGGTGCGCTCCTCGAAGGGCTGGTGCGTCCGGTCGACGTAGTAGGCGTCCTGTTTGATGAGCGAGAGGTGATCGGGGCCCACGAGGTCGACCAGGCGCTCGGTGACGGTGGTCT
>JBDLRN010000075.1:0-36587 GCA_039800005.1 Actinomycetota bacterium | reverse complement strand
CCGTGGCCGACGGCGCAGTACCAGAGCGACGCCATGGCATCGATGTACTCGCGTCCGGCCGAATCGGTGACGGTCGATCCCTGTCCCGCCACGATGGTCCGAAAGTCGGTGCGGGTGGGTTTGGCGAAGGGATGGAGGAAGGCCGAGACCATGGACAGGACGGTAGTGGGCGAGGGGAGTCCCGGGTTGCCGGAATAAATGAGAACGATTATCATTTCATTCATGCGTTTCCAGCCCGTGTTGTTCACCGTCGTGTCGACCCTCGCTCTCGCGGCGTGCGGATCCGGTGAATCGTCCGACTCGAGCGAGACCCGGCCGTCCATCGTCGCCACCCATGCCGTCCTCGGGGCGATCGTCAGCGATCTCGTCGGCGATGCCGCCGAGGTGTCGGTCTTGGTTCCCAATGGTGTGGACCCACACGAGTGGGAGCCGTCGGCCAAGGACGTCGAGTCGATCAACGGCGCGACGTTGGTGGTTGCGAACGGTTTGAATCTCGAAGAGTCCTTGACGAGTGTTCTGCAAAGCGCCGACTCACCGGTCTTCTACGCCGCCGATCACATCACTCCGATGTCGGTCGAGTCGGAGGAACATGCTCACGGAGACGAGCACGGTCACGATGATGGGCCGAATCCCGAAGCGAAAGACGAAGGCGATCACGCGCATGACGGCGATCCCCACTTCTGGACCGATCCACTGGCCGTCGCCGACGTCGTCGAACACCTGAGCGAGGAGTTGGTGGCCATCGGTCTCGATGTCGCGGCGAATGCCGAGACCTTGATCGCCGATCTGACGGCACTCGATGCCGAGGTGGCCGACTTGTTGTCGGCCGTTCCTGCCGAGCGGCGCGTGCTCGTCACCGGTCACGTGTCGTTGGCCTATTTCGCCGCGCACTACGACTTCGAACTTCTCGGCTCGGTCGTGCCGAGTCTGTCGACCTCGGCCGAGGCCACCGCCGCCAACCTGGCCGAGTTGAAAGCCGTCATCGCCGCCGAGGGCGTCTCGGTGATCTTCGCCGAGCTGGGCGCACCCGACGAGGTGGTTGGTGCACTGTCCGAGGAGACCGGGGTGCGCGTCGTCGTCGTGTCGAGTCACCTCGTTCCCGACGACAACACCTACCGATCCTTCCTCCTCCGACTGGCATCAGAGGTTCGCGACGCCCTGACTGCGTAGCGTGGAGATCGTGGGCCCGCTCGTGGATACGTTCTTCAGGCCCTTTCTCGACAACTCCTTCATGCAGCGGGCTCTGCTCGCCGGCGTGCTCGTGGCCGTCGTGTGCGCGATCGTCGGGACGTACGTCGTGCTGCGCGGGCTCGCCTTCATCGGCGACGCCCTGGCACATGGTGTGCTGCCCGGAGTCGCCGGATCGGTGATCTTCGGGTTCTCGAGTCTGCTCGGGGCGGCCATCGGAGCCGGGGTGATGATCGGTGGCGTGAGTCTGGTGACCAAGCGGTCGAAGCTCTCCTCCGACACCGCCATCGGACTGCTGTTCGTCGGACTGTTGGCGGCCGGTGTGGTGATGGTGTCGAGTTCCGACCGCCTCACCGGCGACATCGACGCCATTCTCTTCGGGGAGTTCCTCGGTGTCGACAGTGCCGACATCATCGTGTTGGCCGTCGCCTTGCTCGCCGTCTTGTCGGTGGTCGTCTGGTCGTATCGGCCCTTTGCGGTCATGTGTTTCGACCCCGATCTCGCACGAGCCATGGGGTATCGAGCCGACATCCACCATCGGGTGATGTTGGTTCTGGTGGCCGCCACCATCGTGGTGTCGTTCCAGTCGGTGGGGTCGCTGCTCGTGTTCGGCATGTTGCTCGGTCCGGCTGGTGCGGGTGCACTCATCGCCCGTCGGATCGGCGTCATGATGGTGTGGGCGGCCGTCATCGGATCGGTGTCGGTGTACCTCGGTCTCGTGATCTCGTATCACTGGGACTGGGCGGCGGGTGCCTCGGTGGTCGTGGTCGCAGTGGCGTTCTTCTTCGCGGTGCTGGTGGTCGTCGAAGTGCGTCGATCATGGACGTCGCGGGCGGTGGCGGCATGAAGCCGGTCGTCGTGGCCCGACGTCTCGCCGTGGGCTACGGGACGCGCGTCGTCCTCACCGATGTCGATACGTATCTCGAGCCAGGCGGCTCGGTCGCCCTCGTCGGCTCGAACGGATCCGGTAAGTCGACGTTGCTGAAGACCTTCGCCGGACTGATTCGACCGCTCGACGGCGGACTCGAGATCCTCGGTGCAGCACCCGGTCGTGCCACACGTGAGGTGGCGTATCTGAGTCAGTACCACCGCGAAGGGCTCGCGCTCCCGATCCGCGCCATCGACGTGGTGCGCATGGCACGATTCGATCAACGGGGACGGCTGAGCCGACGGCAGAGCGTCGACGATCAGGCGGTGGCCGACGGAATGCGCCGGATGGGTGTCGAGCATCTCGCCGAACGAGCCATGCGAGATCTATCGGGCGGCCAGCAACAGCGGGTGTATCTGGCCCAAGTGCTGGCGCGTCGATCACGGTTGCTGTTGCTCGACGAACCGACCTCGGGCCTCGACGCGCCGGGCCGCGCTTTGTATCTGGAGGCGATGGAAGCCGAACGAGCCCGCGGAGCGGTGATCGTGTCGGCCACCCACGACGTGGGTGAAGCCTCGGAATGCGAACGAGTCATGTTGCTGGCGGGACGGGTCGTGGCCGATGGTCCGCCGGCGGTGGTGCTCACTCCCGAGAACCTCTTGGCAACATTCGGTGTGGGACTCACTCACGTGGACGGCCGTCTCGTCGTCACCGAACACACCCACGACCACGATCACTGAGCGGTGTTCTGGTGAGGATTCTTCACCGTATAGGTGAAGATCTCGCGCCAGAAAGCGGGTGAGTGTGAGTCGCCAGCCGGCGACAGGAAATCTGGTGCGCGATCTCGACCCCGGGGGTGAAGAATCCTCACCAGAACACCGGGGGGATCAGTGTTCGTCCCAGTGGTTGCCGTGGCGCGCGTGCAGGTGGCCGTCGTGCAGATAGTCGACGTGGTCCCCGTGGGGCACCGGAGTGTGGCCGCATCCCGGACCGTGTTCGTGGTCGTGATGGGAGTGCTCGACACAGTCGGCCAGTTCGCACTCGTCCCAATGATCGTCGTGCTGGTGATGTCGATGGCCGTTGTGGATGTAGTCGACGTGATCGTCGTGAACGATGGCCACGTGTCCGCAGTCGGGACCGTGGACGTGCGGATGATCCTCGTGGCGATGGTCGTCGTGACGTTCGGCTCCGTTCACGAGCACAGTCTGGCATTCGCTCGGGTGACGGTGTGGAATGTAAACGTGAGTCCAGCCGTGGATCGTCTGCTCGACGCCAGCATCGTGGGGGGATTCTCGCGTCTCGGTTACGAAGTTCGTTCCCGTCGACGCGGGTGGGAGGCTTTCTCGTCCGACTCGTTGTCCGGGCGACGGATCATGGTCACCGGCCCCACCTCGGGGATCGGACGAGCACTTGCCGGTCAGTTGGCCGGCATGGGAGCTCGTCTGGTGCTGGTCGGGCGAGACGAATCACGTGTTCGCCGCGTGGCCGACGAGTTGGCATCGACAGGTGAGCATGAGGTCGTCGTCGCCGACATGTCGGATCTGCACGCAGTGGCGAGAGCGGTCGAGCGAATCGCCGCCGTTGGTGTGCCCGACGTGGTCGTTCACAACGCCGGAGCGTTGTTGCACGAGCGGGTGATCACGCCACAAGGTTTGGAGACGACCATCGCTACGCACGTGTTGGCACCTCACCTCGTGACTCGACGTTTGGCGAGTGCCCGCACCATCTGGGTGTCGTCGGGCGGAATGTACGGAGCGACCCTTCCCGACGTCGCGCACCGAGACCCGATGAGTCCCCCGAAGTACGACGGCACACGCCAGTACGCGACGGCGAAGCGAATGCAGGTCACCCTGATCGAGGAATGGGCTGAACGCGAGGCGACGCGATTCTTCGCCTCGATGCATCCCGGCTGGGCCGACACCCCGGGTGTGCGATCCTCGCTACCCGGGTTCGCCCGTATTACCTCGCCCGTCCTGCGGTCCGCCGATCAGGGTGCCGACACCGTCACCTGGTTGTGTGCGACCACGACCGATCAGGCCTCGGGACGTTTCTGGTGCGATCGTGAGGCTCGACCCATCCATCGGCTGCCGTCGACCAAACGTTCCGACACCTCGTCTCGTCGTGGGTCGTTGTGGGAATGGGCCGATCGTCTCACCGACGACTGGGTGTGACGCCGGTTTCGGCGGTCGGGATTCGTTCTCGGTCGCCGATCGGGCGTCGACCGACGCAAGGGACAACAATGGGAGGGGAAAGGACGACGATGGAATTCACCTGGACTCCCGAACAAGAGGCGTTGCGGGCCGAGGCCCGCGACGTGGCTGCCGACGCCGTCCGCCACTACGGCCGGTGGAACGACTCCTGGATCAACGGCTGGTCACGTGAGTTCGCCGAAGAGCTGGGCAAGCGGGGCTGGATCGGCCTCACCTGGCCGACCGAGTTCGGAGGCCAGGGTCGGCCGGCCATCGATCGTCTGATCATCGGCGAAGAACTGATCAAGGCCGGCGCGCCGATCGGTGCCATGTGGTTCGCCGATCGCCAGATGGGTCCGACTCTCATGACCTACGGCCGTCCCGACCAGCAGGCCGAGTTCCTGCCCGACATCCTCGCCGGGCGTTCCGTGTGGTGCATCGGCATGTCGGAACCGAACGCCGGATCCGATCTCGCGTCGTTGAAGACCCAGGCGGTGCGCGACGGGGATCACTGGGTGATCAACGGCCAGAAGATCTGGACGAGTTTCGGCGAAGTCGCCGATTACTGCTACCTGATCTGCCGCACCTCGACCGATGGCCCGCCTCACGCCGGGATCTCGGAGATCATCGTGCCGATGGACACGCCGGGCATCGAGAT
Source organism: Actinomycetota bacterium (assembly GCA_039800005.1). GTDB lineage: Bacteria > Actinomycetota > Acidimicrobiia > Acidimicrobiales > Ilumatobacteraceae > Casp-actino8. The sequence goes on along the minus strand of JBDLRN010000075.1, from coordinate 31,684 downwards.
CCGTCCCATCAAGGACATGACCACCAACCGACATTTCTGCGAGGTGTTCTACACCGACGTGCGCGTGCCGGTCGCCAATCTGGTCGGAACCGAAGGCGGCGCCTTCAAGCAGACGATGCGTCAACTCGAACACGAGCGCGGCGGCATCGACCGTCTGGTGTCGAACTACGCGCTCTATTGCATCGCGCGCGACCGGGCCGACACGTCGGATCCACGAGTGCGGGCCGAGATCGCCCGACTCGAGACGAAGTATCGCATCGGTCGAATACTCGTGATCCGCGAGGTGTTGCACCAGGCACCGGCAGGCTTCTCGGCGGCCACCAAGTGCTTCTGCACCGAGCACGAGTGGGACGTGGCTCAGTTCGTCTCGCGCACGCTCGGGGCCGAGGCGACTCTCTGGAACGACATCACCCAGGGCCTGTCGTACGCGCCCGGGTACACGATCATGGGTGGCACGTCCAACGTGATGCGCAACATCCTCGGCGAACGGGTCCTCGGCCTGCCGAAGTGATCTGCGCCGTCGACGCGACGGTGTCTTCCCTTGGTCCCGTGACCTGAATTACCGTACGGGCACGAAGGGGGAGTCATGACGACGTGGAATTTTGCCGACGCCTACGAGGCGATCGCGGCCAGGGTGCCGAACGGTCCGTGCCAGATCCAGGGTGATCGGGTGTTCACGTGGGCCGACTTCGATCGACGCACGAACTGCCTCGGCGCCGACATGATCGGAGCCGGCCTCACCAAGCAGTCGAAGGTGGCCGCCTACCTCTACAACTGTCCGGAGTATCTCGAGACCTACGTCGGGGCCTTCAAGGGCGGCTTTGCGCCGGCCAACACGAACTATCGATACGGGCCCGAAGAGGTCTGGTATCTGTTCGACAACGCCGATGCCGAAGCGGTGGTCTTCCACGCGACCTTCGCCGACCTGCTCGACGGGATTCGCGAGCGTTTGCCCAAGGTGAAGCGCTGGTACTGCGTGGCCGACGGGACGGCCGCCACGCCGCCGTGGGCGGTCGACTACGAGACGGTGGTGTCTCGTCCCGATCCCGGACCGGTGCGTCCGGCGTGGGGTCGTACGCCCGACGATCTGCTCCTCCTCTACACCGGCGGTACCACGGGCATGCCGAAGGGCGTGATGTGGCGACAGGACGATCTGTTCAACGTGGTGGGTGCCGGTGGCAACGCCGTGATCGGTATTCCGCCGTCGGAGACCATCGAGGAATTGGCGAGCCGACCCGATCCGAACACCCCCGGACTCGTGGTGCTCCCGGCCTGTCCGCTCATGCACGGCACCGGACAGTTCACGAGTCTCATCTCGCTGAACGCCGGCGGAACGGTGGTCACCTTGCCGTCACGTCAGTTCGACGTTCATGAATTGCTCGCCGCCGTCGAGAAGAACAGAGTCCAGATATTGGTCATCGTGGGTCAGGCCTTCGCCGGTCCGATCCTCGACGCGCTGGAGGCCGCGCCGGGTCGCTACGACCTGTCTAGTCTGATCATGATCACCTCGTCGGGCGTGATGTGTAGTCAGGAGAACAAGTCGGGGCTCTTGAAGCACATTCCGCACGTGATCTTGTTCGACTCGTTCGGATCGTCAGAAGCGGTGGGTCTCGGTGGTTCGGTGAGCACGGCCGGTGTGGCCACCGAAACCGCCAAGTTCACGCTCGGACCGGCGTGTGCGGTGTTCACCGAGGACGGGCGACGTGTCGAGCCCGGGTCGGGGGAGCGCGGTCTGGTGGCTGTAGGCGGTTTCATCCCGCTCGGCTACTACCGCGACGAGGCCAAGACCGCCCAGACCTTCCGCACCTTCGAAGGTCAGCGATGGAGCGTGCCGGGCGACTGGGCCGAGATCCTCGCCGACGGAACGCTCGTGCTTCTCGGCCGAGGATCGGTGTGCATCAACACCGGGGGCGAGAAGGTGTTCCCCGAAGAGGTCGAAGAAGAACTGAAGCGGCATCCCTCGGTGCGCGACGCGGTGGCGGTCGGCATCCCCGACGCTCGTTTCGGTGAAACCATCTGTGCAGTGGTCGAGGCCGAGCCCGGACACACTCCGTCACTCGAGGAGTTGTCGGCCCACGTGAAGTCGCGTCTCGCCGCCTACAAGGCGCCGCGCAACCTGGTCGTCATCGACACCATCGGTCGGGCGCCGAACGGCAAGGTCGACTACAAGCGGCTGAAGACGGTCGCGCTCGACCGCCTCGGGATGTCGTCGTGAGAGCAAGCGCGTCGTGAGCAAGGTCGACGGACGCGCGCGCAGTACCGCTCTGCGGCAACGACTGGGTCGCGGCGAGTCGGTGCTGATGCCGGGGGTCTGGGATCCGCTGTCGGCACGCATCGTCGCCGGATCCGGATTCTCGACCGCCTTCCTGTCGGGTTTCGCAGTGTCGGGAACCCTGCTCGGTCGTCCCGATGTCGGTCACCTCACCCAGACCGAGATGGCCGAGGTCGCGCGACGCGTGTGCGCGACCGTTCCCGATCTCGAAGTGGTCGTCGACGCCGACACCGGCTACGGCAACGCCATGAACACCATCCGCACCGTCGAGTTGTGGGAAGCCGCCGGTGCCGCCGGAATGTTCATCGAGGATCAGGTGTGGCCGAAGAAGTGCGGCCACATGGAGAACAAGGCGGTCGTTCCTCGTGATGAGTGGCTCGGCAAGTTGAGTGCCGCGTGCGAGCATCGAGAACACCTTCTGGTGACGGCTCGTACCGATGCCCGGGCTGCGGTCTCTCTCGACGAGGCGATCGAACGCGGCAAGATGGCGCGCGACCTCGGAGTCGATGCGGTCTTCGTCGAGGCCCCCCAGTCTCTGGCCGAACTCGATGCCATCGCCACGGCGATCACCGGCGTCACTCTGGTGGCCAACATGGTGGAGAAGGGCAAGACGCCGTTGCTGACGCCGAGCGAGCTGGCCGAACGCGGTTTCCGGCTCGTCGTGTCGCCCTTGTCGATTCTCCTGGCCGCCACTCGCGCCATGGTCGACGCGACCGATCATCTGAACGCCAATGGCACGATGCGTGACCGACTGGATGGCCTGGCGTCGTTCGACTCCTTCACCGATCTGGTGGGCCTGCCCGAGCACCAATCCACCGAGCAACGCTTCGCCTGAGTCGGTAGAGTTCGCTCACTCATCCAGAGCGGTCCGAGCGATCGGACCCGGCAACCTGGGCGGAAGCCCCAAGGTGCCTCCTATCCGAGGACGCGAGTCCGAGGATGGGGATGTGGCCGATTCGTCGGCAACGAAGCTTCCCTGGATGGGTGACCCGACCACGACGACCGCGGAGACCAGCCCATGACCATCGATCTGCCCCCGGTGACCGGCGCCTGGCGTCCGGGTGACCCCGCGGGTGATCGTCGTTTTCTCTCGCTCGACCGCAAGGTGGCTGTCGACGCGGGTGGCGTTCTCGACGGCGTGCAGATCGCCTACGAGACCTGGGGTGTGTTGAACGACGACGCGTCGAACGCCTTGTTGCTGTGTCACGCGTGGACCGGCGACAGTCACGCGGCCGGGCGCGCGGGTCCGGGTCATCCGACGCCGGGTTGGTGGGAGGCGGTGGTCGGGCCCGGTCTGGCCATCGACACCGAACGCTGGTTCGTGGTGTGCAGCAACGTGTTGGGTGGATGTCAGGGCACCACCGGACCGGCTTCTCCTCATCCCGAGAACGGTCGCGCCTACGGGTCACGCTTCCCGGTGGTCACCATTCGCGACATGGTGCGCGTGCAGGCTCGTCTCGCCGATCACCTCGGGGTGCGTCGCTGGCATTCGGTGATCGGTGGATCGATGGGCGGCATGCAAGTGCTCGAGTGGGCCGTCACGTTCCCCGATCGAGTGAAGTCGATCGTGCCGATCGCTTCGTGTCTGCAGGCGTCGGCGCAACAGATCGCGTGGGAGTCGATCGGCCGTCGGGCGATCCTGCACGACCCCAACTTCAACGGTGGCGACTACTACGACGCATTGCCTGGTCAGGGTCCGCATCGCGGTTTGTCGACCGCGCGAATGGTCGCTCAGGTGACGTTCCGCAGCGACAACGTTTTCACCGAGAAATTCGGACGTGAGTTGGTGGGCGGAAGCGAATCCCATGGTCTGGTGTCGTCCGACCAGCAGTTCGAGGTCGAGCGGTATCTCGAGTATCACGGGGAGAAGTTGACGCGTCGCTTCGACGCGAACAGTTACCTGTTGATCGGTCGGGCCATGGACCTGCACGACGTGGCTCGCGGCAGAGGTGGACTCGCCGCCGCGGTGAAGCGAATCGCAGTGCCCACGCTCTCGATCGGCATCGTGAGCGACATGCTGTATCCGGCGTATCAACAGATCCAGATCCGCGACGCGTTGGTCGCTCACGGTGTACGAGCCGACTACGTGGAGATCGATTCACCGCACGGTCACGACGCCTTTCTGATCGACTTCGATCAGGTGGCGCCACCGATCAGTCGGTTCCTGGATTCGATCGACTGATCCGCTCGGCCAACATGGCGTCGAGGTGCGGGACGGCCCGGCTGCCGTCGGGCAGCCGCAGCAGCACTCGTTGGGGCCCGGAGAGGACGTAGATGGCCTTCTTCGTGGGCGGGCTCGGACTCTTGGCGACGACGCTGTAGTGGCCGCGAAGACGGGAGCCACGGAATCCGCGCGACCCGGCGATGAGAGACCGTCCGTCGACCAGGAAACGCATCTCGCACCAGGCGCCGTCTGGCGTGTCGTGGGGTCCGAGTGCCTGCACACGAGCGATGAAACGCTGACCGTCCTTGCTCACCCAATGGGGCTCCATGCGGGAGGCCGCCACCAGCATCGCCACACAGGCCGCCACGGCACCGACGGTGAGTACGACGTCCGACATGTCTCGAGTCTGGCACGACGGGTCGGGGTCGGGTGAGTGAGAATCGAGTCGTGCCCGAGATCTTGGAAGTCGAGTTCTTCCGTCGCGCCGCCGAGCGCACCGTGGGTCGCAAGGTTCGCGCCGTGTCCCAGGTCGACCCGTTGGTCGTGGAGGAGGGTCTCGCCGATTCGCTCATCAGCCGTCGAGTGGTGGGAGTACGTCGAATCGGAAAGGTGTTGACGATGGATCTCGGGAGTCGTGCCTCGGTCGTCGACGTCTCGATCGATCTGCACTTCGGAATGTCGGGTCGCATCATCGTCGACGGCGAGGCACCCATCGACGAACTGGCCTACGGGGCGTCCGACGACGACCGCTGGTTGCGTTTTGGATTGACTTTCGATCGCGGATGGATGGCCATCTCCGATCCGCGACGGTTCGCCCGCGTGTCGTCGTCCCGCGACGGCGTCGGCCTCGGCCCCGATGCCTTCACAGTGGATCGGGCGACGTTCCGTCGACGTTTGGCCGGACGACGCGGTCCGCTGAAGGCGGTGCTGCTCGACCAGTGGGTGATCGCCGGACTGGGGAACATGCTGGTCGACGAGATCCTGTGGAGAGCGGGCATCGACCCTCGCCGTTCGGTGGCGACACTCGAGTCGTCGGAGGTGGCGCATGTGCACGGCACGATGCGTCGAGTGTTGGTTCAACTGGATCGTCGGGGCGGTAGTCACGCTGGAGACCTGTCGGTGGATCATCGGCGGCCAGGGGAGTGCTGTCCACGTGACGGGGAGCCTCTCGAACGGTCCACGGTGGGCGGGAGGACGACGTTCTGGTGTCCTCGCCACCAGAGGTGATGGGTCCGAGAGGCGTCGAAATCCGCCGTCTGTGCGCCAGACTGGAACCGTGATGTGGTGGACGGCGATCGACACCGAGAGCGTGTCGGACTCGGGCAGTTCGATCACGGTTCTCGTGGTGTCGCTGTCACTGGTCGCCCTCGGTGTCTCCCTGCTCGGAGTCACGGTCTGGTTCTGGAGACTCACCCGCCCGGATCCCGACGCTCTCGGTCCGCTGGTCGTGATGAGCGAACCCGACTTCTTCCGCCGTGGTCCGATCGACCAGCGGCGGTCGCTCGACGAGGCTCGGCCTGGTGCAGTCGTCATCGAGGCTCCGATCTCGGTGGCCGAGTACGAAGCGCCGTCGGATCCCGAGGGTGACGTCGAGCTGGATCAGGAGCCCGAGAGCGGGGTCGACAGCGTCAAGGTTTTCGACGTCGAGATCATCGACGACGAGGTCATCGACATCGAGCTGTTCGACGTCGAGGTGTTCGACGACGGGGTCGAGGCACCGACCGAGATACCGACCGAGATACCGACCGAGATGCCGACCGAAGTCGCCGACGACGACGATCGGCGAGCGCCGATCGACCCCTTGCTCTGACACCTCGAGTCGTAGGCTGTGCACATGGCCGAACTCGATCTCGACGCGATGCTGAGCCGGTTCCGTGAACGAGCCGCCGCCGTGAAGAAGCGCCCGCTTCCACCAGTCGCCGGTGACGAGCGCAAACACTTCATCGAACAGGCCCAGACCGACTTCCAGGACTTCGCCATCATCGGTGATGCACAAGCGACGATCGATGACGGCGTGTTGACTCTGCGGATCGATCTGCGCCCGGCGTCCGAGAAGTGACCGCGTCTTCGTGAGAGATCGAGCTCGGCGAACGTCGGCCGAGATCGCCGTCCCGGCCGTCGTCCTCGCCGTCTTCGCTTGGGGGATCGGGCCGCTCATGGTGCGTGGTATGAGCGTCGACGGCACCACCGTCGCGTTGTATCGCATGTGGCTCGGGACGCCCGTGATGTGGCTGGCGGCTCGACTCGCGAACGCCCCCCTCGATCGTCGCACGTTGCGTGCGGCGGTGGTGCCCGGCGTGTTCTTCGGCCTGTCGATGATGTTCGGATTCCAGGCCGTGCGAACGACATCGATCGCCAGTGCCACCCTGATCGGGGCTCTCACACCGGCGGTCATCCTGCTGGGTGCCAACCGTTTCGTCGGGGAACGGAGCGATGCGCGCCGGGTTCCGTTCGCCGTGATCGCGTTCGTGGGTCTGGCTCTGGTGGTGTTCGTCGGAGGTGACCGCAACGGCTCCACCTGGAGCGGTGACGTGTTGGCGTTCGTCAACCTGACGTGCTTCACGATCTACTTCTTGATCCTGAAGAAGCGCCGGGATGGCGGAATGAACGGCTGGACGTTCCTGTCCGGTGTCTTCGTGGTCGGAACTGCCGTCATCACCCCGTGGTGCCTGGTGGCTGGGGACGACGTCGGCACGGTCACGACCAAAGACGTCGGCTTGCTCGTCGGGATGGTGTTGTTCCCGGGCCTGATCGGACACGGACTGATCTCGTGGGCGAGCCGCCATCTCCCTGTGACGACCACCTCGCTGCTGACCTTGGGCAGTCCCGTGGTGTCGGTGATCGGCGGGTGGTTGGTCTTCGATCAGGATCTGAACGGTCTGCAGATCCTCGGGGCCGGTCTCGTGATCGGGGGGCTGGCCGGCACGGTGTGGGACCATTCGAGCCGGATGACGAGGACCGTCGAGCCGGTCTGAGTGCGTCACCCGGGGTGTTGGTCGGGTCGGACCCGTCCGGTAGATTGCTGGGTGCTGCGGACGTGGCTCAGTTGGTAGAGCATCACCTTGCCAAGGTGAGGGTCGCGAGTTCGAATCTCGTCGTCCGCTCCAATGAAAATGCCCCCGGGATTCTCCCGGGGGCATTTTCATTGGTCGATGTTTCCTCGGGATTCGGGAGGAGGGTCGCCGCCGGCGACTCGACGGTTCTCGTCGTCCGCTCCATGTGAAGAATCCCCGGTCTTCGGATCGGGGATTCTTGGATTTTCCGGCGAATCGCAAACAGTTACGGTGACGGTCGTGCCCGAGCGAGTCCAACAGCCCGATCTCGGCACGGCCCCCTCGTCTCTTCGTCGCCGGATCGACGAGCTGCGGGACGAGGTGGCGGCGGCCCCCTTCATCGGCCCCGGAGCCGGGCTCGACAAGGGCCGCGAGTACGTGGACGGCATCGTCGACTACAGCCTCCGTCTGGCGATGAGTGACGATCCGCGACGCCCGCATCTGATCCGCACGTCAGGGGTGCGGCGACAAGACGACCCGACGTCGCCGTCCGCCGTGTTCCGACGAAACGGACTCGACAATCCGGACAACGACTACCTGATCTGTTCGATCGACCCGGCACACGACTACGTCGTGGAGGGTGAGCGCGGAACGACCTGTGAGATCAACTTCCAGCTCCTCAACGGCAACTACAGCGATCGCACCGACGCCTTCGCTTCCAATCGGGGAATCTTGGCCTCTCGTGACGTGCCGACCGACGCAAGCGGACGTTTCGAACTGACACTCTCATCGGACGTCTCTCGAGCGACCACGGGTCTCGTTCTTCCTCCGACGACCAAAGCCGTGATCGTGAGGCAGAGCCATGTCGACTGGGGGATCGAGCGACCGGGGGCGGTGCGGATTCGCCGGGTCGGAGATCCCGATCCCGATCAGGTGCAGATCGACGAGGCGTACTGGAGCCGCGTCGACGCCTACCTGCACAACACCATCCGCATCTGGCTTCAGTTCGGGCCCGGTGTCGAGGCCATCTTGATGGCGGCCAATGGGCCGAAGAATCGTCCGTACAACGAGGGGGCTGCGCCGCGTCGGACGCCCGGTGGGTTCCCCGACCAGTTCTCGATGGCGGGGCGGTTCAAGATCACCGACGGCCAGGCCTTGGTGGTGACGATGGATCCCTCGGGCGCGGCGTATCACGGGATTCAACTCGGTGACTACTGGTTCACGTCGCTGCACTACCTGTATCGACAGAGCAGCCTCAATGCCTCGCAATACGTCCGCGACGACGACGGCTCGGTCTCGGTCGTGATCTCCCGTACCGATCTCGGTGTGGCGAACTGGCTCGATACGTGTGGTCTCGACGAGGGCTACTTCTTCGTCCGCTGGCAGGGACTCGCCGACGGTGTCGAACCTCACCAGCCGACCGTGACGCTGGTCGAACTCGTCGATCTCGATCGTGGCACTGCTGGCGGACTGATCGATCCGGCGGAGCGATCCGCGTGTCTTGCGCGACGGGTGGCATCTTTCGGGGAACGCGAGAGGGTCACACGGGACGTCGACTTCGTCTGAGAGCGACGCATCTCCAGTCCGGACCCACCGGTGTTCTGGTGCGGGGTCTTCACCTGGGCGGGCGAAAATCCTCACCAGAACACCGAGGTGTCACGGGTTCGCGTGGTTGCGGCGGCGACGGAGCCACACCAGGAGAGGTGTGAACACCGCCAAGCCGATACCGAACGAGACAAGGGCTCGCCGCCACCACGAATGCTCGTCGGTTGCGGCCGACGAACTCGTTCCGAATGTGGCCGTGCTCATGAGCGCTTCTCGATCGCGATGCGCTTCTCCTTGCCGTGGCTGCCGTTCACCGGCATGGTCACTTCCAGGATTCCGTCCTGATACGTGGCATGAACGTCGGTGTCGGAAGCTCCGGCCGGCAAGACCACCATCCGTGTGAACGAACCGTAGGCGAACTCGCTCCGATAGTGGCGCGCGTCCGACAACTTCGACTCCTTCTGGCGGTGGACCATGAGGCGAAGGGTGCCGTCCGAGACCGACAGTTCGACGTCCTGGTCGGGGTCGATGCCGGGCGCCTCGGCGCGGATGACGAATGTGCCGTCTCGTTCGAACTCTTCGACGCGGATGTGGGCGTCGGAGCCGAAGTCGGTCCAGCCGTCGAGTCGATCGAAGGGCATGCGCGTCGTCATCCACGACGGCCAGTCGAGGTCGAAGTAAGGCTTGCGAAGCAAGGTCATGATGGTCCTTTCCGATGTGATCACGGGCCGAGCAGGACTCGGACGCTCGTGAAGGTGTTAGTGAAGATGTTCGTGCTCAAGGTGACCGCTGTCGACGTGACTGCGCCGGTGTAACTGGCCACGGCCGTTTCGCCGTTCATGAAGTCGACGGTCACGGTGAGGCAATTGGACGAGATGTCCGCCACGGTCACCGATGAGACCTTGATGCCTTGCGCCGACGTGTTGCCGTAGGTGTAACTGGTCGTCACGCCGTTCGTGTCGCATGCTTGAGCGGTTCCCTCGCCGACAGCAGGCATCAGCGGCACGCTCACGTTCAAGCTGTCGAAGGCCAGGACTGCGGTCGGCACGGCCAGGAGTGCGGCTCCGATGGCGGCCACTTTCCAGCCAACTCGTCTCCGCTGGCGTCTCGGCTCCACTCCGAGTGTTTCGTCGATCTTCTTCATGGTTCTCCTCCTTGGTGGGGGTTCGGGGTACGGCACCGTAAATGCCGTTGCGGACCGGTGGGTCGCGAGAACGAGGATCGTGACGAAGGTGCTCCCGAAGAGGAGTACGGTTCGTCCATGAGACAACTGTCCGGCCTGGACGCGACGTTTCTGCACATGGAGACGTCGACCACGTTCGGTCACGTTTCGGGGCTGTCGCTCTACAGTCGACCATCGCCTGGCTTCGATCCGTACGACGTCGTGTATCGCCGCTTCGAAGCCTTGGCCGGACACGCCGATCCACTTCACCAAAAACTGTTGGAGGTTCCTTTCGGGCTCGATCATCCGTATTGGATCGTCGACGACGATTTCGACCTCGACTACCACGTGCGACATCTCGGACTCGCTCCGCCGGGTGACGAGCGGCAGTTGGCCGAGCAGGTGGCCCGTATCTTCGGCCGGGCACTCGATCGATCACGGCCGCTGTGGGAGGTCTACGTCATCGAAGGTCTGGCCGACGGACGATGGGCGCTCATGACGAAGTTCCATCATTCGTCGATCGACGGGGGAGCAGGAGTCGTGCTCTTGAACATGCTCACCGACACGTCTCCTGAAGCGCGGCTCGAATTGGAACCGATCGAGATCGAACCCGAACCGGTCCCGGCGCCGACCGAACTCTTGCAGAAAGCCATCTCGAAACTCGCCACCAATCCGGTGCGCGCTCTGCGCCTTCAGTTGCGCCTGACCCAAGGCGTGGTGGATTCGGTCGATCTGCCGGTGGCCAGTCAGATCACCCGCCAGGTTCGCAAAGCGGTGCGAACGGTGACTCGTCGTCCCGATGTGGAGAACCCGACCGCGGTCGACCGGGTTCGTCTGCCTCTCACTCCGGCTCCGCCAACCCCGTGGAACAAGACGATCACGGCGCACCGTCGCTTCGCCATGCGATCGGCGTCGCTCGAGACCGTGAAGGGCCTCAAATCCGCGTCGGGTGGAACGGTGAACGACATCGTGATGGCGATCTGCACCGGCGCGTTGAGGTCGTATCTTCTGAAGTACGACGCTTTGCCCGATCGGCCGCTGCGAGCGCTCGTGCCGGTGTCGTTCCGAACCGGCGACGAAGACGTTCCGTGGACCAACATGGTCTCGGGAATCATCGCCGATCTACCCACCGACTGCGACGACCCGATCGAACGAATCAGTCGCTGTCACGACGCAATGGAGATCGCCAAACGTCAGTTCGAGCTCCTTCCGGCCGACACCATCGCCGACGGCGCACAGGCCGCCTCGCCGTTGTTGGCGACCGCGGCCACTCGACTGGCCTCACGATTGCGATGGGCCGATCGAGCCAACTTGCTGCCGAACAACGTGGTGATCTCCAACGTTCCCGGGCCGCGAAGTCCGATGTGGCTGGAGGGTGCGCGCCTCGAGAACTACATCCCGATCTCGATCGTCACCGACGGGATGGGACTCAACATCACGGTGCACAGCTATCTCGATCGACTCGACTTCGGACTCATCGCCTGTCGTGAATTGGTTCCCGATCTGTGGGACCTGCTCGACATGCACTTCGACGAAATCGACACGCTGTGTCGCGCCCTGGGTGTGGCCCGGGTCGACTGAACTCGCTCACTCCCGGACGAAGAACACCCTGTTCCAGTCGCGGTTGTTCTGCCCGTCGACCGAGACCCGCCATTCATAGGTGCGGCCCGGCGCGAGCGCGATCGGCGGAATCTGCACGGCAACGTTCTGGTCGATGTCGGAGCCCGGTTTGACTCCGTCGGGCCGACGCACCTCGAAGGCGATTTCGAGAGCGAGTGGGGAAGCGTTGACCAGGACCGCCCGGCCGTCCTCGTCGATCAAGTCGGCTCGGATCGAGATTCGCTGATTGGCCATGTCCCAGGGCACCTTGGCCATGAAGGCCAGTGCACTCGCGAACGGTGCCGGTCCGACCTGCGACCAACCGGCTCCCGCCATCATCACCTTGCCGTCATGGGTCACCGCGTAATCGGCGAGAACGACCTGCAATTGAATCGCCACGACGGCTCCTTTCGATCCGCCGGTACCGTAACAGCGTGCCCGACAAGCCCCACGTGACCGGATCGTCGCGCACCTTCAAACCACGTCGTCGGCGTCTCGGTCGACGACGCGAGAGCGCCCTCGTCGAATTGATGCCGGTCTTCGGCTTGGCCGAGAGCGGTCCCGTGATCGACGTACGAAATCTCTTCGCCCCCGGACTCACCATGTGTCTGGAAATCGGCTGTGGCAACGGTGATCTGGCATCACACGTGACGCGACACCTTCCTGACGTGGCCGTGGTGGCCGTCGACGTGCACCGGCCGGGAATCGCCCGACTGCTCGACGACATCGCGTCCTACGACATCGACAACTTGCGCGTGGTCGAAGGCGACGCCTTGGTGTTCGTGGAGCGACTGGCCGACGCGTCGGTCGACGAAATCTGGGCCTTCTTCCCCGACCCGTGGCCGAAGAATGCCCAAGCCCACCGTCGACTGTTCACCGCGGAACGCATCGAGCGACTGGCGCGAGTGCTCCGGCCCGGGGGAGTCCTCCGCGTCGCGACCGACGTCGACACCTACGCCGTGTCGATCGAGCGTCGACTCCGGGAGTCCGGTCTGTTCGATGAGATTCGTGGGCAACGACCGGCCTGGCGAGTCGAGACGGCGTTCGAACGAACCGGTCGCGAGCAAGGTCGAAGCGCGATCGATCTCGAGAGTCGGCGCAACTCCACGTCGGTGCCGGCCTAGAGACCGATTCGAGATCCGGCGTCCAGATCGTCGGCGGCCGAGAACGCCCGACGAACGAGGGCGTCCATGAGAGAAGCCCCCCGCTCGTTGGCCGTGTCGAGCGTGAGGATGCTGGCGGCGAACGAAGTGCAATAGAAGAGACAGCCTTCGGCGTAACCCTGGGTGATGCGCGCCGGGTCGGACCACTCGTCAGGGACGCCACCGGCCCGCATGGCTCGTGAATAACGCTCGATCAGATCGTCCTGAACGGCTCGTCGCATGTCGGTGGGAAGATTGGTGCCGAGGAAATAGACGAGATCGGTCGTACTCGGGGCGCGCATCGACAATTGCCAGTCGATCAGAGTCATCGAGCCGTCCGATCCGAAGAACATGTTGTCGAGTCGGAAGTCACCGTGGACGAGCGTGAGGGGCCACGAGGAGTAGGTCTGGATCCAATCCACGACACGCGGCGCGAAGGCTTCGCACCACCGGAGCACGCGTTCGGGCAGCGAATCCTGATAGCGCGCGAGGAACGAGGGCCAACCCATGTCGAACATCGCGCCCACCGATGCGCTCATCGGATCGGAGATGTCGGGCATCCACGTCAAGGCGTGGAGTTCTGGTCGGTCGAACCAGGCGCTGTGCAGGGCGGCCGCCGCATCGATCGCCGTGCGGGCCTGTTGGACGGTGGGCCCGGCGACTTGATCTCCGGGTGCGAGCGGATGCAGATCGTCGAGGATCAAGACGTAGGGATCGGCTTGTGAGTAGAGGCAGCGAGGCAGTCGAACACTCGGCATGAGGGACCGCCCGATCGGAGCCACCTCGGTGTAGAAGCGGTGCTCTCGCTCCCAGACACGCATCATCTCGCCGATCATTCGTCCGCCAGGATCGGCGGTCGGCATCTTCACGATCACTCGCGAGGGAACCCGAGCACCTTCGAGGTGAACACGGGCCAATTGGCCCATGAATCCCTCGCCGGTGCCGATGGCTTCGACGCGGAAGGAATCCACGTCGGTGTCGAGGGCGTGGCTCAGCCAACCCACGTCGAGTTCGGACAAGTCGGTCGGTGCCTGCATCGTGCGCCCCCTCTGCGACGTGTGCGGCCAGTCGGACTCACACTAGATGATGGCTGGCTACCCTGAGGCCGTGCTGGATCGAGACGTTGCGCGCCGCGAACTCGCCGCCGTCGTGGGTTCCGATCAGGTGCACGATCCCGGTCCAGCCGACGACGTCGACTGGACCGGTCGCTACCGAGGTCGGTCCTCGTTCGTGGTCCGACCGTCCGACACGATCCAGGTGAGCAGGTTGGTCCGCTGGGCACGCGAGCGTTCGATTCCCCTCGTTCCTCGAGGAGGCAATACCGGATTGGTGGGTGGATCGATCGCCCGCGACGGAGCCGTGCTCGTGTCGTCGCGTCGGTTGAGCGGATTGGGTGAGGTGGATCTCCTGTCGCGACAAGTCACTGTCGGCGCAGGAGTCACCCTGCAGGAGATCCACGAACACGTCGCCTCCCACGGGCTGCGCTATCCGGTCGACTTCGGCGCTCGCGGTTCGGCCACGATCGGCGGTTCGGTCGCCACCAACGCCGGGGGCATCAACGTCGTGCGATACGGAATGACTCGGCGTCAGATCGTCGGGATCGAAGCCGTGCTCGGCACCGGCGACGTCATCTCCCACCTCGGCGGATTGGTGAAGGACAACACGGGTTTCGACCTGGCTGGACTCGTGTGCGGAAGCGAAGGCACCCTCGGCATCGTCACAGCCGTTCGGTTGCAGTTGGTGCCGCTCATGCCGCACGTTGTGACGGCCTTGGTCTCGTGCGACAGCGTGGCTCGGGCTGTCGAGGTCGTCGCATCGGTGTGCTCCCGATCCGACTCGGTCGACGCGGCCGAGTTGGTGACTCGTGACGGCGTCGAACTCGTCGGTCGAGTGTCCGGCGACGACCTGGGCGTTCCCGACCGCGCCGCCCATGTGCTGATCGAGTGCTCGGGTGCCTCGGATCAATCCGAGGAGCTGGCCACGTTGCTGTCGGAATTCGACGACGTCGAGGTGTCGGTTGCGGTCACCTCTGGGCATCGCGCTCGGCTGTGGAGATTGCGCGAAGAGCAGACACCCTCCATCAATTCGGTCGGAGTTCCGTTCAAGTTCGACGTGACAGTGCCGTTGAACTCATTGGCCGACTTCGTCGCCGAGGTGCCCGACGTGGTCGCATCGGTGCGATCGGGCGCGCGAACCTTCGTGTTCGGTCACGTGGCCGACGGAAACATGCACGTGAACGTGGTCGGTGGTACCGGAGACGAGAATCGCCTGACCGATACCGTGTTGAACGCCGTGGTGGCGCGCGGAGGGAGCATCTCGGCCGAGCACGGCATCGGTGTCGCCAAGCGTGACTGGTTGCCACTCGTTCGATCGTCGGCCGAGATCGCCGCCATGCGGTCGATCAAACAGGCACTCGACCCGGATGGCATTCTGAATCCGGGAGTCCTGCTGCCTTAACTCGTCATCCCCGTGAGGCCGACGAAACTGCGGGCCAATTCGATCTCGCCCATGTGACGCAGTCCGTGCTGGTAGAGCCAGCATTCGACGCCGTCGAGAACCGTGATGCCGTCGTCGCCGGCGACGCGCGCGCTGAAGGTGGATGCGATCTGGGGCGGGAACGGACGGGTGATGACCACTCGATCGAGGTCGTCGGCCGACAGTGTGGCGAGCCAGGTTTCGGTGCGATCGAAGACGGTTCGGATGTAGTCGCGGAAGGCCGAGAGGTCTCCGATGCGCTGGGCGGTCATCTCGTCGACCGTGCGATGCTTACCGTGGTCGTCGATCGACGGCTTCACGCGCTCCCTCCACTCGTCGTTCCAGATGGGGGCTCGGCCCGTGAGGAGCATGAACGAAGCATCGTGCATGTTGGCGTAATGGAAGAGGGAGAAGGCGATCGGGAGGACGCCATCGCGCTCCTGGTGATTCACATGACTCTCGTCCATGGTGGCCAGGGCGTCGTCGTAGAGAGAGTGCATGGCGGCCATGCGACGTCGCAGCGAATCGAGAGTTCGAATGTCGGACACCCGAGCATCTTATGACAGAGAAGGTGTCACTAGGGTCGGGGGGAACTGGTACGGTCCCAGCATGCGTTTCGGAACCATCGACACCACCTACGCCGTCGATCTGGCGACTCGGGAACCCGAGAATGACGGCCCGATCTACATGGTGAACTTCATGAAGTACAAGCAGGTGGCGTCGTACCGTGATCCGTCGGCGAGCGATTCGCCGATCTCCGGCCAGGAAGCCGACGACAAGTACGCACCGGTCGACGTTCTCGAGCGGATCGGCGCTCACGTTGCGTTCCACGGTTCGGTCGTCGCCCAGGGATGTGCCGGCGAGTGGGATCGCATGGGCATCGTCCAGTACCCGACCCGCCGATCGTTCATCGACATGCAGAGCCGGCCCGACTTCAAGACGAAGTACGTCCACAAAGAAGCGGGCATGGACTACACCATCGTCATGGGCACACTGCCCGCCGCCGAGCACCCGGACATCCCTCGACGTGGCTACGTCACGTTCCGCCTCACCGCCGAACCTCATGAAAGTGCCGTGTCCGACGCGGCGGCGCGGCTCGGCGTCGAGGGAACGATCGTCGGCGACGGTCGAACCTGGTCGACCCTGTCGGTCGCGTGGAGCGACGAGATCCCTGAGGTTCCGACTCTCGACAAGGGTGGATCGGAGATCGTCGTGGTGGCCCGGGCCGAGATCGACCGTCTGGGCAAGCTGCTCAGCGAGCGCTGAAGGTGATCGGCACCGCATTGGGGCCGAGAACGAAATTGCCGGTTCGCCACTCGATGTGGTCGGTCGCGAGCTGCATGTCGTCGAATCGCTGAAGTAGTTCCTCGAAGAGGACTCTCAATTCGAGACGGGCGAGTGACGCTCCGAGGCAGTGGTGACGGCCGTAGGCACCAAACGCGACATGGTCGTTCGGGTCACGAGTGATGTCGAACCGGAACGGATCGTCGAACGCTCTCTCGTCGCGATTTGCCGAAGGGTAGAGAAGGAGGACTCGGTCCCCTTCCCGAATCGTGAAGCCGTTCACGTCGACGTCGCGTGTCGCGGTGCGGTTCATGTTGCGGACAGGAGTGGCCCAGCGGAGCATCTCCTCGATCGCCGACGGGAGCAGGCTCGGGTCGCTTCGTAGCAACGCGAGCTGATCGGGATGTTGCAGAAGGGCGGCGACACCACCGGAGATCACGTGGCGCGTGGTCTCGTCGCCTCCCACGAGCACCAGCATGGTCTCGAACATCACGTCGAGGTCGGAGAGGCGTTCGCCTTCCCATTCGGCGTTGACGATCAGGCTCACCAGATCCTCGGCGTCCGATCCCCGGCGTTCGGCGACCTTGGCCATGATGTAGTCGTTCCACTGCATCACGGCTTGCTCGACTTCCGAGCGGATGTGCTCGCCGCCGGTGGCGAAGAGGTCCGACCAGTGAAGGAGGCGGTCGTGATCCTCTTCGGGTAGTCCCATGAGACGACCGATCATGAACATGGGAAGGGGAGTGGCGATGTCGGCCACCACGTCGCAGCGGCCCTGATCGGCGACCGAATCGAGGAGTTCACCGACCTTGGTTCTCAGATACGGCTCGTGATCGGCGACGCGCCGCGGCGTGAACCCGTGTCCGACCAAACGACGGCGTTTGGTGTGCTCGGGTGCGTCGAAATTGATCATCGACGGAACCGAACTCTCGGGTCGCGAGCCCTTGCCCGAGCAGAAGGTGTGCCATTCACGGCTCATCATCGAGACGAGTTCGTGAGATGCCGCGCCCCAGATACCGGTGTGGTCGTCCCAGTAGAGAGGAGCCTCGGTGCGCATCCACGCGGTCAGTTCGTCGAAGTCGGCGTAGAAAGCCGGATCGAGAAGACGGATCTCGGGGCGTGTCGGGTGGCCGGCCTCGCCTCGCCCGCCGCGGTTCAGGGCGACGCGGAAATCGGGCTGGTCGGAGGTGTCATCCATCGACGTTGGCAGGTCTTTCACCGTGTCGGACGCGTACCGACGATGCTGGCTCGCTCCATGATGCGGATCTCGGGCCAGTAGTCGCTGCTCGCGTAGTGCTGGCACGACCGGTTGTCCCAGAAGGCCACCGAATCGTCCTCCCACTTGAAGCGACACTGGTACTCCACGTTGCCGCTCTCGCGCCACAGGTCGGCCATCAACTGGTCGCTCTCGGCTTCGGAGACGCCGAGGACCCGGTTCATGAAGATCGGATTGTTGTAGAGGTGCTTTCGTCCGGTCTCTGGATGACGAGCCACCAACGGATGAACGATCAGCGGGTACTTCTCGCGCATCTCGGCCACGCGATCGGCCGGTACCTGGCGACCGAAGGCTTTCACGTAGTCGTGTTCGGCGTCGAGGTCGTCGATGCGAGCTTTCACGTCGTCGGGCAATCCGTCGTAGGAGGCGTACATGTCGCAGAACAAAGTGTCGCCCCCGCACTCGGGCACTTTGATGGCGTGCAAGATGGCCCCCATCGAGGGCACCTCCCGCCAGGTCACGTCGAAGTGCCAGGTGTTCTCGTAGCCCTTCACGTCGAACGACTTCTCGAAACGAACGAGTTCGGGAACGCCGGTGTTCGAGGGGAGAAACGGATGGATCTCGAGTTCGCCGAAACGCTTGGCGAAGGCCACGTGACGTTCGGGAGTGAGTGGCTGATCGCGGAAGAAGATGACCTTGTAGGCGAGCAGCGCCTGACGCAGTTCGTCGATGGCCGGCTGGGGGAGATCGCTCGTGATGTCGACACCGTGGATCTCGGCACCGATGGTCGACCCGACTCGCTTGACGTCGAAGTGCTGCCACGAGAGGGCGGCCAGTCGGGCCCGCTCTTCGGACAGGTGCGTGATCGGCCCGATGCGCTGACCACTCATCTCGACGCGATCCTTGGAGATGTGGACGGCGGCATCCCGGGTGGCGACGATGTCGGCGTGTGCGGTGCTGGTCATGGCCCCTCCTGACCGTTTCTGACGGACTGTCAGAAACCTACCTGACGGTGGACGTTTGGGCCAGAATGACCCTGGGGAAAGGGGCGGTATGTCAGATCGTCAGCCAGCCAATGTCGAGGAAGCCGGGTACGTGTTCGTCGATCCGGCGGCATACGCCGACGAGGATTACTTCCATCGGGCGTGTGCGCTCCTGCGCGCCGAGGATCCCGTGCACCGCGTCGAGGGGCCGGGGTTCAACCCCTTTTACGCCATCACCAAGTCGGCCGACATTTTCGACATCGAGGCGCGCAACCAAATCTTCCTCAACGAGCCCCGTCCGGTGCTCGGAACGGCCGAGGACGACGCACGTCGCGCTCAGAACGGCGACATGTTGCGCACGCTCATCCACGTCGACGATCCCGAGCATCGCAATTTGCGCGGTGTGACCGCGGAATGGTTCCTGCCCAAGAACCTCGCCAAGTTGGAGGGGATGCTCGAGGGATACGCCAAGCGTTACGTCGACAAGATGTTCGAGCTGGGCGGCGAATGCGATTTCGCTCGCGACATCGCCATGTACATGCCGCTCAACGTCATCCTGTCGATCCTCGGTCTTCCCGAGAGTGATTATCCGCGCATGCTGAAGTTGACGCAGGAGTTGTTCGGGTCCGCCGACGAGGATCTGCAACGTGGTGACGGTGATCCGTCAGCCGACCTCATCGCCGTGGTTCAGGACTTCTTCGCCTACTTCACCAAGCTCACCGAGGATCGTCGTGCGCAACCGACCGACGACATGGCGTCCGTGGTCGCCAATGCCATCATCGACGGCGAACCTCTGTCGTTGGTCCAGACCATCTCGTACTACGTGATCACGGCCACGGCCGGCCACGACACCACGGCATCCGCGATGGCCGGCGGTCTGCTCGCGCTGATCGAGCACCCCGACCAGTTGGCCCGCCTGCAGAACGACATGAGCCTCATGAACACGGCGGTCGACGAGATGATTCGGTGGGTCACGCCGGTCAAGCACTTCATGCGCACTGCGACCGAGGACTACACGGTTCGCGGCACGACGATCAGGGCGGGGGAGTCGGTCCTGTTGTCGTACCCGTCGGGCAATCGCGACGAGGACGCCCACCCCGATCCGTTCCGCTTCGACGTCGGCCGCTCACCAAACAAGCACCTGGCCTTCGGTTTCGGCGTGCACTACTGCCTCGGCGCCATGCTCGCCCGGATGGAACTGAAAGCCATCTTCCGCGAACTTCTCCCTCGCTTGAAGAGCGTGGAGTTGGCCGGTGATCCGAAGTGGATGAAGACGATCTTCGTGGGTGGCCTGAAGACCCTGCCGATCCGCTACGAGGTGAGCGCCTCCTGATCGTCAGCGGGCGGACGGCGACACGATGCGGCCCGGTCGATCGGCGAGCGCCGAGTCGGCGAGATGCCCGTCGACGACCACCGGGCGTCCGTTCACGAAGGTGTGCGCCATGCCGCTCGGCTGATCAGCCGTGAGGCGCTCTCCGTTGGCGGGGAAGTCGCGCACGCGACGCACCGGTCCGGGATCCACCGTCGCCGGATCGAACACGACCACGTCGGCGTAGGCACCTTCTCTCAACTCGCCACGGTCGGTGAAGCGGAAGAGATCGGCCTGAACTTTGGTGAGCTTGTGAATCGCCGTCTCGAGGGAGAGGACCTTCTTGTCGCGCACCCACTTTCCGAGTAGGTCGGTGGGTGCAACGGCGTCGCACAATTGGCCCACGTGAGCACCGGCATCGGAGAGTCCGAGCGTGGTTCCCTCGACCTGGAGCAACTTTTCGACACCCTCTTCGTCGTCGTTGGCGACCATGGCCTTGAACCGCAGCTGAAGATCGGGTTCGAGAAGAGCGAGATCGAGAAGAGTGTCGAACGGGTCGGTGCCGACTCGTTCGGCGATGGCGCTGATCCTCTGACCGATCAACTCGGGCGACGCGTTCGACTCCATGACCTCGTAACTGTCCCACCGGGGGATGAGGCCCTGCTTGTTGTCCCACGCCGTGCGAACGCGCTGGCGCCACTCGGGATCGGCGTACGCCGCGCGACGCTCGTCCAGCGACTTGGGCATGAGTTCGGCGAACACCGGATTGGTGTTGAGGGTGAACGGTTCGACCATCGTCTGCGAGAAGGCGAGTGGACGGCACGACACCTGCGGCCAAACTTCGGCACCGGTTGCCATGCCCGCGCGGTGCGTCTCGACGGCTTTCAGGTGGAATCCCTGGGCGGTGGTCAGCAGCGCCGTGAACGTGATGGGGGCGCCGACACGTGGCTGCATTTCGTAGCAGTCGGCGAGACTCAGGTTGTCGCCACCGTTGACACCGATCACGCCGCGGCCGCTGTCGCCCACGGCCTTGCACAACGCCTCGATCTCCTTCTTGTCGGCCCAGCGACTCGGGATCGGCTGGCCATCGGCGCCGCGATGCGTCACTGCGAAACTCGACGCGAATCCGGCGGCACCCGAATCCATCGCATCGCGCACCAACAGCGACATGCGCTCGATCTCCTCGTCGGTCGCCGTGCGACCCGAAGCTTCTGCGCCCATTACGTAGAGACGCAGCGGTGTGTGGCCGATGTAGGCGGCGTAGTTGAGGACGGTGCCGCGACGACGAATGGAGTCGAGATACTCGGGAAACGATTCGAATTCCCACGCCACACCGGTCTTCAAGGTTTCGGGATCCATGTCCTCGACCTTCTCCATCGTGTGGGCGATGAGATCACGGTCGGACGGCTTGGTGGGGGCGATCGAGAAGCCGCAGTTGCCGGCCACGACGGTGGTGACGCCGTGGAAGCAGGAGGGTGTCATCGCCGGGTCCCAGAAGACCTGCGCGTCGTAGTGCGTGTGGATGTCGATGAATCCAGGAGCGACGACGAGTCCGGTCACGTCGATCTCGTGGTCGCCCGACAGGTTCGGTCCGATGGCGACGATGCGATCACCTTGCATCGCCAGATCGGCGACGAACCCCGGACGGCCGGTGCCGTCCACGATGGTGCCGCCCTTCAAGACGATGGTGCCGGTCGTGGTCATTGATCCCCCTTGTGATCGCCGTTGGGACAGTTTCCCACTTCCGGGGTGCCGTGTCAGGGGCGGAGGCGGAACAGTCCGGGTCCGGGTAGGGTGAGAGTCCTGCTCAAAGACGGGTGACCGGCTCGGGGCAGTTGGCGATGTGGCCGAGTGGCTGAGGCAAGGGCCTGCAAAGCCCTCTACCTGGGTTCGATTCCCAGCATCGCCTCCAATGTGTTGCGATCGACTGGGTCGTCACCCGGCTGCCGTGTAGATGCCCGGGAAGAAGAAGGCCCAGCGGCCTTCCCTCACGTGGAGGCTCCCGCCGGCTCGGATCAGTTCCTCGAACTTCGCTGCCGTTCCCAGGGGGTCGCCGCCGACGTTGTCGAGACAGGTCGGAATCTCGTCGTCGGGGTAGCAGGTCGGGATCGCCGTGAACGGGCTGTCGGAATCGAATTGGTCGAGATGGCGCACGGCGTAGCTGATGGGTGGGAAGTTGGGCCGGCTCCATGCCCCGTTCCATGCTCCGACGTAGCGGAACGGCGAGTCGTCGAGGATCGCTGCGAGTTCGACGATGGACGCTCCCGCCGCTGTCGGGTCAGCGATGAACCGCGTGTAGTCGTCGTACAGCGCGTTCAGAAGTGCAGCGAAGTCGGGTCCTTGTGCGATGTGGAGGACCGGGCTGAGCAGAAAGCCGTTCGCCTCGTCTTCGGCCGAGGGTTCGACGTAACTCAGCATCTGTACGGTCAAAAAGTCGCCGAGAGGCACCTCGAACTCCTGGAACGGAGTGAGCCACTCGAAGCGTCCGGGCTCTCCCTCGCAATACTCCGCCCCTTGGCCCTCGGGTGATGCACATTCGACAAGGCGACCGATCCTCATGTGAATCACATCGGGTCGGTTGGGATCCCAGTCCGCGAGCGACGCGTAGTACAACCCATCCCCGAGAGCATCCCAGGACGAGCCGGTGGGCAAGTCGGGTGACCCGAAGTCGGCTTGCAGGCCGGCCTCGCAGCAGCCTGCCTGCAGAAAGCGGAACCCATCGAGGCGGATGTCGACAGTGGTGTCGTCGACTTCGAGCCACCCGGACGGCGGTTGGTAGTCGGCCGGGAAATCGGGAAAGTCCGGCGGCAGGGTGGGTACGAATGCAGTGGTCGTGGGGCCCGAAGTCGTGCTCGTCGAGGCCGAAGGGGCCGTGCTGGTCGGGTTCGACGTGGTTGTCGGATCGACAGTCGTCGACGTTTCGCTCCCCGAACCACAAGCTGCAAGAGCCAGAACCGATGAAACGACGAGAAGACGACGGATGATCCGAGTCGATCGAGCGGCCATGTCGTGATCGTAGACCCGGGGTCGAACAAGCCGCGTCTGCCTGTCCCTCAAGAACGTTTCAGGAAACGATAGTGCACACGACCGAGTGATCCGGGTGTTCGGTCAGCTCGTGGGGGCCAGGCAGATTCGCCGTGAACTGAAAGGTGACTTCGGTTCCCGTCAGTTCGATGTCGTAGTCGTGCAGGTGAAACTCCCGCTCGATGGAACTCTTCGCAACGAGGGTGACTTCCGAGCCGAGCGGCACCTCGAAGGTGGGGCTCTCACCCGATTCGGTGTCGCAGGTCAGTGTGAACGATGTGTCAGGGGTCGTCGCGGTGGTCGACGGAGCGGGTGCCGTGCTGGGAGACGGTGCTTCGGTCGCCGGGGCGGTCTGTGTCGAGGGGGGCGATGCGGTGGGCTCGGGAGCCGAAACGCTGTCCGTGGACGAACAGGCGACGAGTAGGGCAAGCGACGCCATGGCCGCGGAGATGACGATCGGACGACGACTCATGCCCATCAGTCGATCCGACCACCCCTCCAGTTCCCACCCCAAAACTGCGAATTTCACCCACTCTGTAGCGCAAGTTCTCTCGGGTGACTACTACCGCTACAGAGTGGGTGATTTTGGTGGTTCGGCGAGACCGTGGATGAGGAGGTCCTTGGACCGGGACGTGGAGCCGCGAACGATCTCGATGGCCGAAGGCCGTACCCCACACCAGTCGGCCACGATGCGCACCAATTCGCCGTTCGCCTGCCCCTCGACCGGCCGGGCCGCCAACCTGATCTTGAGGCGCTCGTCGATCACCCCGATGATCTCGGACGTTCGCGCCCCCGGGATGACCCGCACCCGGAGTAGCAACCCTTCCGCCTGTTCGACCCACCAGCTGGCCACGCCACCCCCATCCCAAACCTGCAAATTCGCGCACTCTGAAGCGCTATGCACCACTGGCGAGTACTGCGCTTCAGAGTGGGCGATTTTCACGCACCGAGGACGGTGCGGAGATAATCGTTGGCGAACACACGGTCGGGGTCGAACTTCTCCCGGGCGGCCTGGAAGTCGGCCCACCGCGGATACATCGGCTCCAGGTCGCTCGCGGAGCGAAAATGCATCTTCCCCCAATGCGGCCGCCCACCGAACCCGACCATGATCTCCTCGACGTCGCGGAAGTACCGCTCCACATCGGGCCACGGTGTCCCTTTGTACATGTGCACAGCGATGTAGGCCGAGGGTCGACCGTGAGCCGTCGACAGCGGGACGTCGTCGGCCGCCGTGAAACGAACCTCCACGGGGAAACTCACCAGATGTCCCCGGCGGTCGATCATCGATCGCACTTGACTCAACGCCTCGGCGCAGTGCTCACGGGGGATCGAGTACTCCATCTCCAAGAACTTCACGATTCGCTTGCTGGCGTAGATGCGGAAGGAATCGTTCACGTAGGTCGACTGGCCACTCGACGGCAGGGCAGTCGCCAAGCGAGGAATCAGCGACGGGCGGCGTCGTCCGAGCTCGCACAACGCACCGAAGGCGTAGTTCTCCATCAGCGACTTCGAGTACCAGTGCTTCCAGCGCGACGACAACGTGGCTGCGGGGACCGGATCGTCGGTGCGATTGTTGCGCTTGGTCAACGCCCACTTGGTGTGGGGCAACCAGAAGAACTCGAAGTGGTCGTTGCCGTCGACGTGCGTGTCGAGGTCGCCCAACAGAGCGTCGAGTTTCTGGGCTCCCTCGACGGCGCGCAAACGAAAAGCGGGAACCACACCCAGGGTGTACTGAGTGACGATGCCGAGCGCGCCGACGTTCACGCGAGCCGCATCGAAGAGGGCTCCGTCGGCGGGGGACAGATCCACCACCTCGCCGGTTCCGGTCACGAGTCGCAACGCACGAACCTGTCCGGCCAGGCCGGTGAGTCGAGCCCCGGTTCCGTGGGTCGACGTGGCGATCGCTCCGCTGATCGTCTGATAGGCGATATCACCCAGATTGGGCATGGCCAGCCCGAGTCCGTGCAGGATCTCGTTGAGATCGCCGATGGTGATGCCCGCACCCACCGTCACGGTGCCTGCACCTCGATCGACGTCGATCACCTGGCGAAGCCGATCCATGAGCACGAGATGACCCGACGTGAGGGCGGTCGACGTGAAGCTGTGTCCAGTTCCCACCGCTTTCACGGTTCGCCCGGACTCATGGGCTCGACGCACGATCGCGGCCACGTCGCCGTCGTCGTTCGGGCGCTCGAAAGCGACAGGACGCGCCGTCTGGTTCCCGGCCCAGTTGCTCCACGAGTTCGATCGAATGCGCCCCATGGGTCACTTCACCCTGAGAACGGTCCGCCCGTGAGCGAGCGCGCTTGCACGCCCAGTTCGGCGAGCAACGGCTGCGAATAGGCGATGCGGCCCGTGAGTCGTTCGGGATCGCCGGCGCACAATTCGAGAGCGGCTTGAGCGATGATCTCCTCGGGCTCGAGCGCGTACTCGGCGACCAGATCGTGCGCACCGGCACCGGGCGTGGCCACGTTGTCCCATGGAGCGAGAGTGTTCACGGCGATGTGATCCTTGTGCAGTTCGGCCGCCATGCCGAGCGAGAGTCGCTCGAGGGCCGCTTTGCAGAGCCCGTACACCGACGAGTTGCCTTCGGAGTACCACGACTCGAATGGAGGACCGACCGGCTTGACGGCGGCTCGCGACGAGATGTTGAGGATCCATCCGGCACCGCGTGACCGCATGTCGGGGATCACCCGTTGAGCAAGGTCGATGGCTCCCCACACCTGGGTCTCGATCATGAGACGGAATCTCTTCTCCGGAAAGGAGTCGACGGGCAAGAAGAAGGTGACCGCCGCGTTGTTCACCAAGATGTCGACCGGTCCCAGGGTGGCGTGTACGTCGTCGATCAGTTGCGCGCGATCCTCGGCAACCGACAAGTCGCACCGGAACGCGTGGGCTCGGCCGCCCGACGTTTCGATCATATCGATCGTGTCGCGCAACGAACCCTGGTACTTGGGGTCGGGGTCGAGAGTTCGCGCTGTGCACGCCACGGTCGCACCCTCGGCGGCCAAACGGCGCGCGATCGCCGTGCCGATGCCACGACTGGCGCCGGTCACCAGGGCGATCTTGCCGTCGAGGCGATGTCCGTCGAGTTCTTTCTGCATGGTTCCTCTTCGTCGAGTGCTCGCTCGATTCTGGCAGAAGGAGGGGAGTGGTCGGGTACTGTCGCTCGTCATGGCCGTGACTCCGACTCCGCCCGCCCGACGGTTCCTGCACATCTGTTACTGCTGCGACGACACCGATGCCGTGGTGCGCTTCTACGAACGGGGCCTCGGACTCAAAGAGACCATGCGCAATCCCTTGCATCCGTCCGATGGCTCGTTGCTCGGCATCGACGGTGAGATCGTGAGCGGGGCGGCCTTCGTGTACGACTGGCGTGGACCACGGGTGAGCCCGTCGGTCGAAGTGCAGGAGTGGGTGTCGCCCAAGATGATCGACGAACCGATCAGTGACCCGACTCGAGTGGGTATGCAGGCGCTCGGCTTCGCCGTCGACGATCTCGAGGCGGCGATCGATCGTGCGACGGCGGAAGGCGCGACCGTCGTGTGGCGCGGAACCGCCCCGTGGGGTGCGCCGTGGGCCACGTTGAGCGATCCCTTCGGGACGCGAATCGACCTCGTGGCCGATGCCGGATCGAAGGACGGGGCAGCACGCATGCGTCACCTGCGGATCACGGTGTCGGACCCCGACGCCTCGCTTCCGTGGTACTTCGGCATGGGTTTCGGCGAAGTCGAACGCCATCGACTGGTGAATGCCGATGTCTTCGGTGTCGCCGACGCGACCGCCGAGGTGATTCGCCTTCGTCTGCCCGACGAGGCCTTCGAAGTGTTGCTCTGTTCGTGGACGACACCGGCCACCCACGGGCGTCATCCCGTGCCCGCCAACACGGCCGGTCTGTATCGCACGGCAGTCGGAGTCGACGACACACGCGCGTCGTACGACGAGTTCCTCTCCGCCGGATGGGTCTTCGAACGCGAACCGCGTCAGGTCGAACTCGAAGGAACGGCCGTGCCCGACATGTGGATCTGCTTCCTCAACGATCCCGACGGCGTGCCGTTCGAATTCGTGCAGCGTCCGCGCACTGCCTTTCGCCCCGATCCAACCGGTCTCTGAGCGTCTTCGTCTCGCCGACGGTCACGAACGCGGGAAGAGCGACTGCTGTGACCAGCCGTCGACCGACACCGAACGACGGGCGAAGCGCCACCCTTCGGCCGTTCTCACGTACCGGTCGACGTATCGGCCCCAATGGTCGAGGCCCACGTCGGTGAGGACCACGAAATACAGCCGTCCAGAGGCGTGATCGGCGTCGTCGAAGTCGATCTGGTGGGTGCTCGTGAAGTGGCGAACGTGGGTCAGTGCCGACGAGGCGGTGTTCGTCGAGGTCCCGGTGAAGATGGTCATGATGGCGTCGATGCCCACGTACTCGTCGTCGGGCTCGATCTTCATGACGGCGTCGCCGACGAAAAGGTCCCTCACCTGGGCGAATCGGCCGGTGTCGCCGTTGGCGTTGTAGCGGGCCACCAGGTCGCGGATCTCCTCCCGGGCGACCGAGCGTTCCATGGGACCAAAGTCGGTTTTTCCGCTCATTGGGGCTTCTCCACGGCTTTGGGTCTACCACCTCGGGTCGAGGTGGCGTACAATCTGACGAGGCGTCAGATTTCGGTTCTCGAAGTCCGACTCCCCGAGAAGAGGAGAGTTCTCATGTCGATGACCGTCGAGCGCAACATTCCTGCGGACGTCAACTACGGCCTGTCGGATGCCGATCAGCACTATTACGAGCACACCGACGCGGTGACCCGTCACCTGCCCAAGCAGCATCGTCATGCCATCCACTGGATCGAGATCGACGGTCGCAAGACCTTGCTCGTCAACAACAAGTTGCTCACTCTCATCCCGAACCCCACGTACGACCCGGTGGGTCAGCCTGGTTCGCTCGAGATGTACTTCCGGGCGGAGAACCATGAGGGCAAGGAAATCCGCGACATCATCAAGATGGGCCCCATTCCTCCGGCGGCGCGCGATCGTGACGCACGCGTCAAACTCCTCGACGAGCAGAAGGTCGACCTGGCCTGGGTGATGCCGAGCCTCGGTCTCGGCCTCGAAGAGATGATGGCCGACAACCCCGAGATGCTCTACGCCGCGTTCCACAGTTACAACGAATGGCTCGACGAGGACTGGGGCTACAACCGCGACGGCCGCATCATCACCGGCCCGCTCATGTCGCTCATCGATCCCGAGAAGGCACTCGTCGAGTTGAACCATGTGATCGCCAAGGGAGCGCAGATCGTCACGTTCCGCCCGGCTCCGGTGAATGCTCCCGATCGTTTCCGCTCGTTGGCTGATCCGCTGTACGACCGGTTCTGGCACACCGCCGCCGACGCTGGCGTCACCATCGCCTTCCACGGCGCCGACTCGGGATACGGCGTGTACCTCGAGCGTTGGGGCGAGAGTCAGACCTACACCGGCATGAAGATGTCGGCCCTGAGCGAAGTCATGGGCGTGCACGTCGAACGCCCTGTGTACGACCTCATCGCCTCGTTGATCTGTCACGGACTCTTCGATCGCGTTCCCAACTTGAAGGTGGCCACGGTCGAACTCGGCGCCGGTTGGGTGGGCGATCTGGCCCGCCGCTTGAAGCGGTCGTTTGGCAAGACCCCGCAGCTCTACAAGCGTGATCCGATGGACACCTTCCGCGACCACGTCTGGGTGGCCCCGTTCTACGAAGACGACATCACGGCGGTGCGTGACATCATCGGCGCCGAGCAGATGCTTCTCGGAAGCGATTGGCCGCACCCGGAAGGTCTGGCCAACCCGTACGAATGGGTCGCCGACTACTCGGGTCTGTCGCCGGCGGAACGCAAGCTGTCGTTGCGCGACAACATGCGCAAGTTGTCCGGTCAGCCGGTCTGATCGGCTACCTGTCGCCGTTCAGCCGAACGTCGCCGCACACGTACTGATCACTCGGCCTGCGTCGCCGTCGTCGATCAGGTTCACACGCGCCCCCCACGTGCCATTCGCGCCAGCGAAGCATTCGCCATCGGTTCGGAACGGTCCGGTCTTGCCCCGGCTCACGAACATCACGTACCAGTCGCGGATCTGCAAGGGTCGACCGGCTGCCGTCTCGACCAGGTCGGTGGCGGCGGCCTCGAGGGTGATGTGTTGCGGTCCGATGTGGAGTGCGGCGTCCGGTGAGGCGAGTTCGGGTGTGAGGGCCGGGAGACTCCACACCCCGCTCGAACGACGGGAGGCCCCGAACACCTGGTGCAGGGGAGGAAGGTCGGGGGAGTCGATCACGTCGACGGGCGGATTGTCGATCTTCTGGTAGCCCTCGGGAGCCGGACCGAGGGACAGGCCCACACCGGTGGAGATGGCCACGACGCGAGAGGGATCGGCCGCATCGACCACGAGAGCGCGGCTGAAACCGAGTCGTCGGCCGGTGTGGAGATTGTCGGGCAGGATCAGCAGTCGGCGCACGTCGGGGGCAGGGTCGAGGATCTGCATCGACGCGATGAGCGGATTGGGCACCACCACGTCGTCGTTGAACCCGCCGCACTCCGGTGACGCCACGCACAGCGGTGCAGCCATGATTCCACCGAGTGAGTTGCGCATGTCGTGGCGGAGGTCCATGAAGGCGCCCTCGACACCGGTGTCGAGTGAATCCCAACGTCGACCGAGGTAGCGGTACGTCAGCAACGAGGTCCACTTCTCGGCGAACGTCTCCCAGTACTTCTCGGGATCGGTGTCGCGGATGTCGATCGGTCGCTCGTCGCTCATGAGCACACACCTTTACCAGATCGTCGACGGAGATGTGGCAGTCTGATTCTCATGACCGCACTCGACGACAAGCAGCGGGCCCGTCTCGCCGAACTTCTCACCGGCGGCGATGCCGCCGTTCTGACGATGGAGCTTCAGCGCGGTGTCGTGGGCGACGGAGCGCTCATGAAGGCGCTCGTCGACGAAGTCGAACGGGTGGGCGTTCGCTCGACCGCCGGGCGCCTGTGTCGGGCCGCCCGAGCCAACGGCGTGCCGGTCGTGCACTGCACCGCCGAGAACCGCCCCGATGGCATCGGAGCCACCGACAACTGCAAGGTGTTCGCCATGAACGCGCGTCTTCGACGCGAGACCGGCTCCACGCCGATCGATCAAGGCACCGAGGGCGCGCGGTTGGTGCCCGAACTCGGACCCGAGCCGTCCGATGTGGTGGTGACGCGCATCCACGGCATGACACCGTTCACGTCGACGTCGCTCGACCAAATTCTCCGCAACATGGGAGTGCGAACGCTCGTGGTCGTGGGAGTGTCGGTGAATCTCGGCATCCTCGGCACCGTGATCAGTGCCGTCGACCTCGGGTATCGCGTTGTTCTCGTTCGGGACGGAGTGTGCGGCGTTCCCACCGAGTACGCCGATGCGGTGATCGACAACTCGCTGTCGTTGCTGGCCACCATCGCCAAGGCCGACGACGTGATCGCCGCCTGGACGTGAGCCCGTCGTGACGTCCGTCGGTCAGGCGAGCCGATCGACGTAAGCCGCGTATCGGTCGATGAAGGCCGGAACTCCGCTCGGATCTTCCCAGCCGTCGCGACCCGAACCCACCACCACCCGTTCGATGCCGAGGTCTCGGTAGGCGAGCAAGGTGTCGAGACTCGGGTCGCCGAACGCCACCATGGTGATCGGAACGTTCGAACGACCCTGCTCTGCGGCGATCGAGCGGAACTTGGCGACTCGGCGGGGAACGTCACCGAGGGTCACGTCGAGCGGCATCCAGCCATCGGCCCAGGCGACGGTGTGCTGCGTGCCGAGTTTGCCTCCGGCGCCGAACCAAATGGGCGGATGGGGTTTCTGAACAGGTTTCGGACGACACCACACGGGATCGAAGTCGAAGTACGTCCCGTGGAATTCCGATTCGTCGTCGACCCACAATGCGCGCAGAGCGCCCACGCACTCGGCGAGCGCGCGGTAGCGCATCGACCAGGAGACGTCGGGACGATGATCGGCCAACTCCTCGCGATTCCACCCGGCGCCGACACCGAAGTGGACACGTCCGCCGGTGAGGACGTCGAGTGTCGCCGTGGTCTTGGCCACGGCGAAGAGGTCGTGTTCGAGTGGCAACACCACACCGAGGCCGAGCAGGAGGTGTGTCGTGTGCTCGGCCATCTGGGCCAGGGTGATGAAGGGATCCATCATCGTCGTGTACTGCCACGGCATGTCGCCGCCGGTCGGATACGGCGTGAGACGCGAGGCCGGAATGTGGCTGTGCTCGCCGATCCAGATCGAATCGAAGCCGGCGTTCTCGAGCAAGGGGCCCAACACGCGCGGTCCGATGTCGGCCGGAGTGTTCATGGTGGTGTAGCCGAGTTTCATGATGGACGGGTGATCGACGACGATCTGTTCGACGCCGACCTCTTCACGGTACTCTCGTCACGTGCGCATCTTGTACCAATACCCCGACGCCATCGGGCCGGACGCCGACATGTTGGCCGCCGGATCGGTTGCCGAGGTCGCGCGCGAAGTCGAGC